>PAHY01000018.1 GCA_002705055.1 Planctomycetota bacterium
CATCCGGACGAAGCGGCGCTCGACCGTCTTCTTGTTCACGCCGAAGAGCCGAGCCGCTTGCCGGCGGGTGACCTTGGAGCAGAGCGCGTGGACTAAGGCGTGATGGAGAAAGGGCTTGCGGTAGCGATAGTTAGCCCTGTAGGTCTGTGTACTGAAGCCACGATGGCAGACGAGGCAGCGGAATCGCTGGATCCAGCGACCGTCACACTTGCGGTGATAGGAGCCTGAGCGGCGATAGCGGAAGGCGAGATCGCGCTCGGCGGAGGGGCAGCCGAAGCGCGGGCAGAAGGGTGGATGAAACAAGAAGCGTCCTCCAGGTGGGTTCACCTAGAGGACGCGTTGCGAGGTCGAAAGTTACCGGTCGATCCGAGAATTGAGCCCACTCAGGGGGGGCAGACTCCAAGGTTGACGAGTAGCCCCACTTCGATCACGCTAGAGACCCCGCCACCAGGAGACTCTTCCATGTTCCGACCCCTCACGCTTACCCTCCTGGCTCTCACCTTCAGCGCAGCCATCGCCCCGGCTCAGACCGCCACGGCGCGGTACCACCTGGAGGATGTTTGGCTGCTTCCAGACGTTACGCATCCGGGTGCGCCTCCGCGACTGATGACCGGCGCCTTTCGTTGGACTTACACGGTCGGAGACTTTGAGAACGGAATGGCGGAGTTTGAGTGGGTCGATATTCCGTGGTTCGGCTCTGATCTCAACATGATGATTGTGACGATCGATACCGGGTCGATCGAGTTGAGCCTGAACGGGAACTACCACGGCTTGGGGCTGGATGTCAGCCTGCATTTTGTTGATGACTTGCTGCCGAATCGACCTGTTGCAATCGATCTCGCGACAAGCAAGTTTCATGTTGAGCAGGGAATCAGCTATCAGGGAAGCGTGATCGATGGCGCGGTTCATCATGATCCACAGCTTGCCCTCACGATGAGCGGCACCTGCACTCAGCCGACCTTCACCATCGAAGGCGTGACCACGCAGCGGCCCGTCGCGCTGCTGTATGCCTTTGGCACGGGTTCGCAGGTGATCCCAGCGGGCTACCCATGCGCGGGCACGGTGCTTGGCCTCGATGCCAGCACTCGGCTGGGGGTAACCCTGCAGGCCGACGCAGCAGGATTGGCGCAGCTCAGCACGACCGTGCCGCCAGGCGCCTGTGGCCGCGTCTATCTGCAGGCGCTCGACCTCTCAAGCTGCGGCTTGAGCCCGGTCCTTCCGCTGCTCTAAGCGTTTTTCTGCTCGGCCGGACTCCTCCGGGCATGGGAACTCGCATTCCCATGCCAAGCAATTTGCATTCACGCGCCCGCTCGCCTGCGCGACGCGCGCCCCGTCCGCAATCCAAAGTGCAAACTCCCGCTCGGCCCACGATGCACGGGCCGAGCGCGCGGATTCCACTCGGCTCCTCGTGCCATCGCGCAAGAACCACGACCGCAGGCGCGATCCCCGATACCGCAACCACACGCACCTGCGCCAGACGTCTTGGCCTCGTCTTCACCCAAGACCCACGCAAAGAAAACTCGCATATTTCGCTCTATCTTCATACAACCGAAAGTAAGCGCCGCGCACCTGATCTGGCGTCGACCCCATTTGAGTCCTGCGTGCTCCTCACTCTCGCTCTCGGTTCGCTTTCTCTGCTCCCGCTCGCTCAGGCTTCACCACCGCCCCAGGCCCAGCCCGCGCGCAGCACGCAGCTTCGTCGCGCCACTCCGCCTCGCTACGCGGGCATCTACCTCCCCGGCTTGGGACTCACGCCTCCGAACCAGACGCATCGCTCGGCCTCCGCGCCGGTCACGCTCTACAACAACGCGCAGCTCTCGAACTACTACTCCTTTCCCGGCGCGCGCCAGGAATGGATCGATGAAGGCAGCCTGATCCCCCGCCACTCGCAGGACGGCGAGCAGGTGCTGGGAGCGCAACTCACCTATTGCACGCGCGCCATCCGCCCGGGCGGCTTGCGCGCGGACTTCCGGATCTATGAACAGTCGGCGCCCTGCGCCGGCCCCAACAGCTGGCCCGCATCCAGCTGCAGCTACACCCTGGTCGGCCTGCCGGCGAGCCCCAACGGCAATGATGCCTGCTACACCATCGACCTCGACCTGCGCGGCTTCGAGTGTGATCTGGATACGCCCGGGGCGCCGCACACTTTCGGCTGGTCGGTCGTCTGGGACGCGGATGACACCGGGCTCTACACCGCTTGGGGTGGGCCCGGCAACTCGGACACCTTTGTCTGGTACGACATCGACCGTGGCAGCCGCAACGCGGCCTACATGGGCTGCTACTGGTTCGGGGGCAAGCCGCGCGCCGGCTTTGCGCTGCAGCTATTCGGCGGCCCGCCCGAGACCTTCGCCCAGCGCGCCAGCAACCCGGGCAGCGCTGATTCGCTCACGCTCACCGCAGAGACGCAGCTGACCAACGATCAGCTCAGCGTCCTGCACCTGCGTGACCGAATCTCCCATGACCAGGTAGACGGCGTCCTCTGGATCTCGCGCGCACGGGTCGAACGCTCGCTGCTGTCGACCGGCTTCGGCCTCGACGCCCATGAGCTCGCCGCCTTCCCGGCGCGGCTCCGCCCCCCCAACCTCATCAGCAGCCAGCGCGGCGCCTTCCGGGTCACCCCGCGCGGCCTCCCTCCGGGAAACTGGTACTCCCAGGCGGCGCAGCTGGACGGTTTCGGTCAGCCGATCGCGCTCTCCAACGCGATCCTCCATCGAGTCGATTAGGGATCGAAGGGATGGAAAGCCATGGCGGCGTAGAATCGTCGCCATGGCTACTTCTTCCAAGCTGGGCGAGCTGGCGCGCACGCTGATTGCCTGCCTCGCGGTCGCGGCGGTGGCCTACTTCGGCAGCATCTGGTTCCTCCAGTCGACCCAGGGTGTCGCCGGCGAGCAGGAAGCGGTTCGCTTCAGCGAGGCCGTCCAGCAGGAAGCCAACGACTTCCGCGCCGATTTCCAGGCTGCCGTGGAGCTGATTCGTGCGCGTTGGTCGTACCTGGACCACCGCACCGAGCTGGGCGAGCTCCGCCTCGACGAGCTCGCCGAGGAGGCGCACTCCATCCTCGGCGAGGAACCCGACGCCAAGTCCTTCTACTTCGCGCTCGTTCACCTCGTCTCGGGGCTGCACGATGGTCACGCCTTCGTCGCGCCGGCCACGGCGGTGGGCTTCGGTCGCCAGCGCTGGCCCTTCACGCTGACCGAGGTGGTGGAGGGCATCATGGTGCACACCGTCGCGGATGGAACCGAATCGGTGCAGCCCGGCGACCTGCTGCTGGCTGTCGATGGACGCCCCATCGAGGCCTGGATCAGCGAGACCGAGCACCGGGTCTTCGCCTCCAGTGATCTGGCACGCCGGCGCTACGCCATCGCCCACTTGGCGCGCTGGGATGATGCCGTGGACCGTAGCTTCCGGCTGCGCAGCCGCGACGGCAGCGAACGCGAAGTCCGGCTTGCGCTGCCTTACGCCTTCGACGAGGTCCCCTCCCAGAGGCTCGTCCCGCGCGAGCGCGCGCATCGCCTGCTCGAGGGCGGCCTCGCCTACTTCCGCCCCGGCAACTTCAGCCCCCCACCCAACAGCGGCTGGCCGGGCCCGCCCGAGGAACGCGACGCGATTCTGGCCGAGACCTACGCGGAGTTTGACCGCATCATCCAGGAGCTCCGCGAGGCACCCGGCCTCATCCTCGACCTGCGCGGCAACCCTGGCGGCACCGATCTGCTGGGGCAGTTCCTGGTCGATCGCCTGGTCGACGGCGACTACATCTACTTCCAGCTGTCCGCGCGGCGCGGCGGCGGCTGGGGCGGCTTCGGCAAGCACGGCTCCAGCGCCGCGGCCGGGAAGCACTCGATGGCTGGCAAGCCGCTCGCGGTGCTCGTCGACTCGGCCACCTTCAGCACCGCGGACAACGTCGCCTCCTGTCTCCGCGACGTGCATCCGGACGTGCGCTTCGTCGGCCGCCCCAACGGCGCCGGCAGCGGCGCGCCGCGCCCCTTCGAACTGCCGCGCACCGGCACCAAGATCTACTTCTGCACACAGCGGGTGAAGTCCGCGAGCGGACGCATGAACGAAGGGGTCCCGGTACCAATCGACTTCCCGGTCCGCTGGACGCGCGATGATGTGCTCGAGGGCCGCGACCCGGATCTTGCGGCTGCGATCACCGCGCTGAGCCGTTAGACTCTGCGCACGTCCTCGGCTGAGGACGCGAATCCATGCTGTCCCTCGCCGAGTGGCACGAGAACCATGGAAGCAGCGAAGCTGATCAGCATCCTTGCCTACCTGGGCATCCTGCTCGTCATCGGCTGGGTCGCCTCGCGCCGGATGCGCGACGTGCGCGAGTACTACGCAGCGGGCAAAGGGTTGAGTTTCTTGCCAGCCGCCTTCTCGGCGCGCGCCACCGGCGAATCGGCCTGGCTCCTCTTGGGCCTCACCGGCATGGGCGCGGCTTACGGCGCGCAGGCCTTCTGGGTGGTGCTTGGCGAGGTGCTCGGCGTCGGCGTGAGCTGGCTGGTGCTGTGCCGGCGCTTCAAAGTCCTGACCGATCGATACGACTCGATCACGGTGCCGGACTACCTCGAGGCGCGCTTCCGCGACACCCGTCACGTGCTGCGCAAGGTGGCTGCGGCCACCCTGGTGATTTTCGTGACGGTCTACGTCAGCGCTCAGATCGACGCGACCGGCAAGGCCTTCGAAGATTTCCTCGGCTGGGACTTCTACGTCGGCGCGCTGGTCGGCTTTGTGATCGTGCTGATCTACATCATTAGCGGCGGCTTCGTCGCGGTGGTCTGGTCCGATGTCTTCCAGGGCACGCTGATGTTCCTGGGCCTGGTCATCCTGCCCTTCGTCGGCATCGCCGCGGCCGGCGGCTGGGGCGTGGTCACCGAGAAGCTCGCTGCCCAGGATCCAGGGCTCCTGTCCGCCTGGGGGCCAGACGGCTTCGACACGATGACGATCTTCAAGACGCTCAGCTTTCTGCTGATCGGCATCGGCTTCCTGGGTTCGCCGCAGATCTTCGTGCGCTACATCGCGATGCGCTCGGAGAAGGAGATCCCGAAGGGCGGCGCCTTCGCGATCACCTACACGCTGCTGAGCGACTCCGGCGCGGTGCTGATCGGCATGGTCGGCCGCGCGCTGTATGACTACAACGCGCTGGGACCGGCCGGCGAGCAGGTGCTGCCCATCATGGTCGAGGACCTGTTGCCGGCGGTGGTGGTCGGCATCTACGTCGCGATCGTGCTGTCGGCGATCATGTCTTCGGTCGACTCGCTGCTGGTGGTCGCCTCGAGCGCCTTCACCCGCGACTACTGGCAGAAAGTCCGCCACCCCGAGCTGCACGACGACGCCCTGGTCGGCTTCTCGCGGAAGACCACCTTCACGCTGGCGCTGCTGGCCCTGGGCCTGGCCTTTCTGGTCGCCTGGCTGGCGCCCGGCCGGACCATCTTCTGGTACGTCATCTTCGGCTGGTCCGGGATCGCCGCGACCTTCTGCCCGACCATGATCCTGTCGCTGTTCTGGAAGCGGATGACCAAGCGCGGCGCGATCGCCGGCATGATCGTCGGCTTCCTGGGGGTCCCGCTGTTCAAGTTCGGCCCGCTGCAGCTGGCCGAGGACAGCACCTTGCGCCAGGCCCTGATCGAACTGGACGTCCTCGCCCCCGCTTTTGCCCTGTCCTTCCTGGCGATTCTGCTCGTCAGCCTGCTCGACAAAGCCGGCCAGGAGCAGGTTCGCGAAGTTCACGCCGAGCTGGACGCACTTTCCCGCTAGAATGTTCGGTTCGAGCTGGCGGTGAGAACTCCTGGGGTTGATAGGAGAGGTCCTCGCAGGCTCGCCCTGTGATGGAACAACTCGAATCCCCCACTCAGCCGGTCGAGCAAACCGGCTTCGCCGCGCTCGGTCTGCCCGCGCGCATCCTGCAGGCCGTCGAAGCGCAGGGCTATGAAGAGCCCTCGCCGGTTCAGGCCCGCTGCATCCCCGCGCTGATGGACGGCCGCGACGTGCTGGGCCAGGCCCAGACCGGCACCGGCAAGACGGCGGCCTTCGCGCTGCCGCTGCTGGCGCGCCTCAGCCGCAAAGAGCGCAAGCCGCAGATCCTGGTCCTGACGCCTACCCGCGAGCTGGCCATTCAGGTCGCCGAGGCCTTCGAGCGCTACGCCAGCAAGATGTCCGGCTTCCGGGTCCTGCCGATCTACGGCGGGCAGTCCTACACGCCGCAGCTGCGCGGGCTCGAGCGCGGCGTCCACGTGGTCGTGGGTACGCCGGGCCGGGTGATGGACCACCTGCGGCGCGGCTCGCTGCAGCTGGATGGGCTGCGCACGCTGGTGCTCGATGAGGCCGACGAGATGCTCAAGATGGGCTTCCTCGAAGACGTGCAGTGGATCCTCGAGCACGTGCCCGACGCGAAGCAGACTGCGCTGTTCTCGGCCACGATGCCGCCGGCGGTGCAGCGCATCGCCGAGGACCACCTGAACAACCCGGAGGTCGTCAAGATCCAGGCCAAGTCGCGCCCGGCCGACACGATCCGTCAGCGCGTGCTGCGCGTGCACGGCCCGCACAAGCTGGAGGCTCTGACGCGCGTGCTCGAAGCCGAGCCGACCGAAGGCGTGATCGCCTTCGTGCGCACCAAGAACCAGGCGGCGGAGGTCGCCGACGCCCTGGAGGCGCGCGGCCTGTCTGCGGCGGCGCTCAGTGGCGATGTCACCCAGGCGAACCGCGAGAAGATCGTCGACAAGCTGCGCTCGGGCCGCATCGACATCGTCGTCGCGACGGACGTGGCCGCCCGCGGCCTGGACGTCGAGCGCATCAGCCACGTCGTCAACTACGACATGCCGATGGACGCCGAGACCTACGTGCATCGCATCGGCCGCACCGGCCGCGCCGGGCGCACCGGCGAGGCGATCCTGTTCGTCAAGCCGAAGGAGCAGCGCACGCTGCGGATGTTCGAGAAGTCGGTCGGCGCGCCGATGGAGCCGATGCGGCTGCCCACCGCCGAAGACCTGAGCGCGGGGCGCGTCGAGCGCTTCCGCGCCCGCGTCGCCGAGTCGCTGGAAGCGAAGGACCTGCCCTTCTTTGAAGAGCTGGTCGAGAGCATGCTGGCGGAACAAGACGGCGAAAGCGAAGGCGAGGCCACCCTCAGCCCGGTCAAGCTGGCCGCCGCGCTGGCGCGCATGGCTCAGGCCGACGCGCCGCTGCAGGCGCAGCCGGAAGCGCCGCGCCATCAGGGTCGCCGCGATCAGATCGAGTGGGACGAGCACCAGGGCAATCAGGGCGTGCGCGGCTCGAAGAAGTTCGACCGCGGCGGCCGAGCCGATCGTTTTGAGGACCGCGGCCCGGCGCGCGAGCGCGGCCCGCGCCCCAAGCGCGAAGTGCGTCCGCCCGAGCGCGGCATGGAGCGCTTCCGCATTCAAGTCGGTTACCAGGACGGTGCGGCGCCGGGCCCGATCGTGGGCGCGATCTGCAATGAGGCGGGCCTTGAGGGTCGTCACATCGGCCGGATCGAGATCTACGATCGCTACGCCACCGTCGATCTCCCCAGCGGCATGCCCGAAGAGATCTTCGAGCGGCTGCAACGCACCCGCGTCAACAACCGCGCGCTGCGTCTCAGCAAGGAGCGCGGGCCTTCGCACACCCCGGCGAAGTTCCCGGCCAAGAAGCAGAAGCGGGTCGAAGCCGAGCCTGCGCCGCAGGAGCGCCTGCACGAGGCGCGCGAAGAAGCCACCGAGGCGCGCCAGCCGATGACCAATCGCGAGCGCTTCGAGGCTGGTCTCTAGACTGAGGCCATGGAGTTCCTCTACTTCCTCGCCATCGGCGCCGCGGCCGGCTGGATCGCGGGCCAACTCATGAAGGGCCGCGGCTTCGGCATGCTCGGCAACATCGTGGTGGGCATCATCGGCGCCTATCTCGGCGGCTTCCTGCTCGGCGAGCTGGGAGTGTCGATCGGCGCCAGCGAGCTGGTGAATCAGCTGGTCACCGCGGTGCTGGGCGCCGTCGTGCTGCTGTTCCTTGCCGGACTGATTCGGAAAGGAAGCTAGTCGCCCAGCGACTTGCGAAAGCAACGCACCATCCCTGCGTCCTCGAAACCGAGCGCGAGGTGCGCGTCGATGCTGATCGCGTTCTCGGGATCGGCATCGGAAGCGAACTCGGTGCAGCCCTGCGCCCGCCCCCACTCTTCGGCGGCGCGCAGCAGCGCCGCGCCGACTCCGCTACGGCGGTGTGCGGCTTCGACGAACCAGCCTTCGAGGTAAGCGACGCGCGGGGTGACGCAGCCTTCGGCGTACGAACGGATCGAGACCTCGGCGAAGCCGATGGCCTCGCCCGCGCTGCCTTCGGCCAGCAGGGCGCACCACGGCCCGCGCGGAAACTCGCCGGCGAAGTAGGCCGCGATCTCGGTGGCGTGCTCGCCCGGCTGCTCCTCGGGCCACAACGCGCTGCGCATCCGCGCCCAGGCGGCGGCGTCCGCCGGCACCATCACGCGCACCTTCACGACTGCGCCCCCAGCCCCCGGGCCATGGCGCGCAGACGCTCCTCAAGCGAGGGGTCGATCAGCTCCAGCACGCAATCCATGGTGCCGCTCCAGGAGCGGATGCGATAACGACCGGAGGCGCTCTTCATCGTCAGCTCATCGAGCAGATCGTCGGGTCGCGCCAGATCGACGAGCGCCACGCCTGGCTGGGGCAGGTCTCCTTGCAGATCGACCCCTTCAACCAGCCGGCCCTCCAGGATGCCCGGCAGGTATTCCTGAAGATCCCCATGCGTGTGCCAAGCGCCGAAGCCGAGGCTGGGTTCATCGCCGCACTCGACCCAGACCACCAGCTCCAGCTCCGGGTTGTGCGGCGCGCGCAGCTCGACCAGCAGCCACCAACCCTGCGACTCGTCCGCCTGCGGCGGCAACTCCATCCGCGCATGCTCCTCCATCCACGGATAGTCGCGGAACAGCCACTCCGCCAGCTCCGCGGAGATCGCATTCAGCCGTTCTCGATCCAGCGGAACGATGCGCGAACCGCGGCCCATGCCAAGTCTGGTCAGGAAGCCGCGCTACGCCCCCGCAGGCTGCGCGAGCGCGGCGAACATGCCTTCCCGGTATTCGGCGATGCGGCCGACGAAGGCGCTGGCGGCGACGCTGAGCGGGCTGGCGAGGTAGAGCTTGCCGGGGCCGGAGCGGCCGCTGAAGTTGCGGTTGATGGCCGAGACGGTGACCTGCTCGGCGGTTTCGCTGACGCCCGGGCCGCAGCCGATGCAGGCGCCGCAGCCGGGGTTGATCAGCATGACGCCGGCCTGCTCGAACAGCTCGATCCAGCCTTGGGCGCGGGCGAAATCCTGCACCGGCTTGGAGCCGAACTGAATGTAGAAGTCGACGCCCTCGGCGACCTGCAGGCCAGCATCGACCGCGGCCTGGCAGACCTCGGCGTAGTAGCGGAAGTCCTCGATCTTGCCCGCCGTGCACGAACCGCCGTAGGCGATGTCGATCTTGACCTCCTCCAGCTCGGCGATGGTGGCACCGTAGGTGGGGTCATGCGGCTTGGCGACCATCGGCACGATCGCCGACAGGTCAATCGTGTACACCCCGCCGTCGTAGACTGCGTCTTCGTCCGGGAAGACCAGGCTGGCCTCGATCTCCTCCATGCTGAGGTGCGGGCGGCGCTCGGCCAGCCACTCGACCAGCAGCGCGTCGCCCTCGCAGATCCCGGTCCGCGCGGTGCACTCGGTGGCCATATTGCACAGCGTGGCGCGCTCGTCGATCGACAGGCTGGCCAGGCCGGGGCCGCCGAACTCCATCGAGCGGTTGAGGGTGTCTTCGCGCTTGGCGTAGACGTCGAGGATGTGCAGCATCACATCCTTGGCGGTCGTGCCGGCGGGCAGCTCGCCCACCAGCTCGAAGCGGATCGCCTCGGGCACCTTGACGAAGGTAAAGCCCGAGTGCGCCAGGCCAGCGTACTCGGTTGCCCCCACCCCGTAAGTGAGCGCGTTCGATCCGCCGCCCATGCAGGTGTGCGAGTCGGTGGCCTGAATGAAGTCGCCCGGGTCGACGAACTCTTCGCGCGCGACCTGGTGGCAGATGCCCGGGCTGACGCCATCGCGCGCGGAGTAGTCGCGCACGCCGGTGTGCTGCTGGAACTCCTTCTGCAGATCGCGCAGCGTCTGGATCTGGGCCACGAAAGGCGCGAAGCGCGCCACGCCGTCGGCGTAAAGCAGGTGATCCTCGAAGACCGCCAGCTTGTCGGCGTTCTGGACCTGGTAATCGTCGCCGTATTCCTCGGCCAGGAAGGTGTGGACCTGCGCGGTCGTGAACTCGTGGCTGTAGCCGCCATCGACGCGCGCCAGCACCGGGTCGTGCGGCTTCACGTAGGCGCCCTCGGCTCCCGGGTTGAGCATCTTGGCCGCGATCATCTTCTCGGCCATGGTCATCGGCCGCTTGCCGGTCGCGTTGGCCGGCAGGGTGATCTCGCCCGAGGTCACCTTCTTGGCGAAGGCGAACAGGCCGCCGTTCTCGACCATGGTGCGGGTCACCGGGTCGTAGCGATCGGTGAAGGCCGACAGCGGCAGGGCCTCGCCGGCCTGCAGCCGCGCCAGCATGGCGTGATCGCCCATCAGCTGACCGAGGTTGAGGTTGTTGCGCTCGTGGATCGGCGCAAAGCTGGCCGCGAAGACGTAGCGGATGCCCGACCAGCGCTCGCACTGCGCGGCGGTCTCGCGGCTGGAACCGGTGCCCTTGCGATAACCCGAGACGATCGCCTCGAAGTTGCCGTCTATCAGCGCGCGCGTCTCGAACACCCGCTTGCCGTCGGCGTCGACCAGACCGGCGTAGGCGTCGAGCGCGATGTCGGCCGGACGGTGCCGGAAGCAGACCCAGGCCGGGGTCATGACATCGGTGTTGATGTCGTCGAGCAGGTCGTCGACGGTGAGATCCTCCATCCGCAGATCGAGGCCCTCTTCGAGCTGCTTGCGAATCAGCTCGAGATCTTTGGTCAGAAACAGAACCCGCTTGTTCGGGTCGAGGCGGACTTCGGCGGGCGGCCAGGCGGCAGTCATGGCAAAAAGTCGCGGCGCGGACGCCCGGGGTGGGCAGCCCGCGCCGCGAGGCACCATTCTACCGTTTCGCGCCTACATCACGAGGCCGCGGAAGCCATTCGAGAGCTGGCCGGAGCTGGCGTCGTAAACCCCCGCCTGGGCCCAGACCGTCGCTCCCGACAGGGCGGCCGGAATGAAAACCGGGAAGCTCGCCGTGCCGGAGCCAGGCACCGCGACCGGCGCCGAGACCGAGAACGGGGCCCCCACCGCGAAGGCCAGAGTGCCGAAGGGGGTCGGGAAGCTGGCCGGACCGCCCCCGGCGAGCGAGTAGAGCAGCACGGCGGTCTTGCCGGGCACCGCGTCCTGGACCTCGATGGTCGCGGCCTGGCCGCCCACCAGCGTCGGCACCGCGAGCGTGACCGGGTGCGGACTGATCCGCAGCAGCGCTTCGACCGTCTTGTTGTTCGCCGTGTCGCGCAGGATCGCGATCAGCCACAGCCGACCGGTGCGGTCGACCGTGTTCCATTGCTCGACCCCGAAGGCCTCCACGATCAGGTTGTCATCGAACAGGCCGTTGCCGTCGAGGTCGATCGGATCGCCGGCCTCGAGCACGACCTGATCCCCCTCAAGCACGATGACCTGCTTCCGATCCCCGGTCCCGGTGTGGTCGCCGTAGCCAGCGAGGTAATGCTGCGTCCCGTTCGACACGGCGAAGTAGGCGCCGCGAGCCACGCCGGTTCCGTCGTGCCAGATCCGCGCATCCCCCGGCACAATCGGATCGCCAGTTTGCGCCACGACGGCCCCATCACGCACAAACCAGAACTCACGGGGGCTGGCGCTGCCGGGCGGGTCATTGACGCCGGTCGCCATCCAGGTGCCCTCATGCCCCAGGTGCATGTGGTAGACCTCCAGCACAGGATCGACAAAGCCGCTTCCTGCCAGCACGGTCTGCTCGGCGATGATCAGATCGCCGTCGTAGGTATAGAACTCATTCGACAGCGAAGGCGCCGACGCCACCGTGCCACGCACCAGCCGATGCGCGCCGTCCGGCGTTACCTGGAAGGAAGCATCGGCTGACCAGTTGTCCCAGACGTCGAGCAGTGCGCCGCTCAAGGAATCAATCGGCCCGGTGACGCCCTCGCGCTCGAGAATCGCGGGTGGGTTGAGCAGAAAGCGATTCCGATCCAGCGGCAAGCCGCGCGCATCGGTGTAGAACGCGACCTGACCATTGGCGAGCCCGTTCAGTTCATCGAAGGCGTTGAAGAACACCCCCGGCGCGCCCGGGATGGCCGACTTGCTGTCGTACATGCCCAGCCAGGCGCCTCCAGTCTTGCGCGCGATCCAAACGCGCTGTCCGCCGGTCGACTCATTGACCAGGGTATTGACGAAGATCTGCCCCGCGTCGTTGACTGCTACGCCCGCAGCCGAGTAGCTGAGGATCATCGTGTCCGCGGAGGTCCAGGGGGCGACCTCGCCGTTGCCCAGCACGGTGCCGTCATCGCCGATCACGAAGTGCGCCGGCGTGGATCCGGTCGACTGGGCCAGCACGACGAATCGCCCGCTGGGCGAGATCGAGAAGTCGCGGAACTTGGTGATCTCGATCCCGGGATAGCCGGGAACCTCGGACGTGACCGATCCAGGCAGAGTGCTGCGCAGGACCTCGACTCGCGGCGCCGCCTGGGGGGCAGCGAGCGCTGACAGCGCTAGGAATGTGGAAAACATGGTTCTCCAGCCTAGCTTCGGCCGGCTAGTTGCGGATCAGGAAATACAGCCGCTCGTCCAGGCGGGTCAGGCCCTGCTCCTGGCGCTTGGGGGACTGGGCCAGGGCATCGATTTGCGCCAGCTCGAGCAGGTCGGTTGCACCTTCGAACAACTCTCGAACTTCGGCCGGCTCGACGCAGAAGGGTGGTCCCTGCATTTCGCCCTCCGGGTATTCCAGAGCCAGCAGCAAACCGCGGGCACCAGACGGCATCAGCTTGAGCAGCTGCGCGGCGTAGCGCGGCCGCAGCTCCGGGGGCAGCGCGATCAGCGCGGCGCGGTCCCACCAGGCCCGGCAGGGCGCGGGCGCCCCGGTGGCGGCGACGGCGGCTGCGAGATGGGCCGGCGCGACGGCGAACCAGTCGGCGCAGAGCACCGCCAGATCCTTGCTGTGCCAAAGCTCGACCTCTGGGGCCAGCGGAATGCGATGCGGCTGCTCGCCGAGCTCCTCGAAGGTCGCCTCGACTGCCCGCTCGGCCCATTCCACGCCGATCGGCCGCAACCCGGCCTCGTCGCGCAGCCAGCGCAGGTCGAGCGTCGCGCCCGAAAGCGGCACCAGGATCGCGTCCCCCGCCGAGCAATCCAGCCGGTGCAGTTCGTCAACCAGCTGCGGATTGGGCTTGGAGGCATGCCAACCGGTGCGCCCCTCCGCCCAGCGGTCTGTCCAGAAGTTCTGTTCCATCTCATCCTCTGACGCCCAGAGACGCCTCGTGCCTGATGCTACTGCAAGCAGCCGATTGCCAAGAACGGCTTTCAAATCGGCACTCGCGAGCAAATTCGGGGTCGAGCGGGAGGATTTTTCGTCTAAATATGAATCTAGACACTTTCCCCTGTCGAAAACCAGACATGATCGCCTCCCTGCTCCTGACGTTGGCCACGAGTGGCCAGACTCTGTACGACTTCGGCCCCGCCGACGATTCTCGCTGGACCACCGTGCACGACACCGTCATGGGCGGCGTCTCGCGTGGCGAAGTCCGTCGCACCGACGCCGGCACCCTGCTGTTCGAGGGCTTTCTCTCGCTCGACAACAACGGCGGCTTCACCAGTTTCCGCACCCGGGACCGCAAGCTGCCTCTGGAAGGCAGCGACGGCATCGAACTGCGGGTGAAAGGCGACGGCCGCACCTACATCCTGAGCTTTGACCGCGAGGGCATCGGCCTGTTCGGCGGTGGCTACTGGCAGCGATTCGGGACCCAGCCCGGCGAGTGGACCACGGTGCGCCTGCCTTGGAGCGGTTTCGAGCCGGTCAACTTCGGCCGCAAGGTGCCGAACCTGCCCGAACTCACGCCCGAGACCGCGCGCGGTCTGACCGTCTACCTCTACGACAAGAAGGAAGGGCCCTTCGCCGTCGAGTTTGATTCCTTCTCGACCTACGTCGACGGGGCGCCCAGCCCCAGCCCGGCAGCCGGACTGCCGGAGGACTGCAAGACGCTTGAGCGCCTGATCGAGCTGTCCGGGATCGGCGAAGAGCTGGCCCAGCTCGATGGATTCACGCTGTTCGCCCCGAACGATGCCGCCTTCAACAAGCTGCCTGCGGCCCAGGCGCTGATGCAGCCCGAGCAGATGGAGGCTCTGAAGGCCGTGCTGCGCCGCCACGTGGTGCCGGCGCGCGTCGATTCAGCCGCGGCGCTGTTCCTGACCGAAGCCACGATGGCCGATGGCGCGGAGCTGCCGGTGAGCCTCGCCAACAGCGAGCTGCGCATTGGAGGCGCCCGGATCGTCGATGTCGACTTCGCCTTCGGCAAGGGCATCGTGCACGTGATTGACTCGGTGCTGCTGCCCGAGGAACTGCCGGCCGCCTCGGCTCCGGCCCCGGCCGCCACTCCCGCCGCTCAGCCTGCTCGCGCGCAGGGCATGATCGTGCCGGGTTACGCGACGCTCTCGGCGCTGATCGAAGCCGCGGAGCTCGCCGATGCGGTCGCCGGCCTGGAGGCCTTCACCCTGTTCGCGCCGACCGATGAGGCCTTCGCCGCGCTGCCGAAGGAAGCGGTCGAGGCTCTGCTCCAGCCGCAGAACCAGGAAGTCCTGCAGGCCGTCTTGCTGCGCCATGTGGTGCAGGGTCAGGTCACCGCTTTCCAGGCCATCGGTGTCGATGCCCAGCCGCTGGCCGGGGACCGCCTGCCGATCCGACTGACGCAGGACCACGATGGTCAGCGCAGCCTGAGCGTCGCCGGGATCAACATCTCGAAGGCGGATCAGATTCTCGGGAATGCCATCGTGCACCAGATCGATGCGGTCATCCTGCCTGAGAACCTGAGCACGCTGCTGCGGCCGAAGCTGCCGCCGGTGCGCGCCTTCCTGGAAGAGGTCATCGCGCAAGGCGTCCCGCAGTACAACGGCGGCGACATCGCCGGGTGCGCGGCCCGCTATCAGCAGGCGCTGGAAGCACTTCTGTTGCTTGAGCAACTGCCGGATCAGCAGGCCACCGCGGTGCGCCGCGCGCTGCAGCAGGCCGAAGGCCGCAGCGAGCGCGACGTAGCTTGGACCCTGCGCGCTGCCATCGATCGCATTCGACTCGATTTCGAACGAGAAGTCTGAGCCTAGAAAGGACTTCGGATTCTCCGACATCGCGCCAGAGGGCGGTTCACCACGGTGAGCCGCCCTCTTGCCCTATCCGGATTCCAGGATCGTTGCTACGGTAACGATCCTGGCATTTCCCCTTGCCACGGTCGCCCCGGCGATTCCTCTCCCCCTCCAATCGGCCTCCAACGCCCCCCCGTTTCATGGCTAAGACTTTCCGACGCACCCGTCAGCGAGAATCGGTTCGCGCTGTGATCGAGGCTGCCACGCGCCCGCTCCGCGCCGACGAGGTGCTGTTTCTCGCCCGCGAGCAGGTCCCCGAGCTCGGCCTCGCCACGGTCTACCGCACGCTCAAGCTCCTCGTCGACGAGGGCGAACTGGCCGAGGTCAAGCTGCGCTCCGGCGCGACCCGCTATGAGCCGGTCCAGCGCGAGCACGACAGCTTCTTCCTTTGCGATGCCTGCAGCCGCGCCTTCCCGATCGAAGCGCGCCTGACCAACGAACTCGCCTTGCCGGACGGCTTCACGATGCGCCGCCGCGAGGTCACGCTGCTCGGCACCTGCCCGACCTGCAGCGAGAACCAGGCCCACTCGGGCTGATCTCCGTCCGACGGAGCCCCTCGCCCCCGAGGGAATCACAAACAAGAACGGCGCACACTCCTGAGAGTGTGCGCCGTTTTCGTTGGACCAGGCTTGGCGCGATGCACGCGTGCAGTATTACTGCGGGCGCTCGATCAGCATCGCGATGCCCTGGCCGCCGCCGATGCAGGCCGAAGCCATGCCGTAGCGAGCGCCGGCGCGGTTGAGCTGGTGGTACAGGGTCAGCACCAGGCGGGTTCCGGTCGCGCCCAGCGGGTGACCGATCGCTACCGCGCCGCCGTTGACGTTGGCCTTCTCGCGATCCAGCTCGAGGGCCTTCTCGCAGGCCAGGTACTGGGCCGAGAACGCCTCGTTGATCTCGATGAAGTCCATGTCATGGACCGTCAGGCCGGCCTTCTCGGCGGCCTGCTGCATCGAGGGCACCGGGCCGATGCCCATGATGTGCGGCTCGACGCCGGCGATCCCCCACGAGCGGATGTGGGCCTGGATCGTCCAGCCCTCGGCGGCGGCGCGTTCGGCGGTGGTCACAATGATCGCCGCGCCGCCATCGACGATGCCGGAAGCGTTGCCCGCGGTGACGGTGCCATCCTTGCCGAAAGCCGGGCGCAGCTTCGACAGCGCCTCCATCGAGGTGTCCGGCTTGATGTGGTCATCGGTGTCGACCACGAACTCCTTGCGGCCCGTTTGCACGGTGACCGGGACGATCTCCTCGGCGAACAGCCCATTCTGCACCGCGGCGGTGCCCAGCTGGTGCGAACGCATCGCGTACTCGTCCTGCTCTTCCCGCGTGATCGAGTACTCCTTGGCCAGGTTTTCCGCGGTCTGGGCCATGAAGAAGCCGCAGAAGGGGTCCATCAGCGACTCGAAGAGGTAATCCTCGATCTTGGGCGCGCCGCCCAGCCGGAAACCCTCGCGCGCCCCGCGGATGATGTGCGGGGCCTGGGACATGTTCTCCATGCCGCCGGCGACCGCGACCTCGGCCTCGCCGCAGAGGATCATCTGCGCCGCCGAGACGATCGACTGGATGCCCGAGCCGCAGATGCGGTTGACGGTCAGCGCCGGCACGGTGTGCGCGATCCCGGCCTTCAGGCTGGCGTGGCGGGCGCCGTAGATGGCGTCCGGGCCGGTCTGCAGGGCGTTGCCCATGACGACGTGATCGACCTGCTCGGCCTTCACGCCTGCGCGCTCGAGGGCCCCCTCGATGGCGCGCGCGCCCAGATCATTGGCGCCTACCGACTTGAACTTGCCGTAGCCCGGCGTGCCGACGTATTCGGCCATGGCGGTGCGCGCACCGCCGACGATCACGAGGTCTTTTTGCATGGGTCTTCTTGGTCGAGGAAAACCCAGATTCTAGCGTCGCGCGCCTAGAGATACTCGGTACTGCCCGTGTGGGTCAGGGACCAGCGGCTGCCCAGCTGCTGGAGCAGATAGTGGTGCACCGTCGGCCCGCCGATCGGGTTGGAGATCTTCAGATCCAGCTCAAAGCGGCCTGATTCCGACTTCTTGAGTTCAAGCGTCGCGGTGCGGGGTGGTGTGGTCGGCTGACTGTCCCGCGTCACGTCCCAGAGCGGAATCTCGCCCACCGGGTGAGAGTCGCCCCACAGCACCGACACGGTCTGCCCTTCCTTCTCGGCCTCCTGCAGGACCTTGTACATATCCTGCTGCATCTTCTGCTGATCGCCTTCCCCTGGCACAGGTGTGATGCGGATCGGCGGGATGACCTGGTACTGCGGGTAGATCATCGACTGCTGCATCAGCAGTTGCGCCTGGATCGCCTCAAGCTGCTGCTGGATCTGGGCCAGCTGATCCTCCACCTGGCTCTCTTGCGCTTCCGGAGCGGCCTGCGATGCCGCATCCTGGGCTGCAGGGGCCGCGCAGGAGGCCGCGAGCGCCAGGAAGAGGAGGGGGTTTCGTGCCTTCATGCCGGGGAAACGACGCCTCCCCCGCCCCCTTGGCGCAAAAAACCGGGGGCGCAGCGAGCACCGGCTGGCTTCTAGAGCAGCGCGAAGAGCACCGCGAGATTGAGCAGTGCCAGCATCAGCCAAAGGATGCTGACGCTCGGTTCTTGTTGGTCAGGACGCATGAGAGAGACCCCTCCGGGGGTGGATTCACTGTACCACTCGGACGAGCGGCGGGCTGATGCTGACTTGTTGGGATTCGAACACTAGGGATTGCACGGTGAACGGCAATCCTGCCGCTGCCGGTGGCACCTGAATCGTCAGACTCGCCTGCCCCGCCGCATCCAGGCTGACCGAGGCACGGTTCAGCCCGATCGGGCCGACCTCGATCCAGACGGGCCCGAAGGGAGAAGCGACACGCTGCCCCGGCCCCGGGCGGACCGACCAGGCCAGATGCGCGGGCGCAAGCGCCTCCCCGCCACGCACCGTGACGGTGGCCTGCTGCCCCGCGGTCAGCCCGGCGAGCTCGACCTTTGGCCCGCCCAGTTGAAGACGGACGAGCGACTCGATCCTGCTCGTGCCGCTCGATGGCTCGCGGACCGCCATCAGCATCCACAATCGACCCATCCGATCGAACTGCGGAAGCATGCCCGAGGCGAAGGAGTCGAACTCGATGCCATCGTTGAGCAGACCGTCGCCGTTCCAATCGATCGGGTCTCCTTCCTCGATCACCAACTGGCCGTCCACCAGCACGACCCAGCCGGTCCCGCCCTGCGGATCTTCGGCGACGCCGGCGAGCACCTCGTGCTGCCCGTCCGTGCCGTACAGCAGATTGCCCAAGCCATGGGCCCAGACGCGCGCATCCCCCGCGGAGATGGGATCACCGGACTTCGCCACGATCGCTCCATCGCGCAGCAGCCAGTGCGCCTGCGCGCCGAAGTTCGTCCCGGTCGCCCACCAGCTGCCCCCGGGGAGCAGTCCGTAGCCGGAAACGCCTTTGACCGTGTCCAGGAAGACCCCGCCTGGAAGGGACTGATGCTGCTCCACCAGCGCCTGGCCATTCAACGCGAGGACCTGTCGACCTGCTGCTCCGACGCCGACTTCGCCGCTGACCAGCCAATCCTGCCCATCTGCAGAGATCATGGGGCGACCGAAGCTCCACCACGGATCATTCGACCCAGAAGGCAGGCCCGTGGGTCGATCCACCCCGCGCTGCGCAAGCACACGCGCACCGTCCAATAGGACGGCGTCCTGCCCCGCCGCGGTTCCGCTGAGTTCGAAGGAACCCGCGATCCGGCGACCCGCAGGCGTCTGGAGCGCCTGGGTCTTTTCGTGAACCAGCGCGGGGTAGCCGGGAATCACCCGTCCGCTCTTGCTCAAGGCGACCCAAGCGCCGTCCTCGTAGCGCGCGAGATACTCGCGCGTGTGCCCGGTAAAGACGCGTGCAAGGATGCGCCCCTCGGCATCCAGCGACTGCGTTCGCCCGCCGAGGTGAGTGATGCTCTCTGCAGGCTTCCACGGAGCCTCATCTCCCACCACGAGCCGGGGATGGCCGTTGAGGACGAGCGCTCGCTGATCGCCCGGGTCGGACGCCAACTCAACCAGATACTGTCCGTCCGAAGCGATCTCAAACCAGTTCACTTCGTGCACCAGCCAGCCCGGCCGGCCCGGCAGCGTGTTGTAGGGCGCCCGTTCCGAGTGCAGGATCTCGAGCTGCGCCCCCTGCGGCGCCGTCGGGCAGGATGCGAGGGCGAGGGCAAGTTGGAATAGCATGGTCTCAGTCTAACGAGACACGCGGAACCCGAGTCTCGGGCTCCGCGTGAGGAAAGCGCGATCGCGGGGGTTTAGCGGCCCTGGAAGTCCGGCTTGCGCTTCTCGAGGAAGGCTTGGGTGCCTTCGCGCATGTCTTCGGTCGCGAAGATCAGGCCGAAGGAATCGGCCTCGGCGGATTCGCCCTGGCTCTGGCCCATCTCCAGGCCGGCCCGGATCAGCTCGAGCGCCGTCTGCACCGCCAGCGGACCGCGCGAGGCGATCTTCAGCGCCAGCTCGTGGCCGGTGGCCAGAAGCTGAGCTTGCGGCAGCACGCGCGAAACCAGCCCGACGCGCAGCGCTTCGTCGGCCGGGTAGGCGTCGCCGGTGAGAATCCACTCGCGCGCGACCCCCGGGCCGCACAGCCGCGCCAGCCGCTGCGTGCCGCCGAAGCCGGGAATCAGCCCCAGCGTGACTTCGGGCAGCCCCATCTTGGCGTTGTCCGAGGCGAGCCGCAGATGGCAGGCCATCGCCAGCTCGAGGCCGCCGCCCAGAGCGAAGCCGTTGATCAGCGCGATCACCGGCTTTGGGCAGGACTCGATGGTGGCGAAGGTGTCCTGGCCCATGTGCGAGAACTCGCGGGCGTCAAGCGGGCCGAAGTCGGCCATCGCGGCGATGTCCGCCCCCGCCACGAAGGCCTTTTCGCCCGAGCCGGTGATCATCAGCACCTCGACTTCGGGCGCCTGCGCCAGCTCGACCACGGCATCGCGCAATTCGTCGAGCACATCCGCGTTGAGGGCGTTGAGCGCCTTCGGGCGTTCGATCGTGATGAGAGCGATGCCCTCTTCGTCGATGTCGATCCGCAGGTGCTCGTAGCCGAACTCGGCCAGTTCCTCGATCGGTTCGTCTTCGATCATGGTCATGCTCCTAGATGCGCGAAATCAGCTTGGCCGATTCGATCTTGCACTCCTCGGCGGGGCGGTCCTGCATGCCGGTCTTGACGCCGGCGACGGCGTCGAGCGCTTCCTCGCCGGTGACGAGGCGGCCGAAGGCGGCGTAGTCACCGTCAAGCTGCGGCACGTGCGTGTGGCAGATGAAGAACTGACACGACGCCGAATCCCGGGCCGGACCGCGCGCCATCGAAAGCACCCCCCGGTGATGGGAGTACTGCGCGTCCGCGCTGAACTCCCCGGGGATGTTCCCGTGCGGGCCGGAGCCCATCCCCGAACCTTGCGGGCAGCCGCCCTGGATCATGAATCCGGAGATCACCCGATGGAAGATCTTGCCGTCGTAGAAGCCTTCCGCGACGTAGCGCGTGAAGTTGCGGACCGTGGCCGGGGCGACCTGCGGCCAGAACTCGAGCTGCATGGTGCCGGCGGGCCGGCCGCCGACGCTGATCTCGAGTTCGACCAGGACGTCCTGGAGCTGCTCATCGCTGAGCTCGTGCGGTTGGGTGAGATCGGTCATCGCTACTTGATGCGCTTGATGATGTGGTAACCGAAGGGCGACTTCTGGGCGTCCGGCTCGGCCAGGCCCACTTCCCCCACTTGCAGCTTGAAGCCAACGTCGCCGAAGGCCGGCGCCATCGCGCCGCGGGCACGCGGGCGCGGGCCGTACTTCTCGTCGAGCTCGGCGACCTTGGCGCGGATCCAGCCGTTCAGCTCGTCGCGTGCCTGCTGGTCCGTCAGCTCGCCGGCGCGACGGCGGGCGTCGATCTCCTGCTGCTTGGCCTGCACCACCGGGGTGAGGTCAAACTCCTCGCGCAGACGCTCGGTGGGAACCTCCGGCATGCCATTATTCGACATGGCGTAGATGCTCGGCGTCGCTTCGTCGGGCAGGAAGTTGTCGTCGCTGTACTGCTTCACCAGGGCGTTGAAGTCCTCGCCGGCTTCGATGCGCTTCATCAGGTCGTCGACCAGGGTTTTGGCATCGGCGGCGGTGCGTTCCGTGTCCTTGGCGACGTTGCGCTGCGCACCCTGGAAAGAGATCAGGATGTGCTGCACCGTGACGTAGCCCGGCTCGCCGCCCAGGTCCGGCAGCGGACGCTCGATCGGCTTGTCGCCCTTCGGCGCGGCGCCCTCCTTGACCTCGACCTTGGACATGACCACCTTGCGCATCGGGCTGGAGCGGCGCGGGCCACCGACCGGCACGCTGGCCATGGCTTCCAGCACGTCGACGCCCTTCGTGAGCTTGCCGAAGCTGGCGTAGTTGCCGTCGAGGTTCCAGACGTCCGGGGTCTCCGCGCAGCAGATGAAGAACTGGCAGGACGCCGAGTTCGGGCTGTTGCCGCGCGCCATCGACAGCACGCCGTAAGCGTGATCGCGGCCTTCCTGGCCGGGCACGGCGAACTCGCCGATGATGTTGCCGTGCGGGCCATCGCCCGAGCCGTTGCCGGCCGGGTCGCCGCCCTGCACCATGAACTCGCGCAGGATGCGGTGGAAGCCGAGGCCGTCGTAGAAGCCCTCATCGGCGTAGCGCAGGAAGTTGCGCACCGTGCCCGGGGCGTGGTGCGGCCACAGCTCGATGCTCATCGTGCCCTGCTCTTGGCCGTCGATCTCAACCGTGATGTCGACGTAGTAGTTGGCGAGCTGCTCGTTGGTGATGTCGCCCCCGACCTGGAAGCCGTACTTCGGCTCGCGCTTGGGCTTGTAGGCGGGCTCCTGCTTGTTGCCCGCGGCGATCAGCGGGCGGTTGCCCGAGGTCACGTCGTTGTCCTTCATGACCGCCTGCACTTCTTCATCGCTGACGGTGCGGGCCGGCGTTTCAGCAGGGACCGGCGGGGTGTTGGCATCGGCCGGGTTGGCACCGCCATCGGGTGCGCTGGCGTTCTCGGCCTGGGTGCCCGTGTTGCCGGTGGAGCCGGTGTCGTTCGGGCCAGCCTCGGTGGAGCAGGCGGCGAGGAGAAGGAAAGGAAGGAGGATCAGCTTGCGCATGGATCTAGCAGAGTTCGAGGGCGGTCGTCATGCCGAGCCCGCCGCTGACGCACAGCGTGGCGAGTCCGCGGTCGACCTGGCGGCGGCGCATCTCGTGCACGAGCGTGACGAGGATGCGGGCCCCGGTGCACCCGATCGGGTGTCCCAGAGCGATCGAGCCGCCGTTGACGTTCAGCAGCTCTTGTGGGATCGGCAGCTCCTGGAGGCAAGCCAGGACCTGCGCGGCGAAGGCCTCGTTCAGCTCGAACAGGCCAAAATCGTCGAGCTGCCAGCGATGACGCTCGAGCATTTGCTGAGTGGCCGGGACCGGGCCGAGCCCCATCCGCTTCGGGTCGGTTCCGGCGGCCTGGCAGTCGAGCAGGACGGCCAGCGGCTGGATGCCGCGCCGCTCGGCTTCGGCGGCGGTCATGAGCACCAGGGCGGCCGCGCCGTCGGTGATGCCCGAGGAGTTGCCGGCGGAAACCGTGCCGTTCTCGCGATCAAAAACAGGCGCCAGCTTGCCCAGCTTCTCGAGCGAGGAGCCGGGGCGCGGGTGTTCGTCGGCTTCGACCACCGTATCGCCCTTGCGGCCGGGCACGCAGACCGGGACGAGCTCGCAGGCGAAGCGATCGGCGTCGAGCGCGGCGGCCGCCTTTTCCTGGGAGGCCAGGGCGAAGGCGTCTTGCTGTTCGCGGCTGATCGAGCGTTCCTGTGCCAGCAGCTCTGCGGTCTCGCCCATGATCATGTCGGCGAGCGGGCACTGGAAGCCATCGCGGTACATCAGGTCGACCACCTGACCGTCGCCGAGCCGGTAGCCGTCGCGCAGGCGGTCGAGCATATGCGGCACCTGCGACATCGACTCCATGCCCCCCGCCACCGCGATGGTCGCGCGGCCCAGGCGGATCTCGTCGGCGGCCTGCTGCACGGCTTTCATGCCCGAGGCACAAGCCATATTGGTGGTGTAGGCAGTCGCCGTCTGCGGGATGCCGCTGCGGATCAGCACCTGCCGGGCCGGGTTGGGCCGCTGCCCGGCCTGCCGGGCGTGGCCGAACACCACCAGATCGACGTCGTCGGCCGGGACGCCGGCGCGCATCAGCGCACCGCGGACCGCCGCTTCGCCCAGCGCAGGCGCCGGAACCGAAGCCAGACCGCCGCCGAAACGGCCGATCGGGGTGCGGACCGCCGAGGCGAGGACGATCGGAACAGAAGTGTTCATGCCAGCAGAACGCGCGGATGCGCGAAGCGCGACAGTTTACCTGAGTTCCCGTCCGGCAACGAACACCCGCTGGACGGGATTCTCGCCGAATCCGTAGCCCAGATGGGCCAGATCGGGCAGCTCGCAGAGCACGAAGTCGGCGTCGAATCCGGGATCCAGCCGCCCCTTCGTCTGGCCGAGGCCCAGGCTGCACGCCGCCCCGTGGGTGATCCCGTGCAGCGCCTCCGCCGAACTCAGACGCAGCCGGATCCGCGCGAAGTGCGCCGCCTCGGGCAGGCTCGCGGTGTACGAAGAGCCAGGATTGAAATCGGTCGCGACGAAGTAGGGCACCTCGGCGGCGATCAGGCGGCGCGCGGGCGCGTCGTCGGCCTGGCGCAGGAAGTGCGGGACGGCCGGCAGCAGCCCGGCGTGCACCTTGCGGCTCATAGCCAGGGCTTCGAGGCCTGCATCGGAGAGGACCTCCAGGTGATCAACGCTCTCGGCCTCGAGTTCGACGGCGAGCTGCACCCCGCCCAGGGCATGGAACTGATCGGCGTGGACGCGCAGCCCATAGCCGAGCTCCTTGGCCCGCTCCAGGTAGCGCCGGCCGGCAGCGAGGTCGAAGGCCCCCTGCTCGATGAAGACGTCGGCGGCCTCGGCCAGCTGCTCCTCGCGGATCGCAGGCAAGATCTCTTCGCAAAGCAGATCGAGATAGCGATCAGGCGATTCTTGATGTTCCAGCGGGACCATATGCGCCGCCAGACAGGTGGCGCGCACCTGCATGCCGGTCGCGGCGGCGGCCGCGTGGATCGCGCGCAGCGACTTGCGTTCGTCCTCGAGGCTCAGCCCGTAACCCGACTTCGCTTCGCAGGTGGTCGTCCCGTGGCGCTGCATGCGACGGAAATGGGCCGCGACGCAGGCCGTGAGTTCTTCCTCGCTGGCCTCGCGCACGGCGCGCACCGAGGAGTGAATCCCCCCGCCGCGCGCGGCGATCTCGAGGTAGTCGAGGCCCTCGGCGCGCCAGTCGAACTCCTGCGCCCGGCCCGCAGCGAAGGCAGGGTGAGTGTGCGCATCCACGAATCCGGGTAACCCCAGGAGGCCGTGCGCGTCTACCTGATGAGCGGGCTCGTAGCGAGCGCGCAGCTCGGCCTCGGTCCCCGCGGCCAGCACTTTCCCGTCTGAAATGGCCAACGCATCCGCGCCTTCGACCGTTCCCATGATCCCGCCTGTGCCGTGCACAAGCAGGTCGCACGGGCCTTTCTCCGGGGGGCGAGGGGGCGCGGCTTCGCTCATTTCGGGCTACAATCTACGGTGCGGACGGCCGCCTTTCACGGGCTCCCGTTCGGTCACGATTCGACGATCCTTGGAAGACGACCCTTTCCCTAGTCTGCTGCCAGCGCTGCTGCTTCTGGCAGGCTCCGTTTTCGGCGGGCTGTACGCCCTTGTGCGTTCCCCGCTCCGCGCCAACCTTCTGGCGGCCCCTGCGCCGCGCTGGCGCGCTCGCGCCGAGGCTCTCCTGGAAAGCCCAGACGGAGTCGCGTGGTCGGCCCGCCTGCTGCGCGCGCTCTTCGTCATCGGGGCCTGCCTGCTGGCTGCTCAGCTCCTCATCTCCGAAGAGGGCAAAGTGCGCTGGGGCCACCTCATCGGGCTGGTGCTATTCGGCGGCTTTGTGCTGGATGGCATCCCCGCCCAGGTCGTGCGCGGTCGTCTGTTGGGCATCGCGCTCGCGGCGGCGCCGATCGCCCAGGGGCTGCACGCCTGCGGGGCATGGCTAAATGCCCTGGGTGCGCGCGTGCTGCGCCGCGAATCGCCGGCGAGCCAGGCGGGCCCGCGCCAGCGCGCCGAGCAGCGTGCCGCGCAGCTTCTCGGCCTGGCCCATGCCCACCAGGGCAACGAGCGCCTCGGCTCCGCCGAGCTCAAGATGATCGGGCGGCTGCTCGACCTCCCGGAAACGGATGCGGCCACAGTCATGACTCCGCGCACCGCGATCACCGCGGTCCCGGCCGAGACCACCGTCGCCCAGGCCATCGACGTCGCTGCGGAAGAGGGCCACACCCGCATTCCGGTCTTCGACTCCGATCTCGACCACGTGCTCGGGGTCTTCCACATCAAGGATGTGCTGGGCCTGGTCAGCGCGGAAGCCGCCCAATCCGAGGCGCCGGTCCGCCAGCACATGCGCCCGGCCCTCAACGTGCCCGAAACGGTGCGCCTCCCCGCCCTGCTCGAGCAGATGCAGGCCGAGCGCGTCCACCTCGCCATCGTGGTCGACGAATACGGCGGCACCGCCGGCGTGGTCACCATCGAGGATCTCCTCGAAGAGATCGTCGGCGAAATCGAAGACGAGCACGACTCCTTCGAGGATGTCCCCCAGGTCTACTCCGCCGAGAACGGCGAGATCATTGCCGATGGCGCCTTCGGCATCTTCGACCTGAACGAAGCCTACGCGGCCCAACTCCCCGAAGACGAGTCCTACGAAACGCTCGCGGGGCTGCTGTTTGACCGCTTGGGCCACATCCCCTCCCCGGGCGAGGTGCTGGAGCTCCCGCAGGTGCGGCTCGAGGTCCTCGAGGCCGATGACCGCCGCGTGCAGCGGGTGCGCATCGAGCGCCGCTCCGAGGAAGAGCCCCTCGACGAACACCCCGAATCGGACGCCGCGTGAGCCGGCATGAATCGCTCGCGGTCGTCCTGCGCCGGTGGCCGTACTCGGAAAACTCGCAGGTCGTTCATCTCCTCACCCCGCACGCGGGGCTGGTGCCCGTCCTTGCCAAGGGGGTCCATCGCCTGCAGTCCGGGCAGGCAGGGGTACTCGACACGCACGCGCTCGTCCGGGTCGTCTACTCCGAATCGGCCGACCGCGAGCTCCGCACGCTGATCCGGGCCGAGCTCCTTGATCGATTCTCGGCGCTCTCCCGCCGCATCGAGGCGCTCAACGCGGCCGCCCTGCTCGCCGAACTGGCCGAGCTGGCGGCCCCCCCCGACACCCCGTCGCGCGAGGTCTTCCTTTTCCTGGTCGAGTCGCTGCAGGCGCTGGATCAGGGCCAAGTCCATACGGCACACCTCGTCCCCCGCCTCCTGCGCGCGACCGAGCTCCTGGGCCTCCAGCCCGACCTAGGCCCCGCCGCCATTCAGGCTCCGGTCTGGTTCTCGGTCAGCGCCGGCCGGGTCCTGGAAGAGGGCGCCCCGCGCCCGGAAGGGCACGCCCTGCGGGTCTCGCCCGCGATGCACGCGGCCCTGCAAGCAGCACGCGAGCATCCTGGGGAAGCGCTGCCAGGGGACGATTCTCTGGCGGATGATTGCCTTACAATGCTGGGACAGTTTCTCGGCTACCACCTTGAACGGCCGCCTCGTGCATGGCAGGCCATCGAAGAACGCCGAGCCACAACCCACGCCACACGGTGATCCGCCAACTCATCTCCATCGGGGCACTGGCCGCCCTTCTGGCTTCCTGCTCGCTTTCCAACCCCATTCCGCTCGGCTCCGAGGCGCTGGTAGAAGCGCAATCGTACGTGGATGCCGGCGATTGGGAGGAAGCCTGGGACACGCTGCGCTCGCTCGATTCCGACGACCTCGATCGGGCGACCCTCGTGGACTACAGCCTGCTCACCGGCGACGCCGCCTGGCACACCGAGCGATTTCCCCAGGCCCTGCGCTACTACGAGCAGTTCCTGTCGCTGCGGGGCCCGGCCGAGGACTCGCGCCTCGCCGAGCAGCGCGTGTTTCAGATCGCCAGCGAGATGCTGGAAGGCGAGCATCGCACCCTGCTGTTCTTCGCCAATCGCTGGCGCGGGCGCTCGGCCCTGCAAAACCTCGCAGCCTTCGCCCCCGAGAGCCCGTACGCCCCGGAAGCCCTCGCTACGGTCGCCGCGTACTCCTACGAGCGCGGCCGGTACGACTCCGCCGCGATTGACTACCGGCTGCTGCTGGCGCGCTACCGCAACTCGGAATGGGGCGACCTCTCCACCTTCCGACTGGGGATGTGCGGCTACTACTCCGCCCTCGACGCCGAAACCAATCGGGCGCTGATCGAGGTCAGCCGGCTGCAGATCGACGAGTACCTCCGCCTCTACCCGGAAGGACAGTTCCGGGAAGAAGCCCTCGAAGCCGCCACCGCGCTCCGCGAGCTGAATGCGGGCTACTTCCTGGGCCTCGCGGACTACTACGACCGCATCGAACTGCCTGCCGCGTCGGCGCGCTATCTCGGGATGGCCGCCGAGTTTGAAGGCACGGCCGCGGCCGCGACCGCCCAGGAGCGGCTCTCGGCCGTTCCCGCCAACGCCGTCGCCGAGGCCAAGAGCCTGGAGGCCGAAGGCGAATGATGCGGGCTCTGGTTCCCGCTCTCCTTGCCAGCCTTGCCGGGCTGCCGGGGTGCGCGTACCAGTTCATCCGACCCGACGTCGGTCAGGGCCAGCTTCTGCACGTCCCGACCACCATCAATGACACGCGCTGGCGCGGGATCGAGGTCGCCAGCACGCGCTCCCTGCGGCAAGAAGCGGTCAGCCAGCTCGATCTGGAGATCGGCCACGCTTCGGCCTATGACCTCGTGCTGAAAACCCGCTTTGTCGAGGTCGAACGACGCGCCAGCGTCGGGAACCGCGACGGCGGCTACTCCGTGGGCGCGGCGCGCGTCCGACTCGAATGGGAACTTGTCACTCCTTCGGGTGAATCTCTGTCGCAGGGCACGGTCCTGCGCGAACTCGAATTCCTGACCGCTGGCGAGGAGAACCTCGCCTCGGCCGTCGCGGAGATCGTCGACGACATGGCCGAGCAGATCATGCTCGAGATTGGCGCCGACCTCAGCTCCGCTCCGGCGACACAACGATGAACGACCAACAGAATCCTCAACCGTCCGGCGATTCCGGCGAAGGCGCTCCGCGCCGTTCGTCGCTGCCGTTCGCGATCATTTTCCTGGCACTGCTGATCTTCATGGCAGTCAAGGGAAGTGAACGCGGCACTGACGAGATCACCGAGGACGCGCTCCTCTACGAGCTGTACACCGGCGGGGTCGCCGACATCGTCGCCAAGGATGGCGACAACAAGTTTGTCGGCACGCTGCGGGCGAATGCCAAGCGTGAGAAGGACCAGCCGTTCACGGTGCGCGTCGCCGCGCGTAGTGAAGTCCACGAAGAGGTCAAGCGGCTGAAGGCCCAGGCCCAGCTCCTTGAAAGCCAGCCGCTTCGTCTGTCGCAGATTGCCGAGCGGCGCGACCAGGGAAGCCTGCGTCCGCGCGAGCTGTTCGTGCTTTCGGTTCGCGAGCCTGCCAACCCGAAGGACCCGAACGGCATCGTGGTTCAGCGGCAGGAGGCATTCCTCACCTACGTCGACTCGGAAGGCCTGCACTACGCCAAGCTCGCCGGGGATCAGAGCACGCTAGACCTCGCCAAGGTCTACGCCACCTTCGACGGGGTCGATCTGCCCATCACCGAGCGCTCCTTCGACCTGGTCGATGGCCTGAAGACGGAAGGCACCGGCGCCTTCATGATGTTCCTGTTCAGCTTTGGCCCGATCCTGCTGTTCATCGCGGTGATCTGGTGGTTCATGTCTCGCCAGATGCGCGGTCAGGGCCAGGGGCTGCTCAACTTCGGGCGCTCGCGCGCGGTGGTCTACAACACCGAAAATCGCACCGGAGTCACCTTTGCCGACGTCGCCGGCATTGAAGAGGCCAAAGAGGAAGTCGCCGAGATCATCGAGTTCCTCAAGAACCCCGAGAAATTCAAGCGGCTGGGTGGCCGGATCCCGCGCGGCGTTCTGCTGGTCGGCTCGCCGGGTACCGGCAAGACACTGCTCGCCAAGGCGATCGCGGGCGAGGCGGGCGTTCCCTTCGTCTCGATCAGCGGCTCGGACTTCGTCGAGATGTTCGTGGGTGTGGGCGCCAGCCGCGTCCGCGACCTCTTCGATCAGGCCCGCAAGTCGGCGCCCTGCATCATCTTCCTCGATGAGATCGACGCGGTCGGCCGCAAGCGTGGCTCGGGCATGGGCGGCGGCAACGACGAGCGCGAACAGACGCTCAACGCCATCCTGGTCGAGATGGACGGCTTCGGCACCGACGTCAACATCATCGTCATCGCCGCAACCAACCGCCCGGACGTCCTCGACCCGGCGCTGCTGCGCCCGGGCCGATTCGACCGCGAGATCGTGATCGATCTGCCGGACGTCAGCGGCCGCGAGCAAATCCTGCGGGTGCACACCCGCTCGGTCAAGCTCGCGCCCGAGGTCAACCTGGCCGATATCGCGCGCGGGACGCCTGGCTTCTCCGGCGCCGAGCTCGCGGCGCTGGTCAACGAAGCGGCCATCATCGCGGCCATGAAGGAGCACGCCTACGTGCGCCAGGAAGACCTCGAAGAGGCTCGCGACAAGGTGCGCTTTGGCCGCGCCAAGAAGTCGCGCGTCATGGAAGAGGAAGACAAGCGCATCACGGCCTACCACGAAGCCGGACACGCGCTGGTTAACCTGCTGCTCGATCACACCGAGCCGCTGCACAAGGTCACGATCATCCCGCGCGGGATGGCTCTCGGGGTCACGATGTTCCTGCCCGAGAAGGACCGGCTGCACTACACGCGCAATCAGGCGCTGGACAGCCTCGCGGTGAGCTACGGCGGCCGCGTCGCCGAAGAGGTGTTCTGCGACGACATCACCTCCGGCGCGACTTCGGACATCCAGCACGCGACGGGTCTGGCACGCGCGATGGTGACGCGTTGGGGCATGTCCGATGCCCTGGGGCCGATCAACCTGGCCGAGCGTTCCGGCTCGGACTTCCTCGGCAACGAGATCAGCATGGGCCGGGATCACTCCCCCGCCACCGCCAAGCGGATCGACGAAGAGGTCGAGCGCATGCTGCGCGAAGCCCAGGATCGCGCTGAATCGATCATTCGCGGCAACGTCGAGGCGATGCACCGCATCACCGAGGCCTTGCTCGAGTACGAGACGATCTCCGGCGAAGAGGTCCGGCGCCTCTACGAGGGCACGCCGCCTTCGGAGCTGCGCCCGCGCGGCAATGGGCCGAGCGAGGCCGGCTCGCCGCCTCCGCTGCCGCCGACCGCCCCGGAAACGACGGGACCGGCTCCAGTCACTCCGCCCCCGGCTCCGCCGGCACCTCCGTTGCCACCCCGCCCCCATCCCGGCGGCGGCACGACCTAGTTCGCTGCAGCGTGCCCGGCGCTGGATTCGCCCGCCTGCGTGCGACTCACCAGACACTCCCCTTAACCGGGGGCTGGTGGCGCACTCGGGCGGGCGCTTCGCATGTGGCGCAGCGCACGATCCTTCACGAGCTGGGGCTGCACGAACCGCGCATCCTGCCGGATGGTTCGCAGGCCTGGCGTCCTTCGGCCGCGTTCCTCTCGGCCGCGCTCGACCCGAACGAGCAGCAGCCTCATGCGGACTGCTCCGTCGTCTTGCCCTCCCAGCTCGACGACGACAGCCGCGCCCTGATCGAGGATCTCCTCGCGGCCATCGCGGCCCAGGCCGCGCCCGCGCCCCGCCCGCCCGAGTGGATGGCGATCCTCAATCTGACCCCCGATTCCTTCTCCGACGGAGGCAGCCTGGATGCGCCCGAGGCGGTGCTCGCGCAGGCCCGCACCGCGGTCGAACAGGGGGCCTCCTGGCTGGATCTGGGGGCAGAATCCACCCGCCCCGGCGCCGCGGCGATTCCCGCCGAGGATCAGCTGCAGCGATTGCTGCCGGCGATCGAGCTTCTGCTTCCGCTCGGAGTTCCGCTTTCGATCGATACCCGCTCCGCCCAGGTCGCCGATGCCTGCCTGAGCGCAGGCGCCCGGATGATCAATGACGTCAGCGGGCTCGCCGACCCAGAGATGGCTGCGGTCTGCGCCCGGCATCAGTCCTGGCTCACCCTCATGCATATGCGCGGGGTGCCGGAAACGATGCAGGAGCACTGCACCTATTCCTTCGTGCTCGGCGAGGTCGCCGACGAACTCGCACCCCGCGCCGCCGCGGCGCTCGAGGCGGGCGTCGCCGCCGAGCGACTGATGCTCGACCCGGGGATCGGCTTCGCCAAGACCGCCCAGCAAAGCCGCAGCCTGCTTGCGCAGGTCGGAAGCCTGCGCGCGCTTGGCCTCGCGCTGCTCGTCGGCCCGAGCAGAAAGAGCTTCCAGGCCGAGTTGCTGCCCGAGCGCGCTGCAGCGGATCGAGATTGCGGCACGGCCGGAGCCGCGTCATCATGCATTCACCAGGGGGTGACCACCCTCCGGCTCCACTCGGGGCAGTTCTGGGACGCCGGACACGTCGCTGCAGGCATTTTCGCAGCCGCGCCGCCCCCCGCGCTCCCCCCGGGCGAGCCGCTGGACGTCACGGGTTGAGGCGCAGGCGTCTCGATTCCCCTCGGGCCGCCCATGGACTTCCTCTCTGAACTCCGAAGCCTGTCCACCCTCATCGAGGTGGCGGTGCTTTGGGTCGCGCTCTACGCGATCATGCGCTTCCTGCGCAAGACGCGTGGCTTCGGACTGCTCCGCGGGCTGGCGAGCTTCCTGCTGGTCACCTTCGTGGTGTATCAGCTGCTCAACGCCGGAGACACCACCAAGACTCCGGTCCTGAAGGCCATCCTGGGCGAGATCGCCCCGTGGTTCTTCCTCACCATCGTGGTGCTGTTTCAGCCTGAACTCCGCCAGGGGCTCGCGCGCGTCGGTGGCTCCGGCTGGCTGTCGATCTTCAGCCGCAACGACGAGGAGGAGAACGAGACCATCCTCGCGGTGGTCGGCGCCGCCAAGCGCATGGCCAACGAGCGCACCGGTGCGCTGCTGGCCTTTGAGCGCGGCGTCTCGCTCGCTCCCTATCGTGAGAACGCGGTGCAGCTCGACTGCCCTTGCTCCGGGATTCTGCTCGAGACCATCTTCTTTGCGGGCAGCCCGCTGCACGACGGCGCAGTCATCATTCAGAACGGCAAGATCATCGCCGCTTCGGCGCTCTTCCCGCTGACCACCAACCCCGAGGTCCAGCGCCGGATGGGCACGCGGCACCGCGCCGCGATCGGCCTCACCGAAGAGACCGATGCGATCACCCTGGTCGTGTCCGAGGAAACCGGCAAGATTTCGCTCGCCAGCAGCGGCCGGCTCTACGAAGCCGTGCCACTCGACGAATTGAAGACACGCCTGCTGGAGCTGATTCGCGAACGCCCGGCCGACGATGAGCCCAAAGCGGCCGAGGAAAGCGAAGAAGCCGCTCCCCCCGCGGAAACCGACGCCGCGGATCCCCCCAGCAAGCCCAGCTCTGCAGCATGAACCGCGGCCGCACCTCTCTGACGCGCGATCTGCCGCGCAAGATGCTGGCGCTCGGCCTGGCGCTGTTCGTCTGGTGGAGCGTGCACCAGAACATTCGGATCGACGAAACGCGCGAGTTCGAGATCGTCACCGATCTCGCCGAGGCGACCGAGAACCGCACCATCCTGGTGACGGTTCCAAGGGGCTGGCAGCTGGTCACGCCGAAGCCCGGCACCCTGCGCGCGATCAAGCTCAAGGGTGTCCGCGAGGAGATCCAGAACTTCGTCGCCGGCGGCGTGCGCGCCGAGTTCAAGGTCGACGCATCCGATGTCGACAGCTCCAGCGCGGTCAGCAGCGTCAGCCTCAACGTCGAGGTGGGCGATATCGACTGGCCGGACCGCATTCGCGCCGATCGCCTCCTTTCGCTGGCGGGGAACGAACCCATCAAGCTGGATATTCAGCGGCTGGAGACGATCCCGTTCGCGCTGCGCCTCGAGGATATCTCGCTGGTCGAGAACGAGCCCTTCCCCGAGGACATCAAGCTCGCGATCGACGAGCTCAGCTTCTTCCCCAACACGGTGCAGATTTCCGGCCCGATCGGCGCGTTGAACGGAATCAACAAGCCCGTCGCCGGTGACCGCGACCTGCGCCTGTTCGCCGAGCTGGAGCTGGCGCCGCGGCGGGATGATGTCCGCCTCGCGGTGCAGCTCTCGCCCGAAGCCGTGGAGGCAGGGCTGCGCATGGACCCGCCGCTCGTCGAGCTGCACATCCCGGTCTATCGGCGCCCGCTGGAGCCCTTCATCCTGGCCCCCCCCCGCCGAGATCGAGCTGACCGGCGAACCGACCGATCCGGGCACCACCTGGGAGTTCAATAGCTACGGCGGATGCACTTTCCGCGTGGAGTACACGCACCACGAGGACATCGATCCGATCCCGACCGCCAACGAGCTGCGGGACGCGATTCAGTTCTTCGTGCACCTCGACGACCTGCCGCCCGGCTCCACCACCGGCGCCGAGCTGCAGATCGACTGGAACGTCCGCGACCGCAACGACCTCGCCGATCACAAGCGCCAGCAGGCGCTCAAGCGCGCGGTCAAGCTGATCCCGCAGTCTCCAGAACCGGAGACGCGCGCGGTCCGACTCAACAAGATCGACTAGACATGAGCCGACAACTCTTCGGAACCGACGGAATTCGTGGACGGGCAGGTCAGGAGCCTCTGACTTCCTCGACCCTGGAGGCCTTCGGCTTCGCGCTTGCTGGCCAGCTGGGTGGCAGCGGCGCTTCCGTCGTCATCGGCCACGACGGCCGGGAAAGCGGCGAGACTCTGGTCGCCGCGCTCGCCGAAGGCCTGTCGCGCGGTGGAGTCGGCGTGGATGTGGTGGGCCTCGCCCCCACCCCGGCGGTGGCCTATCTGACCTCGGCGGGCGAATACGCCGCCGGCATCATGGTCTCGGCCTCGCACAATCCGGCCGCGGATAACGGGGTCAAGCTGTTCGGAACCGACGGCGCCAAGCTCTCGGACGAACGCGAGGCGGAAATCGAGGCGGTGTTCTTCGCCGAGGAACAACCGGCCCCCGCCGAAGAGCCGGGCTCGATCAAGCGGACCAAGAACCTGCTCGGTGATTACATCGGCTGGCTGCGCTCCGAGGCCTTCCCCGAGCTCGACCTCGGCGGACGCCGCATTCTGATCGACTGCGCGAACGGCGCGGTCTCGCAGATCGCTGGCCGCGTGGTCCATGCCTTTGGCGGCGAGATCGTGGCCGTACACGACAAGCCCGATGGCCGCAACATCAATGACGGCTGCGGCGCGATGCACCCCGAGGTCGCGGCTGCGGCTCTGCTCGAGCACGACTGCTGGATCGGCCTTTCCGTCGACGGCGACGGCGACCGGGCCATGCTGATCGACAGCAAAGGGCGCATTCTCGATGGCGATGCCATCCTCGCCGGCCTCGGCGAACTGCTTGGCGCGCGCGACGCGCTACCGGGCAAGACGGTAGTCGCAACGGTGATGAGCAACCTCGCGCTCGAGCAGTGGATCGAAAGTCGTGATCTCCGCCTGCTGCGGACGGCCGTGGGCGACCGCTATGTGGCCGAGGCCATGCGCGAGCACGGCTTCGCGCTGGGCGGTGAAAAGTCCGGGCACATGCTGTTCGGAGCCGAGCACGGCTTCCGCGGCGATGGCCTGTACACCTTGCTCAAAGTCTGCCAGGAATTGCGCAGCGCTTCGCGCGGCCCGGAAGAGTTCGCGGCGGGCTACGCCGACCTCCCGCAAAAGCTGCTCAACCTCGATGCCGTGCGCCGCGCGCCGCTCGAAGAGCTGCCGGCGCTGGCCGCAGCCTGCGAGGCAGTGGAGTCCGAGCTGGCCGGGGATGGCCGCACCGTCGTGCGCTTCTCGGGCACCGAACTCAAGCTGCGCCTGATGGTCGAGGCGCGCACGGAAGTTCAGGTCGAAGACGCGATCGCCAAGCTGCGCGCTGCCGCCGAGCAGGACGAGATTCTGGCCTGATGGCGGCGCTCCTCGGGCTTGAACTCTCACCGGACCCGTGCTCGCTGGCCCTACTCCGCGAGGACGGTCAGCTCGCCACGCGGCAGTTCGGCGGCGAGCGCGGGCGCGCGCTGCTTCATGAGATTGACGGCCTGATGCGCGAAGCTGGGACCGAACGCGCGGAACTCCGCGGCATCGTCGTAGGGATTGGGCCGGGCTCGTACACCGGATTGCGCATCGCCTGCACGGCGGCGCGCAGTTTGGCCTATGCGCTCGAAATCCCCGTCGGTGGCATCAGCAGTTTTGATGCTGCGATCGCCGAAGCAGGCGAGGGGATCACTCACGTCGTGCTCGATGCCTATCGCGGCGAGGTGTATCACGGCACCGGCGCATGCGCCCAAGGCGAGGTGCGCATCACGCAGGAGCCGCGCGTCTGCCAGCTGGATGAACTGGAGCTGCAAGACACGCAAGCGCGCGTGGTCTGCGATCCGCGCTTGCGCGAGGCACTGACGCACCTGAAGCCGCAGGACTATGCGCCGCGTGCCGCCCGCTTGCTTGAACTCGCGGTCGCACGCGGGGTGACGGTGCACGGCGATGGCTTTGAAGCACTGACTGAAGCTGAACCGATGTACCTGCGCGCGGCGGCGTTTCGCCCCGGGCAGCAGGGCTAAAACGCAAGCAGCACGCCCCGAAGGACGTGCTGCAAGTGCGGGCTGCAAGCCCGCAGGCCTGGAACAGGCTTAGAGATCCTGCGAACGCAGGGTCTTGCGCTTGTTGCCAGCGGCGCGGCGCTCGGCCGTGGCGATGGCTTCGCGGACGTACTCGTCCAGGGCCTCGTAGAACTCGGCCGAGACGTTGCAGTTCTGGACCGCAGCCTTGGTGCGGCTCTTCGAGATGATCATGCCAGCGACGGCAGCCTTCTTCTTGCCGCGAGCGGCAGGCTTACGAGCGGGACGCTTCGCGGCCTTCTTCTTGGCGACCTTCTTGCGAGCGGCAGGACGCTTTGCGGCCTTTTTCTTGGTAGCTTTCTTGCGAGCAGCCATGTTTCCTTTCAGGTTGTTTGCCGGCCGTACCGGCAAGGGGAATGAGAGTGAACGTGTTTGCAGAGGGTCGAATCACCCTCTACGCGCCCGATTTTGACCGTTTTGCAGCGCTTGCGTCAACGCGTAAACCTCAAAATTCGGCAGAGATTTTGGGATTGGACGGCAAATCGAAACGTGCCAACATGGTGATGACTGGCGCACGCGAACCACTTTTGCGCTCAGCACGATGATCAGCATCCTGATTTCTCACACCCTGCTCAGCCTCGCTGCCCTGCAGGATCCGGCCGCTCAAGCCCCGACCGCCGATCCGCAGCTGACACGCGCCTGGGAACGCTGGGAGCAATTTGAAGCCGAGGATCATCGCTTGATGGCTGCCTCGATCGAGCAGTATGTCTTGGGCTCGGAACACCCGAAACTGCGTGCTCTGGCCGCGCTTCTCGATCCCGCCCGCGCCGCGAAAGTCCTCGAAAACAGCGAATTGCCGCGATTCGAGGCCAAAGAGTACGCCCCCGCGCTCAAGCTCAAGACCAAGGTGCTCCAGCCCAGCAGCAGCACCTGGAAGCGGCTCGCGAAGCGCTACGGGATCGATGCCGACGCACTTCCATCCGCGCATTGGCGCTGGTCATCCGGCCGTCAGGCCTTGCTCGCGCCGGACGGAGAGCGCGCGACACCACGCGCTCGGATCGAGAGCCTGCTTCAGGGTCGCCTCCCCGAGCCCGAATCCTGGCTGGCTCGCATCGAGGCTGCCCTCGATTTTGACCCTCTGCTGCAGCAGAGCGCCGCCTACTTCGAGCACACCTACCGCGACCGGGACGGCCGGGTTTACGAGGGCATCTCGCTCGCGATGATGTGGTCCTCGCAGCGCGAATTCGGAATCTCCGACGTCGAGGCCGTCGCCTTCATGCGCACGATTCTCGACGATGACTCGATTCGCTCGCCGATCCCGTCGAGGCTGCACAACGGGATCTACGCGCTGATCCGCGACGAGTACGCCTCGGTGCGCGAAGCCGAACAGCTGCGCAAGGCGCTGGCCGCCGCCTTCTTTCACGACCATGACCGGATCCCGATCGTGCTGCGCGGCGTCGCCCCCCGCCTTGACCTGGCCTGGGCGCTGGTCGGCGACGATCCGGCGCGGATGCGCGCCTGGCTGCAGGAGCACCCGACCCGCAAGGCCTTTCTGGGCTCCATCGAGCAGCGCATCGCCGCCCGACTCGAGGCCGATGGCATCTCCGAACAGGAACTCGCAACGCGCCCCGGCGCGATCAGCGCGATCCTTGCCCTGCGCGCGCGCGAAGGCATGGCACGCGAGGGTTTGATGGGCTTCCGGGGAAGATAAACTCGGTGCCATGCGTCGGCGGCACCGGGCCTGGGCACGGATCGATCTCGCTGCATTTCGCGCCAACCTAGCCACGGCGCAGAAGGCAGCGGGTCGTGCACGCGTTTGGCCGGTGCTCAAGGCCAATGCCTACGGCCATGGCGCGCGACGGCTCGCGCTGGCTTGCGCCGACGAAGGAGTCGCGCGCATCGGCGTCGGCGACAGCGGCGAAGCACTGGAGCTGCGCGAGGCTGGAGTCCGCGTCCCGCTGCTGGTGCTCGGCACCGTGATCGACGCCGAGCTGCCGGCGCTGCTGCGCCACGACATCGAGGTCGGCGTCCACTCCGAGGGCCGCGCCCGCGCGCTGGGTGCCTTCGCGCGGACGCAGTCCAGTCGCCTCGGCGTGCATCTCAAGATTGACACCGGCATGACCCGGCTGGGCGTGCTCCCCGAGGCCGCGCTGCGCGTCGCGCAGGCCATTGCCGACGAGCCCGGCCTCGAGCTGCGCGGGGTGATGACCCATTTCGCTGCGCGCGACGGCATCCATGATCCGCGCACGCACGAGCAGCAGCGCTGCTTCCAGGGCTGCATCCGGCAGCTCCGCGACGCGGGGATCTCGATTCCGGCGGTGCACGGGGCCAACTCGGCCGCGCTGTTCAGCGGCCTGCAGCCGCTCGGCGACGCGGTGCGCCCCGGCATCGCACTGCTGGGCATCCTGCCCGCGCAACTCGCGCCCGAGATTCCGCTGCAGCCCGTCCTCTCGCTGCACGCCCAGATCGTGTTCCTCAAGGACATCCCCGCAGATCAGCCCGTGGGCTATGGCGGGGATTGGATCTCGCACCGGCCCACGCGCCTCGCCACGCTGCCGATCGGCTACGCCGATGGGGTGCCGTATCGGCTGGGCAGCTCGGGCCGCGGCACGGTGCTGGTCCGCGGCCAGCGCTGCCCGGTCGTCGGCGCGATTTCGATGGACTACTGCACGATTGACGTCGGTCACGTCCGCGGCGTCGAAGTGGGCGATACCGTGACGCTGATCGGCCGGGACGGCGCCGCGATGCTGAATGCCCAGGAAGTGGCCGACGCGGCCGGCACCATTCCGTACGAGATCACGTGCTCCATCGGCGCGCGCGTGCAACGCGTCTACCACGACGCCGCACCGCACCCGGCAGAAGAGCGGCAGTCTGCCCCTCTTCCTGCTCCCTAGGTCTCCCTCTTCAAGCGCTTGCTCAAGCGATCGCGACTGATTCTGCTCCTCTGCCTGGCGGTGTTTACCTCCGGCTGGGTGCGGATTCCCGTGCCGCGAGCCCTGCTCAGCAAGGAGCTGTCGCTCGAGGGCGGTGTCGAGCTGCAGATCGAAGCCCAGACGGCTCGCTTCAGCTGGGCGCGCGGCCAGGTCGAGGCCACCGAGCTGCAGCTCATGCTCGACGGGGAGACCGTCGTGGTCGCGCCCACGGCCCGGCTGCACGTCGGCCTGCTTCCCTTCGCCAGCAGCTTCCTGAAGCCCCGCCTGCTCGAGCTGCAGGGGCCGCAGATCGAGCTGGATGAGGAGTTGCTGCGACGCCTGCCGGACACGGATGAGTCGCAGCCCAGCGAGCTTCCCGAGCTGGCCTTCGCCGTCGAGGGCGGGCGGCTGATCTGGAACACCGCGCACGGTCAGACGCTCGCCTGGGAAGTCCAGGCTCTGCGCGGCCGCCTGTCCCGCGCCCGCAGCGACGTGGCGCTGGCCGGGCGCATGCTGGAGCCGGTGCAGTCTGCGGTGCGGGCGAAGGCCTCGGCCGAGGACGGGCTCGAACACTGGTGGTTCCAGCTCGAGGGCGAGAACGCCCGCGCCGAGGATGCCTGGCGTCCGCAGGACATCGAAGAGCTGCGCGGCATCGAGGTGCTGCCGGGCAACTACTCCTTCCGCGTCGCCGCCCAGCAGTCTCCGGGGCAGGCGATGAAGAGCGAGATTCAGGTCAGCCTGCAGGATGCCTCGGCGACCATGACCGAGCCGCCGCTGAACCTGTCCGAGATTCAGCTGCACGCCAGCGGCGGCCTGCGCGAGGGCGTGCGCACCGAGATTCGAGCGCTGGTCGACGAGGACTTCCGCGTGCTGGCCCAGGGGCGGATGCAGTGGCCGGATGAAGGCGGCGCCTGGCTGTCGCTGCGCGGGGATTCGACCGCGGTGACGGTCGACCAGGACCGCCTCGATTGGGTGCGCCTGCTGCATCCGATCACCGCTGAGATCCTGGAGGCGCTCGAGGTGCGCGGCGGCCCGGAGGCGCGTTTTGCCCTCGACTGGCGCGAAGGCGAAGCGATCGGCTGGGCGGTGCACGCCGACACCACCGGGATGCGGATGCGCTACCGCGGCATCGTGACCAGCACGGGCGAGAAGCCCGCCTTCCCCTACCCGGTCCGCGCGACGACCGGAGACTTCGTCGCCGCAGGCAGCTGGCTGCTGATGGACGTCGAAGGCGCCGCCGGGGTGGGCACGGTCCAGGGGCGCGGCGTCGTTGAGGTCCGCTCGGAAGATTCGAGCGTCTACCTGGACATCGCCGGCCGCGGCATCGCGATTGATCGCGAGATTCGGGCGGCTGCTGCGGGCACGCCGCAGATCGCCGAGCTCTGGCGTCAGCTGGGGATCCCGCAGGGCGGCACCGGCGACGTCGACCTGCGCATTCGTGGGGATCAGGCGCGCAAGCACACCGGCATCACCATCGGCGGCACGGCGCAGGGCGTCCGGGTGCTGCCACGGGAAATGCCGGTGCCGCTGCTGGTCGACGAGGTCGAGTTCTTCTGGACCAACGGCTACTCCGCCTTCTCGGCCGAAGCCCAGGCACCGGGCGGTGAAGTCCACCTTCACGGCGAGATTCGCGACAGCGTCGGCTCGGAGTACCCGGGCGTGCGCGCCGTGCTGATCGCCCACGATCCCGCCCCCGACCTGCGCACCCGCCGCACGCTGGTCGAGCGTCTGGAGCTGCCGTCGTGGTTCTCGCAGTTCGCTCCGCGAGGCGCCAGTTCGCTGCGGCTCGACTACCACCAGGCCGGCACGGCGGAAGCGCCGCAGTACCTGATGCGCGTCGACGGCCGTGCCATGGAGATGGACTGGGGCACCGCCCTCGGCAGCGCATTCGTCCCCTTCCTCGGGGTGGAACGACTGCGCGGCAACTTCGAGCTGATCGGCAGCAAGGACAGCCACGTCTTCGTCTCGCCGCAGCTCGACGCCGAGTTTGGCGGTCGGCCGGTGCAGCTCAGTCTCGACGGCAACTCCGAGGACGAGGCCGGCATCACCGCAACCAGCGAAGGCCTGGAAGTACCCAGCGCGGCGGCAGGTGCGCTAGTCCAGCTGCTGCAGCTGGATCAAATGCTGGGCCCGCTGCAGGTCGACCTCACCAGCGATCTGCTGGTCGAATGGCGCAGCGAACGCGACGAACCCCTCGCCGCCAAGCTGAAGCTGAATCCGCTGCGGCTGCGCCTGCCGGACAGCGAGGCCCCCCTCGAGCTCTACGGCGAGATCCTCATCGCCGAAGGACGCCTGGAAGCGCCGCAGTTCCGGCTGGTTCAGGGCGACGGCTGGGTCGAGATCGACGACCTCGTCTTCTACTTCGGCGCCGACCGGCAGGAGCTGTCCGCGGTGATCGACTCGGCCCGCGGCATCCGGCTGGGACCTGAGATCTTCCAGCTGCTCGGCCCCGAGGCTAGCCAGGCGCTCAGCATGTTGGGCTTTGAAGGCGAAGTCGGTCCGCGCGCGGTCGAGCTGCACTATCTGAACGAGGAAGGGCAGCCGGAGCAGCTCCATCTCCGCTCGGGCGAGATCCTGCTCAGCGACTTCACCGCCGACGGCCCGCCCGATATCGAACGCGGCGCGGCGCGCATTCGGATTGAAGACTTCGTCTGGTACTCAGATCGCGGCGTCGAAGCCGAACTGAGCCTGACCGAAGGCGAAGCGGTCGTCGCAGGGGTGCCCGTCCGGCATGCCCAGGGTTGGATCCAGGTAACGCCGGATCAGATCATTCTTGAGAATCTGCGCGCCGACGCGCTCGGCGGCTGGGTGCGGGTCCGTGAGCAGACCAGCGAGACGCAGCAGCCCGGCCGACTCGCGGTGGGCCTGACCAGCGAGGTGCCGGTGTCCTGCCAGATCGAGTTCGGCGGTTTGCAGCTGGCACAGCTGCAGAGCCAGCTAGATCTCGATTCGGGCGCGCGCGGAGTGCTGCGCGGCTGGCTCGAGCTGGACTCCGAGACCATCGAGGTCCTCGACTACCTAGGCCGCGGCAGGCTGGACATTGAAGAAGGCCGGCTCACCACGGTGCCCATCCTGGAGCAGATCTGGGGTCTGCTCGGAATTGACCCGCCGGTTTTCCGCGAAGGAACGGTGAAGTTTCGCCTCGATGGCGACGCGCGCGTGCGCATCGAAGAGTTCGTGCTGCGCCACGATCTGTTGAACGTCGAAGGCAAGGGCTGGATCCACCTCGATGGCTTCGTCCAGCTCAAACTCAGCCTGCGGCGCGTCATGCTGTTCCTGGGCCTGCCAGTCACAGATCTGCCGCTGATCTCGCAGTTCTTTGACCTGTTCATCGAGCAGGAGGTCTTCGGGCCGATCGATCGACTCCAGCTCGCGCCGCGCTCGGTACGCAAGATCCTGGGCCGCGATCTGCCGCAGGTCCCGAAGCCGCTGTGGATTCCCACACCGACGCGCCGCCCGGCGGGCAAGTCTCCGATCTTCCCGTTGCACGAAACCGGGGACGGCCGCTAGCCTTTGCGGCGAGATGCTGCACGCCGTCGTCATGGCCGGTGGATCCGGGACGCGGTTCTGGCCGGAGAGCCGTAAGAACCGTCCAAAGCAATTGCTCCCGATTCTGGGAGGCCGCCCGATGCTCGCGGAGACGGTCGAGCGGGTGCAACCGCAGATCCCGGTCGAGCGGGTCTGGATCGTCACCAACGCGGCCCAGGCCGAAGGGGTGCGCAAGGCGTGCCCGGATGTTCCGCAGGAGCAGATCCTGATCGAACCCTGCGCGCGCAACACCGCGGCCTGCGTCGCGCTGGCCGCCGCGACCGTCGCGGCGGTCGACCCCGACGCCACGCTCGCGGTGCTGCCCGCGGATCATGCGATTCGCCCTGCGGCCGACTTCCAGCGCAGCCTGCTCGCGGGCGCGGAAGCGGCTCAGCAGAAGGGCACGCTGGTCACCTTCGGCATCGAGCCCAGCCACCCGGCGACGGGCTACGGCTACATCCGCGAAGGCAAGTCGCTCGGTGAGATCGATGGCATCCCGGTTCACGCCGTCGACGCCTTCACCGAGAAGCCCAGCGCTGCCCGGGCCCAGGGCTTCCTGGAAGACGGCGGCTATCTGTGGAACGCCGGGATCTTTGTCTGGCGCGCGGACTCGATCCTCGAGGCCTTCGCCACTCTGCAGCGCGAGATCAGTCTGGCGGTCACCGCGATCGTCGATTCGGGCAGCGATGCCGCCTCGCGCGAGGCCACGCTCCACGAGCTCTACCCCGACCTCCCCTCGCTGCCGGTCGACATCGCCATTCTCGAGCTACACGATCAGGTTCGGGTGCTGCGCGCTCCGTATCACTGGAGCGACGTCGGGTCCTGGCGCGCGCTGTTCGACGAACTCGGCCCCGATGCGGGCGGCAACGTCGCGGTCTTCCCGCACGGCGGGCGCCTGCTGGCCGAGGAAGCGGAGGGCGTGCTTGCCTATTCGCGACCGCAGAAGACCATCGCGGTCCTTGGCCTCGACGACCTGGTCGTCGTCAACACCGAAGACGCCATCCTGGTCGCGCCGCGCGCACGCGCCGAAGAGGTGAAGCGCTTCGTCGAGCGCCTGCAGGACGAAGGCAACAGCGAACTGCTCTGATGGCTGGGCGCGTCCTCGCCGTCGACTACGGAGGCAAGCGCACCGGGCTCGCTGTCAGCGACGCGCTCGGCATCACCGCGCAGCCGCTGCCAGCGATCGTCAGTGAGTCTCTGCAGGTGACGGTCGATGGCATCGTCGCGATCGTGCGCGAGCGCGAGGTCCCGGTGGTCCTGATCGGCATGCCCTATCTGCCTGACGGACGCGAAGGCGCGCAGGTCGATCGGGTGCGCCTGTTCATGTCGGCGCTGCGCGAGAAGCTGCCGGAAGGCACCAGGATGGAGGAGATTGACGAACGCCACACCACCAAGGAGGCGGAGGCGATGTGGCGTCAGGCCGGTTACTCGAAGAAGAAGGCCAAGGAGTTCCTGGACTCGACCGCCGCGGTCGTGCTGCTGCGCGAGTACCTGCACCTGAACTAGGCCAGCAGGGCTAGAATGTCGGCGAGAGTCACCCGGACGGCCGCGGCGGGTTCGCCCCGTCGAGGAAAGTCCGGACTCCGCAGGGCATGGTGGTGGCTAACGGCCACCGGGGGCGACCCCAGGGAAAGTGCCACAGAAAGCAAACCGCCTAAGCGGCTTCGGCCGCCGGTAAGGGTGAAAGGGTGCGGTAAGAGCGCACCGCGCGGCTGGTGACAGGCGTGGCAGGGTAAACCCCACCAGGAGAAAGCCCATGTAGGGAGGGAAGGCACTGCCCGTGCCGTTCTTACCTCCGGGTAGGGCGTTCCAGGGTCGTGGCGACACGGCTCGCAGAGAAATGGCCGTCGCCCCGCTTCGGCGGGTGGCACAGAATCCGGCTTACAGGGTGACTCTCACTCCCCTGTTCACGGGGGCGGGCACCGCCGCGCATGGCCCCGCAGGCGGCGTCCCAGGCGAGAAGCGGTTTTCGCGTCCGCCCCCCATCCGCCGACCACTACCCCTCGTGGCACCATATCTAGCGGCGGCTTTTCCACAAGAACTCAACAACTTGGGGAAAATCGCCTGGTCGGGTTGCCAGATCCCGAATTCCTGGTACAAAAGCCGCATGGAGTTTGTCTGGGTGGTTCCGCGCGCAGCCTTGTTTTCGAAGGCCGCAGTCCACGGCTTCGCCCCGCTCCAGCCCGCCGATTTCGAGAAGCAATTCTCAAAAGTCTCGCGCAGTGAGGGCTTCTTCGTCGAGCGCCGGATGGCCGAAATCACCCCGGCCTGGAAGCAGCCCATCCCCTACGTCGCGGTCACCTGTGAGGACACCGTCTTCACCATGACCCGGCTCACCGGGGGCGAGGCGCGGCTCCACGGCAAGCGCTCGATCGGGGTCGGCGGTCACATCAACCCCTGCGACCAGGAAGCTTCCGGGGTCGATGGGCTGCTCGCCGCGGCCTGCACCCGCGAAATCGACGAGGAGATCATCCTCCCCGCTGGTCCTCAGCAGCTCGAACCGCTCGGCCTGCTGAACGACGACACCACCGAAGTCGGTGCCGTCCACGTCGGCGTGGTCTACCGCCTCGTGCTCACTCCCGCCCAGGCCGATCAGCTTCGCATCCGCGAAACGGAAAGCCTGGCCGGCGAGTTCCTTCCGTACTCAGAGCTCGTCTCGCTCGCCGAGCAAGACGACTCACCTTTTGAAAGCTGGTCGACTCTCCTCCTCCGCTCGGGTGCGCTCGCTTCGGCGTCCGCTCCCTCGATGTCGCTGGCTTGATCTTCTCTCCTTCAACAACCACTGCCTCACCATGGTCCGCCGCGTTCCTGAACACGAACTCCCCTCGGTCGAAGAGCTCATCGCGAAGCTGAAAGTCGCGCACACCAAGAACATGGTCCGTCTGCACTTCAAGGACGGCTCCAGCGAGGCCGGCGCGGTGACCTACGTCGAGCGCCTGGGCACCGGCCGCATCATCGACGTCACCCGCGAGGTCGCCCGCGACTACAACGTCTACGAGCTCGCCGGCATCGACATCGAAGGCGAGATCTAAGCCTTCGCACGCAGGCGGCTAGCCGCCTTCGAACTCACGCGGGCCGGCGTCGATCCAATCGACCCGGCCCGCGTAGCAATTGGCGCGCTCGGGCCGCACCAGCCCGAACAGACCCAAGCCCAGCCGCTGCGCGGCCTCGACCGCCAGGCTGGTGGGCGCGCCGGCGCCCGCCATGACCGCCAGCCCAGCCATCGCCGCCTTCTGGACAATCTCAAAAGAGATCCGGCCGGTCACCTGCAGCACGGCCGGCCGCTCGAGCGGGTAGTCCCCGGCCAGCAGACGCGCGCCCAGCACCTTGTCGACGGCGTTGTGGCGGCCGACGTCTTCGGCAAAGCCGAGCAGCTCGCCATCCAGGCTGAACAGCCCCGCGCCGTGACTGCCCGCAGTGCGACGGTGGGTTTCCTGGGCCTGACGCAGCGCCGCATCCGCCCGGGCGAAGAAGTCCGCAGCCAGCGCGAGCGGGCCATGCTCGACGGCGCGTGGAAGCTCACGTTCCAGCTCGTCCAGGGTGCGCGCGCCACAGAGGCCACAGGTCGATCCGACCGGAAGCAGGCGACGGCGCTCCGGGGCGAACGCGACGCCTTCGGCTAGCGCGACGTTCCAGATGTTCGGCTCGGGCTCGCCCGACTGCGGATCTCGGCAAGCTTCGATCGCGGCCAGGTCTTCGGGGCCGCGCAGCACCCCCTCGGAGGCCAGGAAGCCGGCCAGAAGCTCGCGCTCCCTGCCGGGCGAACGCAGCAACACGGCCAGCGGCGCGCCGGCCACGCGGACTTCCAGCGGCTCTTCGAGAGCGACCCAATCCGGGCTGCTGGGCGGAGGGCCGTCGCCAACGCGAGCGGCCCCGGCCGCAAGCCGCGTGACATGCACGGGGCGGGCGGACGGGGCCGGGGTCTCACCCATGACGGGTGGCCGCGTACCTCCTAGCGGAGGAAGGTGGCGTAATCGGCCTCGTCGAAGCCGAGGATGGCCTTTTCGCCACGCGCCAGCAGCGGACGACGAATCATGTCCGGGTTGGCGCGCAGAAGGTCGACGACTTCCTTCTTGGTCTTGAACTCCGCGTTGGCGATGTCCTGCTCCTTGTAGCCCTTCGAGCGCTTGTTGAAGGCGCCCTTCGGGTCGGTGGCGTCAACCGCCTTCTCGAGCAATTTCTTGGCGGGCGGAGAAGACATGATGTCGACCGGTTCGAACTCGATCTGCTTCTTCTCCAGGTACGCAACGGCCTTCTTCGAGGTCGCGCATCCGCTCTTCACGTACAGTTTGACGGCGCTCATCGATGATGATTCTCAGATTCGATTCGAGGGCACCCGGGGCGCGGGGATGAGGCCAGGGGGCCTGAAAACGCGCTCTCGGACTCGGGTGCTCCCGAGCGGGCCGAGCATTTTAGCAAATCCCTGGCACTGCGGGACCGTCAGGTCCTCGCCTCCTTGAGCGCGCCGCGACTAGGAGTTTGCTTCGTCGCCGCCTGCAGCAGGCTGCTCGTCCTCGTCTTCCGCCGTCAGCTCCTGCAGGAGTCGCACCAGACTGCTGGCGAAGGTCGATCGGGCTACGGTCATCGCGCCCAGTTCTTCGGCGGCACGCAGCAGATCCTCGCGGTCGTAGGAGGCGTAGGCGAGGACCGGGATCCCGCCCTCCCCCTGCTCGAGCAGAGTTTGGACAATATCCAGAGCCTGTATGGCCTCGTTCTCGAGGTCCACGACCGCCGCCGTCGCATCGACCGAAGCCAATTGCTCCAAGACGTCCCCTTGCCAATTCGGAGTAAAGGGTTCCTTGGCAAGGGCACGGAGAGTGCTGTCGACCTTTTCCCAGAAGAAGTCTTCTTCGACCAGGATGTGGACGATCGGCAGCTGTTCGGTCGGTTCTTCGTCCAAAGCGGGCGCAGCGCGGGAGATACCCGTGGATGTGCGGGCCGTGGGTCTTCCTTACAATCGGCATTCCCATGCCCGCAGACACCGCGAACCAGGAAAAATCCTGTCAGATGACCACTCCGGAATATCCCCCCGCCGCCCATTTCATCAACGGAGACTGGGCTGAGGCCGCCTCCGGGGAGACCTCGGCCAGCATTTACCCCGCCACCGAGGAAGCCCATTGCCAGATCGCCGCCGGGACGGCCGAAGACGTCGATCGGGCTGCCCAGGCTGCCCACGCCGCCTTCCAGAACCCGAAATGGCGCCAGATGCCCCCCGCCAAGCGGGCGCGCATCCTGTGGCGGATGGCCGAGCTGATCGATGAGAACCGCGAGAACCTGGCGCGCTGCGAGTCGATGGACACCGGCAAGACCTGGTTCGACTCCTCGAAGATTGAGATTCCGCTGGTCGCGGAGATCTTCCGCTACTTCGCGGGCTGGGTCACCAAGATCGACGGCGGCGTCGTGCCGCTGCCGGGCAACTCGATCGGCATGACCCTGCGCGAGCCGGTCGGCGTCTGCGGCATGATCACGCCGTGGAACTTCCCGATGCTGATGGCGACCTGGAAGGTCGCCCCGGCGCTGGCCTGCGGCAACACCATCGTGCTGAAGCCCAGCGAGCAGACCTCGCTGACCGCGCTCTGGATGGCCAAGCTCGGCGCCGAAGCCGGCCTGCCCCCGGGCGTCTTCAACGTCGTCACCGGCGGCGGCCGCGCCGTGGGTACGCCCATGGTGCAGCACCCGCTGATCAGCAAGATCAGCTTCACGGGCTCGACCGAGGTCGGCCGCATGATCCAGCGCGAGTCGGCCAACACGCTGAAGCGCGTCACCCTTGAGCTGGGCGGTAAGTCGCCCAACATCGTCTTCGCCGACGCCGACTTCAAAGCCGCCACCCGCGGCGCCACGACCGGCATCTTCTACAACAAGGGCGAGGTCTGCGCCGCGGGCTCGCGGGTGCTGGTCCAGCGCGAGATCTACGACGACTTCCTCGAAGCTCTGCAGAAGATCGCGGCCAAGACCACCGTCGGCGGCCCCTTCGATGAAGGCGTGCGCATGGGCCCGGTCTGCAACGCGGATCAGTACGAGTCGGTGCTGGCCGCCATCGAAAACGGCAAGGCCGAAGGCGCTCGCCTGATCGCCGGCGGCAACTCGCTGCGCGACAGCGTGGGCGGCGGCAAGGGCTACTTCATCGAACCGACGATCTTCGCCGACGTCGACCCCAAGTCGAAGCTGGCCCAGGAAGAGATCTTTGGTCCGGTGCTCGCCGTCACTCCGTTTGAGACTCCCGAAGAGGCTCTGCAGATCGCGCACGACACGCGCTACGGTTTGGCCGCGGGCGTCTGGTCGAAGGACGTCGGCAAGGCCCTGGGCTTCGCCAAGCAGCTGCGCGCCGGCACGGTGTGGGTGAACACCTACAACCTCTACGATCCGGGCCTGCCCTTCGGCGGCTTCAACGAGTCGGGCTTTGGCCGCGACCTCGGGAAGGACGCGCTCGCGGCTTACACCGAGACCAAGTCGGTCTGGGTCAACCTCGACTAGGCAGGTTTTCTGCAACAGGACGGGGGGCGCGTCGTTCCATGACTGTGAACGACGACGCTCCCCGGCCTCTCGACCGGATTCAGATTCCGGAGCCCTGCCCGATGGCGCGCGCCCTCGCGGCCGGCGAACGGCCGGATCGCCGCTACTGCGAGCAGTGCGAGAAGGAGGTCGTCAACCTCAGCGCGCTTTCGCGCTCGCAGGCCGAGGCCGAGCTGGCTCAGGCTCGCGAGAATCAGCAGCGGCTGTGCGTGCGGGTGGTCCGCGATGAGGAGAGCGGCAAGGTCCTGACCCGCGAAGACCTGCCGCACCTGACCGATCGATTGGCCCAGCATCGGCCGCCCAAGATCGCGGCGGCGCTCGCCCTGGCCCTGCTGCAGTGGTCCTGTTCTGCGGAGGAAAGCACCGAGGCTCAGCAAGCGACCGAATCCGCCGCCGAAATTGTCGGCGAATCGAGCGAGCTGAGCGACGAGGACATGAAGCTCCTGCTCGAGCTCGGCGGCTACGTCTGCGAGTAAGCTCCTAGAACCAGGTCTTGGCCAGGCTCGGCAGAAGCAGACCGTAGATCAGACCGAACAGGAGACCCCAGCGCGTGATCCCTTTGCGCTCGCGCATGACCTTGTCCTTGATCTGCCAGATGTAGATCCCCAGGACGTGCAGCGCGGGCACGAACTGCACGAGCAGGACCTGCCGCCCTTTCAGGTGCACCCCCGACAGCGAGAGTCCGATCAGCAGACCGACGGTGATCCCCAGGAAGCTGCGGAACACCACGTCGAAGGCGAAGCTGCCCCACATCCCCTGAACCCGGAAGGAGCCGTAGCGTGAATACAGCCTTTCCGAGCCGAGGCGCATCTTCTGGTGGCCGAGCGCGCGCTGGCTGCGCGGAGGCAGCTTGGCCGCCGCCCGCCGGGAACGGCGAGCGCGCCTGCGCCTCTTCCGTCGATCCACCATCGTCGTACACTACGGAGCAGATGAGCGAGATTGAGCAAATCCTCCAGACGGCGAAGAGCGTCGCCATCGTCGGCTATTCCGCCAAGTCCGATCGGGCCAGCCACTGGATTTCGGACTACCTCGAGGAGCATGGTTTCCGCGTCTATCGCATCAATCCGATCCTCGAGTCGACGACGGAGCGACCCATCTTCAAGTCGCTGGCCGATCTCCCCGAGACGGTCGACGTGGTCGACATATTCCGCGCCCCCGAGCACGTGCCGGACATCGTGACGCGGGCGATCGCGCACGGCGCGCGCGCGGTCTGGATGCAGCCCGGCGCGGAAAACGAAGACGCCGCCGCGCAGGCGCGCGCGGCGGGTCTTCAGGCTGTGGTCGGCGCGTGCATGTACGCCGAGCACAAGAAGCGTCAGGCTTAGCCGACGATGTACAGCTCGGTGTGGTTCGAGTCGTCGACGCTGCCGTCGGCGTTGATCGCTGCCAACTCCAGGTAGAGGGTCAGGCCTGCGGCCGACTGCGGAACGGGCGGGCTGACCCAGCTCATTTCGCCTGCGCTATCGAAGCTGCCGGTGTCGATGATCTTGTAGCTGGGCGAGAGATCAAAGGTGGCGCCGCCGTAGGTGAAGCCGGTGCGGCCGAAGGAGCGAATCAGCGCCCAGGTGGCGCCCGGCTCGGCGTTGTCGGCGCTGACCGAAAGCGTGGAACCCCACCAGACCGCCGGCGCATGCGTCAGGTGCACCCGGTTCTTGCTGGTATCCCGCAGGCGGAATACCGCGACGTCCTTGCCCCAGGTGCCGTGCTCGGGGGTGCCGCGATCATCGCGCATCAGCACCTTGGCGCCGTCGTTGGTGACGTGCGGCTCCCAGCCACCCCCCGAATAGTAGGCCCACCACCAGCGCGGAATTCCGACCAGCTCCGTGGTGCCGGTCAGACGATCGCGCAGATAGGCGCCGGTCTCCTCGACCTCGGTCATCCAGCGCGGCGCATGGAACACCACGTAGCGGCCATCCGCGCTGATGTCCGCGTTCTTGCAGCCGTCCTGATAGAGCCCGCCCGATCCCGAATAGACCGTGCCGTCGTGGTTGTAGCTGATCAGCTCGGTCGTCCCCAGCGTGCGGTCGCGCAGGTAGATATCACGCGAGGTCGTGGTGTCATCCGGTGACAGATCGGTCGCGCTGCTCTCGTAGACGACGAAGCGGCCGTCCGGCGTGATCCGCGAGGCGGTGCTGTTGCCGCCCGTCCCGGCAAGTCCCGAGGCGGTCTGGCTGATCAGCTCGATGACGCCCGTGGTGCTGTGCCAGAGGAAGATGTCATCGTTGCCGTCGGCGTCGTCCGGGTGCAGGTGCAGGCTGTTGCTGGTGAAGGTGATCTTCGACCCATCCGCCGAGATGCTGGGCTCCCAGCCGGTATCACGCTGATCCGCGAGGTGCGCGATACTCACCAGGTGCGTCTCGCTGGCGAATCGGTCGCGCACGTAGACGTCGCGGTCCAGCCAGCTGTAAGCGTCGTAGGGATGGAGGTTGTTCGCCAGGGTCATCCAGGTGACGTAGCGGCCGTCATCCGAAACATCGCAGCAGCGCTCCGCGTAGCTGTCACCGTTCTGCTGCAGGCCGGCCGTCGACAGGCTGACCAGCTCGATGGTCTCAAGCGTGCGGTCGACCAGAAAGACGTCGGTCTTACTGTTGGCGTCGCCGGCGACCAGGTTGCTGGCATGGCTGGCGAAGACGACGAAACGTCCGTCCTCCGAAACCTGCGGGAAGCGACTGTCGCTGTTGCCCAGGCTGCCGTCGGCGGCCACGGAGATCAGCTCGATGGTCTCCAGCTCGGTGTCGCGCAGGAAGATATCCCAGTTGCCGTTGGTGTCGCCCGGCACCAGATCGCTGGCGCGGCTGGCGAATACGACGAAGCGCCCGTCGCCCGTCATGGCCAGGTCGCCGATCCCCTCATCGGGCAGGCCGCCCGAAGAGGTTTTGCTGACCGCAGCATAGTCCTGGGAAAGAGCCGGCGATGCGAGCAGCGCGCAGCCGAGAGTGATCAGTGAGAGGGAGTTTTTCATGGTTCAGGTCCTCATGGATGCAGAGCCAGAACCACCTCCCCCGGGACAGAGAATCAGCTGGAACTCACCGATTTCCGCAGGGCCGCTTCCTGTTCATCCGGGTCGAGACCACGCATCTCCCAGGTAGTGCGCAGGTCACGCATGCTCGCTTCGGTCGAGGGGTGACCGGTCCGCAGCCGATCCACCCGGATGCGCCAGGCTTTCTCGAGCCAGGCGCCGGCCTCCTCGGCTTCGCCCAGCTCGGCCAGGAGCACACCCAGCGAGTGCTGGGTATGCGCCGTGGTCGGATGCCGAGGCCCGTAGGTCTCCGCAGTATCCGCCTGGAGGACGCGCAGCAGCTCCAGGGCTTCGGCCTCACGCCCCTCCTGCTGGCGGATCGCCGAGACGAGCAGGGTCCGCGCCGAGAGCGCCGGGGGTGCGAGCGGGCCGTGCTCCGCCACGCGCGCATCGACGACTTCGCGCATCAGCGGTTCGGCCGCGGCGCCGTCCTCACGCGCGACCAGCAGTGCCCCCAGGTTGTTGCGTGCCGACCAGGTATGAAAGTGCTCCGGCCCCCATCTCTGCTCGGTGCCGCGCAGCGAGTTGCGCAGCAGAGGCTCGGCCTCGTCGAGCCGCTCCTGTCGCCAGTACAGGAACGCCAGATTGCCCTGATTCTCGAGCGCCTCCGGGGAATCGAGGCCGTACAGCTCGTCGTGCCCGCGCTGGGCCGCGAGGAAGTGATCTTCCGCCTCATCAAACTTCGCCCGCCGGACCAGCAGATTGGCGAGCTGATTGTGGGCCTTGAGCGTGCGCTGATCGGCCACGCCGAGGTGCTGCTCGTGCAGCTGCAAGGCCCGACGCAGGAAAGTCTCCGCCTTCTCGTGCTCGCCGAAGCCCACCTCGAGCGACCCCAGCGACATCCAGAGGCCCGCCCGAATCTCGGGCGGCAGAGCCTGCTCGGCGGCGCCTGCTTCTTCCTGCGCCGCGAGATCCGCCTCCGCGGCATCGAGCAGCGCGCGGCCCGGCGTGTCCAGATCGAGCGCGCGACCCGGACTCATCCGCGCGAAGACGTCGAGCAGAAACTGCTCGATGCCGATCGCGGTGTCGCGCTGCTGCGCCGCGAGCTTGGCCTCCGCGTCGGCGCGGCTCCAGCCCTGATGCGCGGAGATCGCCAGGACCGTCACGGCGATGAAGGCGACAACCGAGATCGCCATGGCGGCCGCGACCGCAGGCCGACGCCGCAGCCACATCCAGGCTCGGGCCGGGTTGGACAGCGGGCGCGCGGCGATCGGCCGACCTTCGACGTAGGCGCGCAGGTCCTGCGCGGCCGCCTCAAGATCGGGGTAGCGGTCGGCAGGCTGCTTGCGCAGCATCTTCATGCAGATCGTCGCCAGGTCGTGCGGCACCCGCGAGCGGACACGCTGCGGGTCGAGCGGATCGTCCTGGCGGATGCGCTGCGCGATCTGCTCTCGGGTATCGCCGGGGAAGGGGCGCTGCAACGTCAGCGCCTCGTAGAGCGTCGCGCCCAGCGAGAACTGATCGCTCGCCGGCCCCAGCTCGCGCTCGCCTGCGACCTGCTCGGGGCTCATGTAGGCCGGCGTGCCCAGCAGCTCGCCGCTGCGCGACAGCGAAGGGTCATCCAGCACCCGCGCCAGGCCGAAGTCGGTCAGCTTCAATCTCTCGCCCTGCACCAGCACGTTGCCGGGCTTGATATCGCGGTGCACGACTCCCGCCGCGTGAGCCGTGGCCAGGCCTTCGGCAAGCTCGGCGAAGCGCTGCGCCAGATCACGAAAGGCGCCGGACGGCAGCGCCGCGTCGAGGTCGTCCTCGCGAATCTCGCGCTCGAGCGTGCGGCCATCCGCGATCAGCTCCTGCGCGATGTAGGGCACGCCGTCGGCCTCGCCCGCGGCGAAGACCTGCACGATGTGATCGTGATCGAGCCGCGCGGTGACCTCGGCTTCCTGATGAAAGCGCGACAGCGCCCGCGGCGAAAGGCCCACGAGCGGATGCAGCAGCTTGAGCGCGACGCGTCGCCCGAGGGATACCTGCTCCGCCTCCCAGACGGATCCCATGCCCCCGCGCCCCAGCTCGCGGATCAAGCGGAAATCACCGAGCTCGCGGCCGGGGCTGGGCAGCGAGGACAGGCCAATTCCGGAATCCGACGGACGCCCTTCGGTCAGCGCGAGGTAGTCCTCGACGATCGCGAGGAACTCCGACTGCACGACCTCATTCTCGTCCGCGACCCAGTCCTCGGCGGGCCGCTGCTCCCCCCGCGCCCGCCGGGCGACCCATTCCTCGAACAGCCGCTGCGCGCGATCCCGATCGGAGCTGCTGTCGTTCACGACCGCCCCCCGTCGTCTGCGCCGCCACCGCGGAGGCGCTCCAGTGCGCGCTGCACCGCCTTGCGCGCCGACTCCGGCTGCAGTCCGTAGGCCGCGGCGAGCTCCTGCCAGCTCTCCCCGCGCAGATGACCGCGAACCAGATCGCGATCCCGTTCGGGGAGGCGCGCGAGCGACAGCGCCACCTGCTGCCACTCTTCCGCGCGCACCAGCTCGGTCGCGGGCCCGGGGGTCTCGGCCGACGCGAAGTCCTGGGCGGGCAGTTCGCTGCGCAGATCCTCGCGACGCTTGCCGGCCTTGGCCGCGCGCGCCGAATCGCTCGCCTTCCAGCGCAAGCGCGCGGCGAGCAGCGCGAGGAAGGAGTCGCGCGACTCAAAGCGGATCCCCGACAGCTCGGGCCAGAGGTCTCCGAGGACCGACTGGACCAGATCCCCGGTGTCGACAAAGCGGCGCAGCCCCGGCGCCAGCCGACCGTGCCCCAGACGGTCAAGGTCGCTCAGGAAGTAGGCCAGAAACTCGTCGACCAGCGTGGGGTCGGCCTCCAGCTGACCGTGCAGCTCGGCCAGTACCGCGTCTTCCGGGGCCTGCCCCCGTCGGGTGACCCGCGCCACCACCAGGGCAAGCCGCGCCGGATCGCCGAGGACCGTCTGCGAACGCGGCCCGAGCCGTTGCGCCGCGAAGGCCTGCGCCGCATCGGCGATCTGCTCCGGGGAGAGTCCGGCGGCGCTCATGCCCCCAGCCTAGCGCGGGAGGCCTAGCCCGCCTGCGTCGCCCACCAGGCGAACCAGGCGATCAGGCCCAGCGACATCGAGCCGAGGCCGAGAAAGCGCAGAGGATCCGGCAAGGGCTCTTTCCGCCGCAGGTGCTCCTGGAACTGCATCTTGCGCCAGAAGCCCCAGCCGATGCAAAACACCACGCTGACGCAGAACCCGATCGAGAAGACGACCACCAGAGCCGAAAACGCTGCCAGCCCATCTTTGCGTTCGGCGAGCGCGCTCATCTCACTGAGCATGTAGCCCAGCGCGACCCCCGCCGGAAAGCCCATGCCCATCCGGAAGACCTCGTCGAAGATGCGCGATCCCGTCTGAATGAAGCGCGCCTGACTCGCCCAGCGCGTGTTGTTCGAGACGGCCGTCGGCCGCTCGGTGGTCTCCAACTGCTCGCGTCGGCCTTTGCGTAGATCTTTGCTCATGCTCTCAAGCAACGCCCTCCGCAAGACGAAGGAGTCCCGCGCGGACGAGGAACCAAAGGCCGAACCCGACCGCGAGCGCGGTCCGCCCAACATAGCGGAGGGCGGGCGGCGGCGGCTGGCCAGGCAAGCGGCGCTTCTTCAGGCTGGGCTTGCGGACTTGCAGATAGATCAAGCATACGGGCAGGGAAACCACGATGCCCGTCGCGGCGGCCATCAGCGCGAGGAAGATGACCGTCGTGAGGCCGCCGACGCCCCAGTACCGCCACGAGTCCGAAACGATGGCGCCCAGACAAAAGCCCAGTCCCAAGCCAAGAGCGAGGCGGAACACCTCATCGAAGAGATGCGATCCCGCGCGAATGAACCGCGGCCGAAAAGCCCACTCGTGCGGCCCACGCACCAAGGTGGGCTTGTCCACCTTCTCGAGAGCCTCGCGGCGTCTTTTGCGCAGTTCCCGCATGGATCAAGCTGCCGTCTGCGCGGTTTGAAGGAGGACCATGCGGATGAGGAACCAGAGACCGAATCCGGCAAGGAAGGCAACCCGGCCAACAAAGCGAAGAGCTGGTGGCGGAGGCTGTCCGGGCAGGCGTCGCTGCTTCAGGCTGGGTTTGCGGAGTTGCGCGTAGGCGATGCCGATCGGTGCAGAAAGCATGAAGGCGAATGCCCCGCCCACGATCACGAGCACGATGCCATGCTCAAAGTGAGTTCCGGAGAGGTCGCGCCGCGCATCCACCACCAGCGCACCGGCCGCCGTGCCGAGGCAGATACCCAACGCCAAACGAAAGAGCTCATCAAAAAGATGCGAGCCGGCGCGGATGAAGCGCGGCTGCGATGCCCAGCGCTGCTGGCTTGGAACCAGCATGGGCGTCTCGGCCTTCTCGAGTTTCTCGCGTCGCTCTTTGCGCATTACTCGGCCAGCAGGCTGATCCACCGCATGTCCAGCAGCCAGAGTACGGCCAGCGTCACGAAGCAGGTAAGGACTGCGGTGACTCGGCCGAGGCCGCGGAAGCTCGGCGCTTCCTCGCCGATCTTGGCGGCGTAGATCTCTTTGGCGCGGGCATAGGCCCGCACGAAGGGCGCGAAGAAGATCCCGATCAGGAAGCCCAGCGCCACCGAATCGGTCACCGGATGGTGCGGCCACTTCGCCTGAAGGATGACGGGCTCCAACAATCCTCCTCCAAATACCGAAGCCAGCACGCAGCCCAACGAGACGCCGCCCACGAAGCGAAACATCACATCGAATGCGCGGCTCCCCCGCTTGAGGTGACCCGTACGAAATGCACGGCTGTGAACCGGAGAAAGGCCCGTACGCACGCGCCCGGCGGGCTGGTGCGGCGAGCGGTCACGTGGGGCGTTCTCGCTCATCTCACCTATCCCAACGCGCCAGATGGTCTGGCGGTTGGAAAAAGCAGGAAATGCGGACTAGCGATGTCCCCAGTCGCTCTCGTCATCGAGATTGGACGGCGCGAGCCCGAGCTGCTCGCCCTCGTGGCTTACTCCGAGGCCGTTGACGGTGCGGTTGGCGTACTGGAAGTACGCGACCACCTGATTCGCCTCCAGGATCTCGCCATCGGTCAGGCCGGCGGCGCGCAGAGGCTCGAGGTCGGCTTCGTTCATCTCCGCGGGATGGAGGGTGAGCTTGCGGGCATAGCGCAGCAGCTCGCGCTCGCGCGCTTCAAAATCCGTCTCCCAGCTGTCGCGTTCGAGCGCGCGGCGGATCGCCTGCGTCTGGACCTCGTCGCGGACGTGACGCTGCAGGCCGGCGAAGTGATGCTCGCGGCAGTAGACACAGCCATTCCAATGGCTGACGAACACACCCAGCAACTCCAGGGTGGCGCGGCCCAGCGTGTTGCGGGAGTGATGAAGGACGGCCTTGTACAGCGCCAAGTGGCCCGCCAGCGTGTGCGGGCGCAGCGAATGCGCCTGCAGAATCTGGTCCACATCGCCGTGCGGTCCGGCGACCTGTCGGTACAACTCGGCGAGCCGGCCGTCCGCGTTCGCGGGGGGAACGATGCGGATCCAACTCACCCCTGCAAGATACCGCAAGGTAGGCTGCAGAGGTCATGCGACCGTCATCGGCCCTTCTCCTGCTCCTCGCGCTCGTGCCCAGCTGCGCCGTGACGCCCGCAACGGCGGACTACTCGCCCAGCCCGGATGATCGCGCCGCGATTCTTCGCCTCGTGAACGAGGGGTTCGCCGCGATCGCCGCCGGGAGCCAGGCCGACTGGGAAGCCATCCTCACGGAAGAGGGCAGCTTCGCCTGGGTGGCGGGCGAGCCGGGAAACCGCTCGATCGGCCACCTGAGCTACGCCGAGCACCTGGAGCGGCAGCAGACTCCCAGCCAGCGGTATCACGAGCGCATCTGGGATCCGGTGATCCTGGTCGACGGGGATCTCGCCGTGGTCTGGGCGCCCTACGACTTCCATATCGACGGCAGCTTCAGCCACGCCGGAGTCGATGCGATCAATCTGGTGCGCCGCGACGACGGCTGGCGGATCGCCGCGATCGTCTGGTCGGTCGAGACCGTGCAACGCGCGGATGCCCCGCAGATCGAGTTTGCCGCAGCGCCCTCGGGAGCTCCGACCGAGGTCTTCCTGGTACTCGCCCAGTCCGGGCAGCCCGCAGAGCTGCGCCTGCGCGATGCCGAGGCGCCGCGCTACCCGCTCAGCTCGCGCGAGGAAGTCGCGCAGGTCATCCGCGCGCGCGGCTCCAAGACCGTGCGGCTCCGCCATGGCTCGAGCGTTCCGCAGGCCGAGCTGAACGACCTCGTCGCCTTCCTGCAGGGCCTGGGCGTCGAATCGATCGAGTACGTGCTGGCGCCGCCCCCGCCGACCAACCCCGCGCCGCGGGCCTAGCCGGACAGCTGGTCCAGCTGCTCGCGCAGTTCCTGGACATGCTTCAGCAGATCACGGCGGTGCAGGGCTTCGACCTCATCCAATACAGCGCGAGCGCGCTCCAGGTTGCCCGTCTGGGCGTGAGCCATCGTGAGGTTCAATCCCGCATAGGGGCCATGCCGTTGCGCCTCATAGACCGGGTCGACCAGTTCGATGGCTGCATCGAGATGACCAGCACGGGCGAGATCACCTGAGATCGTGGTCAGGGCCTCGCCATCCACGCTTGCGGACGCAAGCACCTGGCGGAAACGACTCACCGCAATCTCGATCTGCCCCTCTTCGATCTCCATTCGCGCCAGCCAGATGGAGGCTCGCCAGCTGCCGTCCCGCTCCGCGATCTCGCGAAGCAGCTCTCTCGCAGCTTCCTCTCCCTCACGCTCACGCTTGATCGCCACCCACCACTGCAGCGAGTTCTCCTCATTGGGATCGAGCTCCAGACACTCGCGCAGCGTCTCCAGGACTCGGTCGTCCTCGCCGCGCACCGCGTAGACCTTCGCGAGGTTGTTGCGCACCACCGCGTCCTCGCCATGCTCCGCAAGAGACGCCAAAAGGAGCCCCTCGGCCTCATCCGCCTTCCCCGTCTGCGTCAGCACGTGCGCCAGGAGAGTGGTCGCGCGTCGATGCTCGGGGTCGATCTGCAGCAGCCGACGCGCGGCCGCCTCACAATCATCGACGAGGTCGTCCTTGATCGCCGTGACCAGCGCGGCAAACAGCTTCTCGGGGTCGTCCCGGTCCTCGCTGAACTTATTCAGCAGGACCTTCCGCCAGGACGCGCGGTCGATCTGAACCTGCGTTCCGCTGTCGCTGAAAAGCGATACCCGCTCTTCCTCCTGGGGAGGATCCGGCTCCGAAGCCTCCTGAATCTGCTCGGGCTCGGAAGAAGCATGGACCGGAGGCTTCTCCGTCTTGCGGCGGCGCAACCAGTCGAAGATGCCCATCTCAGCGCACGAAATCGAGCGGCGGCATCGCAGGGATGACACCCATATCGGCGGCGCGCTGCAGGAAGAGGCGGACCGACTCGCGGCCGTCGTCGCCGTAGTCGAGGGTGCGGTCGTTGACGTACATGCCGATGAACTCATCGGCCTGCTCGAGGCTGAGGTCGCGACCGAACTGCAGCGCGTACTCGACCGCTTCCTTGCGGTGCTCGAGGCCGTAGCGGATCGAATCCTGCAGCAGCTTCGAGATGAAGGGGATCAGGTCGCCGTGGTCGCGGCGCACCGTGTTGCCGCCGAGCGGCAGCGGCAGTCCGCCCGTCTCCTTGCCCCACCAGACACCCAGGTCGTCGAGCAGCACGAGGCCCAGCTCCTGAAAGGTCAGCTGACCTTCGTGGATCAGCACGCCGGCGTCGAACTTGCCCTCGGCCACCGCGGCCGGGATCTGATCGAACTCGACGATGTCGTAGTCGTACTCGCCGATCCGCATCTGCGTGGCGAGGTGCGCCGAGGTCCATTCTCCCGGGATGGCCAGGCGCTTGCCTTTGCCCTTCTGGAGCGCATCCAGCCCCATCTCTTCGCGGGCGACGATGCGCGGGCCGTAACCCTCGCCCATCGAGGCGCCGTGATTGAGCAGCGCATACTTATCCGCCACGAAGGCATAACCGTGAATCGACACGGCCGTGATGTCGTACTCGCCCTTCAGCGCGCGCCGGTTCAGGGTCTCGATGTCCTCGAGCTTGTGCTCGAAGTGCAGGCCGCCGCAATCCAGCTTGTCGGCAGCGAGCGCGTAGTGCATGAAGGCGTCATCCGGGTCGGGACTGTGGCCCAGGAGCAGCGTCTTCTCAGCGGTTTCCGGCGTCGACATGGTGGAAGATTGTAGGACAGAGTTTTACAAAGGTCGCGCATGAACGCTCGCCCCCGACGTGACCCCCGCGAAAAAATGACTCCGGCCCGGCTGGCCGGAAAGGAGCTCGTCCAGGGCAACGAGGCGCTGGCGGTGTTCACCGTTCAACCCCTGGAGGGCGAGGTCCCGGCCTTCGAGGCCGGCCAGTTCACCCGCCTGGCCTGGGAATGGGAGGGCGAGGTCGAGCAGCGCACCTACTCCATCGCCAGCGCCCCCGAGCAGACCGATGCGATGGAGTTCTACATCGTCGACACCCGGCTCGGGCTCGGCACCAGCCATCTGTTCAGCTTTCCGCTCGAGACCCCGCTCTGGATCGCCAAGCCGGTCGGGAAATTCACTTTTTCCAAGCACTGGGCGCCCCACCTGGCCCTGGTCGGCTCCGGCACTGGGGTCGCCCCCTACGTCGGCATGGTCCGCCACCTAGTCGACGAGGCGAAGGCCGGCCGCCGCACCCCGCAGGCGGTCTCGGTCTGGCACGGGGTCCGCTCCTCGATCGAGCTGGGCTACCGCGAGGAGTTCGAAGCCCTTGAACGCGAGGCGCCCTTCCCCTTCTATTACATGCCCTGCGTCAGCCGTCACCACGACGAGCCGGACTTCGACCGTGAGAAGGTCAACCGCGGCCGCGTGAACGAGATCCTGGCCAAGACCCTGGGCCTGGCCGTCTCCGACGACCCGCGCGGCATCGAGTTCGCCGAGCGCATCGACCCCGAAGCCTTGCGCGCCAGCCTGCCCGACAGCGAGGACAGCCTGATTCTGCTGTGCGGCAACCCGGCCATGATCGACGCATTCGAGGGGGTCGCCGACGGAACTTCGTGGGCAGACCGCACGGTTTACGAACGCTGGTGGTAATGCGCTACGATGCTTGCCCGAATCCGGACAAGCATGCGCTCCCTCCTCTCGATGCTCCTCCTTCTGGCCGCCCCGGCGTGCCAGTCCATGAACGACTCCGGCAGCGACTGGCAGGTGCTGTTCGACGGCGATCCCGCAGGCTGGGCGATGGCTGGCCCCGGCGGCTTCCATGTCGACGGCGACACCATGACCGCGCACGGCGGAATGGGCCTGTACTGGTACACCCAGCAGGAGTTCGGCGACTTCCATCTGAAGTTCCAGTGGAAGGTCGCGGACAAGACCAACAACTCGGGCGTGTTCGTGCGCTTCCCGAACCCTGGCAATGATCCCTGGGTCGCGGTCAACGAAGGCTACGAGTTCCAGATCTGCGACACCGGCGGAGATGTCCACAACACCGGCTCCGCGTACAGCTTCCAGGGCGTGAGCCACATGCCGACCAAGGCCGTCGGCGAATGGAACACCTACGAGATCATCGCGATCGGCGAGAGCTACACGATCAAGATCAACGGCGAAGTCGTCAACGAGTTCACCGGCGAGCGCGGTACGACCGGCTACATCGGCCTGCAGAACCACGACGATGGTTCGCCGGTCGCATTCCGTAAGGTCAAAGTGCGCGCGCTGTAAATGAGCACCACCGTGCTCGCCCCGACGCCGCCGGCGGTCAAGAGCCGCCTGTCGGTGATGATGTTCCTCCAGTACGCGATCTGGGGGGCATGGCTGCCGCTGCTCTGGCCCTTCCTCGCCAATGTGCGCGAGATGAGCGGTGAGCAGATCGGCCACATGTTTGCTGTGGGCGCGGTGGGCGCGATCGTCTCGCCTTTCATCGCCGGCCAGATCGCGGACCGCTACTTCAACACCGAGAAGTTCCTGGGCATCAGCCATATTCTGGGTGGCGTCCTGGTCTGGCAGCTGGCGACCATCGACAGCTACAGCGGCTTCCTCGCTTTCTCGCTGCTGTACTCGCTGATCTACTCGCCGACGCTGTCGCTGACGAACAGCCTCGCCTTCCACCACCTCGAGGACCGCGACCGGGACTTCGGCAAGGTGCGCGTCTGGGGCACGGTGGGTTGGATCGTGGTCGGCATCTCGATCGGTCAGTGGCTGCTCTACAGCCACACGCCGGCGACCGGCACGGAGGCCGAGATCGCCATGGCGCAGTACGAAGGCATGGCCGATGCCTTCCGCCTGTCCGCCTTGCTGGGGATCGTGATGGGCGTCTTCTGCTTCACCCTTCCGGCGACTCCGCCGTCGCCGTCGGAGGAGAAGAACGCCGCGCTGGAAGCCATCGGCGAGGTCAAGTCGCAGCCGCTGCTGACCTTGTTCCTGCTCGCGGTGCCGGTCAGCTGCATCCACCAGTTCTACTTCGTGCACACCGCGGAGTTCCTGGGCAAGTTCCAGAGCGGGGCGGCCGTGTGGCTCAATTCGATCTTCGGAGTCGGCGGCGGCGGCCTGATGACGATCGGCCAGATGTCTGAGATCCTGGTGCTCGCGGTGATCCCGCTGATCGCCAAGTCGGTCTCGCGCAAGAGCCTGCTGGCGGTCGGCCTGCTGGCTTACGGCCTGCGCATGCTGCTGTTCATGAATGGCGAGGCCTGGGGCACCGCCGCCGTGATGGTTGGGATCGCCCTGCACGGCCTGTGCTTCGGCTGCTTCATCTTCGTCGCCTTCATGATCGTCGATGAAGAGACCACGCCCGACGTCCGCGCCAGCGCGCAGTCGCTGTTCAACCTGGTCATCATCGGGATTGGCATCATCGTCGGCTCGATGATCGCCGGCAGCGTGGCCAGCTGGGCCAGCGTGGTGCCGGTGTTCAGCGAGGCCGGCGCCCCAGTTTTGGGCGACGATGGCCTCCCGAAGATGGACATCGACTACACTCGGTTGTTCTCGGTGCCGATGTGGGCGAGCTTCGCCTGCCTGGTCGCCCTGCTGTTCTTCTACCCCCACCGTTCCCCGCGCCGCGGCGATTCCGCGGCCGAACTCTCCTGAGATGAGCTCCTCCCGTCGTCAATTCCTGAAGACCTCCGCTGGCGTCGCCGCCGCCGCTTCCGCGGCGAAGCCGATGTCCGCCGCCTCCTACCGCCGCATTCTGGGCGCCAATGATCGCATTCACATGGGCATCATCGGTGTCGGCGGCATGGGCACCGGGCACCTGCACGCCTTCTGCGATCTGAAGGCCAGCTCCAAGGTCGGCTACGACCTGGTGGCCGTCGCCGATGTCTGCCAGCCGAAGGTCGACAACGCCGTGCGCGCCGCCACGGAGAAGCAGCCGGGCGTCGAGGTGAAGGGCTACCGCGCGTACTCCGAGCTGCTCGCACGCGAGGACGTCGACTGCGTGCTGATCGCCACGCCGGAGCACCAGCACCACGTCAACGCCATGGACGCGATCGCGGCCGGCAAGGACGTCTACCTCGAGAAGCCGATGACCCTGCGCCTCGAGCACGCCTTCGAGCTGCGCGAAGTGGTCAAGAACAGCGATCGGGTGTTCTGCGTCGGTACGCAGAAGATGGCGCTGTCCAAGTTCCGTGACGCGCGCAAGCTGATCGCGGAAGGCGAGATCGGCAAGCCGGTCTGGTCGCAGACCAGCTACTGCCGCAACTCGACGACGGGCGAGTGGAACTACTACCGCATCGACCCCAACTGGAAGCCCGGCGAGAACCTGGACTGGAATGAGTGGCTGGGCTGGATGGGCCCGCGCGACTGGGATCCGAAGGTCTACGCCCGCTGGCGTCGCTACAAGGATTTCTCCACCGGCATTGTCGGCGACCTGCTGGTCCACCAAATGACCCCGGTCATGTTCGCGCTCGACGCCGACTGGCCTACGCGCGTCACCTCGCACGGTTTCCACCACATCGACAAGGACATGGAGAACCATGACCAGGTCAACATGTCGGTGCAGTTCGCCGACGGCCACACCATGATCGTCGCCGGCTCGACCTGCAATGAGATCGGCCTTGAGACGATGATCCGCGGTCACGAAGGCACGCTCTACCTGAACGGCACCAACTGTGTTATGAAGCCCGAGCGGCTGTTCGTGGACGAGCGCGAGCCGATGGACATCCCGGCCCGTCAGGTCCACGACCACAACATGCTGCGCATGGACTGGATGGAGGCCGTCAGCGAGCGCCGCGAGCCGTTCAGCTCGGTCGAGCTGGGCACCAAGGTCGTGGTCGCCGTCGACCTCGCCACCCGCTCGATGTGGGACGGCCGGGCCTGGGGCTTCGACCCGGACACGATGACGGCCAAGCCGCTCTAGTCCGCTGGCCGGCGCCGCCTCTCCGGTGAGCGAACCGGTCCTCTACGGGCTCGACGCCATGCGCACCTGCTTTGAGCTGGTGCTGCACGGCGCCGAGCCCGCGCTGCTTTCCGCCGCGGCCGCCGAGGCCCTGGAGGAGATTCGCGCTGCCGAGGCGCAGCTCTCGATCTTCCGCGCCGACAGCTGGCTGACCCGGCTGAATCTCGACGCGGCGAGCGGCGAAGCGGTGCGCGTTCCGGCGCCGCTCCACGCGCTGCTGCGGGTCTGCGCCGCGGTCCACGCGGCCTCCGAAGGAGCCTTTGACCCCTGCACCGGTCCCCTGCTCGACGCCCAGCAGCTGCGTGAGCAGCCGGGGATCTGGTCGGAGGCCGCGCGCCCGGGTGGCCGCTTCAGCGAGATCGAGCTGCTGCCCGAGAGCCGCGTGCGCTTCCGTCGACCGGGGATGCAGCTCGACCTCGGCGGCATCGGCAAAGGCTGGGCCCTGGACCGCGCAGCCGAGCTGCTGCGCGAGGCCGGCGTCCCCTCCGCGCTGCTGCACGGCGGGAGCTCGACGGTGCTCAGTTTCGGGCCGAGCTTTGCTTTCGCCGGCCGCCCGGCCCACCGTCAAGGCTGGCAGATCGGCATCGAACCGCATGCGGGCGTGCTGCTCCAGGACGCGGCCTTGTCCGTCTCGGCCAGCCGCCCAAATAGCCGCCGCCCGCGCGGCCATGTGATCGACCCGCAGCAGGGTCAGCCGTTAAGATCAACCGCGACCGCCGCGGTGATCGCGCCGAGCGCCACGCTCGCCGACGCCTGGTCCACCGCGCTGCTGGTTCAAAGCGGCACCCCCTTCAGCTGGAAGAGTCTCCTGTGACCCTCGATCGACGCGATTTCCTGCGCTCGGGCGCTGCCGGCATGGCAGCCCTGGCCTTCACTCCCGCCCTCGAGGCCCTGTTCCCGCGCGCCCCGCGCGGCGAGACTCTCAAGCTGGGCGTCATCGGCACGGGCACGCAGGGCTGCAACGCCCTGGAAGAGCTCGCCACCATCGAAGGCTGCGCCGTCGTCGCCATCGCCGACGTCGATCCGGGCCGTCGCAACCGCGGCAAGCGCCGCGCGCCGGATGCCACGATTTACGAGAGCGGCGCCGCCCTGCTCGATGCCGGCGGCATCGACGCGGTGGTGATCGCGGCGTCGACCTTCGCTCACCGCGAGCTCGCGGAGCAGGCGCTGGCCAAGAAGATCAAGGTCTACCTCGAGGCGCCGCTGGCCCACAACGAGGCCGATGCGTCGGCGATCGCCGCCGCCTGCTTTGAGGACGGCGCCTGGCTGACCGCCGGCTTCACCGCCAACACCAACCCGGTCTACAAGCGAGCGCGCGACGTCTTCCAGTCTGGGGCGCTGCGCAACCTGGTCTCGCTGCGCTCGCACTGGCGGCGCAAGCTGTCGTGGAAGGCCGCGGCTCCCACGCCGGACCGCGAGCAGGCGCTGTCCTGGAAGATCGACCCGAAGCGCAGCGCCGGAATCTGCGGCGAGATCGCCAGCCACCACGTCCACACCATGCGCTGGTTCACCGGCAAGTCGCCGTGGAGCGTGCGCGGCTGGGGCGGCATTCGTCTGTGGCAGAACGGAACCGAGCTTCCGGACACCGTGCAGCTTGAGTTCGGCTGGGACGGCGAACTGCGCTGCCAGCAGGAGCTCACCCTCGCCAGCTCGATCGGCGGCGAAGAGCTCGAGGTCTCCGGCACGCACGGCACCATCCGCCTCGCCGGCCGCCACGCCTGGCTGTTCAAAGAGCCCGACGCCGCCACCCAGGGCTGGGAGGTCTACGCGCACCGCGAACGCTTCCACCAGGACGAGGGCTACGTGCTGCTCGCCAACGCCACCAAGCTGGCCGCCCAAGGCAAGCTGCAGGCCGGCGCCGGCCTCCCCCACACGGAACTCTGGTACGCCCTGCAGGCTTTCGTCACCGCAGCCGTCGAGGACGCCGAGCCGCCGTGCCCGATTCAGGATGCGATGCCGTCGACCACGGCGGGGATTAAGGCCGCGGAGTCGGTGGTGACGGGTGAGGAAGCGTTGTTGGGTTTTGTGGGGTAGTGGGTTCTTGTGGAGCGGCGTGCGGGATGCTCGCGACGTTCGCTTCGCTGCACGCTGCGCGTGCAGAGGCGCTCACTTTGCGCGAGCATCCCGCACGCCTCACCCCTGAGCCCTCATCTACACGACCCCACGACGCACCCCAAGCGAGCCTCCACTGCCTGCGGCCATTCTCGGCACACTCAGAGTTCCCCTACCAGCAGCAGGACTCCGCCTTCGACCTGAACGAAGGCGCCCAGACTGAGGTCGTGAGCCGCGCATGATGTGCGCAAAGCGAGCGCCTCTGCCGGCGAAGCCGGCAGCGAAGCGAGCGTCGCACATCATGCGCGGCTCACCCCATCACCCCGCCTACTTCAGAAGAAAATCTTCCAGATCCAACCGCAGCTCCGAGAGTCCATACGACTCATCAGCAAGCGCTCGGTAGACGACGCGGTCAAACTCGACCGGGCAGCGTGAGTTGAGTTCACGCGGCTTCGGGAAGGAGAGGTACAGCGACAGCAGCAGATCCTGCTCTTCCGCCTCGGCCGCGGACTGGGCGCAGCCGGCGTAGCGGAAAGGGACCTGCTCGAAGGGCAGGGCGCCGGTCAGCAGCTCGTAGAGCATGATCGCGACGGCGTGCACATCGGCCTGCGCATCGCGGCGCAGGAAGGGGTTGTACCAGGGGGTCGTGACAACCAGATCCGGGCGGTGCAGCAGCGGCACCGGATCCAGCAGGGTGACTTTGCCGTCCTTGCCGATGATCACGTTCTCCGGCTTGACGTCGCCGTGGCACGGCCAGCCCAACGCCTGGATCCGTTCCAGCACGTAGGCCAGTTCGACCATCCAGGTCAGCTTGACCCCCTCCAGCGAACGGATGCGCTGGCGCAGGGTCGACCCTTCGATCGCCTCCATCACGAGCACGGGCCGCCCCGCCACGCGCTCCACCCCGACCAGCTTCGGCAGCCCCTTGCCGTCTGCTTGCTCGAGGAGTTTGGCCTCACGCCACAGTTGATCGTCCACTTCCGAGGCGTCGAGCACCTCGGCGCGCGCCCCGTCGACCGGATCGAGGAACATCGCCTCCGCGGGCGTCTCGTCGGGGCTGATCCCACTCGGACGCCGCTCGGCCGTGATCTCGCGGAAACGGCGCAGCGTGCAGCCGCCGCCCGAGTCATCGCCCATCTTCAGGGCGACCCGGTTGCCTTGGTCATCCACGGCTTCGAAGACCTGGGCGAAGGCGCCCCGGCCGAGAAAACCGGTGATTTCGAAGCGGCCAATGGTCTGGCCAGTAAGGATCTGCAGCATGGGGGGTTGGAGGAGGCGTAGACCCTGGGAACCATCGGCCGTTTCCCTCGCGCAGCTTGAGCGCAGCGTGGGGCGGTCCGGACAGGCGGTTCCGGGCGAGGATGGCCTCGGGCTCGTAGAATGAAGGGCTGCCCGAGGCAGATTCATGTCGGCCACCACCTACCCCGCCCTTGAGTCCGAGGCCCGCGAGAAATTCCGCGAGGCCGGGCGCATTGCCCGCGAAGCACGCGAGCTTGGCGTCTCCCTGATCCAGCCCGGCGCCAGCCTGCGCGCGGTCATCGAGGAGGTCGAGGCCTTCATCATTTCCCAGGGCGCCGGCATGGCCTTTCCGGCCCAGACCAGCCGCAATCACTGCGCCGCTCACTACTGCCCCGGCCCGCGCGACGAGACCGTCTACGAGCCCGAGGACGTGGTCAAGATCGACATCGGCGTCGAGGTCGACGGCTACGTCGCCGACAACGCCCAGACCGTCTACCTGGGCGAGAAGCCGCACTACCACAAGATGATCGAGGCCTCCGCCGCCGGCCTCGCCGCGGCGATCGACACGGTGGCCGACGGCGTGGAGGTGCGCGAGGTCAGCGCGGCGATCGAAGCCGCCATCGAAGCCCACGGCTTCCACCCGGTCTCCAACCTCACCGGCCACGGCGTCAGTCGCTGGAAGGTGCACTGCGCGCCCCAGGTGCCGGCCGTCGCCGACAAGCGCGACACCTTCGTGCTGCGCGAAGGCATGGCGATCGCCATCGAACCGTTCGCGACCGATGGCAAGGGCATCGTTCATGAGCACGGTCGCGCCGAGATCTTCATGCTGATGCGCGAGCCGCGCAAGATGAAGCAGATCGACCCTGCGGTCTACGAGCGCATCGACGCGATGAACGGGCTGCCTTTCGCCCGCCGCACCCTGGGCGGACTGCCCAAGGACGCCATCGAAACCACCCTCGCCCGCCTCCTGCGTACCGGCTGCCTGGCCGTGTACCCTCCCCTCGTCGACCCGGATCCGAAGGTGCGCATCGCGCAGACGGAGCACACCATGATTGTGACGCGGGATGGGGCGGAGGTGATTACTCGAGTGGGGTAGTGGTTTTTTTGGGGTGGTGGCAGGCCCTTGCGCGACGTTCGCTTCGCTGCGCGCTGCGCGCGCAGAGGCGCTCACTTTGCGCGCAAGGGCCTGCCACCACATGGGACACGTCTCCCCCACGCGATCATCTCTCCCCATCTTGCCGCGGGGCCACAGACACAATCTTCGGCCCGCAGTCCGCTGAGCTGGTCCAGCGAACGTGGCATGCGGCGAGGCCTCGAACACGGGGTTGTGGTGTCTCAGGCTCGTGGGAAACCCGGCCGTTCGCAAAGTGAGCGCCTCTGCCGGCGAAGCCGGCAGCGAAGCGAACGTCGAACGGCCGGGTTTCCCACGAGCCCCAACACCACCCCCTACTTCGAAGCCATCGCCGCGGCCACCCGCTGATCTCCGAAACGATCAGCAGCAACCGAGGTGCAAATGCCTTCCTCGCGAGCCAGCGCAAAGATCTGCAGCAGGTTCTCGCGGATCTTGTCCATCTGGGCCATGGCGCGATCTTCGTCGTAGCCGCCCGGCACCAGTTCGTTGTAGACGTTGATCAGGCCGCCGGCGTTGACGACGTAATCCGGGGCGTAGAGGATGCCGCGCTCGCGGAGCTCCATGCCGTGGCGCTGCTCGAGCAACTGGTTGTTGGCCGCGCCGCAGACCACGCGAGCCTTCAGCTGCGGAATGGTCTGATCGTTGATGGAGCCGCCCAGCGCGCAAGGAGCGTAGACGTCGCAGTCGACGCCGTGGATTTCATCGGGGCCGACCACGGTGCCGCCGGTCAGATCGGCGAGGCGCTTGGCCGAGTCCTCGTAGATGTCGGCGGCGATGATCTTGCCGCCTTCCTTGGCGATCAGCTCGCCGTAGACGGTGCCGACCGAACCGGCACCCTCGATGGCGACGGTCAGGCCGTTGAGATCCGCAGTGCCGAACTTCTCTTCGGCGGCGGCCTTCAGGCCCAGGTAGCAGCCCCAAGCGGTCTTCGGCGAGGGGTTGCCGGAGCGTCCCGCCAGGCCCACGACGTGATCCGTCTTGGTGTGGACGATCGCCATGTCTTCGGGCTTGGTGTTGACGTCCTCGGCGGTGATGTAGGAGCCGCCGAAGCTCTCCACAAACTCACCCATGCACTCGAACCACGCCTCGGACTTGTCCTTCGGGTCGCCGAGCAGGACCGACTTGCCGCCGCCCAGATCCAGGCCAGCGCAGGAAGCTTTGTAGGTCATGCCGCGGGCGAGCCGCTTCACGTCGAACAGCGCGGCGTCCTCGCTGTCGTATTTCCAGAGGCGCATGCCGCCCAGAGCCGGGCCCAGGACAGTGCTGTGAACCGCGATGATCGCGTGGAAGCCACAGTTCGGGTCGACCGCGCGGCGAACCTTCTCGTAGCCCTCGACGGGGATGTCAGTGATCTCGAGCATCTTGAAGCCCAAATTTTGGGGAAGTCCCGGCAAAGCCGGACCGTGGATTATCGCGCCGCGCTGCGAGACGGGCAAGCGTGAGGAATCCCACCGTGGCTTGGGATAAGCTGAGCCGCGCCGCGATGCAACTGCGGCAACGCTTGCATGCTGGCTTCCACCGATCCCGTCTTCCTGATTTGCGACACCACCGGGCCCGATCCGGTGCGCGATCGGGTGCTGCGGATCGAAGCCTGGGCCTACCCCGACGCCGAAGGAATCGTGGAAGTCATTTCCCTGCAAGAGTTTGCAGAGGATGGTAGTGATGGAGCCATGGCCGTTGCGGTCGCCCTGGAAGAGCTCGCTGGCCGCTCGGTCGTGCTGCCCGAGGGCCAGCAGGCTTTTCTGGCCCGATTTCGGGAGTTCTGCCCGGATCAGCGCGAGCCGGTGGTCCTCGACCTCAGCGCCTTCGCCGGGATCCTGCACCCCCAGCGCGGGGAGAACGATCCGGCCTCGCTGCACCGCCGCTTTCTGAGACAGCTGGGGCCCCAGCCCTGGCGCGCGGCCGATTCGCGGCGCCTGCTCGAGGGGCTGGTGCGCGCTCACTTCGATCGCGCCGAGCCGCTCCGGCAGCTGTTCGCGCGCGGACTCGATGAGCTGCAGCTGGCCTGCGGCGAAGGCGACCAGCGCGCCTACGAGTGGCTCGAGTTGGCGCGCCGTCTGCTCGACCGTCCCAGCCGCTACGCCGCCAGTGAGGAGGAGTCCGATCAGGCTGCGCTCCCGGACGGCCGATTCGGCGAGGACCTCGAGTTCGCCCCGCTCGACGCCGACCGCCTGCTGCGCGAGCTGGTCCCTGAGTTCCTGACCCAGTACCAGCTCGAGTTCGAAGCCCATGAGCCACTCGAAGCGCGGCTCGAACAGGAAGCCGGGCTGCACCCGGATGACGCCGAGATCTTCGAGTCCTTCTTCGATCGGCTGCCGCAGCACTTTGCGCGCCAGGCAGAAACCGAGCCCTCGCCCGAGCGCCCGGCGCAACGCGCGCTGGGTCACGCTGTCGAAGAGACGCTGGCCGGCGCCGGCTTCTTGCTCGCCGACGCCCCGACCGGCACCGGCAAGACCCTGGCCTACCTCGCGCCGCTCTTGCTCTGGGCGCAGCGCAACGGCGTGCGCGCCGGCCTGTCGACCTACACGCGGGCGCTGCAGGAGCAGGCCTTCTTCCAGGAAGTACCGCGCGCGATCGCGCTGCTGACCGAGGCCGGCCTGCCCGAGTCGCGGATCCCCCGCGTCAGCATGCTGAAGGGGCGCTCCAACTATGTGTGCGGGCGCGCGATCGGCGACGCCGCGCCCGAGCCGGACGGTGGCTCTGCGGTGGCCCGCGCGACCTGGCTGCGGCTGGCGCTGTTCTATTGCGAGGACCCCTCCGGCGATCTCGACGGTTTCCCGCTCGCCCCGGGGCTTCCGCTCGGCAACCCGGCGCGCACGGTACGCGCGGCCCAGCAGGTGGTGCACCAGGTGCGCGCGCTGCCGAACTGCTGCCACGGGCGCGCGGCGCAGCGCTGCGCTGCGGGAGTGCGCGGCCTGCGCGCCGAGCGCTCGCACCTGGTCGTGACCAATCACGCCTTCGTGTTGTCCCGCCCCGAGTACTTCTCGCACCTGCTCTTTGACGAATGTGACCACCTGCACGAGGTGGCCCTGTCCGTCCGCAGCTTTGAGATCGAGCTGGATGAGGTCACCGCGCTCGCCCAGACGCTGCAAACCGGCCGCGGACGGGACCGCGCCCCGCTCGAACGCCTGCACCGGCTGCTGAAGCGCCTGGCCGAGGGCGACAAATCGGATGCGCTTCAGGAACAGAGCCGACTCGCGCTGGACGGCGCGCGCAAGCTGGACGCCTCCGGCTTTGAGGTCGCCCGCGAGCTGCGCAGCTTCCGCGCCTGGCGCGATGAACAGGCTGCCGACCGCACCCCCGAAGAGCGCGCCTTTCTGCTGCACGAGTACCTCGAGACCGGGCGTGGCGACGGCCTCGTCACCGCCTTGCACGCGCTCTCGCGCGCCGTTGATCAGCTCGACAGCAGCCTGCGCTGGGCGATCGAGGAGCTGGGCGAAGTCCCGCTGCGCGACGCGCGTCGGCTGCGCTGGTCCTTGCGTCGGCCGCTCGAGCACCTCGGGCACTGGCGCGAGGGCCTTGAACTCTGGCTCGGCGGCGAGTCGGGCGAAGGCGACTTCAGCGATCACTTCCACGACCACGTCGTGTTCGAGAATCGCCGCCAGCCGATGCTGGTGCTCAAGTGGATCCTGCCGCAGCAGTGGCTCGGCTCGGTCTACTTCCCCTCGCTGCGCAATGCGGCGCTGGTCTCGGCGACGGCGCGCCTGCGCGGGGGCTTCCGCTCGATGCAGGGCTACCTGGGGCTCGACATCCTGGCCGAAGACACCATCGATCGAGCCGGCCGCGAGGTGAAGGAGTTCGCCGCTCCCCCCACCTTCGATCCCAAGCAGGCGCTGATCTGCGTGCCCGAAGACGCGCCGCCGTACGGCTGGCGCGGAAGCGCGGCCGACACCTGGACGCAGTACGTGCAGGACACGCTGCTCTATCTCGCCGAGCGCACCGAGGGGCGCGTCCTGGGACTGTTCACCAACCGCGTGGTCCTGCAGCGGGTGGGCGAACGTCTGGCGCCGCTGTTCCGCGCCAAGGGTCTGCCCTTCTACTGGCAGGGCATGCCCGGCCTGACCAAGGAAGAGATCATGCGGCGCTTTCGCAACCAGACCGAGAGCGTGCTGCTGGGCCTCGACACTTTCTGGTACGGCGTCGACTTCCCGGGCGAGACCTGCGAGTACGTCGTCATGACCAAGCTGCCGTACGGCGCGCTCGACGACTACGTCTACGCGCAGAAGGCGCGCATGGGCGCGGGTCCGCATCGCAATCAGATCTATCTACCGAAGTCGCTGGCGATGTTCCGGCAGGGCTGCGGACGACTGCTGCGCAGCGAGCGCGACCGCGGCGCGGTGCTGATTCTTGATCGCCGCGCCCTCGAAAAGCGTCACGCCGACTTCCTCAAGGAGCTGCCCGGCGGCGCCGAGGAATGGCAGACTCCCCAGCTGATGGTCGCGGACACGGATGCCTGCTTCGAGCGCATCTTCGAGCACATGGACCTCGAGGCCTCGATCGCGCAGCGCGGGCTGGCGCAGTCCTTCTCTGCCTGCCGCGGCTATGCTGAGCACCATGACGGCTGAGCCCGCCTGGATCGGTCACCTGTACCTGCGCCCACCCGGTGCCCCCGCGGCCACCGACGTCGACAGCGTGGCGCTGGCCTGGGATGGCGAAGAGGTCGCGGCGGTCGACCAGCTGGCGCTGCGCATCCTGTCGCCGATCGCCGCGATGCCCACGGCCCGCCGAGCCGAGTTCCGCGTCATGCTTGCCGGCAGCCATCGTGATTGGGCGCGGGAGACATGCCAGGCGCTGGGTTGCGCCAGCGTCATCGAATGGAACGGCGAGCAGCCTGCCAGCGATCCGCGCTATCACCGGGTGCTGTATGGCTGCGAAGGAGCGACCCCCAGCTGGGAAGACCTCGCTCCGCTTGTGGGGCTGCTGCGCGAGGAAGGCCAGCTCGCGGTGTACGGCGTGCCAGCGGCGGAGTTGCCGGGGCTACAGTCCGCCTTCGCCGAGCACGGCTTCTCGCTGCGCGCCGCGGGGACCGAGCGAGACCTCGGCTTCCTCGCCGGCTCGGTCGAAAACCCGGTTCAGTTCAAGAGCTAGCTTCCGTTTCGCCGGCTTCGGGCTGACCGGCTTCGGCGCGGCGCCGGCGCTCGATCTCGGCCCGCAGCGTCTGCAGATGCTCGCCGACGCGTTGCTCCCAGCCGCGCGCCGTCGGTCGATAGAAGCGCTTGCCGGCCAGAGCCTCGGGGAGGCACTGCATCGTGGTGATGGCCTCAGCGTCGTCGTGCGCGTAAGCCTGACCCTGGGCCCAGCCGGCTTCCTTCATCAGCTGGGTGGGCGCGTTGCGCAGGGCCATCGGCACCGGATGGGCCGTGCCCGACTTCACTTCGCGCAGCGCCTCCTTGTAGGCCAGGTAAGCGGCGTTCGACTTGGGCGCCAGCGCGAGGTAGATCGCGAGCTCGATCAATGCCAGCTCGCCTTCCGGGCTGCCCAAGAAGTGCCAAGCCTGCTGCGCCGCCATCGCGAGCCGCAGGGCGTTCGGATCCGCCAGGCCGATGTCTTCGGAGGCCATCCGCACCAGCCGACGCGCGAGAAAGTTGGGGTCCTCGCCCGCGTGCAGCATCCGCGTCAGCCAGTAGACCGCAGCATCGGGATCCGAGGAACGCACGGACTTGTGCAGCGCGCTGATGAGGTCGTAGTGCTGCTCGCCCGACTTGTCGTAGAGCAGCGCCCGGCCGGCAAAGACGCTCTCGATCGCGGCATCCGGCAGCTCCTCGCCGACATCGGCCTGGCGCGCCGCCGCCTCGAGCGTGACCAGCGCACGGCGAGCGTCGCCGCTGGCGAAGCGCGCGATCGCGAGCAGCTGCTCGTCACGCGCCTGTAGCTTGCGCGCGCCCAGACCGCGCTCGGGATCTTCCAGGGCCCGACGCAACAGCGCGAGCAGCTGCTGCTCGTCGAGTGGCCGCACAATCTGCACCGTCAGTCGCGACAGCAGCGGCCCAATCACCTCAAAGGATGGGTTCTCGGTGGTCGCGCCGATCAGCACGATGTCGCCCCGCTCGACAAAGGGCAGGAAGGCATCCTGCTGCGCTTTGTTGAAGCGGTGAATCTCGTCCACGAACAGCAGGGTCGGCTGCTCAGAGCGGCGCCGCTCGCGCTCGGCCTCTTCCATGGCCTGCCGCACTTCCTTGATCCCCGAGAGCACGGCGCTGAAGACGCGGCAGCGCAGACCGGCCGAGTCGGCTAGCAGATGCGCCAGCGTGGTCTTGCCGGTTCCGGGCGGCCCCCACAGGATCAGCGAAGCGATCTCGCCCTGCTCGACCAGCCGGCGCAGCGGTCCGCCCTGGCCGACCAGGTGCTCCTGACCGACGACCTCATCGAGCGCGCGCGGACGCATCCGCTCGGCGAGCGGAGCGCGTGCGCCGGCGGCGGCGCCGACCCGCGGCGCCTCGGGAGTGGGATCGCCGAACAGCGATTCGCTCATGCCTCCCCTCCGGGACGCGCCAGCGCGGCCACCAAGACGGCGGCCGCCGTTGCAACGTTCAGGCTCTCGACCCCGCGCTGCAGAGGAATGCCGAGGCGCTCGCTGGCCGCCGACTCAAGCTCGGCGGGAACCCCGCGCCCTTCCTCGCCGAGGATGAGGACGCAGGCCTGCGGCGCGACGGTGGTGTAGGGCCGGCCGTCCGCTGCCGTCGTCCAGAGCGGCAGCTCCTGCCGCGCCGCTGCGGCGATCAAATCGGCTGCCGTCACTGTTTCGACGAGCGGCAGACGAAAGGTGGTCCCGCTCGCCCCGCGCACCGCCCGCGGATGCCACGGTGAGGCGCTGCCCTGAAGAAACACCAGACCGACCGCGCCCAGTCCAGCGCCGACCCGGACCAGCGCGCCGACGTTGCCCGGATCCTGCACGCCCGCGGCGACCAGGACGAGCCCCTGCTGCTCCACCGCGCGCGCGAGCAGACCGTCCAGCTCGGCGCGGGGACGCGGCATCACCGCCAGGATCCCGGTCGGCGCATCCAGGTCCGAGCCCTCGGCGAGCAGCTCGGCGGCGACCGGCAGACACTCGAGGCCCGCGGCCTGGGCCCGCGCGAGGACGAGCTGCGCCTTCTGATCGAGCTGCTCGGCGTGGAGCACAAACTCGCAGTTCGCTGCGGCATCGAGCGCCTCGTCGATCACCCGGGCGCCTTCGAGCAGGACCGCCGACTTCTCGCGCCCCCGCCGCAGCGCGCGCACACGCTTCAATCGCGCATTCTGCGGCGAACGGATCGGCAAGGATTCCACACCGGCATTCTACGGGCGCAATAATGGCGGCGATGAGCTCCTCGGACCTCCCCTCCGCGCTGGCGACCGTGATTCGCGTCGACGCCCGCCAATGCGAGGTGCTGCGCGACGAGGAGACCGAGCCCCGCGCGGTCCGCATGCGCGGTCGCCTCTGGGAGGCGGAGACGCGGGACAAGTCGCCCGTCGCGGTCGGCGACCGGGTCCGGCTGGAAGCGGACGAGGACGGCGAGGCCATCGCCGAAGTGCTGCCTCGCCGCAATGAGTTTGGCCGCCGCGCCGCCGGCGAGGACGTCCGCAGGCAGCTCCTGGCCAGCAACGTGGACCAGATCGTGCTGGTCTCCTGCTTCGGGACGCCGCCGTTCTCCTCGGTGACCACCGACCGCATCCTGGCGACGGCCAGCTTCGCGGATATTCCTGCTTTGCTGGTGCTGAACAAGACCGATCGGGCCAAGCCGCGCAAGATCGACAAGATTGCCGGGACCTACCTGGACCTGGGCATGCCGGTGCTGCTGACCAGCGCCGAGACCGGAGAGGGCTGCGAGGCGCTGGCCGAAGCCCTGATCGGCAAGGTCAGCGTGCTGTACGGGCTGTCCGGGGTGGGCAAGTCCTCGCTCCTCAATCGGGTGGAAGCCGGCCTCGGGATCCGCACGCGCGAGGTCAGCGAGTCGCTGAAGTCGGGACGCCACACCACGACGTACGCGCGGCTCTATCCCCTGGCCGCCGGCGGCGCGGTGATCGACACGCCCGGGGCGCGGACCTTCCGCCCCTGGGGCATCCCCCCGCATGAGCTGCGCCTGCACTATCCAGAGATGCGCGAGCTCGGTCGCTCCTGCCGCTTCCCGGCTTGTCTCCACCGCGACGAACCGGACTGCGCGATCACCGCCGCGGCCGAGCGCGGTGAGATCGCCGCGAGTCGCCTGCGCAGCTATCACGATCTGCTTGCCGAGCTGCAGATGGCGAGCGAGAACTGAGAATCGAAGCGTCTCGGAACGAGTCAGCCCTCGCTTTTCAAGAAAAAAATCTCAAGAGTCTGGATCCCCATCTGCCGGGAATCGAGCGGATGGAGCGGGCCGCGATCAGAACAAATACAGGCGAATGCGTGCCGCCGAACTCGCTAGCAAGTGAAAGCATTCCCTTGCTATATTTGATCTATCTAGTTTCTTGGATATGGGAAGAGGAACGATCGTTTGAAAGCGAAGCGGGGCGCATCAGGCCGATTGCAAGTTCGTAACCCCCGAAAATTAAGGGGCTTCGACCCGCGACGACAGCGACTTGCCCTACTTCTCAAAACTCGAATTCTCACTTAGCCTCGCCGCCCCATGGGAAGCCAGTCTCACGATCGCATTCCCCGCCAGCACCCACTGGCGCGGTCCGCATCCAGGCTGATTCTCTTTCGCCCCCTCCCGCGAAGCTCCCCGTCCCCGTCTCCAACACGGAAGGTTTTCTCCGATGCGTGATGACCAAGAGCGCCCCAAGTCCCACGGCGCAGAACACTCTGAACTCGAAGGCAGTCACGAGGCCTTCCGCTATCGCCCCCAGCGTCGCCCCGCCACCGAACTGGCCTTCCGGCCGGTCTGCCGTTTCCAGCTTGGCGGCCGCTACACCGCCGCCCGCGAGGTCCTCGACATCTCCCCCTCCGGCATCGCGATCGTGCCCAGCGAGCGCGCCAAGCTGCGCCCGGGCCAGGTGATCGAGGATCTGCGCATCGAACACTGCAACAGCGAGGTCTGGGCCGGCAGCGCGGAAGTAGTGTACGCCCACGAAGCGGAAGAGCGTGTCGGCCTGCGCTTCACCTCGGGCCAGCTCAATATGCGTTCGCTGAGCTTCCGGGACGAGCTGATCGAGCAGCGCCTCGTCAAGTCGCTGTATCAGGTGCGCACCGATGAGCGCCTGCTGCCCGCCGAGTGGCGCGCAGGGATTTCGACCACCCGCCACCTTCTCGAGTCGGCCAAGTCGGTCATGGAAGAGATGGAGCGCGGCGAACCCAGCGAGAGCTGGAAGCGCAACGCTCGCCGCAAGCGCGAGCTGTGCGAGATGGTCTATCAGAAGTGGTGGCCGGTCTATCGCGACCAGCTGCTTGCGATGGACACGCTTTCGCAGCAGCTGCCGGAAGCGCTGCGCGAGACGGCGATGGAATACGCGGCCCACGAGCTGATGCCGCTTCTGCGCGAGTGCCCGATGCACAGCCGCGCCTATGACAAGCCGCTGGGCTACGCCGGCGACTACATGCTGATGGTGCTCGGCAACGCCGACGAACTCGAAGGCGAGTCGCTCTATGGCTGCCTTCTGCACCACACCGTGCAGAACTTCGCGCTGGGCAAGGCGATCGTGGCGCGCTGCCACACCGCGGGCAACGCGGTCGCCGACACGCTGCGCAAAGACCGCGCGACCCACATCGTGTCGCTGGCGTCGGGGCCGGCGATCGAGCTCAAACAGATGCTGGAGCAGCTCCCTCCGCTGGAGCAGCCGGTGGAGCTCACGCTCGTCGACGTCGACGAGCAGGCGATTCAGTACGCCTACGACTCGCTGAGCCGGGCCATCCAGGGGCGCGAGGACGGGCACCTGATCCGCCTCAGCTGCCTCAACTTCTCGATCGGCCAGATCATGACGCCGGTCGATGAGGACGAGCGTCGCCTGGTCCAGGACGTGCTCGAGAACGCCGACCTCATCTACTCGATGGGGCTGTTCGACTACCTCAACCGAGCGGTCGCGGTGCGGCTGCTGCGTCGCCTTTACTCACTGCTCGCGCCGGGCGGGCGTCTGTTCATCGGCAACCTGAAGCGCGCGCGTGACTGCTCGTGGGCGATGGACTATGCCGTGCACTGGCAGCTCATCTATCGCACCCAGGCCGACATGATCGAGCTCGGCGAGCGGATGCGCGAGCCGGAGGCGAACATCGAGGTCACCGAAGACCCGACCGGCTACTGCATGTTCCTCGACGTGCGGCGCCCTTAGACGGACACGCCGTCCCCGTCGTCCGCACCCTTCGCATCATCCTTGACCAGCGACTCCCAGAAGGACTGGTCGCGGTCGAGAGTGATGCGGAAGGCGGCGCCGCCCTCCGGCGAGGAGTTCTCCAGCTGCAGCTTGCCCTGGTGTGACTCGACGATGTTCGTGGCGATCGCCAGACCCAGGCCAGTGCCCCCCACCTTGCCGAGAGTCTGATAGGCCTGGAACAGGGACTCGCGCAGCTCCTGCGGCACCCCTGGCCCGTTGTCGGCGACCCGCAGCACGACGTTGTTCTCTTGGGTATAGGCCTGCACCCAGATCCGGCCCTTGCGGCCTGAACCATGCTGCGTCAGCGCCTCGCGCGCGTTGTTGACGAGATTGCTGAGCACGCGCAGCATGCGCTCGGGGTCGACCGAGACGGTGAGCTCCGGCGGATCGACTTCAATCACCAGGTCGATCTCGGCCAACTCAAGGCCCAGCGAGACCTCCTCATACAGCGCATCCGTCAGGGTGGAGACGGGGATCGATTCGCGCTGAACCTGCGTCTCGTCGCCCTTGGCGAGCGCCATGAGGTCGTCGGTCATCTTGGACGCACGCCGCACCGCGTTCTTGATCGAGATCAGATCGTCCGAGGTCTCGGGGTTGAGCTCTTCCTGCTCCACGGAGTGTTCGCGCAGCGCCTGATATCCCGTGTCCATCACGCTCTTCAGGCTCTCCAGGCGCAGCAGAATCGCGGTGTAGGGGCTGCGCAGGTCGTGCGCGACCTGGGCCGCGCGGCCACCGATGGCCGCCAGACGCGTCTCCCGCTCATCGAGCTCCTCGCGCATCCGCTGCGAGCGCAGCTGGGCGTCGATCCGGGCCTGCAGTTCGGCCAGGTGGAAGGGCTTGGTGACGTAGTCGGTCGCCCCCAGCTCCAGGCCGTGGACCACCGATTCGGTGCCGGTGCGCGCGGTCACCAGGATGACCGGCGTGTTGCGCGTCGCCGCACGCTCGCGCAGCTGCTTCAGCATCTCCATGCCGTTCAGCCCGGGCATCATGACGTCGGAGACGATCAGATCGGGGCGCAAGCGAGTGGCCGCTTCCAGCCCTTCGTGGCCGTTGCAGGCCGTGACGATCCGGTAGTTCTCAGCCAGCGCGCGCGAGATCAGCGCGCGCATGTCGTCGTTGTCTTCGACGACGAGCAGCAGCGGCGCATCCTCGCCGGCGTAGGTCGCGAGCTCCTCCGGGGACAACTCTTCAAGGCGCGGCCCTTCGAGATCGGCGAAGGCGGAGCGACCCTTGCGCCGCTCATCGCCGGTCTGACTGACACGCCCTTCCCCGCGTGAGCCCGCAGCTTCCGACTCCGGCGCACGCGCGCCCGGGTTGCGGACTGCACCGGCCGCGCTGTCGACCATCAGCTCGGCCGCGACGGTGGGCTCCAGCGGCAGCTCGACCCGGAAGGTCGTGCCCACCATCGGCGCACTCTTCACGGTGATGTCCCCGCCGTGCAGCTTGGCGAACTCATACGCGAGCGAGAGGCCCAGGCCGGTGCCAGCCACCTTGCCCTTGCGCGAGCCGCTGGCCTGGTGGAAGCGATCGAAGACCTTGCCGAGCTGCTCGGCCTCGATGCCGATGCCCTCGTCCTCCACTTCAAACCAGAGCTGGCTGCCTTCCACACCGCCTCGCACCGCGATGCGGCGGCCGTCTTCCGTGAACTTCAGCGCGTTGCCCAGCAGGTTGCTGCCGATGGTCTCGACCTTCTGCAGGTCGAACAGCGAGTTCGGCATCTCATCCAGCCCCTTGGTCTCAAGCCGCAGCTCGTGCTTCTCGGCCAGCGGCTCGGCCGCGCGCACCAGCTTGCTGAGCACCTCGCCGACGTTGCCCTGCTGCAGGCTCAACCCTTCCTCGCCCGCCTCCAGCTTGGAGAAGTCGAGGATCGTGTTGATCTGCTTGAGCAGCCGGTGCGAAGCCAGCTCCATCGACTCGAGCATCGGCCGCGGGTCGCGGTCGAAGCGGCTCGAGAGCATCTGCTCGAGCGGCCCCAGGATCAGCATCAGCGGCGTGCGCAGCTCGTGACTGACGTTGGCGAAGAAGCGCGTCTTGGTCTCATCGAGCTTCTGCAGCTCGTTGGTCGCCGCTTCAGCCGTCAGCCGCTGCAGCAGCTCGCTGCGGCGCGAGCGCTCAATCGCCGCGCTGCCCAGGAAGGTCAGCGCGCAGGTGCCCAGCAGGAAGAAGAAAGGCAGCAGGGCCTCGCGCCCCAGCGCGTGCGCCCACAGGTTGACGATGAAGTAGCCGCAGGTGACGAGCGAACAGAAGGTCAGTGTGACGCCCGGTCGCCAGGGCATGAACAGCCCGACCAGGAACAGCACCAGCATGTTGCCGTAGAAGTAGCCGCTCGAGAAGCCGTCGAGCATCGCCGTCATCGCGGACAGCACCAGCGAAGCCATGCTGAGCGTCGCGAACGACAGCGGCAGCACGTTGCGCTCGCCCCATTCGGTGCGGCTCAGCCAGATGCCGAAGCCGGCGACCGCAGCCACGACCGCGCGCATCGCCAGGAAGACCCCCCACTGGTCCCGCGCAAAGACCCAGTCGAGCGCGGAGAAGCCCAGGTAGAGCACAATGCCGACCGCAAACGACACTCGGAATCGATAGCCGAGAAGTTCGCGTGTCTCCTCCTGAAACTTCTCTTCGAAGCGTTCCGGGGAGACCTTGGTCGCGGAGGTCGAGGCGTCAGCCATGGTGCGCTCAGCGCGGAAGACCTTGGTCTTTCGGACACTTTCGCGGCGGACTTGAGCCCTTCTGAGCCTGAAATCCGACCGGGGCGCTTGCTAGACTGCCGCGCCAGGCCTGCCTCCACCTGTCATCGGCCTGTTCGCCCCGTGAGCCGCATTCTCGTCGTCGATGACGATCCCGAAATCCGCAGCACGCTGAAGAAGCTGCTGGAGTTGAGGGGCCATCAGGTTGTGGTCGCTGCCGACGGCCGCGCGGCCGAGACGGCGCTGATCGGCGCTCCCTTCGATCTGATGGTGACCGACATCGTCATGCCGGATCAGGATGGCCTCGAGGTGATTCGGATCACGCGGGCCGCGCATCCGGATCTGCCGATCATCGCGATCTCCGGCGGCGGCCGCCTGCGCACCGGCAATTACTTGCGACTCGCGACGGCGATGGGCGCAGTCGCGGCGCTCGAGAAGCCCTTCGACTTCGACGAGTTCTTGCAAGCCGTCCATGCGGCGCTGAACTGAGCCCGGCTCACACCGTCAGCTGCGGCTCGGGCAGCGACTCACCCGCCAGCTCGGCGACGCGCCGAATGACCCGCCCGAGGATGGTGTCGGGAGTGCTGGCGCCGGCGGTGAAGGCGACCTTCAGCGGCCCCTCGCCCGGCAGCCAGTCGCGCACCTGGTGAATCTCACCGCTCTGACGCTCGCGGAAGGAGAGCACTTCTCCCAGGTTGTCCGGACCCTCGACGTGGTACGAGGGGATGCCCTGCGCATCGCCCACCCGCGCCAAGTTCTTGGTGTTCGACGAGTCGTAGCCCCCCACCACCAGATAAAGATCGGGCTGCTCGTCGATGACGGCGATCGCCGCGTCTTGATTGTCCTGGGTCGCCCGGCAGATGGTGTCGAAGTCGCGGAAGCTCTGCTCAAGGCCGGCTTCGCCATCGCGTTCGATCAGCGCCTGGCGCAGCAGATCGCCGATCGCGCGCGACTCGCTTGCCAACATGGTGGTCTGATTGATGATGCCAATCTGCGCCAGGTGCTGCGCGGCATCAAAGCCCGGCGAGAAGGCCTCGGGGTGCAGGCTGCGCTGCAGCTCTTCGAGCGCGATCTTGCCGCGCAGGAACTCGGCCAGGGCGCCCGCCTCGCGCAGATCGTGCACAACCACGTAGTGGCCGCCCTCGTGCTGCACCAGTGAGCAGGTCGCACGGGTCTCATCGTGCCCCACGGTGCCGTGGATCACGGTGGTGAAGCCTTCGCGCAGGTACTTGAGCGTGCGCTTGTGCGGCTTGATGACCCAGGGGCAGGTGGTATCGACCAGATCCACGCCGCGCTCTTCGAGCGCCTGCATGTCCTCGACCTCGGCCGAGAAGGCCGGCACGATGACGACGTCGTCCTGGGTCAGCGAATCCAAGGCTCCTTCCACGGCGTGCTCGCCCTTCAGAAAGCCGATGCCATGCGCGCGCATGTCGGCGTTGACGCGCGGGTTGTGGATGAGCGAGTTGAGCAGCCACATGCGGCGGCCGGCGTGCTCCTGGCGCGCCTCCTCGACCATCGCCAGCGCCCGGTCGACGCCCCAGCAGAAGCCGAAGCTCTGTGGCAGCAGCAGCTGCAGGCGTCCGATCTGCATGCGTCCCTCTGCCCGCAGCTTCTCCACCAGCGGGTCGCGGTAGCTCATGCGGACGTCGGTCGGATGGGATTCCTCAGTCATCGATTCAGGTCTCCGTGGACTGCGCCACGTCGGCGGCCCGGGTCAAGCCGCGCAATGCGCCCACCAGGTAGGTCGAGCCCGTCACCAGCAGCGCATCGGGGCCGGGCGGCAAGGCCGGGCTCGTCAGGACTTCGGCGTGGAAGAGGTCGGCCAACTCTTGAGGGCAGGCGGAGCGCGGATGGTCTCCGGCAGGACAGGCCCACCACTGCTCTTGGGGCGGGCGCACGCCCAGTCGGGCCTGCAGTGCCGCCGCGAGCGCCTGGGCGTCCTTGTCGTCTCGCAGTGCGAACACGACCCCGCGCGACTGTTCATGGTATCGACGGCGAAACAACTCCAGCGCCGCGACGAGCGAATTCTCGCTGTGGGCGGTATCGAAGACGATCGCGCGCCCTGCGCCGTCCTGACGCAGCTCAAAACGGCCGGCCAGGCGCACGGTGCGGGGATCCAGCTTGGCGAAGGCCGCACCGAAGCCCAGCCGCTCGAGCACCAGCCCGGCGAGCGCGTGGTTGCGCTGCTGATGCTCCGGCTCGAGCTTCGCTCCGGCCGCCCGCTGAGCGGGCGCGATCTGCAGGGTCTCGCCGACCGCGTTCGCTTCCGCCTGCAGCACCTCGAGCGCCCGCTCGTCGATCCCCGCCCCGGCAAAAGCCGGCACCCCCGGCAGGAAGATCCCGGCCTTGTTCCAGGCGATCTGCTCGATCCCCGGCCCCAGGACGTCCTCGTGCTCCCGTTCAATCGAGGTCACCAGCGTGGCCGCGGGCTTCAGCACGCGGGTCGAGTCGAAACGGCCGCCCAGGCCCACCTCGATCACGGTCGCGGTGCAGCCGGCGGCGGCGAAGAGGTGCAAAGCCGCGGCGGTCAGAAGGTCGAAGAAGGTTTCATCGCCATGACTCGCATCGAGGACTGCCCGCAGGGACGCCATCCACAGCTCGTCCGAGGCAAACTCCCCGTCGACCGTGGCGCGCTCTCGCCAGTCAGACAAGTGCGGAGAACTGTAAACGCCCACCCGATGACCCGCCGCGCGCAGACCGGCGGCAAGAAAGGCCGCCGTGCTGCCCTTGCCCTTCGACCCGGCCACATGCAGGGCCAGGCAGGCGTCCTGGGGGCGCCCCAGCGCCTCGAGCAGCCGCGCGGCGGGCTGATTCGAAACCCGGGCCGCGCGCGGACGCTCGCAGCGCTCGTAATCCGTGCGCGCGGTCAGTTCCCGCCAAAGGTGCTCGAGTTCCGGGTGCATTCCTCGTCAACCGCGATCCTGGGATAGTCTAAATCGGAGGAGCGTATGAGAAAGGAATCCCGCTTCCGGCCGAGCGACCTGGGCGAACAGGGTGTCCGCCACGAGGTCAACGTCTTTGTCTTCCGACGATCCCCGGAAGGACCGGAGTACCTGCTCCTGCGCCCGAGCACGCAGCCAGATTCGCTGTGGCGCCCGGTCGTGCAGGCGATCGGCCACCACGAGGACCTCAGCGGCGCCGCCCGCCGCGCCGTTCAGCTTGAGGTCGGCCTCCGTGAGGCCTTTGACCTGCTGCTGCCCGCTGCCGGTGTCGAGGAAGAAGTCGGCGACCTGCATCTGGTCGGTTGGCCAGTGGGCTACTACCTGCGCCGGATGCCTCCGCGCGGCCCCCAGCGCGCCGCGGCTCAGCTGGATTGGATGGGCTTTGATCAGGCGATCCAGCAACTGGGCCTGTCGGTTCACCGCCAGAATCTGCTGCAGCTGCACTGGCAGCTCGCGGCCTAGGCGAGGCGCCTAGTCGCGAATCATGCGCCGCAGCCGCGCGAGCACGCGCGTCTCGTTTTTGAGATCCCAGGCCGGGTAACCGCCCACCGTCGCGCCGTCGGCGATGTCCTTGGTCGCGACCGCAGCGCCCGCCATACGCGCGCCCGCGCCGATGCGCAGATGACCGACCGAGGCGGCGCGCCCGCCCAGCACCGCGCCGTCGCCGACGATCGTGCTGCCGGCCAAACCAACCTGCGCACAGAGCACCACAAAGCGCCCCAACTGGCAGTTGTGCCCGATCTGCACCTGGTTATCGAGGATGCAGCCGTCGCCGATCACGGTCGGGCCGTAGGTGCCGCGATCGATCGTGGTGCACGCGCCGATCTCGACCCCATGGCCGAGCTGCACGCTGCCCTGCTGCGGCACCTTCTCGTGCCGCTCACCGCTCCAGACGTAACCGAAGCCGTCGGCCCCGAGCACGCTGTTGGCGTGCACGATGCAGCCGTCGCCGAGCACCGTGCCGGCTTCCAGCACAACGTTGGGGTGAATCACGCACGCCTTGCCCAGCACGCAGTCCGGCCCGATCCACGCCCCGGCATGCACGGTGCACGCCTCGCCCAGCTGAGCCCGCGGATCCACAACGGCGCGTTCGTGGATGCCTACCCAGCGCGGGCGGGCAAGATCGAAGTGCTGCGCCAGCAGCGCCGCAGCCAGGTCGGGCCGCGCCACCTCGATGCGCGTGGAGATGGCCTGAACCGCGTACGGCAGCGCGTCGATTCCCGCCGGCACCAGCACCAGCCCGGCCTCGCACTGCTCGATCTCCGTGCCTGGCGTCCAGTAGGCCGCCTGCTCGGAGGTGGCCGTCGCGAGCCCCTGGACCCCCGCCACCGCGCGCTGCGGGTCGCCCATGACGGTGCCGCCGAGCTTGGCGGCGATCTCCGCCGCGGTCAGCGGCTGCGCGTGCTCGGGCGCGGGGGCGCGGAACTCCATCAGGCCGTTTATACGGCGGCGGAGCAGGCGGTCCTAGATCGAGCCGCTGCCCACCGCGATCCAGTAGGCCGCGCTGATCCAGCCCGCGATCAGCAGGAATCCGGCTGCCACGCCGGTCTTCGTGCGGCGACCGCCGTCCCTGCGAACCAGCAACGGGACCGCGAGCGCCGCGCAGGCGGCCAGGTTAGTCCACAGCTGGGGGCCGATTTCAGCGGGGCGGATCGTGGCCTGAGCCAGCACGCCGGTCGTGCCCCCGACCAGCAGCAAGTTGAAGGCGTTCGAGCCCAGGATGTTGCCGAAGACTGCCCCGGCGTGTCCTTTGCGCACCGCCTGCACGCTGGTGAAGAACTCGGGCGCCGAGGTGCCCGCGGCGGCGATCAGGAAGCCGGCAAAGCCCTTCCCCCAGCCCAGCATTTCGGCGAGGGAGAGCGCCCCTCTCAGAAACAGGTCCGACGCAAAAGCGAGCAGCGCAAAGCCGGCGATCGCCAGCCCTCCGGCGCGCCACAGCGGCGCCGGCACTTCGGCAGTCCCTTCGCCCACCACGTACTCGGCAAGGTCGACTTCGTCCTTCGAGAGACTCAGCTCCGGCTCCGCGCCTGAGGGTGCGGAGCTCGCCTCCGACGCGCTCGCCCCTCCGCGCAGGCTCGAACCCAGGACGAGTCCGAACAGGCCGAGCATCAGCCCGCTCGCGGCGACGTTGATCTCTTCTTGGCCAAAGGCGAGGAAGGCCAGACCGCTGCCAGCGATCAGGGCGAACAGTGTCTCCGGCCGCGCGTCCCGCAGCGGGATGCCATCGCGTCGCTGCAGCACCAGCATCAGGCCCAGCACGCCACCGACGTTGATCGCGTTCGAGCCGAACACGGTGCCCAGCGCGAGGCCGGGGTACTCCGCTGCCGAGGCCAGGGCGACGAAGAACTCGGGCAGCGAGGTGCCCAATGCCAGCAGAATGACGCCGGCAACCCAGGAGGGCCAGCCCCAGCGCTTGGCAAGACCGAGCGATCCGCCAACTGCCATCTCGGCACCGGCCAGCAAACCACCCAGGCCGAGGAACAGGTACAGAACGTCCACGGGGCCGCCTAGTATAGAGCCCATGCCAGCCGACTCGCGCGTGCTGATCGGGTTGACGACCGAAGTCCTGGACGCCCCGTGGTACGAAGGTCGTCGGCGTTACCAGCTGTTCGTGGACTACAGCCTGTGTCTGCGCGAGGCCGGCGCGATTCCGGTGCTCATTCCCGGCGACACCTTGCCCGATGATGTGCCGCGGATCCTCGACGGACTGGACGGCGTGCTGACCACCGGCGGGGACGACGCCGATCTGCGCGCCTGGGGCGGCCCGGCCCCCACCCCCGAGTGCAAGCCGGTCCCGCTCGAGCAACAGAGCCTGAACCTTGCGCTGACGCGCCACGTTCTGGAACGGGACATGCCTCTGCTCGCCGTCTGCTTCGGCATGCAGATGCTCGGGCTGGCGCACGAGGCCGGCTTTGACCAGCACATGGAGCTGCACGCCGATCACACGAAGGGCATCGAGCACCCGGTCAAGCTGGCCGCGGACAGCCGCATGGCCGAGGTCATCGGCAGCACTGATTTCGCCGTGCCTTCTTTCCACCATCAGGCGCTGAAGGACGCCGGCCATGCCCAGGACGCGCCGCTACCGGGCGGCTTGCGCGCCGTCGGCTGGGCACCGGATGGCACCCTCGAGGCGGTCGAAGTGCCCACCGCGCGCTTCGCCCTGGGAGTGCAGTGGCATCCCGAGAGGGCACCGGCATCGGCCGCGAGTCGCGCCCTGTTTTCCCGTTTCGTCGCCGCCGCTGCGGCCTATCGGAGTCTGCAGACAGCATGAGCACGGAAACGCCCCCGAAAGTAAGTAAGCGGGACCAACTCGAACGCGCGCGGCGCCGGCAGCCTTTCCAGGGCAAGGAACGGTTGCGCCTGGTCTTCATGGCGCTCGGCCTCGTGGCCGCGATCGGCATCTTCCTGTGGCTTCGCAGCAGCCTCGGCAAGTCAGGCGATCCGGAGGACGTCCCCGAGATCGAGACCGAGTACGCGATCGGCAGCGATATCTGGTTCCCGCAGGTCGACATGGAGCTGCTGGCGGAGGTCAAGGACACCTCGACCACCGAGCGCCTGCTGCTCGAATCTGGGCCCTTCTCCTACCTGCTTGAGCTGGGCAGCACGCTGCTGCCCGGGCACCTCGAGGTCATGGGGGCGCCGAGTTTTCCCTTCGACAACATTGAGGCCAACGCCTCGGGCCTGCGCGGCGGCGCCTACCGCGAGCGCGGTCGGGTGCTCGACCTCAAGATGGAGCAGCGGGTCATCGACGGCCCCGAGGAAACCTGGGTCCTGGTCGAGACGGATGCCAAGAACCGCTACTGGTTCGTCACGTTGAAGCAGCCCGAGGAGCTGTTCGGGCTGGGCGGCAACTTCATCGTCACCGACGGCTTCTTCTACAAGCTCTACACTCGCACCTTTGATGGCAACCGGGTGACCGCGCCCCTGCTGGTCGGCCCGGCCTTCCGCCCCTCAGTTCGCCCCGCCGAACCGGCCAAAGAGCTGGACCCCAAGATCCTCTCGACGATCCGCGACGCCGACTTCACTGAAGAGCATCCGGTCGAAGATCTGGGTTACTGGCACCTGATGAACTTCGTCGAGACGATTCAGGGCGACCCCGAGCGCATCGCCGCCGACTTTGAGCGTGCCCGTCCGCTCGATCGCAAGGAGCTGAAGTCGATCATCGATCAGCCCGAGCTACGCCGCGGCATCCCCTTCCGCATCTACGGTCGCGGGGTGCACGCCTGGAACCAGGCCAATCCCGAGAACCCGACGCGGATGCCGTTCTCGAGCCACAGCTTCCTGTCGAAGTACGAGCTCGATGATCAGTACATCCGGCTTGCAGCGCCGGGCAAGGATGCGCTGAACAACCTCGGTCTCGGCACCGAAATGCTGGCCTACTTCCTGAAGTTCTGGGCCTACACCGACACCAATGATCGCGAGCGGCGCGTGCCAGTCTTTGTCGTGGCCAGCTTCCGCGAGCGTGATCTGCCGCGCTCGGCGCTGGAAGGTCAGATCGTCATCGCCTTCATTGGCCTGTTCGTCGTGATGCTGATCGGCTTCGGCATGCTGATCCGGCGCGACCGACGCCAGGCCGAGCAGGCGGCGTCCGCGCTGCGCGCGCGTCGCCAACGGATGCGCGAGAAACGGAAATGAGCGAAGCCGCCCCGCTGGCGCGCCCGGTCTTCGGGCTGCGCATCCTGGAGCGTCGCCTGCCGCAGCTGATGCGGCGGGTCGAGCCGACCGGCATCTGGGTGCTGCTCGACCGCAAGGTCGAGCCGGTGCTGGGCCGGGCGCTGGAGCGTGCGCTGGCTGCGACGGATCTGCCCCACCGGGTCATTCGCTTCACGGCCAGCGAGAAGAACAAGTCCCTGGCCCAGCTCGAGAAACTGGCGGGCCGCTTCCTGCGCGCCGGCGCGGATCGCGGTGGACTGATCCTCGGCGTCGGCGGGGGCATCACCACCGATGTCGCCGGCTTCCTGGCCGCCACCCTGATGCGCGGCTGCGCCTGGGGCGCGGTGCCCACCACTCTGCTCGGCATGGCCGACGCCGCGATCGGCGGCAAGACCGCGGTCAACCTGCCCGAGGGCAAGAACCTGCTCGGCGCCTTCCATCAGCCACGCTTCGTGCTGGCCGACGTCGCCAGCCTGCGCACCCTGCCCGACCGGGAATGGGGCTGCGGCCTGGGTGAAGTGCTGAAATCCGGCATGATCGCCAGCCCGGCACTGCTGCGGCGGATCGAATCCACCCCGCCGCGCGCGATCCGTCGCGCCGGGGCCGAGGCGCTCGCCCTCGCCAAGGCGGCGGCCGGGGTCAAGGTCAAGATCGTGGCCGCCGATCCGCTCGAGGGTGGCGAGCGCAAGCTCCTCAATCTGGGACACACCTTCGGTCACGCCCTCGAGACCGCGGCCGGCCCGCGCAAGCTGGCTCACGGTGAGGCCGTCGGGCTGGGGCTGCTCTGCGCGGCGCGGATGGCGGTCGACACCGGCCGCGCGCGCCCGGTCTACGCCGCCCAGGTGCTGGCGCTGCTTCAGCGCTGCGGACTGCCCAGCCGCTATCCGGGCAAGCTGCCGAGCCCGGCCGAACTCACCCGGCTGATCGGGCGCGACAAGAAGAAGGCGGGCAAGACCGTCGATGTGATCCTGCCGATCCGCCCCGGTCGTTGCGAAATCCTTCCCGGTCAGCAGCCTCGCGAACTGGCCGCGGTCATCGCCGCGACCCTCGGCTGAGATCGTCTCCCGGTTGCGGGCGCGCGCGGTTAGAATCGTTGAAATCGCCGGGCTCCCCCATGCCGCGTAGAACCGAAATCGAGACCATCCTCGTCATCGGCTCCGGTCCGATCATCATCGGCCAAGCCTGTGAGTTCGACTATTCCGGTACCCAGGCGATTCGCGCCTTGCGCGAAGAGGGGTATCGGATCGTGCTGGTGAATAGCAACCCAGCCACGATCATGACCGACCCGGAGCTGGCCGACGCCACCTACGTCGAGCCGATCAGCCCCGAGTTCGTCGAGAAGATCATCGAGAAGGAGAAGCCGGACGCCATCCTGCCGACCCTCGGTGGCCAGACGGCGCTGAACACCGCGCTGGCGCTCTACGATTCGGGCGTGCTCGAGAAGCACGGGGTCGAGATGATCGGCGCCCAGGCGGCGGTGATTCGCAAGGCCGAGGACCGCGATGAGTTCCGCCAGGCGATGGACAACATCGGCCTGAAGAGCGCGCCCTCCGAGATCGCGCACTCGATGGACGAGGCCCTGGCGGCGGTCGAGCAGATCGGCCTGCCCTGCGTGATCCGCCCCGCCTTCACCCTAGGCGGCAGCGGCGGCGGCATCGCCTACAACCAGGAAGAGTTCGAGCAGATCGCCGCGCGCGGCCTGCGCCTCTCCCCCGTCGATGAGATTCTGATCGAGAAGAGTCTGCTCGGCTGGAAGGAGTTCGAGATGGAGGTCATGCGCGATCGCAAGGACAACTGCGTGATCGTCTGCTCGATTGAGAACCTCGATCCGATGGGCGTCCACACCGGCGACTCGATCACGGTGGCGCCGGCGCAGACCCTGACTGACCGCGAGTATCAGCACATGCGCGACGCCAGCTTCGCGATCTTGCGCGAGATCGGGGTCGAGACCGGGGGCTCGAACGTGCAGTTCGCGCTCAACCCGGCGGATGGCGAGCTGATCGTGATCGAGATGAACCCGCGGGTCTCGCGCTCGTCGGCGCTGGCCTCGAAGGCGACCGGCTTCCCGATCGCCAAGTTCGCCGCCAAGCTGGCGGTGGGCTACACCCTGGACGAGATCCAGAACGACATCACCAAGGAGACGCCGGCCTGCTTCGAGCCGAGCATCGACTACGTGGTGACCAAGATGCCGCGCTTCGCCTTCGAGAAGTTCCCGGCATCCGACTCGACGCTGGGCACCCAGATGAAGTCGGTCGGCGAGACGATGGCGATCGGCCGCACCTTCGAGGAGAGTTTCCAGAAGGCGCTGCGCGGCCTGGAGATCGGCCGCGTGGGCTTCTCGGGCAAGAAGCGCGAGTTCACCGCCGAAGAGTTGGCGCACAAGCTGTCGCGCCCGGCGCCGGGCCGGATCTTCGCGGTCTATGACGCCTTCCTGCAGCGCTACACCATCGAGGAGGTCGCGCGCCTGACCGGGATTGATCCCTGGTTCCTCGCCTTCCTCGAGCGGCTCGCCCACCTGGATGCGGCGCTCGAGGGTCGCGCGCTGGCGGACATCGACACCCACGAGATGCGACGCCTGAAGCAGATGGGCTTCAGCGATGCGCGCCTCGCCGAGGCGACCGATTGCGATGAGGCCGCCGTCCGCGCGCGCCGCCAGGAACTCGGCGTGCGTGCCGGCTTCCGCCTGGTCGACACCTGCGCCGGCGAGTTTGAGGCACGCACTCCCTACCTCTACTCGACCTACGACTGGACCCGCGACGAGATCCCGGTCCACGGCGACCGCAAGAAGGTCATGATCCTCGGCGGCGGTCCCAACCGGATTGGCCAGGGCATCGAGTTTGACTACTGCTGCGTGCACGCCTCGCTGGCGCTGCGCGACCAGGGCATCGAGTCGATCATGGTCAACTCGAACCCGGAGACGGTCTCGACCGACTTTGACGTCTCCGACCGCCTCTACTTCGAGCCGCTCACCCTGGAAGATGTGTTTGCCATCTGCGAGCGCGAGAAGCCGGACGGCGTGATCGTGCAGTACGGTGGGCAGACGCCGCTCAACCTGGCGCACGGGCTGGATCAGCTCGGCGTGCCGATCCTGGGCACGCCGGTCGAGGCGATTGACCGCGCCGAGGACCGCGGCCGCTTCGCCGAGATGCTCGAGAAGCTGGATCTGCGTCAGCCGCCGAACGGCATCGCGACCAGCGAGTCCCAGGCCATCGAGATCGCCGAGCGGATCGGTTATCCGGTGCTAGTGCGGCCCAGCTACGTGCTGGGCGGTCGGGCGATGGAGATCGTCTACGACTCGCGCGATCTAGAGCGCTACATGCGCGAGGCCGTCATGGCTTCGCCCGAGCGCCCGGTGCTGATCGACCGCTTCCTGGAAGACGCGGTCGAGGTCGACGTCGACTGCGTCGCCGACGGCCAGCGTGTCGTGATCGGCGCGGTGATGGAGCACATCGAGGAAGCCGGCATTCACTCCGGCGACTCGACCTGCGTCATCCCGCCGATTTCGCTGTCCGACGCGATCGTCGCCGAGATCAAGGAATCGACGCGCGCGCTGGCGCTGGAGCTCGGCGTCGTCGGCCTGATGAACGTGCAGTTTGCGGTCCGCGGCGATGTGGTCTACGTGCTGGAAGTGAACCCGCGCGCCTCGCGCACCGTGCCCTACGTCGCCAAGGCGACCGGCGTCCCCTATGCGCGGATCGCCACCCAGGTCATGGCCGGGTCCACCCTCGACGAGCTGGACGTTTACGAGATCGATTCCCCGGAACACCTCGCGGTGAAGGCGCCGGCCTTCCCGTTCGCCAAGTTCCCGGGCGCGCGCGCCGACCTCGGCCCGGAGATGCGTTCGACCGGCGAGGTCATGGGCATCGACTCCAGCTTCGCGATGGCCTTCGCCAAGGCCTCCGAGGCGGCCGGGCGCACGCTGCCGACCTCCGGCAAGGTCTTCCTGACCGTCAAGGACAGTGACAAGCGCCAGGTGGCGATGGTCGCGCAGCAGCTGGTCAGCCTCGGCTTCGAGCTGGTCGCGACCGATGGCACCTACAAGGTGCTGCAGCGCCACGGCCTGCCCTGCGAGCGCATCAATAAGGTGCACGAAGGGCGCCCGCACGTGGTGGACCTGATCAAGAGTGGCGAGATCGCGCTGATCATCAACACGCCGCTCGGCAAGGTGACGCGCCACGATGACGGGATGATTCGCTCGGAGTCGTACCAGGCCAACATCCCGTGTCTGACCACGATGTCGGCCGCCAGCGCGGCGGTCGAAGCGATCCGCGCCCGCCAGGCCGGGCACGCGCAGGTGCGCTCGCTGCAGGACTTCTTCGCGACGCTAGACGCGGCGGCGACGACGGCGCAGGACAGCGACCAGCTGGGCGAAGTCGTCCGGTAGCAGCAGACGCGCGGCCAGGGTGGCTGCGAGGACCCCGGCACCGATGCCCAGCACGACCCCCAGCGCGCTGGAGGCCTGGGCGCCGAGTGCCAGCGTGGTTCCCCAGGCAGCCGCGGTGGCGGCGAGGCCGGGCAGGAGGAGTCGCGGCAGGCGCGCGAGACCCAGAACGGGGCCCAGCCGGAGCGCGCCGAGCATCCGGGTGAGCAGCAGGAACTGGAAGCTGAGCGCGACCGCCGTGGCGTAGCCCGCCCCCGCCACCCCCATGCGCGGCAGCAACAGCAGATCCAGCCCCAGGTTGATCGGGATCGCGGCCACCGCCGCCTGGGCCGGGCCGCGCAGATTGCCGCTGGCCTGGCAGGCGCGGGCCGCCAGTCCGATCAGCGCGGAGGCCGGCAGCGACCACAGGTAGGCCTGCAGCACCGGGGTGAGCGCCGCAGTATCCGCCGCCGTGAAGCGACCGTGTTCAAACAGCACGGTGATGACCGGCGCGGCCAGCACGAACAGGCCGCCGCCCGCGGCGATCATCAGCAGCAGCGTCAGCTCGACCCCGGTGCGCAGATGCCCGGCGAGCTCCTCGCGCCGCCCCTCGGCCGCCAACTTGGCGAACAGCGGCATGGCCCCGGTCGCCGCCGAGATGCCGACCAGCGCCATCGGCAACTGGAGCAGACGATTGGCCGCGTAGGTATAGGAGTTCGCCTGCTCGGAGACCAGTTCGCGCACCAGGATCTGGTCGATCATCAGGTTGAGCTGGATCGCAGCCAGGCCGAGCAGGACCGGGAAGAAGGCCCGCACCGAGGAGCGCAGCTCGGGGTCGCCGCCGGGGCGACGCGGCAGCAGCGGCCAGCCATCGGCGCGCAGGCCGGGCCACTGCATGAGCCACTGCATCAGCCCGCCGACCAGCACCCCGGCGGGCAGCCAGAGGATGTCTGCACCGGGGCCGAGGAACAGCAGCCAGCTGATCCAGACCACGTTGAGCATTGCCGGGGCGAGCGCCGGAAGGCTGAAGCGGCCGCTCAGCTGCTGTGGCGCACCGGCCAGGGCCGTGAGGCAGATCGGCACCACGTAGGGCAGCAGCATCGCCGTCAGCTCGAGGGCCTCGAGGTCGGCGGCGCGGGCTGCGGCCGCGAGCGCCTCGCCCGGCACCGGCTGGGCGAGCAGAGCCGCGCGCCAGCCCAGCACCACGAGCTCGCCGCCGATCACGAGTACCGCCAGCGCGACCAGCAGCAGACCCTGGAAGCGCGCGTAGAGCCGATGCGAGGCCTCCGCGCCCTGCTGCTGCTGCACCCGCGCCAAAGCGGGCTGCACGGCGGCGCTGACCGCCCCCTCGCCGAACAGCCGGCGGGCGAGGTTGGGCACCATCCAGGCGATGACGAAGTTGCCGGTCGCGCTGGATGCCCCGAAGGTGGCCAGCATCACCGCATCACGCGCGAAGCCCAGGATGCGTGAGAGCAGCGTCCAGACTGCGGTGACGAGCGCCCCCCGCAAGGCTCCGCGCCCGCTCATCGGAGTCCGCTGCGCGTCCGCCGCCACGCGCTTCTTCTATCCGGGCGGCGGAGGTGGAACAAGCATCCCGCTAGAATCGCGCCCACGTGGCGCGTCGTATTGCCGTTCCCGACCTTCGCTTCGCGGCCCTGTGCTTCGCCGGCGCCGCCCTGCCGTGGTCGAAAGCAGGCCTCAGCATCGGCATGGGCCTGCTGCTGCTCGCCAGCCTGCTGCACGCCCGCCCACTGGGCACATTCCGCAGCGCGGTCGGTGCAGCAAGCCTCGGCATGATGCTGCCGCTGCTCATCTCCGCGCTGACCTCAGAGGACCTTGCCCGCGGCTGGAAGGAATGGACCTCGTTCTGGCCCGTGCTTTTTCCCTTCCTGGGCGCGGCAGCGGTCCGCGACGCCCGCCGCCCTCGGCTCTTTCTTGCCGTCCTGGTCGTCTCGACGACAGCGGGCACCCTCCCACTCCTGGCGCACTGGTGGGAGAACTTCGAAAGGTACGGCGAACTGCGCCGTTGGTTCGTTCCCCCCACCAACATCTGGCTCTACACGCTGTCGGTGTGCACCGGCGCTTTTGTGTCATGGAGCCTGCTGCTGAAGTCGCGCCGCGCCGGCGCACGCGGCGCATGGGGATTGGTCTTCGCGCTCCATCTCGCCGCCGTCTTGAGCACCCGGCGCCGCATGCTCATTCTGATCTGCTGCGGCATCCTCGCGTGGATGACGGCGCGGGGCCGCGGCGGTCGCTGGACTGCCCGGCGCGGAGTTCTTGCAGTCGGCGTGCTGGCCGCTCTGCTGGCGACCGCCTTCCTGGCTGAGCCGCGCATTCAGGCCTTCCTGCAGCCGGCCAAGGTCCTCCAGCAGGAACCGACCCGACCGCTCATGTGGCAGTTCGCGCTCGAGGAATTTCAGCGATCGCCCGTGATCGGCACGGGCCTGGGCGATCTGCGCGCTTCTCTCCATGAATTCGCCGACCAGGAAGAAGCGAGAATCGCAGCCGAGAATGAGCGCCTTCCTGCCGAGGAGCAGGTGCATGTGAATCTGCACCACTCGCACCTGCATTCGAATTTCATGCACACGCTGGCGGTCGCCGGCGGCTTGGGTCTGCTCGGCGTGCTCATCTATCTGCTGACGACTGCCCGGGTCCTCCTTCGCGGGCTGCGTTCCTGCGACGCGGCGGTCCTCGGATGCGCAGCTTGGGCGCTGCTCTTCTTTGGTGGCATCAGCGACGCTTCGCTGTTCAGCTCCAGCAGGCTTTCCGCCTTCACCATTCTGTTCGCCTACGCCTGGGGTATGTTGCTGCGGCCCCAAACCGAGACCAGCGATGCTGCTGTCGATTGAGAAACGCTTTCTGTTCGTCCACGTGCCCAAGACCGGGGGCACCAGCGTGGCGAAAGCTCTGGATCCGTGGGTGGTGCATCCGCCGCTGACGCCGTGGAACAAGCTGCTCTCGCGCTTCCGGCTGCAGCGCGACCCCGCCAAGGTGCGCCTGCGAGTGCATGGCTCGCTGGCCGACGCCTATGCCCAGCTTCCCCAGGAGTTCGCCGATTCGCTGTTCAAGTTCGCCTTCGTGCGCAACCCCTGGGATCGGCTGGTCTCGGAGTACAGCTTCATTCTGGCGCGGGACAATCACCCACGGCACGCTGAGGTCAAGGCGCTGCCCGACTTCCTCGCCTACCTGCGCTACGAAAAGGAGCGCGCCCGCGGCCGCAGCCAGGCGCGCATGCTGGCCGCCCCGCCCGGCCGCCCTGGCATCGACTTCGTCGGTCGCTTCGAGAACCTGAACGCCGACTTCGCCGAAGCCTGCGCGCGGATCGGCCTGGATGCTTCGCTGCCCCATCTGAACAAGACCAAGCATCGCGATTACCGCGAGTTCTACGACGAAGCCGCGCGCGCCTACGTTGCCGAAGCCTGGGCGGACGAGATCGAGGAGTTCGGCTACGCGTTCTAGCAGCTTCTTGGTCGGCCAGCGTGCATACGGCTAGCCCAGGCAGCGGCTTCCACCGCGCCTTCGGCCTCGTCTAGGATGGAGGGCCTAGCCCTTTCCCTTGTTGCGGCGGGTGCTGCCGGCCTCTTCGTTGAAGCTGCCGATGATGCCGGAGATGTTGACCGGCGTGTCGCCACCACTATTGCGCTCGATGCCGCCGCCTTCTGCGGCCGCCAAAGTGGCGCCGCCGGGCAAGGCCAAGCACAGGGCGAGCAGGAAAGAAAGAGTGAAGAACGATCGCATGATCTGAGTTCAAGAAAGCACCGCTTCGCGGAAGCGGGCACGGACCCTTGGGTCCAGGTGGAGAGACTGAGAGGCGCGGCCGGCTTTGCCGTCGAGCATTTCCCAGAGAGACGCGCGATCGAGCTTACCGCGGAATGCACGGCAAGCTCCAGCGACGTCCTGGATTCGATCCCCCACCCGTTCGTCGAGGGCGAGGTAGATCAGGTGTGAAGCGAGGCTGGCCTCGCTCCACGGGCAGGCTGCGTAGGATTGCTCGGCGCACCAGCGCGCGCCGGCATCGTCGCCCAGAACTTCGTAGGAAGCCGCGGCGTTGCGAAGCAGCTGAGCGCGCGGCTCGCGGGCGCGCGGCACCTGCACCAGGCTGGCCTGGAATTGCGCCAGTGCCGGGCGGGCATCGCCGCGGCGCAGCAGATTGACCGCCTGGGTGAGTCGCGCGTCAAAGCGATCCGGAAGCAGCGAGGCCGCCCACGCGGCCGACAGCAGCGGATCGGTCCAAAGCTCCGGCGCGGCACTGAGCGAACGCCAATCCTGCAGCGGCAGCGTCGAACCGGCCGGGTGCTGCTCGAGGAAGGCGAGGAAATCGCGCAGTTCGCGGCGCAGGGAAACGCGCAGGCGCAGCGTGGAGCGGAGGACGGGAAGCTCCTGCAGGCCGACCGGACGGTACTTCACGCCATCGCTGAGCCGCAGGCCGGCCTGAATCGCATTGGCCAGGAAGAGCTCACCGAGCCGCCCCGTTGCCTGCTGACCGAGGGCACGAACCAGCCCTACCGAGAGCCCGGGTTGAGGAGCATGGGCTCGGTTCATGCCTGCCCCCTGCCGTCCTCGGCTGCGGCCAGTCCCTGCCAAATCGCGTCGATCCGGCGCTCGAGTCGATCCGGAGGCATGCCGGTGCGCTCGGCGACGCGCGGCGAGGCGCGGCGAGGCGGTGCCTTCGATCATGGTCAGGTAGAGCACCGCGCGTTCGGCGAAGGGCAGCTGATGGAATCGTTCCTGGAGCGCGGCCGGCGGCTCGCCGGGTGCTCCGTTGCTGACGCCCAGGTCCGAGGCTGGATCGGCGACCTCGCGCAGGATGGTGCCTTCGATCCACATGAGGAAGGTGGCTGCCTGGGCGGGCAGATCTTCGCGGTGCACGACTTCCGCGAACAGCCGACCCAGGAGCATCTCGGTGGGAAGGAGCAGGAAGTGGCGCAGCGCGGTGCTGCGGATGCCGCGTTCCAGCCACGGAGCGAGGAGCTCGAAGAGTCGCCCGAGTGCACGGACGCGCTGCTCGGGGTCGGAGACCTGATAGTCGTGAAACTGGGCACGCGCCTGGCGCCAGGAATCGGCCTGGCGCTGACGCTGATACTCGAGATCGCGCACGAGATCGGATGCGGACATGAAATCGAAACCGGGGAGTGAGAAAGAGCCCGAAGCCGGGCAGCTGCCTCCCACGCTAGGCCCGCCGGCGAATCGCGCAAGCCATACAAGGCACAAGACTTATTGAGATTCACTGAGAATCGCTGTCACCTTTGCACGGGGAATCCGTCTTCCTGATGAGAGCTTCACATGAGCTTCCAACTCCACTCGTGAACGAACCATCTGCGCAGCTAGAATGGGGGGTCGTCGAGGCCCCGTCCCCTGCCTCGAAGTGTTCTTACCCAACAGCTTCATGCGTACCATCCTCACCCTTGGCGTCGCGCTGGGCGTTCCTGCCCTTGGCAGCGTCGCGACTGCTCAGCAGACCCACGAGTACTTCCTTTGGGGCGGCACCCCCGCCACCACCGAATGGGAGATCCGCCGCACGGCCGATCTCGACTTCAACGGCGACTATTTTGGTGCCGAAGAAGGTGTTCGCTTTGCTTATGACGGCGCCAACGATATCGACTATCTCGAGTCGGTTCAGTTCGCCAACATCGGCGGCACCGCCACCATCTTCGCGGTCGCCACAGGCGACGTGATCCTGCGCTTCGTCGACCTCAACGGCAACGGGGTCTGCACCGATCCGGGCGAATGGGATGTCTTCGCGGACACCCGCTCGGCTCAGGGCGCTTCGAACACCAGCCCGGACAAGCTCGCTTACAACCCCAACACGGGCGAGCTCTTCGTCACCGACGACATCTACTCGGGCGGCCCCACCGTGGGCTCGGGCATCTTCTCGTACGTCGACCTCAACGGCGACGGCGACGCCATGGACGCCGGCGAGTTCAACATGCTCGTCGACGGCGCCGGTTCGGTCAGCGTGGCCGGCACTTCGGGCTCGGTCTCGATCGACGTCGGCGACTTCGAAGGCATCATGGTCGACAGCAACGGCGTGGTCATCGGCTTCGCCCAGCAGGACCGCACTCTGTACGCCTTCCAGGACATGAACGGCGACGGCGACGCCATGGACGCCGGCGAAGCCTGGAACTTCTGCAACCTGGTCGGGGACAAGGCTGGCCTCGAGCAGAACGCCGACACCCTCTCGGGCGCGCTCAAGAACCCGTCCTGCCCCAGCTCTTCGGGCTCGGGCCTGTACGCCTCGCTCGAGATCCTCGACGTGGATTGGGGCGCCGGCCCCAGCGGTGAAGATCTGTACTGGATCGTCTCGACCGCCTTCAACTCCAGCTGCGCAGGGGCGAGCGGCCTGGTCTACCAGGGCATCGACCTCAACGGCGACGGCGACCTGAACGACGCCGGGGAAGTCACCCTGTTCCTGGATGGCCCCAACAACACCAGCATGGACTACCCGCCGGCCGACATCTACGACGGCAAGGCCCATGACGGCGGCTTCGCCATCTTCCACAACAACGGCCCGCTGGGCGGAAGCGGCACCTACCGCCAAAACCAGGTCGACTTCGTCTTCGACCTCAACGGCGACCGCACCTCGAACCAGGTCGGCGAACAGGAAACCAAGTACCGCTGGCTGCCGGACGGCTGCTTTGCCGTGGCCATGGAAGTGGTGCCGGTGGGCGAGTTCACGGTTCCGCCTTCGGCTCGCTTTATCCCCTTCGGCGATAGCGACACCAACTCGAGCGGCGTCGATGCCGTGATCGGCAACGTCGGCCTGCCTGTCCTGGGTCAGTTCATGGAAGTCACCCTCTCGGGCGGCATCCCGGGCACCAACTCGATCCTGGCCATCGGCACCTCGAACACCATGAGCCGCTTCGGCCCGCTGCCGCGCAACCTTGCGGGCATCGGCATTCCGGGATCGACCCTGTACGTCTCGGATGACTTCCGCTTCCCCGCCACCGTCGATGGTGCCGGCAACGCCCTGGTCCCGGTAGTCGTCCCCAACGACCCCAACCTCCAAGGCCGTAGCTTCTACCTGCAGTGGCAGGTCGTCGACCCGGCGGCCAACGCGCGCGGCTTCATTCTGTCGAACGCCGCTGAAGCGATCGTCTACTAGGCGTTCGCTCATCCCCCGCGGAGGAGGCCGTCCCGCCTCCTCCGCGGTTTTCGTTTCTGCCGCTCATCGCACCATGTTTGCCATTCTTGCGCTCGTCTCGGCCTGGGCAGCTCCGGCCCAGGATTGGAAGGATCTCGCTAAGGAACTGCACGGCGCCCGTGACGGCTACGAGGTCGCGCAGGCCTCCCGCGCCTTCGCCGAGGTCCGAGATCCAGCGGCCATGCAGGAGCGCGTCGAGATCTTCGAAGACAAGCTCGAGATCCGCGGCGGAGTGCATCTGCGCGACTGGCTGATCAGCGGCATGATCTCGGCCGAGACCGCGGACGAAACCGAGGTCCTGCTCGAAGCGGCGGCCCACCGCAAGGCCTCCGCGCTGCTGCGGGTTTCGGCGTTGCGGGCTCTGCGCCGCGGGAAGGCTCCCGTTTCGGCGGAGCACTTGCTGGATCGAGCCTTCCTGAAGACCGAGGGCGAGCTCCGGCGCGCCTGGCAGAACACTGCGGGCGCTGTGCTGGCCCAGGGCCGGCTGATCGAATCACGCAAAGCGACCGCTGCCGCGGTACGCGCGCGGCTTCTCGACGACGGCATGCCTTTCCTCGGCTTTCGCTGGGTCGCCCCCGAGGTCGAGGAGCTCTCGAAGATCCTCGACGCAGCAAAGGATTCCAAGCACGCCAGCGATCGCGCGCAGTTGCTGCACGTCCTCGCGCCGCACCTGCGCCAGCACGCCGAAGTGCGCGCAGCATGGCTCGAGCTGCTCGCACGCGCCGTCGCTTCCGGCTCCCTCGCCGAGCGGGTCGCGGCCTGGGAGTCGACGCTTGCCGGCCAGGCTTACGAGGCCTTCCCCATCCTGCTGCAGGGCCTCCAGCGCGCCAGCGCGGAAGATCAGGGCAGTCGCCACCAGCGCGACTATGCCCAGGCGCTGCGCCAACTCACAGGCCAGCAGTTTGGCGACGCCCCCCAGGCCTGGGATCGCTGGTGGGCGGAGTCCGGGCAGTCCTGGCTCGAGTCCGCCATCCGCGAGGCCCCCAAGGCCCCCAAGCCGGCTGCCCCCCAAGACGATGCCACCGTCGCAGCCTTCTTCGGCATCCCGGTAGACAGCAATCGCATCGGCTTTGTCCTGGATGGCTCCGGCTCGATGCTGGACCCGCTCGAGGACGGACGGCGCTGCGCGGATGCCGCCATCGAAGAGCTCATCGCCTTCCTCGATCGCTACCCCCAGGATGCGCTTTTCCAGCTGCGCATCATCGTGCGCGACAGCGAGAGCCCCTTCGACGAGCCAGTGCAGGCCAGCGCGCGCAACCGCAAGAAGGCTCTCCAGTTCATCGAGCGATTCGATTTCGGCCCGGCCTCGGCGATGTACGACGTGCTCCTTCTGGCCCAGCAGGATCACGGGATCGACACCCTGGTCTTCGTCTCGGACGGGGGCGGCAGCTGGGGTTCCTACGCCTTTGCCCCCCACATGCTGGATGGCCTCCAGCTGGCGTACGAACGTTCTGGAGTGCGCATTCACACGATTTGTGTGGGAAAAAGTGCGCCAAAAGCCCGTTTCATGGAACAATTGGCGGGTCTGACTCGTGGAATATGCAGTCGGATCGACTAGTTCCCGCCGATGAATAGGCGGGCCAAATTCGCCTCCATCCCGCCGTGCGCCTGCTGCTCCCCGCTCTGGCGCTGTGTCTCACCGCTCCGGCGAGCGCACAGCAACTCGAAGTCCACTTCCTTGAAGTGGGTCAAGGTGACTGCACTTTGGTCATCAGCCCGACCGGAACCAGCTTCCTGTTCGACGGCGGCCCCAACGGCGAAGGGAACTCCACCTTGGTCCCCTACCTGCAAGGCCTGGGCATTCAGTCGCTCGACTACGTCTCGGCCAGCCACTATCACGCGGACCACGTCGGGGGACTGGACGAAGTCTGGCAGGCCGGGATTCAGGCCAGCGTCTGCCTCGACCGCGGTGATTCAAACACGCCAGGCACGCAGACCTTTAACGATTACCGCTCGACCTACTCGGCGGTTCGCCAGACGGTAACGCCGGGCCAAGTCATCGCACTGGGTGGCGGCGCGACGGCGACCTGCTTGGTGGTCGAGGGCGCGATCGCCGGCGGCGGCAGCATCGATATTTCGAGCTCAGCTCAGTACGAGAACTCGGCGTCGATCGCCTGGCGCATCGAGTACGGCGACTTCGACCTGTTCGTGGGCGGCGACCTGACCGGCGGCGGCAACGGCGCCACCGACGTGGAGTCCGCGATTGCTTCGGTCTGCGGCGACCTCGATGTGCTGCGCGTCAATCACCACGGCTCGCGCACCTCGAGCAATCCGAGCTTCCTGGCGGTTGTCCAGCCGGAAGCCGCGATCATCAGCTGCGGCGCCGGCAATCAGTACGGCTTCCCGAAGCAGGACACGATCGACAACCTGAATCGCTGGGACCGCGTGATCCCGGTCTGGTGCACTTCGGAAGGCACCGGGGGCACCGGTTACGTCGATGCAGGCGGCCCGATCACGCTGCGCAGCGACGGCGCGAGCTGGAGCATGTCCGGGGCAGGCGGCGTCGCCCTGACCGCGCATTGCGATGAACAGGCGCCGAGTCCGGCCGCCGCCCAGGAGCTGGTGGTCTCGGAGTTTCAGCGCAATCCCAACGTCGTGGCCGACGACGCTGGCGAGTGGCTGGAATTGGCCGGCGCTCGGATCGGCGAGGCGGTCAGCCTGAGCCAGCTTGAGATCGCCGATGGCGGCGTGGATCTGATGCACGTGGCCACCAGCATCCAGCTCGAGGCCGGCGAGGTCTGCCTGATCGCGGCCTCGGGTCTGCCCGGCGCGAACGGCGGCTTCCGCCCGCAGATCGCCTGGCCGATCGGCAGCATGCAGCTCGCCAACGCCACCGACGAGCTGCGCCTGCGCGACCGCATGAGCGGCACCCTGCTCGACTCGGTCGACTGGGATCCCTCCTGGCCGGGCGCCGTCGGCACCAGCGCCGAGCGCGAGGATCTGCTGGACGCCGGAACGATCGACAACTTCGTCGCCGGCAGCGCGTCCTATGGCCTGGGCGATCTCGGATCCCCGGGGCGCAAGAACGACGGCGACACCACCAACTGGGGTGGCTCGACCCGCGTGGTCGTGGTGACCCCGCCGGTGCTGGGACAAGCCCTGGTCATGGACTGGTTCATGCCCGGGGAGTCTGGCGCCTTCTATCAAGGTTGGGTGTCCCTGGGCACGAGCCCGGGCATCACGGTGGGCGGAACCCACATCCCGGCCAACGCCGACATCGCTTATCGTGCAACGTACAGGCTTCCTGGCTGGTACGGCCAGGTCCCGGCATCGGAGCAGAAGCGTGTCCAGGTGACGGTCCCCAATAACAGCGCCTTGCGCGGTGTGACCGTTTACGGAATCGTTGTAACGGCTGATCTGCCAAACCAGATCCGCACACAAGCGGCACCTCTGGGTATGATCGTGCAATAGAGGTCGGATCCTCCCTCGCCGGCCCGCGAAGCTTTCTCAGCGTCCTCATGGGGTGTGGGATAGTCTTCGACTGCCGATTGGCTCCTTCCCCTTCATCCCCATCATGCGGCTCGCTGCTGCAACTTTCGCTCTTCTCGCAGCCTCCTCTGCCCCAGCCCAACAGGCTGAGCTCGAAGTCGTTTTCTTCGAGGTGGGCACCGGGGACGCCACGCTGCTGATCAGTCCCACCGGGCAAACGATGCTGCTCGACGGTGGGCCCAACCGGGCCGGATTCGAGGTCATCCTCCCCTATCTGGCCGAGCGCGACATCCAGCACCTGGACTACGTCTGCGCCAGCCACTACCACACCGACCACGTCGGCGGCCTGGACGAGATCGCCAAGTCCGGCAGCGTGACGATCGGCGAGGTCATCGACCGCGGCGACGTCGATCTGCCCAATCTGCAGCCTTTCCGCGACTACCAGTCCGCGATGCAAGGCCTGCGCCGCGATGCGGTCCCGGGCGAGATCCTCGACCTGGGCGGCGGAGTGGAGCTGAAATGTCTTTCCTCAAATGGCCGCCTCGCCGGTGGCGCGGTGATCGACCTCGGTGGGACAGCTCAGCAAGAAAACAGTGCGTCGATCTCCTGGCTGATCCGCTACGGCGACTTCGAGATGTTCGTTGGCGGCGACCTCACCGGAGGCAGCGCTTCTTCGGTCAACGTCGAGCGGCCGGTCGGCGTGGTCTGCGGCGACGTCGATGTCTATCGCGTCAACATGCACGGCTCAGCGCTCAGCTCCACGCAGAGCCTGCTGCGCAACCTGCGCCCCGAGTTTGCGATCGTCAGTATCGGCAGCCCGAACGGCTCCAACTTCCCGCGCGCGGATGTCATCCAGCGCCTTAGCCCGCCGCACCGCACGATTCCGGTCTGGTCGACCACCTCGGGCAACGGCGGCTACGGCTTCGTCGACGCCGGAGGCACAATCACCCTGCACACCGACGGCGAGACCTATCGCGCGACCGACGCGCACGGGCACTCCTTCACCGCCTGGTGTGACGAAGTCGAAACTCGGCCCTATCCGCAACACGGCGTCGTAATCAGCGAGTTCCACCGCGATCCTTACGACGTCAAGGACTACAACGGCGAGTACATCGAGCTGATGGGCACCTATCCGCTCGCTCCCTTCGGCCTGCGCGATGTGCGCATGATCGGCGGCAACGGCGAAGAATTCACCTTCGGCATCAATCTCCGCCTCCATCAGGGCGAGACCGTGGTGGTCGCGGCCAACGGCATCCCCATCCTGAATGGTGGGTTCACGCCGACCATCGCCTGGCCCGAGGGAGTCATCGCCCTCGACCAGGGCAACACCACGATCGCGCTGGTGGATGAACAGGGCATGGTGATCGACCGCGTCGATTACACCAACACCTGGCCAGGAGGCGCAGGGGTCGCGTGCGAACGTGTCGATGCGCTGGGCGATTCGGTGGAAGCCAACTTTGCCGCGGCGACCGTCCCCTACGGCAACGGAGATCTGGGCTCGCCCTGGTCGAGTAACAGCCAGGAGATCACGGACTGGTTCCCGGGCGGAGACAGCCTGCTCGGCCACAAGACCGTGCCCCTGCTGGGCCAGACCTACAAGCTGATCGCCGAACTTCCCGGCGAGGAAGGCGCGCTGTTCCAGGCCGCGCTTTCGCTCGGCACTGTTCCCGGCACCAACTACTTCGGCACGCACATCCCGATCAACCAGGATTACGTGTTCGCCGCCACCCGCAACACCCGGGGCTGGAAGGGCCAGGTACCCGAGTCCGAGCGCGTGGAGCTTGAGATTTACGTTCCTTCGACCGCGAGCCTCGCCGGCACCTGGTTGTACGGGATCGTGATCACCGCCGAGCGCAACGGCACCCTGCGCACCTGGGCACGTCCCTCGGCCGTGCCGGTGCTCGAGTACTAGCGAGTCTGCCCCCCATGAGTGGGCTCGTTTTTCGGGTCGATCCGTAACTTTCGACCTCACAAGGCGTCCTCTAGGTGAACCCACCTGGAGGACGCTTCTTGTTTCACCCACCTTTCTGCCCGCGCTACGGCTGCCCCTCCGCCGAGCGCGATCTGGCCTTTCGCTATCGCCGCTCCGGCTCCTATCACCGCAAGTGCGACGGACGCTGGATCCAGCGTTTCCGTTGTCTCGTCTGTCACCGCGGCTTCAGCACACAGACCTACAAAGCCAACTATCGCTACCGCAAGCCCTTTCTCCATCATGCTTTAGTCCATGCACTCTGTTCCAAGGTCACCCGCCGCCAGGCGGCCCGGCTCTTTGGCGTGAACAAGAAGACGGTCGAGCGCCGCTTCGTCCAAATGGCGCAGGTCGCCCGGGACTTTCACCTCGCTCGCCTCCGGGAGTGCGCAGAAGCTGGTGGCATCGACGGCACCTTCCAACTCGACGAGCTCGAGACTTTCGAACATCATCGCAAGCTGAAGCCAGTCACGATGGCGGTCCTGATCGAGCGCAAAAGCTACTTCATCGTGCACACGCGCGCGGGGCAGCTTGCGGCGCGCGGTCGCCGGACGGAAGCTCAGCAGGAGCGCCTGGAGGAGATCCAGAAGGAGGAAGGCAAGCGGCGCTCTGCCTCGCGAGCCTGCGTACGGGAGTGCTTCGAGGCACTTGGGAACCTGCTCGCTTCAGATATTCCGATCCGGCTGCAAACCGACAAGAAGCGCACCTATCCGACTGAGTGCAAGCGAGCCAACTTCCCCCGAGCTCTCTATCACCGCACGACGGACAGCCGTAAGCGCCGCGACTATCGCAACTTACTCTTTCCGATCAATC
>PAHY01000019.1 GCA_002705055.1 Planctomycetota bacterium
GCAGCGTCTGGTGCGCGCCAAGCAGAAGATCCGCGACGCCCAGATTCCGTTCGAGGCCCCGCGCGCGGAGCAGCGCGCCGAGCGGCTGCCTGGCGTTCTGCACGCGCTCTATCTCATCTTCAACGAGGGCTACAGCGCGACGCACGGCGCCCGCGTCCTGCGCCGCGAGCTGTGCCGCGAAGCGATTCGGCTGGCGCGGCTCCTGACCGAGCTGCTACCGCGCGAGGCCGAGGTCCACGGCCTGTGCGCACTGCTGCTTCTCCAGGATTCGCGCCGCGACGCGCGCGAGACCCCGGACGGCCGGCCGATCCGGCTGGAGGACCAGGACCGGACGCGCTGGGATCAGCCGCAGATCCACGAGGGCCTGGGACGGCTCGATCAGGCGATCGCGCTGGCCTCGCCGGGCCCGTACCAGATCCAGGCTGCGATCGCGGCGCTGCACGCCCAGGCGCCGCAGGCCGAGCAGACCGACTGGAAGCAGATCGCCGCTCTGTACGAGGGCCTGCAGCGCTGGCTTCCCAACCCGATCATCGCGCTGAACCACGCGGTCGCCGTCGCGATGGACCAGGGACCGGAAGCCGGCCTGGAGCGACTCGCGGCGGTCGGAGCCTCCGAGCAGCTGCGGGACTATCGCTACTTCCACGCGGCCCGCGCCGAGCTGCTGGGCCAGGCGGGGCGGCTCGACGAAGCCCGGCGCGCCTATGAACGAGCGCTGCAGCTGGCCGAGAAAGACGGCGAGCGCCGTTTCCTGGAAGAGCGGCTGGCCCTGCTAGGCGGAAATGAGCGCCCGAGCTAGGCTCGGGGCATGACCGTCGATCGCCGCACCTTCCTTCGCTCCGGATTGCTGGCCGGCTCCGCTGCCAGCCTGACCCGCACGCTCCCCGCGAGCCGCCGCGACGACGCGCCATCGATCCGGGCCATCCAGCGCCGCCGGATTCCCAAGACCGGCGAGCTGCTGCCGGTGATCGGCCTCGGAACTTCGCGCACCCTCAACGTCGACCCCAGCGGCGATCACCCCGCGCTGCGCGAGGTCCTGCAGGGCTTCCTCGACTGGGGTGGGACCTGCGTGGACTCCTCGCCGATGTACGGCAACTCGGAGTCGGTGGTCGGCGCGCTGCTCGGCCAGCTGGGTCGGCAGGATCTGTTCTACGCGACCAAGGTCTGGACCGACAAGGGCAAGCAGGCCGGCATCGATCAGATGGAGCAGTCGCGCCAGCGGATGGGCCCCGAGCGCTTCGACCTGATGCAGGTGCACAACCTGGTCGGCCTCGAGGAGCACATGCCGACCCTTGAGCAGATGAAGGCGGAAGGGCGGATCCGCTACCTGGGCGTCACCGAGATGCGCGACTGGGAGACCGTCGAGAAGCTGATCGTCAGTGACAAGCTCGACTTCGTGCAGATCCCCTATTCGCTCGGGGAGCGCGCGGTGGAAGCGCGCATCCTGCCTGCCGCGCGCGATCATGGCGTCGCCACGCTGATCATGCGCCCCTTCGTACGCGGCCAGCTGTTCCAGGCCGTGAAGGGCAAGGAACTGCCCGGCTGGGCCGCCGAGATCGACTGCACCAGCTGGGCGCAGGTCTTCCTCAAGTGGCTGCTCGGCCACCCGGCCGTGACCTGCCCGATTCCGGCCACCTCCAAGCCGCACCACCTGCACGACAATATGCAAGGCGGCGTCGGAGCTGTGCCCGACACCGCCCTGCGCGCCCGCATCCTCGAAGAGGTCGTGGGCTAGGCGACCCAGCCTCTTGAGTCGCCTTAGGAGGTGACCTGAATCGTCCTTCGGAAACTACTTCGAGTCACCGATGTGCCGGTTCCTGAGATCGCACACATCGAGAATTCGCTACCGATTAGCGCATTCAGAGCACCGGCAGGAATCCCGGATGCGTCGATGAGCGCTTGCCCATCACCAGAACCATCGAGCGTACCCGTGAAATCGGTGCAGAACGATGGAAGGGTGCCATTTACTGAATCCCAATACCACCCTCCAGCCCCCTCAATGGGAAGGTCGATTCCACCGAGCTGCGCATAGGGTGACCTTCCTGTCGAGATGAGGACCCTGTAAGAAATACCGGCATCGGCAACTGGAAAATCCAGATCAATGTCAATGTCTGCAGGATTCGAGGCACTCAGTTGCGCGTTTGACAGTTCGATGTAGGGCAGGAGTTCTTCAATCACGATGCGCCCCGACCCAGACATGTAGTCTGGATGCCCGAAGCACACTTTCTGCTCTGCCCCGAGAAGTGCACAAGCGTGAAGCGTTCCTGCCGCGGGGAACCTCCCCGTGTACAACAGTTCAGAGTCAACTCCGCTGTAAACAGAAGCCCCATAAGCTGAGCCCGACACTGCCAGATAGTCGGGCACTCCGTCCAGGTCGAAGTCCTCTCCCACCCGCAATCCCCAGGGAGCAGGTTCAAGGAAACCATTCACACCATCCACAAGCACGAGATGATTGAAATACGGCTGACCTGAACCAAATTGATCGAAGAGCAGAATCTTGTCCGCAACTGCCGCGCTGGTGGGCTGATCCGTGCTCACAATCAACTCGAGGTCACCGTCCAAGTCAAGGTCTGCGGAAGCTACATGAGAGCCGAACTCTTCCTGTTGCAGTTGTCCAGACGGGGATGCCTTGTATTCCTTAAGAAACTGCCCGTCACTTGCACGGAATTTGCCGACCTTTCCGTATGCAGGCACTCCCGGCGCGCCAATAAAGACGGCTGGGGTTTGGGTACCTGCCGATGCAATTGACTCTCCAAACGTCCCGCTTGAAGACCACGTCCCAGGCTCTTCAATGTCGGTCAACTTGGTTACCTGATACGGAGGGTTCGCACCCGCGTCGACCTCAAACGTCACCACGACTGAATCGAGGCTACTACTCTGAATAGCGCGAATAGCGATTGTGAATACCCCGGAGTCCTCTCTGAGAAAGGCGATCGGCCCGAGCAACTCAGAAACTGATAGATCACTTGCGTCCACGTTAAAGAGGTATTCAATCTGCCCCACACCAAAGGCTGTGGGGTCCCAGCGAAAAAACCTCATCACACCGGTCGCCCCTCCGGAGACTCCGTCTGAATCCAACAGGACTGCGTCGGCAACATTGTCACCATCCAAGTCGGGAAGGGAAACAATGTCAGCCATGCCAGAGCCACAGTCCACAAAACCAACCGTGTTCACGCTCGCGCCCGCGCTCAGGAGGATCTCACAGTACCCGTTCCCGAAATTTGGTTCGTATGCCACGAGGTCCGCGACCCCGTCTCCATCGATATCAGCAAGCGATGCGATCTTGTCTGCAAATCCAGATGCCAAGCCACCTTGTGTATCTTGCACGTACTCTCCTCCCGGCGTTTGAGAACCAGAAGCATGCACTGCGAAAAGGGCCGCAGATGCCAAGGAAATGCAAAATCGAACAAAACACCTATTCACAAGAAAAAACCTCCAAGAGAAAGAAATGGCGAGCAACACTCGCCAATGTTGGCAGAAAACCGCTTCCGCCGTGCGAGCCCGAGTCTACTGAATGGGTTCATCGAGGTACCGAGAAAACCTGCATCCTTGATCGGATTCTTGCATCCGCCTGATTCTCACGGGCGAACTCGGTCTGAACACGCTTGGACGCACGGTGCGCCAGGGTAGAGTTGCATGGGAATCGCCTCGGGAATTTCGGTCCGCGAAGCCATGCGGCTTCCGGTCGTCCCGGCCCGAGCCTCGCTCGTCCCTGTCCATTCGATTCCCTTGGAGCCTGCCCTACTCGAGCGCGTCGCCACTGGCGATTCGGAGGCGGTGCGGCTTTGCGTGCAGCAGTACCAGGGCCTGGTCTGGACTCTCGCGCGTGGGTTCTTCCACGACCCCGCCGAGGTCGAGGACGCGGTCCAAGATGTGTTCATCGATCTCTGGAAGAACGCAGGCCGCTTTGATCCGGCGCGCGGCAAGGAATCCACCTTCGTCGGCGTGCTGGCGCGACGGCGGCTGATCGATCGGCTGCGCAAGAAGGCGCGCCGCCCGGACACCGCCAGCATCGAGCTGGAGCCGGTGTCCGACGCGGAGACGGTGGTCCAGCGCCTCGCCCGCAACGAGGACGCGCAGATCGCGCGCGATCTGCTGACCACTTTGCCGCCGCAGCAGCGTCAGGCCATTGAACTGGCCGTCCTGCATGGTCTCACCCACCAAGAGGTCAGCCAGAAACTCGACATCCCACTGGGCACCGTCAAGGCCCATGTCCGTCGCGGGCTGCAGCGCCTGCGCGACCGCCTCGGCGCCCCGTCTCCCAGCCTCGGAGGACTCGCATGAGCTCCCCGCAACCGCAAGAACGACTCGAAGAACTGCTCGCAGATCGCGCCCTGTTCGGGCTCGAGCCGGAGGAGCAGTCGGAGTTCGAGTCGCTCTCCGGCGCTTCCTACGAAGCCGAGGCCGAGGCCTACGACCGCGCCTTGGCAGCCCTGCAAGGCGCCCTGGTCGCCGAGAAGCAGACGGCGCCGCCCGCCGCGCTGGAAGACCAGCTGCTCGCCGATGCCGAGCAGTTCTTTGCCGCCGCGCCGGCGCAGCCGGCTGCACCGGCACAGGCACCGATCCACGATCTGGCAAGCGCCCGCGAAGCACAGGCAGCACCCGCAACCCCGTGGCTGCTTGCCGCTGCCGCGGCGATTCTGGCCGTGGTCGCTTGGTGGCCCAGCTCCCAAGCGGCTCTGCCCACGACCTCGGAGAACTACGAAGCTCTGCTTGCCGCGGCACCCAGCGATCTGCTGCAGCTCGACTGGCAGGTGCTCGCGGATGCCAGCACCTCGGCCGGCCAGACCGGCGGGGAGATCGTCTGGAGTGACAGCGAGCAGCGCGGCTACATGCGCTTCACGGGGCTGGCCGCCAACGACGCCTCGGTCGAGCAGTATCAGCTGTGGATCTTCGACCGCGCGCAGAAGGACAGCTACCCGATCGACGGCGGGGTCTTTGACATCCCGGCCGGTCAGGACGAAGTGCTGATTCCGATCGATCCTAAGATCGAGGTTTCGGAAGCCTGGCAGTTCGCGATCACGGTCGAGAAGCCGGGCGGCGTGGTCGTCTCCGAGCGGACGCGTCTGCCGCTGCTCGCCTCGACCTCAAGCTAGCGAAGGCGAATCACGCGAATTCGCTCGGACGGGCTCCGCAATCAGCCACTGCGACAATTCACCCCGAAACCGGGAGAAAATTGCGCCCGGCCCCCTAGGGAGTAGAGTGTGCGCGCGGAGCCGCGCGGCTCCCCTACAAAGCGATGGCCATCGACTTCGAAGAGCAGTTCGGCATCAACGCCGGCTACGTCGAGTCCCTGTACGAAAGCTGGCGCGAGGACGCCGGCAGCGTCGACCCGCAGTGGGCGAGCTACTTCGCCTCCGCGGATGCGACGAGCGCGCCTCCGCAGGCTGGATCGAGCGCTCCGCCCCCGCGCGAGAGCGACGAGGACTTCGAGGTGGAAGCCCTGCGCGGCGTCGCGGCGAAGATCGCAGCCAACATGAACGCCTCGCTGTCGATCCCGACGGCGACCACCGTCCGTACGCTGCCGGTCAAGGCGCTTGAAGAGAACCGCCGGATCGTCAACGGGCACATGCGCGATCGCGTGCTGGGCAAGGCCTCGTACACGCACTTCATCGCCTTTGCGATGGTCAAGGCCGTCGCCGAGATGCCCAGCGTGCAGTCCTTCTTTGAGGAGAAGGAGGGCCAGGGGTATCGGGTCACGCCGCGACGGGTCAATATCGGCCTCGCCATCGACGTCGAAGGTCGCGACGGGCGACGCTCGCTGGTCGTGCCCAACATCAAGGGCGCGGAGTCGATGAACTTCAAGGAGTTCTTCGATGCCTACCAGGATCTGGTCGCGCGCGGGCGGCACGGCAAGCTGACCGCCGCGGACTTCGCCGAGACCACCTTCACGCTGACGAACCCGGGTGGCTTCGGCACCGAGGCCAGCGTCCCTCGCCTGATGGAAGGGCAGGGTCTCATCCTCGCGACCGGCAGCATTGGTCTGCCGGTTCAGGCCCGGCAGATGAACCCGGCCATGCTGGCCGACATCGCGATGGGCCCGGTCATGACCGTGACCAGCACCTACGACCACCGCACGGTGCAGGGCGCGGAGTCCGGTCGGCTGCTGGCCCGCATCGAGCAGCTGCTCGACGGTCAGGATGGCTTCTGGGACGACATCTTCCGCTGCCTGCGCGTGCCGTGGCGCCCGGCGGTGGCGACGGTCGACCAGCGCGCCAAGTCGAAGCGCGAACAGGCCGAGGACCAGGCCAAGGTCTGGCAGCTGATCGGGGCGTATCGCAGCCGCGGCTGCCAGCTCGCTGACCTCGACCCCCTCGAGTACAAGCCTGATCTGCGCCCCTCGCTCGACCCCGAGTGGTACGGCTTCACGATCTGGGACCTCGACCGCGAGTTCCTGACCGGCGGGATGGGCGGACAGGCCAAGATGACCCTGCGCGAGATCCTCACGGTGCTGCGCGAGGCCTACTGCCGTCGTTGGACGCCGGAGTACATGCACATCGTCGACCGCACCCGCAAGCATTGGGTGCGCGACCGCGTCGAGGAGCGGCGCAGTGAGCCGGTGTACTCGCCCGAGCATCGCCAGCGCATTCTCGAGCGCCTGGTCCGCGCCGAGAACTTCGAGCGCTTCCTGCAGACGCGCTACCCGGGCAACAAGCGCTTCTCCGGCGAGGGGGCCGATTCGATGATCCCCGCGCTGGCGGAGATCTTCGACCTGGCCGCCGAGGACGGGGTCGAGCGGATCGTGATCGGGATGGCGCACCGCGGCCGCCTGACATTGCTCGCGACGCTGCTGAACCGTCCCTACGAGCGGCTGTTCCGCGAGTTCGAAGGCGTGCTTCTGCCCGGGGAAGCCGAAGGCAGCGGCGACGTGAAGTATCACCTGGGTCAGCGCGGCACCTACGTCACGCCCGGCGGCAAGGAGGTGGAGATCATCCTCACCGCCAACCCCTCCCATCTCGAGGCGGTCGATCCGGTGGTCTGCGGGCAGGTTCGCGCCTATCAGGACGACTCCGGAGATGTCGAGCGGCGCAAGACCCTGGGCGTGCTGATTCACGGCGACGCCGCCTTCACCGGCCAGGGTGTGGTCGCCGAGACGCTGCAGATGAGCGCGTTGCGCGGCTACGAGACGGGCGGGACGATCCACCTGATCGTCAACAACCAGATCGGCTTCACGGCCGGCCCGCAGGACCTGCACTCGGCCTACTACTGCAGCGACCTGGCCAAGATGGTCCAGGCGCCGATCCTGCACGCCAACGGCGACTACCCGGAGTCGGTGGTCCGCGCCTGCACCGTCGCCACCGAGTACCAGCGCGAGCACGGCGCCGACGTGGTGATCGATATGGTCTGCTATCGCCGCCGCGGTCACAACGAAGGCGATGAGCCGATGTACACCCAGCCGCTGCTCTACAAGCGGATCGGCGAGCACCCCACGGTGCGCGAGAACTACACCGCGCTGCTGGTGCGCCGTGGCCAGATGACCCGCGAGGAGTGCGAAGCCATCGGCGAGCGCTTTGACCAGCAGCTGCGCGAGGCGCTCGAGGTCTCGAAGGGTCGCCAGGCGGAAGCCAAGACCTATGAACTGGCGCCGGGCGACACGCTGGCAGAGAGCGAATGGTCGGACGATCCCTCGCCTGAGACCGGGATTGATACGGATCGTCTCGTCGCTCTGATCGACGAGTTGAACTCGATGCCGGAAGGGCACGTGGTGCATCCGAACCTGCTGCGCCAACTGAAGCGGCGCGAAGAGATGGTGCGCGGCAATCGCGGCCTGGACTGGGGCTGCGCCGAAGCGCTGGCCTTCGGCACGATGATCCAGGACGGCATCCCGATGCGGATGACCGGCCAGGACTCGGGCCGCGGCACCTTCAGCCACCGCCACGCGGTGATCCGCGACCAGAGCACCGGCGAGGACTATCTGCCGCTGGCCGACCTCAACCCCGAGGTCTCGGTGCAGATCTACGACTCGCTGCTTTCGGAAGAGGCCGTGCTTGCCTTTGAGTATGGCTACTGCCTCGCCCACCCCGAGACCATGGTCTACTGGGAGGCGCAGTTCGGCGACTTCGCCAACGGCGCGCAGATCCCGATCGATCAGTTCATCACCGCGGGCGAGGCCAAGTGGGATCAGCGCGTCGGGCTGACCATGCTGCTCCCCCACGGTCATGACGGCCAGGGCCCGGAGCATTCGAGCGCCCGGATCGAACGCTTCCTGCAGCTCGCGGCCGAGGGCAATATTCAGGTGGCTGCGGCGAGCACCCCGGCCCAGTGCTTCCACCTGCTGCGCCGCCAGGGCCTGGCCGGCGCGCGCCGCAAGCCGCTGATTCTGTTCACGCCGAAGTCGCTGCTGCGCGACCCGCGGGCGACCAGCCCGATTGAGTCCCTCGGGGAAGGCCGCTTCCAGGAGCTGATCCCGGATCCGCAGGTGACCGGGGGCGCACGGGAAGTCGTGCTGTGCATGGGCAAGATCTACTTCGACGCCGTCGAGCAGCGTGACGCCGCCGGCCGCGACGACCTGGCGATCTTCCGCCTGGAGCAGTTCTACCCCTTCCCACGCAAGGCGCTGCTCGAGGCGCTCGAAGCGCATCCGGATGCCCGTCTGACCTGGCTGCAGGAAGAGCCACGCAACCAGGGCGTCTGGCCCTACCTCCAGGATCGGCTGAGCCTGCTGGGGCTGCCGGTGCGCTATCACGGCCGTCCGGCGGCCGCGACGCCGGCCTCGGGTTCCTACGCCCGCCACGTCGCCGAGCAGGAGCAGCTCCTGGCTCGACTCGTGAGCTCCGAGTAGTTTCTTGGGTCATCGCCCCCGTCCGTCCCTGGCGCGAGCAGGGACGTGACGCGGGGATCCGGGGCTGCATGCAACGCAGGTGCAGGTGCTAGTCGCGCGGCGGAATCGCCGGGATCTCCTGGCTGGCTACCAGAATGTTGAACGCCGGAATCCGCTCTGCCTCGATCGCGGCGAGCTTCGCCAGCTCGGCGTCGATCTTCTCGACGAGGTACTCGTAGACCCCGTACGACTGCGCGGTCGGCCGGAAGTCGCCCATCGACGCGGTGCCGCCGAGCGCCGTCAACTTGTTGTTCAGGCGAATCGGGAAGTTGAGCGGGTCCTGATTGCTGCGGCTCTTGGTCTGATAGAGCGTCTCCTCGATGACCTTGAGATCATCGAGCAGCGCATCGCCCGCGGCCTTCAGCGCATCGTGACTCGAGTGACCCTCGGCCCGCTGGTAGACCGCCTGAATCTGCTTGCGCACCTCGCGGATCCGAGCGATCGCCTCGTGGGTCTCGGTCGCCTTGTCGCGAATCTGCATCAGGAAATCAAACTGCTCCTGCAGGCCAGCGAGATCCGATTCGCTGCGCGGATCCATCAGGAGTTCCACGGTGGTGTCCCCGACGACCTCATCGTTGCGCTTCAGCACGATGTGGTAGGTCCCGGGCACGGCGCGCGGCCCGTTCAGACCACCCCCCCAGTTGATCAGTCCGTCGAAGCGGAAGACCCCGGGGTAGCGCAGGTTCCAGATGTAGCGATGCGTTCCCGCGCTGCGCTCCAGCACCGGCTCGGGATCGGTCGGGTGGCGATCGCTGCCGCCATCCTCGTCTTCGCCCGCCGGCTTGTGGATCAGCGTGCGGATGGGTTCGCGATCCGCGTCGAGGATCTCAAGGCTGAGGCTGCCGTCCTCGGGCAGGTCCTCGCGGAGGTGATAGTGCAGAACCACCCCCGGGTGCGGGTTGGTGCCTTCCGTCAGGCTGCCCTCGCGGCGTCCGCCGCGCAGGCGGTAGGTCGGGCGCGGGTCGAACAGCCACGCCTCGAATGCGAGCTTGCTCTCGCTCCACTGGTGCAGCATGGTGAGATCGTCGAGCACCCAGAACGAACGGCCCTGGGTCGCCACGATCAGGTCGTCGTTCTTCACGACCAGGTCGGTGATCGGCACGATCGGCAGATTCAGCTGGAAGGACTCCCAGTTGGCGCCGTCGTCCATCGAGACCCACATGCCGGTTTCGGTGCCGGCGTAGAGCAGGCCGTCCCGCTTCGGGTCGGCGCGCACCACACGGGTGAAGGCATCGCGTGCGATGCCGCTGTCGATCCGAGTCCAGCTCGCGCCGTAGTCCTCGGTCTTGAACAGATAGGGCTCGAAGTCATCCGACTTGTAGCGCGTGCCCGCCACGTACGCGCCGCCGGGGCGGAAGGGATCCGCGTCGATAGCATTGAACTGCATCCACTGCGGCAGACCTTCGGGCGTGACCTCGGTCCAGCTGGCGCCGCCATCGCGCGTGATGTGGAGGCGGCCGTCATCGCTGCCGCACCAGATCACTCCGGGCTCGGTCCGGCTCTCGGCGATCGAGAAGATCGTGCCGTAATACTCGACCCCGGTGTTGTCCTGGGTAATCGGCCCGCCCGATGAACCCAGAGTCGCCGGGTCGTTCTGGGTCAGGTCCGGGCTGATCGCGGTCCAGCTCTGTCCGTCGTCGGTAGAGCGGAACAGGATGTTGCCCGCCGCGTAGAGCACCCCTTCCTCGTGGCGCGAGAACAGAATCGGGAAGTTCCAGTTGAAGCGCGGGTTCATGTCCTCCGCGCCGGCGCCGAGCGGGTTGTCCGGCCAGACGTTGACTGCGCGTGACTCGCCGGTCTGATGATTGCGGCGAGTCAGAAAGCCGCCGTAGGAACCACCGAAGACGATCTCGTTGTTGCGCGGATCGGGCGCCAGCCAGCCGCTCTCGCCGCCGGCCGTGGGCTCCCAGTCGCGCTCCCCGATGGTGCTGCCGCCGATGGAACGATGCGCGACCCGCAGCGTCGAGTTGTCCTGCTGCGCGCCGTAGATGCGGTACGGGAAATGATCATCCACCGTGACGCGGTAGAACTGCGCGGTCGGCTGGTTGTAGTAGGTGCTGAAGCTCTCCCCGCGATTCAGACTGACCTGAGCGCCGCCATCATCGCCGATCACCATGCGACGCGAATCCGTCGGATCGAGCCAGAGATCGTGGTGGTCGCCGTGCGGTGTCGAGATCGACTCGTAGGTCTTGCCCCCATCCTTCGAGCGCCAGAACGAGACGTTCAGGACGTAGACCGTGTCCACATCCTGCGGGTCGGCGAAGATGCGCGAGTAATACCACGCTCGCTGGCGCAGCTTGCGCTCGCTGTTGATGCGCCGCCAGGTCTCGCCGCCGTCGTTCGAACGAAACACCCCGCCTTCCTTGGCCTCGATGATGGCATAGACCACGCTGGGGTCTGCCGCCGAAACGGAAACGCCGCTGATGCCAATCGTTCCCTCCGGCATGCCCTCGTTGCCGATGATTTCGGTCCAGGTGTCGCCGCCGTCGGTGGTCTTCCAGATCGACGAACCCTCGCCCCCGGAGCTGAGGCTCCACGGCGTGCGACGCCCCCGCCAAGTGCTGGCGAACAGAATGCGCGGGTTGGACGGATCCATGCACATCTCGACCGCGCCGGCGTCGGCGTTGGCAAAGAGCACGCGCTCCCAGCTCTGGCCACCGTCCTGGCTGCGATAGACCCCGCGCTCTTCGCTGGGACCGTAGAGATGCCCCATGACGGCGGCGTACACCAGGTCGGGGTTGCGCGGGTGGATCACGATCCGCGCGATGTGATGACTGTCGGTCAGACCGACGCTCTCCCAGCTCGCCCCGCGGTCGGTCGACTTCCACATACCCGAGCCATGCGAGACGTTGCCGCGCACGGTCTTCTCCCCGCCGCCGACGTAGATCACATTGGGATCCCACTGGCTGACCGCGACCGCTCCGATCGAACCACCGAAGTAGCCGTCGGACAGGTTCGCCCAGGTCTGACCAGCGTCTTCGGTACGCCAGACACCGCCGCCGGCAGCGCCCATGTAGAAGGTGGTCCCGTCACCGGGGATTCCGGCGACGGCCGCGGAACGGCCGCCGCGGTGCGGCCCGATCGAGCGGTACTCCAGCGCCTCGAAGCGGCTGGTTTCCGAGGTCGGGGCAGTGTCCTCGGCTTGCGGCATCCACGCCGCGCCCCACAGCAACAGGGAGAGGGAGAGCATGCAGCGAGTCTAGCAATGCCCGGCGCATCGCCCTGTCGGGCGGGCCCGATCGAATCTCGTCTCTCACTAGTGAAAGTCGCGGCTCCGCGCTTTGCCTGGAACCTGACTCAGCCGCGGAACCCACAGCTTCTTGGCGATCAGATGCACCACTCCGGCATCGGATTGAATGGAGCCGCTGATCCCCAGGAAGCTCTCAGTCTTCGCGACGACTTTGTGCTGCTGGTAGACCCGGTCCCACAGCACCACATTGACCAGACCGGTTTCGTCTTCGAGAGTCATGAAGACGACTCCACCGGCAGTTCCCGGACGCTGCCGACAGATGACAAGCCCGGCGTAATGTGCCTCGCTGCCGTGCTCGAGCTGACGCAGCTGCACCGCATCGGGCAAGCCTTGCGCCTGCAGCTCGGCGCGCATGCTGGAAAGCGGATGACCTCGGCAACTGTGCGAGGAGCTGAGGTGATCCCATTCGACCTGCTCGAAGGGGTCGAGGCCTTCGAAGCGGGCTGGCATCTCGGCGCCGTCGAGGGCCAGCTGCCCGGAGCGGGCATCGCGAGGCGCCTCGACCGCGAGTGATTGCCACAAAGCATCACGGCGATGCTCGGCAAAGCCAGCCAAGGCCCCCGCCTGGGCCAGGCGCGCCGTCATGCCTTCGTCGAGCCGGGCCCGCGCCGCGAGATCCTGCACCGAGCTGAAGCAGGCCTGCGCACGCGCTTCGAGCAGGCGATCCGCCTGCGCGCGATGCAACCCCTTGATGTAACGCAGGCCCATGCGCACCGCCAGCGGAGTGGTCGCCCCCGCCCCGGCCCGCGCCCCCATCGGCTCGAGGGTGCAGTCCCAGTCGCTGGCGCGCACATCGATCGGCCGCAGCACCACGCCGTGCCGCTTGCTGTCGCTGATCAGAGTCGAAGGCGAATAAAAACCCATCGGCTGAGCGTTGAGCAGGCCGCACAGGAAGGCTTCGGGCTCGTGACGCTTCAGCCAGGCCGTGGCATAGGCGATCAGCGCGAAGCTGGCCGCGTGGCTTTCGGGGAAGCCATACTCGCCGAAACCCAGGATCTGCTGAAAGACCTGCTCGGCGAACTCGCGCGCGATGCCCTTGCGCACCATGCGTGAAATGAGCCGGTCCCGGTGACGATCGATGCGCCCCGACTGCCGCCAGGCCGCCATATCGCGCCGCAGCTGATCGGCCTCGCCCGGCGTGTAATCCGCCGCCACGACCGCCAGCCGCATGACCTGCTCCTGGAAGATGGGAATCCCCAGCGTGCGCTTGAGCACCGGCTCGAGGGAAGGATGCGGATAGCTGACCTCTTCCAGGCCCTGCCGTCGGCGCAGATAGGGATGCACCATGCCACCGGAGATCGGCCCCGGCCGCACGATGCTGATCTCGATGACCAGGTCGTAGTAGTTGCGCGGCTTCATCCGCGGCAGCATCGCCATCTGCGCGCGCGACTCGATCTGGAAGGTGCCCATCGTGTCGCCGGCGCGGATCATCTCGAAGGTGGGCTCGTCCTGGGGCGGGATGGTGGCCAAATCGAGTTCGACGCCGCGTGCCTCGCGCACCAAGTCGAAGCAGCGGTGCAGCACGTTGAGCGCCCCCAGCCCCAGCAGATCGACCTTGAACAAGTTGAGATCCTCGATGTCCTCCTTGTCCCACTGAATGACGGTGCGCCCCTCCATGGACGCGTTCTCGATCGGCACCAGATCGTGCACCGGCTCGTGCCCCAGCAGGAAGCCGCCCGGATGGATCGACAGGTGGCGTGGAACATCCTGAATCTCACGGGTGAGCTGAATGAGGCTGCGGTTGACCGGCTGCGTCGGGTCGAGCCCGGCGTCGATCAGCACCTGATCCTCGAAGCCTCCATAGGGGCTGGCCAGCCGCGCCAGCCGATCGACCGTCACCTCGGGGATGCCCAGCACCTTGCCGACTTCGCGCACCGCCGAACGCGCCCGGTAGCGAATGAAGTTGGCGACCATCGCCGCGTGCTTGCGCCCGTACTTCTGATAGACGTGCTGGATGATTTCTTCGCGCCGGTCGTGCTCGATATCGAGGTCGATATCCGGCGGCTCGGCTCGTTCGACCGAAAGGAAACGCTCGAACAGCAGCCCCATGCGCACCGGATCGACCGCCGTGATATCGAGGCAGTAACACACCGCCGAGTTCGCCGCCGAGCCGCGGCCCTGGGCCAGGATGCCGCGCCGCCGACACTCGCGCACGATCTCGTACATCGTCAGGAAGTAGCCGTCATATTCGAGCTGGTGGATGACCCCCAGCTCCTTTTCGAGCTGCGCGCTGACCTCGAAGGGGACGCCTTCGGGGTAGCGCTTGCGCGCCCCCTGCAAAGTGAGCGTCCGCAGGTGCTCGGCGGAATCGCGACCATCCGGGAGCTTCTCGGAGGGATAGCGATAGTGGATGTCCGCCAGTGAGAATCGGCAGCGCTCGGCGACCTCAAGGCTGCGCCGCACGGCCTCGGGGTCGTCCTGATAGAGCAGCGCGAAAGCCTCGGGGGAATGCAGCACGCGCTCGTCATTGGGGTGAATCCGCCGCCCCGCCGTGGCCAGGCTGACGCCGTGACGAATGCAGGTGAGCACATCCTGCAGGGCGCGCCGACGGCGCAGGTGGTACAGCACTTCGCTGCCGGCCACGAGCGGCAGGCCATAGCGGGCAGCGCGCGCCCGCAGCCGCCGCTCGAGGGCGACCTCACGGGCCTCGCGGTGACGGGCCAGCAGGGCGTACAGCCGGTCGCCGAAGGCGTCGCGCAACACATCGGCGACTCCGTCGGGGGCGCGCGGGTGGACCAGCGCGCTTTCGCTCCCGCCCCAGAGCGCGATCAGGCCGGCGGCGTGTTCGCAGATCTCTTCCCAGCCCACCTTGCTGGAACCTTTGGGCGAACGCAGCCTTCCCGCTGAGATCAGCCGACACAGAGAAGCCCAGCCGCTACGATCCTGAGCCAGCAGCAGAAGCGAGCTGCCGTCGTGCAGCGTGAGCTGCGAACCCAGAAGAAGAGGGAAGCCCAGCTCGCGCGCCCGCACGTGCGCGCGCACCACGCCGTAGACCCCGTCCCGGTCGGTCAGAGCAAGCGCCGGCAGGCCGAGGCGGTGCGCTTCCTCGACGAGCTCAGCCGGATCGCTTGCCCCTTCCAGGAAGGAATACTGGCTCTTGCACCAGAGCGGCACATAGCTGGGCGCGAGCATCACTCCAGCTCGCCGTGCAGCATCCAGCGACGCCGAAAGCGATCGTGATAGACCCAGAGCCAGCGGCCGCTGCGGGTACGCACATAGGAGTAGGTGCGCGCGGTCTCGCGCAGCCACCAGCCGCCGGATAGCAGGAAGGGCCCGTGCACTTCCTCGACCGGGCCCTCGCGGTGCCCGGCGATGAGCCAGCCGTCCGGTTCGTGACGCGGGCGCGGCGGCAGCGCCTGCGGCGGCGTATAGATGCGGCGGATCAAAGGGATGGGCCGCACTTCGCTGGCCCGGGCAACGGGCAGCTCTTCGCAGACTTCCCAGGCGAACTGTGCTTCGGGGAGGTGGCCTTCGTGCAGGCGCGTGTGCTGCACGACTTCGTTGCCGAACTCAGCTCGCAGCTGCGCAAAAGCGCGCCGGGCGGCCTCCGGGTTGCGCTTGGGCGCTTCGGCGAACAGCGTGCTCTGCTCTGCCTGCTCGGCCACCCCATGGACGCGCAGCTGCAGTTCCACGACCCCGGATTCGATCCGGATGGCCTCAAAGCGCAGGCGCAGCAGGGACAGCAGTTCGGCCTCGTCGCGCGTGGGCTGCGCGGGGCTGAGCTCCTCTTCGTGTGCGCTGCCGTCTTCCAGTTGCAGCACCCACTGCAGCCGGGCGATCCCTTCGTGGCGCTGCGCGAGGGTGGGCAGGAGCTCGCTGAGGAAGCTCTGCAGCAGAAACAGCAGACGCTCAGCGTCGACTTCGGGGAGCTCGAAGAGCTGCCGGCGCACCAGCGGCTCGGTGAGCTGTTCGGGGCAGAGCGGCGCCCACTCCAGCCCGCGTACCGCCTGATGCAGCTTCTGCGCTTCGACGCCGAAGCGCCGCCGCACCCCGCCCTCGGGGAGCGTGGCAAAAGCCCCCAGCGTGTGCAGCCCCAGCTTGGCCAGACGATCACGCACCCGAGGGGCCAGGCCCAGACGATCGAGCGGCACCTGACGCAGCTGCGCCTCTTCCTGCTGAGGGCTTTCAAATGCCTGCACCCCGCGCCCGGCGCGCGCCGCCGCGTAACTGCCAAAGCGCGTGAAGCCGATGGCGATGACGGCCTCGAAGCCCAGCCGTCGCAGCTGCCGTCGCAGGCCCTCGCCCCATTGGCGCAGCGAGGGATACAGAAACTCGAAGCCATCGGCGTCGAGCCAGAAGACCCCGGGCTCTTCCTGGGAAGCCTCGACCCTTGGGCTGGCCTGACTGAGCTGCCGCACCAGCGCGGCGACCTGCGACTGGATGTCTTCCTCGGGCACGGTGCCGGCCCGCAGAGCCCGACAGACCCCTAAGCCAGCGGCATAGCGCATGCCTGGAAGGATGCGCAGCGCCCGGGCGTGCTCGTTGACCCAGAGCAGCTCGCCCTGAGGCTTGTCACGATCGACGACCGCCGCCGGCAGGCCGCGCCAATCTGGATGTTGGCGCAGCAGCATCTGCAGCGGGAGAGCCGGGAGGTCAACACAAGCCATCCGGGCCACGACAGACCTCCGTGTGCTGCCACCCCGGCCCACGCAGCTTGTCCTTGACGATGGACAGCTGGCAGGTGAAGCGGTCGGGATCGGCCCGCTGCAGTGAAGTTTCGCCGCGCAGCGAGATCATCGAACCCAGCGGGGATTGCCGGCGCGTGATGCCCAGCAGGACGCACTGATGGCGCTTGGCCAGACCGGAGAGCCGCGCCTGCACCGCGGTGCTGAGCGTCATGCGCTCGCCCAGATCGAGGACCACCACCGTGAAGCCCCCCGAGCGCAGCAGGGTGTCGGCCATGCGCGCCAGCTGGCGACCATCGCGCGCCCGCACGACCGGCAGCGCTTCCAGGTCGAGGCCGGCGGCGGCGAAATCGGGCGGGAAGAACAGGGATTCGGGGTGCCCCACCCACACCACCGGCTCGTGCCGCAGCTGCGCCTGTAGCAGAACGCGCGCGGCCATGGTCATGGCGGCTGCCCCGGCTGCGCCCCGCAGCTCGACGAAACGACCGACCAGCGCATCGAGGCCCCACGCGCCCGGGCTTTCGCTGGTTGCCCCGGACGCCTTCTGCGTGAGCGGGTTCATGGCGCGAAGTCCTCCGCCGTGTCGTCGTGCAGGCCGGCTTCGAGGAAGCGCCGCACTTCGATGACCCGCCCCAGCAGCTGACACTGGCCCGGCTCGGGGAGCAGCACCGAGAAGGCCGGGTTGGCCGGATGCAGCTCGATGCGCCGCCCGCGTTTGCGCAGAGTCTTGACCGTGGCCTCGTCGTCGAGCAGAGCGACCACGATCTGCCCCGATTCGGCGGTGGGCTGCTGGCGCACGATGACGAGGTCATCGGGGAGAATGCCGGCATCGCGCATGCTTTCCCCGCGCACTCGCAGGGCAAACAGGCCTTCGGGCGAAGCCGCGCGCACCGGGACCTGGCCCTCCCATTCCTGAAGCGCGGTGGTGAAGTCGCCGGCCTGCACCCGGCCCAGGACCGGGATGAGACTCATGGGGCGGGCGTCCGGCAGCTGGTAGCCGCGCGAGCGCCCCGGCCGCTTTGCGAGCCGGCCTTCTTCGACGAGCTTTTCGAGATGGGCGCGTGCCGACTGCACCGCGCGGAAACCGAAGGCCGCCTGAACTTCGCGCACCGTGGGCGGCTGCCCCCTCAGCAGCCGCTCGCGGACGAAGCGGAAAATCCGCTCGCGCGTTTCTCCAGGCGGGGTCTTCGGTGCCACCCCGGCACCTTAACAGACATTTGTCTGTTTTGGCAAGCCCGTGCTTCAGTCCCCCGCCGCGCCGATCTCAAGCGCTTGGCTGCGCACCTCTTCCGTCATGCGCTGCAGATGCTGCTCGGTGGTCGCCGGGTTCATCAGAGTGACGCGCAGCCACTTGCGGCCGGCAAAGTTGGCCGCGGTCAGATAGAAGCTGCCGGCGTCCATCAGGCTGCGGCGGATCGCTTCGATCTGCGCATCACTCAGCTCCTGGCCGCGCGGCCGCGGGCGGAACAGCAGGATGTTCGACTCGGGCGCAAGCGGGACCTCGAAGTCCTCGGCGGCGCGCAGCAGCTGCTCGAGGAAGCGCGCGTTGGCGTGCATCCGATCCAGGTCGGCCGCCAGCCGAGCCTCGCCGTGCCAGGCCAGCACCAGGAAGGCGCGCAGCCCCAGCCCGCTGCGGGTGCATTCGATCGAACGCAGGAAAGGCAGCTCCTCGGCTTCGGTGCCGGCCAGATAGTTGCCGTCCTGGCGGAAGCTGCGATAGACCGCATCCGGCGCGCGGAACAGAACGCCGGCGCACAGCGCGCTCGCGCCGAGCATCTTGTGCGCATCCCAGCAGACCGAATCCGCCAGCTCGATGCCGTCGACCAGATGCCGCCACTTCTCCGAGATCAGCACGCTGGCGCCGTGACAGCCATCGACGTGCAACCAGACGCCGTGACGCTGGCAGATCTCGCCGACCGCGCGCAGCGGATCGTACAGGCCGGTGGCCGTGGCGCAGGCATTCGCGACCACCGCCAGGATCGGCGCGTCGGCCGCGCGCGCCGCCGCCAGCGCGGCATCGAGTTCACTCGGGATCATCACCCCGCGCGCATCCGCCGGCACCGCGACGACCGCATCCGTGCCGATCCCGAGAATGCCCGCGCAGCGCGCCACCGAATAATGACAGGTGCTCGGCACGAACAGCTGAGCGCCGGCCGGCACTCCCTGCTCCCAGGCATCGGGGAAAGCCGTCGCGCGCGCCGCCAGCAGACAGCTGAGGTTGGCGATCGAGCCGCCGTGCACCAGCAGCCCGCTGCCGTTTGACCAGCCGATCTTCTCGAGCATCCAGTCCACCACCGCAAACTCGACCGCGACCGCCTGGGGCCCCATCTCGTAAGTGGCGTGCCCGTTGTTGGTCAGCCCGTGCGCGAAATCACCCAGCGCCGAGATCGGATGCGGCACCGCCACCTGGTGCGAGACAAAGCGCGGATCGTGAACGCGCGTCGAGGCCTGCCAGTAGTCCTCGACCAGCTGCTCCACCCGCTCCAGGCCGATGCCTTCGGGTTCGCGCAGCAGCTCCGGCAGCCCCCAGCTTTCCATCAGCGCGCGCGGGGGGCGCACCTGCACCACCGGATCCTGCTCCTGGCGCGAGCGATGCAGAAAGGCCTCGGCCGAGGCGAACAGCCGATCAGCGAGTGCGGTCCAGGGAGGCGTCGGTTCCACGGCGATGCAGAGGCAGAGTGCTCCAGGCGTGACGCAGAGTCTCTCTGCGCGCCTCCGCATCCGCCAGCGCCGGCCCGCCGTAGCGCGCCGCCTCGGCTTCGGCGAGGAAGGCCGCGGTCTGCTCCGCCAGCGCGGCATCGACCCCCAGGTCTTGCAAGCGAAGAGCCAGATCGGGGCCACTCAGGCGCGCCGCCGGCCAGCCGAGCGTGGCCGCCAGCCAGGCTTCCAGAGGCTCGCGCGGGGGTGCATCCGGCGCGCCGGTCGAAGTCGCGCCGGCAGGCTGGCTAACCTGGCTTTGCTCCCGCAGCGCCACGCGTCTGCGCATGTGCTGCCGACCTGCCGCCGCCAGCGCCAGCAGAACGGCGCCGAGCAGCACCGGCAGCCAGAGCGGCGTGCCATCCGAGGGCGACACCTTCGGCGCGGGTTCGCTCGGCGGCTCGGGATGTTCCGCTGCCGCCCTGGCCTCGGCCGCCCCGTCGCTCTGCACGGTCCACTGTAGGGGCGCCGTGCGCGTCACGACGAAGGCGCCGGTATCGGGATCAAAGCGCACCAGCTCGAAACCCGGCATGGTCCAGGTGCCGGCGCGGCGCGCGCGGCCGTCGAAGCGGAAGCGATGTTCCTGCACCCCCGGTTCGGCCGGAGTGGTCTGCAGCCGACCGAGCCAGGTCCATCCTTCGCCCTCCGGAGCATGTGGGCGCAGACTGGCCGGAAGGAAATCGCCGCGCACGATCAGCTCGAGCTGAAACTCCTCGCCGCGCTGCAGAGTGCGGCTGCCGGCCTGGAGCTCCAGCTCGACCGGGCCGAACACCCCGGAGCTGCGCTCGGCCAGCGGGTCCTCGGCGGGCTGCGGTCGTACCGTCCGGCGCAGCAGCTCACTGGTCGCGAGCTCGCTCAGCTGCTCGACCGGCGTGCGCTCGCCCAGGAAGTCCGTCTCCCATTCCAGCGCGTAGCTCACCCGCAGGGTCGCCGCGCCGAAGTCGAGCCGCCGCGCCTCCTCCGCCCCGCTCTCGTAGCGCAGCAGTGCATCGACCTGGTAGGTGCGCCACGCTACTCCGTCGATCTCGGTGCGCGCGCTGCGCGCGTAGGCGAGCTGCCCATCCCAGACGAAGCTGAGGCCCTGCTCGGCGTCGCCGCGCTGTGGCAGGAACTGCACGCCCGAGGCCTCGGCCCAGGCACGCGTGTCGAGCTGGACCGGTAGATCCAAAGGGCGGCGAAACACCGAGATGAGCTGGTCCTCGGTGAACAGGGAATCGAGCAGGGCGAACTCGAGCCGGACCGACTCACTGCCGCCAGCCCAGGCCTCGGCCTCAGCCGGGCTCACCTTGAGGGTCGCGACCTGCTGAGCCGCAGCCGGGCGCGCGAGGCTGGCCGCCATCAGCAGCAGCGCAGCGCAAGAAACCGCTCTACCAATCACGCTCGACCTCCGGGATGTCCAGGCCCGGCAGCGCGCGACGCTGCGACTGCTGGCGATCCAGCTGCTCCTGCATGCGCTCGAGCAGGGCATCGATGCGCTCCGGGCTGGGCGGCGGCGGCAACGAAGGAGGCTCGGCTGGCGGCTCCTGCTGCTCGGGGGGTGGAGTGTTCTCGGTCGCCGTCTGATTCTCGGCGCCGTCGCCGACCTCGACGCCCGCCTGTTCGGCCAGCTCGAGGATCTCCTCCAGTCGCCGCTCGGCTCGCTCGACGTTGCGCCGGGCGGCAGGCCAGTCGCCGCGTGCCCGCGTCGCCGCCTGCCAGTGCAGGGAGGCCGCTCGCATCCGCTGCACCGCCTGCTTCCAGTCTTCGGGCTTGCCCAAGGCGGCCTGGGCGCGTTCGAGCCGTGCCTCGGCCTGGGCAAAGGAGAGGTTGCCGCGGAGGAACTCCGCCTGCGCGGCAAGCGCCGGATCCGCCGCGGTCTCCCCTTGCGCGAGAGCACGCTCGGCCTCGCCGAGGCGTCCTTCCTCGATCGCCTGCTGCAGCGCATCCGACTCAAGCTGTTGAGCGAGACGCAGCGCACGCGCTTCGTCGCAGCCACCGAGGCAGAGCAAGAGAGCGAGCCAGCAGAACCTCATCGCATCCGCCCCCCCGCGAAGACCAGGCAGAGAAAGGCGAGCAGCAGCGGCCAGACAAAGCGTGCGCGCTTGCGCTGGCGACCTTCCTGCGGTGCGAGCGCTTGAGCATCCTGCTGCAGACGCTCGCGCAGCGCGACAAGCCCGGGGTCGTCGTCGGCGTCGCGATAGCTGCCGCCGCTGCGCGTTGCCAGCGCCCGCAGGCTGCGCGCGTCGAGCGCAGTGATGACCTCTTCGCCGGCGCGGTCTGTCAGGAAGCTGCGCTGCCCGTCGGTTTCGATGACGATCTTGCTGCCCGCCGCACTGCCGTAACCGACCGCGTGGATCGGGATCTGGCTGGCGACCGAATCCAGTTCCTGCAGCGCCTGCGCTTCGAGATCCTCGCCGTCCGTCAGCAGCACGATGGCGCGCGCGCGTTCGGTCTCGTCGGCAAAGGACGTGCGCGCCAGCCGCAGCGCCGCGGCCAGATCGGTGCCGCCGCGGCGCACGGCAGCCGGTTCGGCGATCTCGATCAGCCCACGGAAGCTCTCACGGTCATCGGTCAGCGGCACGATGCGTCGGGCTTCGCCGGCGAAGGCGAGCAGCGCGAAGCGATCGTCGACCCCCGACTCAAGCAGCGCAGCCAGATCGGCGCGCGCGGCGCGCATGCGATCCGGTTCGACATCCGCGGCCAGCATCGAGCGCGAGACGTCGACGCCGACGACCAGATCGGTGCCGCGGCGTTCGGCGCGCGCGGCCTCCACCCCCCACTGCGGCTGCATCGCAGCCAGTACGCAACCCAGCGTGGCGGTCGCCAGCCACGCTGCCGTCCCGAAGTCAGCCGCGTCTTCGGCGGCGAAGCGTGGCCCCAGATGGAAGGCGATCCGCGCCTTGCGAGCGCTCTCCATCGCCCGCGCGAACAGATAGACGCAGGGCACAGCGAGCAGCGCCCAGGCCCATTGCGGAGCGGCGAACCAATCGCTCATGGCAGCACCTCCGCCCACTGCCAGCGCAGCCCCCATGCCAGCAGCAGCAGGCCGACCGCGCCGGCCAGCCAGGCTGGAAAGCGGTCCTGCTCCTCGAACTCCGTCTCGGCCAAGGGGCTCTTGGCCAGCTGGTCGAGGCTCGCGAAC
>PAHY01000020.1 GCA_002705055.1 Planctomycetota bacterium
CAGCGGTGGCAGCTGAAGGAGGTCCTGAGATGGCGCTGGCCGCTGCGGATGGCGCAGCAATGAGCCCACTCAAGGGGGTCAGACTCAGATCGATTCAGGAGTACCGGTCAACAGGCCTTCGCGGATCGCGATCTGCGAAGGGCTCGCATCGGGATTCTCACTAATCCGGAAGGTCAGCCGGCCGCGCTCAGCGACGGTGATCGTCACATCCTTGGTGCTACCGCCGCGGCGCACCCTTACTTCGATCTCGTCGCCTGCCTGGGCGCTGTCCAAGGCGGCGCGGACCTCGTCCAGGTCGCGCACCCGCTCGCCGCCGATCTGCAGCAGGCGGTCTCCGGACTGCAGGCCAGCCTCGCCGGCCGGCGTGCCTTCGCGGATGGCGAGTTCGAGCTCATCTTCGTCGGCGAAGCCGATCCCCACGTAAGGATCATCCGCCTCGATCCAGACCACGTCGAGCCCGGCCAGCGGCAGGATCTCCGCGAAGGGCGGGTCGATCAGTCCTTCGATGTGACGGTCGAAGAACTGCTCGCAGTCCCAACCGGTAACGGCATAGATCGCGCGCTGCAGCTCGTCCTGGCTGTAACCGGGGCCCGGGTAGTCGATCCAGCGAGCCAGGAAGGCCAGCACGTCATCGAGGCTGCGACGATTCTCGGTGTGGGCGCGAATCTTGATGTCGAGCAGCAGACCGAGCATCTGGCCCTGGTCGTAGTAGCTGATGCTCTTGGAGGGGTCCGGATCCCAGACGGTCCACGAGGAACGCTCCGGGGAGTTCGTGCCGAACCCCGGGGAGCGCCGCACGCTGAGGAAGTTGCGCGACTGCGAAGCCCAGAACCATCCATCCTCGCGCAGGCCCGCGCGCTGCAGCATGACGTCGTTGTAGTAGGAGGTGATGCCTTCCATCCACCACAGATCCGTCGAGCGCACGTCTTGGGTGTAGTCAAACGGGCCCAGCTGCTCCGGGCGGATGCGCTTGACGTTCCAGAGGTGGAAGAACTCGTGCGCCGTGACCGACTCGAGCGGGTCGATGTAGCTGCCGTTCTTGACCCCGCGGTGATTCACCAGAATCGAGGTCGAGTTGAGATGCTCGAGGCCCGAGACGCCACCGATACCATTCAGCAGGAAGAGGTAGGTGTACTTCTCAAAGGGATAGCTGCCAAAGATGTCGTAGCCGACTTCGGAGATCGCCTTGAGCTTGCGCGTCCATTCCTCGCGCGAGAACTCGGCCTCGCTGGGCAGGCGGCCAAACAGGACCCATTCGATCTCGGTGCCGTGGCTCATGAAGCTGTGGCGCTCGAGGCCGCCCAGAGCGATCGGGCAATCGACGAAGACGTCGTAATCCGGCGAGCGGAACAGACCCTTCTCATGCGCGTCCGGGCGATGGCCCGAGGCGAAGTCCCAGCCGGACGGCAGCTCGACGCGCAGGGTGTGTGACAGCAGCTTGGTGTCCTCGGTGTAGAGGAAGGTCATCGGGCTGCGCAGGTGGATGGCCGGGGTCTCACCCTCATCGGCCTCGTTGGTGACCGGCAGGGTGTAGCGGATCTGCAGGCTGGTCGCGCCCTGGGCATCGACCTCCCAGGTGCGTGGATCCAGCTCGAGGATTTCGCGGCGCTCGCCGTCCTGATCGACCGCGTGCAGGTCCTTGATCCGGTCCTGGTAGTTGGCGTAGCGGTACGAGCCCGGGCGCCACAGGGGAATCCGCACCACGACGCGATCCCGGTCGAGCAGCGGATTCAGAGTCATCTCCATGTCGATGGTCTCGCCATCGGCGGCCGGGCGCATGACCCAGGCGACTTCATGGAGGTCCCAGTTGAGGTGCTGGGCGGGGACGCGGGGCGCGAGCAGCGCGGCCAGCAGGGCGAGGAGGGGGAAGATCCGACGCATGATTCGTGACTACGGCGGTGCAGCCTATCATGTTGCTCTTCTTGGCCGCGCCCGCTGCGGCCCCTCGACGCATGGAAGCTCAACCCACTCTGTTCCGCGGCGGCCGGCTCTTCGACGGTCGGCAGTTCCTCGACGCCACCGACCTGCGCATCGGCCTCGCCGGGACGATCACCCAGATCGGTTCCGGCCTCGAGGCCGAGACGGGCGAGGCCGTGGTCGAGATGGAGGGGCGCTGGCTGCTGCCGGGCCTGGTCGACTGCCACGTCCACTTCCGCGAGCCGGGGCTGGTGCGCAAGGAGGGCTATCTGACGGGCTCAGCCGGCGCGCTGCACGGCGGCGTCACCACCGTCTGCGAGATCCAGAACAACCCGCCGCTGATGGAGACGGGCGCGCTGCTGCGTCAGAAGATCGCCGATCTGCGTGGCATCTCCCGGGTCGACTACGCGCCCTACGGCAGCCTCACCGAGGCCGCTCTGCCGACGCTGCACGAGCTGAAGGGCCTGTGCCCGGCGGTGAAGTGCTTCCTCGGCTGCTCGACCGGCGCCGGCGGGGTCAAGGACGAGGCCACGATGCGCGCGCTCTTCCAGCGCGCCGCCGAAGTCGGCATCAAGATCGTCGCCCACTGCGAGGACAACCAGATCATGGACGCGGCCGCCGCCGCCGCGCAGGGCGAACAGGCGAGCCGTCACGACTTCCTGCGCCCGGTCGAGGCCGAGGTGCAGTCGATCCGCGACGCGATCCGGGTCGCCGGCGAGGTGGGGGCCGTGCTCCACGTCTTCCACATCTCCACCGCGGAAGGCGGCCGCCTAGTCGCCGAGGCGCGCGCCGCGGGTCAGCCGGTCACCGGCACGACGGCGCCGCACTATCTGATCGCCGACGCCGAGGAAGCCGCGGCGATGCACGAAAACCGCTTCAAGGTCAATCCGTCCATCAAGTCCGCGGACAACCGCGAGGGCCTGCGTCAGCTGGTCGCGCAGGGCCTGCTCGAAGGCGTGGGCACCGATCACGCGCCGCATCCGCTCGAGGAGAAAGCCCGGCCCTACGCCAAGGCGCCCAGCGGCTTCCCTTCCATCGATCTCCTCCTGCCGCTGATGGTGGCCGTCGCCGACGACTGCGATGCCATGAGCATCGAAGCCGCGGTGGCCTCGGTCACGCAGCTGCCGGCGGATGAGTTCGGCCTCACGCAGAAGGGGCGCCTCGCGATCGGCGCCGACGCCGACCTGGTCCTGGCTGATCCGGAAGCCCGCTTTGTCGTCGACGAGTCCACGCTTCCTTCGAAGTCGAAGTGGTCGCCGTACCACGGCCGCGAGCTGCGCGCCCGTCCCGAACGCGTCTGGCTCCGCGGCCGGATGGTTCACGAGCACGGCAAAGAGCCCGCCGCCCCGCAGGGTCAGCCGGTGGGCCCGGCCGCCAGTGTGTTGGCCGAAGTCTGAACCGGCTTCGCGACCACACGCAGGAAGGCGAAGATCGCCACCGTGCCGAGCAGCAGCGACACCCACCAGGGCGTGCCGAGCAGCGCGACCGGCAGGTAGCCGAGGGTGATAGCGATGAAGGCCGTCACCAGCGCGTAGGGCGCCTGGGTACGGACGTGCTCGATGTGGTTGCACTTCGAGGCGGCCGAGCTGAGGATCGTCGTGTCGCTGATCGGCGAACAGTGATCGCCGAAGATCGCGCCTTCCAGCACCGCGCCGATCGACAGAATGAGCAGGCCGTGCGAACCGTACGGCGTGCCTTCGCCCAGCTGATAGGCGAGCAGCACGACGTTGGGCTGCATGATCGCCATCGTCGTCCAGCTCGAGCCGGTCGCGAAGGCCACGAAGCAGCTAGTGAGGAACAGAATCACCGGCAGCCAAGTCCCGCTGATCAGGCCTTCAAAGGCTGCGACCAGGTAGGTCGCCGTGCCCAACTCGGTGCAGACCGAACCGATGCTCCAGGCCAGCAGCAGAATCAGCACCGCGTCTTTCATCAGCGGGCCCAGGCCGCGCGTGGCCGTGATCGAGGCCTCGCGCGGGGTGAGCAGCCGCTGGCCCACGGCCATCAGCATGGCGAGCCCGAAGGCGGCCAGCGAGCCGTAGAAGATCGCCGCGGTCGAATCGGAGGAGCCGAGCACCGAGCGCAGCCACTCAAAGCCGCCGGCATCGACCGCCGCTTGGGCGCTCGCGTCGCCAGCCGCGGCGTCGGCCCGGACCACCGCCGCGCCGAAGGAGTAGATCAGCCCGGCGGTGCCGAGAATCATCAGCGCCAGCGGCAGCACTCCATTCCACCAGTGCGCCGGCACCCCCGGCTTGGCGACCGTCATGGCCTCGGGGCCGTCGTCGCGCAGAACCGAGCTGGGGTCCTCGCCGTCGCGCGCCGCCTGCTCGACGGCTTTCATCGGCCCGAAGTCGCGCTGCAGCAGGACCACCAGGCCGACCATCACGATCGCCAGCATGCAGTAGAAGCGGTAGGGGATCGTCTCGAGGAACAGTGCGTAGCCCTGACTGGCCTCAATCCCAACCGTGGGCAGCTGCGGGGCGTAGGTCGAGATCTGATAAGCCACCCAGGTGGACAGAATCGCAATGCCGGCAATCGGCGCCGCCGTACTGTCGACGATGTAGGCCAGCTTGGCGCGCGAGACCCGCTTGCGATCAAACAGCGGCCCGCACGAGTTGCCGACGATGATCGTGTTGGCGTAGTCGTCAAAGAAGATGCCCAGGCCCAGGGCGTAGGCGATCGCCTGCACGCTGCGCGAGGACTTCGCAAAGCGCAGCAGCGCCTGCACCATCCCGTCGATGCCGCCCATCCGCGTGACGACCGCCACGGTCGAAGACAGGAGCAGCACGAAGCCGAGGATGTAGAGGTGGAAGGAGCTGGTGAGGATCTCGCCGAACAGAATGTCGCCGATCGCGACCTCGAACAGTCCCAGGACCTGCCCTTCGCCGGCCGCGATCATGCCCGCGCCCAGCAGCACCCCGGCGCTGAGCGCGATCAGGGTGCCGCGCAGCAGGAAGGCGAGCAGGATCGCGAGCAGCGGCGGGAGCAGCGCCCAGCGCGAGCCCAGCGGCGCGACCGGGCGATCCGCCGGGGCGAGCTGCTCGGCGACGTCGACCAGCTGTAGCCGGCCCAGGGCCTCGTCGATCTCGGTGCGCAGCAGCAGGGTGCGCGTTGCGCCGGCACGCTCGGGGATGCGGGCCAGGAAGAGCTCGTTCTCCAGATCGACGCTCAAATACGGGTCGGCCTCGCCATCCTCGGGGCGGGGCAGCCGCAGGCCCGCGCGGATGGCATCGGCGCGGGCGTGGCCGTCGACGTCGCCTTCGAGGGTCCAGGCGAACTCGACCTGCGCGATCGGGCCGCGCTCGGCGTCGTCGAGTGGAATGTCCTGCAGCAGGCGTTGCACCGTGAGCGACTGCAGCAGCACCGGATCCGCGCTGGTGAACAGCAGCGGCAGGGCCAGGACGGCGAAGAGGGCGGCGGAGAGCAGACGCGCTCGCATGACGTGCCCTCATCCTAGGCGCGCGCACCCGCTCGACGGTATTCTGCCGGGCTGTCAGGCGCCGCCCTGCCGTGCGCCGGCTTTCGCCATGGAATACGTCCTGCTCGCTCTGTCGCTCGCCGTCGCCGTGCTGGTGGTCTGGAACCGCCGGCAGGTCGAGGAGCGGGTGCAGAAGGTGGTCAAGGAGGTCAAGAAGCTCAGCGCGGGGCTGCCCGAGCTGGGCGAACAGATCGAACAGCTGGACCAGCGCCTGGCCGGCATGGATCTGGAGTCGATCCGCCATGAAGTGGCCAAGCTCCGGGTCGCGATCGAGGCCATGCAGGAGCCGGCGCCCACCCCAGAGCCCGTGGCCAGCGAAGCCGAGCTCAGCCGCGAGCAGGAGCTGCGCAGCCTGGTCGAACGCGCGCTCGCCGTGCGCGGGCTGGGCGAGATCAAGCTGCTCGACGAGGATCTCGATCTGCAGGCCGACGAACTGGTCATCCGCGTCGAAGGCGCCCGCGATGGCCTGATCGTCAAAGGGCGGGTGCAGATCGCCGGTTCAATCGTGCGCGCGGTGCACCTCGACGATTCCCTCCGCCAGTTCCCTTAGACATTCTCCCGTGCTCGACGTCCGCATCTCGGATCTGACCCAACACGACGGCGCCGAAGTCCGCCTGCGCGGCTGGCTCTACAACAGCCGTGGCAAGGGCAAGCTGCTGTTCCTGCTGCTGCGCGATGGCAGCGGCATCTGCCAGTGCGTGGTGCTCAAGAATGAAGTCGGCGAGGAGGTCTTCGAACAGGCCAAAGCGCTGACTCAAGAGTCCTCGCTTGAGGTGGTCGGCACGGTGAAGCTCGACGAGCGCGCGCCGGGCGGCGCCGAGCTGAAGGTGCAGTCGCTGCACATCCATCAGGTCGCGGAGCCCTATCCGATCACCAAGAAGGAGCACGGTCCGGGTTTCCTGATGGATCATCGCCACCTCTGGCTGCGCTCCAAGCGCCAGATGGCGATCCTGCGGGTGCGGCACCGGGTCATTCAGTCCTTCCGCAACTACCTCGACCAGCAGGGTTTCTTCTGCGTCGATTCGCCGGTCTTCACGCCGAACGCCTGCGAAGGCACCTCGACGCTGTTCGAGACCGAGTACTTCGATACGACGGCCTACCTGACCCAGTCCGGCCAGCTCTACGCCGAGGCCTCTGCGATGGCGCTGGGCAAGGTCTACTGCTTCGGGCCGACCTTCCGGGCCGAGAAGTCGAAGACCCGCCGCCACCTCACCGAGTTCTGGATGCTCGAGCCGGAGTTCGTCTACGCCGGCCTCACCGAGGTCTGCGATCTGGCCGAGGGCATGATCCGTTACACCCTCGAGCAGGTACTCGAGCACAACCAGCAGGATCTCGCCGATCTCGAGCGCGACCCGGCGGTCCTCCAGGCCTGGAACACCGAGTTTCCGCGCCTGCGCTATGACGAGGCGGCCAAGATGCTGATGGAGTGGAAGGCCGAGGGCAAGTACGAGTCCGAGTTCCAGCCGGGCGACGACCTGGGGGCCCCGGACGAGACCATGCTGGGCGAGCACTATGGCTGCCCGGTCATGGTCACGCACTGGCCGGCCGAGGTGAAGGCCTTCTACATGAAGCGCGCCGAAGATGATCCTTCCAAGGTGCTGGGCGTCGACATCATCGCGCCGACGGCCGGCGAGATCGTCGGGGGCGCGGTGCGCGAAGATGATCACGACGTGCTGAAGCAGCGCGTCATCGATCACGAGCTGCCGCTCGAGGCCTTCCAGTGGTACCTCGACCTGCGCAAGTTCGGCTCGGTGCCGCACGGCGGCTTCGGCATCGGTCTCGAACGCACGGTGTCGTGGATCACCGGCGTCGAGCACGTGCGCGAGTGCATCCCGTTCCCGCGCACCTTGCAGCGGATCTATCCGTAGCGACTAGCGCGGCGCAGCGGCCAGCACGTGCGCGGCCACGGTGGCGCGTTCGGGGTCGCTGCCGTCGGCGGCTTCGCGCAGGGTGAGTTCGGCCTGCGGCAGCAGCCAGGGCAGGGCGCGTGCGGCCACGCCGTCGCCCGCGACGGCGGCGTCGAGCAGCGCCAGGGTCTGGGCGCGCTCGAGGCGGCGGGCCCCATAGCGAGGATCGACCGCAACCGGGCCGGCCGCAGCGGCCTGGACCAGCTGCTCGGTGGCCTCCAACTGACGCAGTTGATCCTCCCAGGCAGCGTTCGGCTCGATCGTGGAGGGCGGGCAGCCCTGCGCGCGGAGCCAGCGATTCAGGCAGATCAGAACGGTGCGCTTGGCCAGTTCCCAGCGCGGGCCCTGCGGCCAGTCCGCGTAGGCGGGTGGGTCCAGGCCGAGTCGGGTGCCGCCCTGAAAGAGCGCCCGCGCCAGGGGCCAGACCCCGCTGCGGCCGTGCTCGAGCAGGCGACCGAGGGCGGCCGCGCGCACGGCCAGCGCCCGCGAGGGATCCTGGGCCAGGTAGGCCAGCGCCGGCGCCACACCTGGCGGCAGCACCTCCGGCGCGAGCAGACAGGCGATGGCCGTGTTGTTCGCCGAGGCCTGACAGGCGGCTCGATAGAGGGCGCGGGCCGCGCCGTCGTCGCGGGTTCCGGCCAGCAGCAGCGCGGCCAGCCGAGCCTGTTCCTCGGTGCCCAGCGCGAGCGCGGTCGCCGCGGCGATCTTGGCGCGGGAATCCGGCGCCAGCGCATCCAGTTGCGCTGCTTCCACGCTCGCCTCCTGGCTGAGGACGAGCAGCTGACGCTGATAGTCCTGATCCGGAACGCCATGGACCGGGGCCGGGGCTGGCAGAAACTGCGCAGCCTGCAGCAGCAGGGCAACAAGCATGCCCGAGTCTAGCTCGCGACGGCGTCGAGGTAGCGCGACAAGCGGCGGCGCGGGGTGGGGCGGGTCAGCCGGCCCAGTGACTGGGCCTGGAGCTGACGCACCCGCTCGCGCGAAATGCCGAGGCGCTGACGCACTTCCTCGAGCGTCCAGACGCGCCCGTCCTCGAGGCCGAAGCGGAGGCGCAGAACGAGCGCTTCGCGCTCGGGCAGGGTCTCGAGCAGCGCGTCCAGTTCCTGGCGCAGCTCGGCGGGCGATGCGGCATCCGGCTCGGGGGCGCGACGCCCGTCGGCGAGGCGGTCGGCCATCGTGCCGTCCTCTTCATCCGCGCCCACTGCCGGGCGCTGCAACGAGACGCAGGTGCGATCCGCACGCAGCGCGCGTTCGACGTGCTCATTCGACAGCGCGGTGCGCTGGGCGAGTTCATCGACGCTGAGCGGATCCGGGCTGCTCGCCTGCGCATCGCGCACACGGTGCACGGCTTGCGCCAGGTAGACCGGAAGCCGCACGGTGCGGGCCTGGAAGGACAGCGCCTTCAGGATGCCCTGCTGGATCCACCAGCTCGCGTAGCTTGAGAAGCGCACGCCCTCAGCCGGGTTGAAGCGTTCGACGGCGCGCATCAGCGCCGCGTTGCCTTCCTGGATGAGGTCCTCCCACGGCACGCCGACGTGGCGGTATTTGCGCGCGGTGGCCGGGACGGCGTGCAGATTGCGCTCAATCAGGACGCTCTGGATCGCGGTGAGTTCGCCCAGCCGCTGACGCAGACGCTCCAGCGGCGTTGCGCTCGCGCTGCGGCCGGTCGGCAGCTCTTCCAGCGCCTTGCGCAGGTGTGCATAGGGAGAGAGGTGCTCTTCGCAGAGCAGTCGGGCTTCCTGGCTGGGGGCGCTCCCCAGCAGCTCGGCGATGGCCTCGCGGAGCAGCACGATCGCCTGGGAAAGGACGAACTCCTCCTCGCGCTGGGTGGGGCGCAGGCGGCGCAGGTCGGCCCAGTAGACGCTCAGCGGATCGCCGGCATGGCGCACCCGGGCGGCGCCGCGTTCGTGGGTCGCGGGGTCGCGCAGATCGGGGGCCAGCCGGAAGTCAGAGGCGACCAGCGCCGCGCGTAGCCGCGGGCCCAGCACGCGGACGCGCAGGGGGGTCCGGAGCGTGCGGACCAGCTCGCCCCAGAGCAGGGGTGAAGAATCGGGAGGAGTGGAACCGAAGCGGTGGCGACGGGACATGCTGTTCTTTCTACACATCGCGTGCCAGCGCGGCGCTGCGGGCTGGGCAGAGTTGCAGAAAAAGCGAAAAGCGGGCCTGGGGGCATCTTTCGATGGCGTGGAGAGCGTGCCAGGAAACGCAGGAAGAGCCAGGCATCGGGAAATATTCCCCGGAAGGGTGGGAAATATCCCGCGGCAGGGGGCGGGGCTGTCACCTTTCGCGGGCGAGTCCGTCTTCCGAGTAGAACCATGCTGATTCTCTCCTCCCTTCTGCTCGCAGCCGTGCCCCAGTCGGCTCTGGCTTCCACCACCTCGGACACGCAGCTTTCCGTTGACCCTGTCTGCCACGACGAGGCGCTGCTGCTGCGCACCGTGGGCACTCCCGGCTCCTCGCTGTACTGGCCGCGTGCGGCCTGGTTTGCGCAGCTGCGCGATCTCACCGGCGATGGGCAGCTCGATCTGCTCCCTGGGGTCGATGCGCTCACTCTGGCCCCGCGGCGAGGTGCCACGCGCTTCACACCTGCCGATCTCGCCTTCTCCACCGACGCCAACTACGCTGGCTTCCTCGACGGCGATCTGCTGCGCTTCACCCCGGGTGGCGGTCTGCAGTGCATCCTCCCTGAAGACGAGCTGGTCACCGCACTGGCGGTCACCTCCGGCAACTTCGACCTCGATGCGGCCCACATCGAAGGCGACGTCCTGTTCTTCTCCCTCAAAGACGGGGTGCAGTCGGCCATTTTGGGCCCGATCGAAGATGGCGATCTGCTGGTCTACCAGCGCAAGCAGGGCGCGGTGTCCAGGCTCTGGACCGAAAGCGATGTGCAGGCCATGGTCGATCAGGCACAACCGGGCTCGGGTTCCATCGGGGATCTCCGTTCGATCAGTGCCGATCCGATCACGCAAGAGCTGTGCTTCACCGTGCAGTCGCCCACATCCGACGACGCCACGCTCTACGGCGACGCCGGCGGCGGGCGCCTCGTCCCCGGCTTCGCCGAGGCCGACTACGGTTTCCAGGTCAGCACCGAGCTCGATGCCTTCACCTTCCTGCCGCAGGCACAAGAGCGCGGGCCGGTCTTGGACGTTGATCTGCCCTACGCTGCTTCCGGCGAGACGATTCGCCTCAAGGTGCGTCACGGCAGCCCAGACGGCCTCGTCCGCGGCATCATCTGCCGCAAGCGTGGCTTTGCCGAAGCGGACTACGGCGGGGGCGGGGCGATCTTTCTCGATCAGCAGGATGCCCTCTATCAGCGGCAGTTTCAAAACGGCTGGATGCACCCGACGCAGCTCGATGGCGGGGGCAGCGCCACCTTCGACTGGACGGCCCCGGTGCTGCCTCCGCAGTTCGACCACGTGGATCACTACTTCCAGCTCGTCGATGCGGGCAGCGGTGCACTCAGCAACCCGATTCTCGTCCGGCTGCGCTAGCGGCTAAGCTGGATGGAATGGCCAGTCTGACTGCGCTGCTACTCACCTGTTGCACTGGGCTCTTCCTCGCGCAAGAGCCCAGTGCCGAACTTGTTGCGGGGCTGGATGGCCCTCAACCGGAAGATCGCCTCCGGGCTGCCCAGCAGATCGCTGCGCTCGGCCCTGGAACGGAGTCCTGGCTGGAGAAGCGGGTCGGCAAGGGCTCGGCGCTCGCTCAACGCGGGGTTTTGCTCGCGGCGGCGCTCCTGGGCACCCCCGAGTCGCAGCAGCTGCTCGCCGATGCGGCCCGCGCCGGAAGGCGGGCCGACGCGCAGCGCGCCTGGGCATTGCTGCTCTACGGCATGAGTCACCCGGACGCCGGCCGTGATCCCGCTCGCGATTGGAAGCGCGCGGCGACCGACTACGAGGGAGCCTGCCTGCTGGCCGGCTACCTGGCCCACGAGCGGGTGCCCGATGTGGCAGCCGTCCGCAAAGCCGTCGGTCGCAAGCCCACGGTACGCCAGCAGGCTCTGCTGGGTCTGCTCGACGCGCGGGCCGGTGTCGCCACCACTCTCGAAGGCGAAGAGGCGGTCATTCGCGCCGCCCGTTTGGTCGCGTCGGTCATTCCGGGGCAGCCCCCGATTCGATCCACCGAGCTCGAGGAGCTCGGCCAGGGTCTGCCGGCCGCCTGGGTGGTGGCCGCGCGTCGCACCCCTGGGCGTACGCTCAGCGTGCTGCGGGGCAGCAACCTGCGCGGTGAAGAGGCCTCCGCCGTCCTGGGCCTCCGCGAAGTCGAAGCCGACGAGCGCGCCACGGTGTTCGCCTTCCTCGCCGAGCGCGTGGTCGAAGAGCCCAGTGCGTCCTGGCTGTGGGGGCTGGCAGGGGAGCTTGGCCTGGCGCTCCCTGCAGCAGCGCCCGATTCCATTCCAACTCGCGAAGCCGCTGGCTTGGTCCGGCTGGCCCTCATCGACTTCGAAGGTGCCCGGCAGGCGGCGCGTGCCCGCGCCGAGGTCGCGCGCACCTCGCTCCTTGATGTCGAGAGCCTCGATGCGCTCACGATGCCTGCCGTCCTGCTGCTGGCTCTGGCCGGCGACGAGGCGGATCACGCCTGGTTCCAGACGCAGCTCGCCTCCGCCACGGCCCCGGTGCGGTCCTGGCTGCAGCCACTTTGGCTGATGGCGGCCAACCAGTTTGGCGATCCGCGGGCGCGCGAGGCGCTGCTCATGCAGTGGTCGCTGCGGCTCGGGGCCGGGACCAGCGGGTACCTCGATCGGGTGGGGCGGACGTACACCGCGCTGGTCCTCCTGGCTGGCACCGAAGCAGCGCAGGAGTCGCGTGGGCTACGCGAGTACGACGCCGTCTTCGAAGGAGAGCACGATCACGCGATCACCGACGAGTTCTATCTCGACCTCGCCGTCCTGCTGGCTTCGAGGCATTACCAATGGCGCTTCGATGTTTAGAGCATCCGACTTCCTAGCCGGGCTGCGCTGGTCGGGATAGAGTGAGGCAGCCCTCTGGAGGCCGAAACGCCTGTGACTCTCCTCGCAACCCTCATGCGTCGCTTCCTCCTGCCTCTGCTCTCCTCCGCCAGTCTGCTCGGTTCTGTCGTCGGCCAGACGGTCGTTCTCGACGAACAGTTTCGTTCCTGCGTGGTCCCGCCCGTGGGCTGGACGGAAGTCAACAATGGGATCACCTCTGGCTGGGAGGACGACCTCTGTGAGTTTGCCTTCCACGAGTACGGTTTTGGGGCCATCGACAACCAACTCGTTACGCCGGTCCTGGATTTCAGCGGACTCAGTCAGGTCTGGTTGCACGCGGTCGAGGTCCAGGAGTTTGCGATCGATACCGATCGCAACGCGATTGAGATCAGCACCGACGGCGGAGTCACCTGGAGCGACGTCTGGGTCAGCACCCAGACGGTCGACGGCACTTACGCCATCGAGGTGGATCTCAGCGCATACGCCGGACTAAGCGGGATTCAGCTCGCCTTCGACTACGAGGGGGATAACGGCAATCGCTGGTTTATCGATCGCGTGCTGGTCGACGATCAGCCCTTCACGCCGCCGCCGCACTGGCCCAACTTGCCGACCAGCTTCGTCTCGGTGGATGGGCTCTTTGAAACCTTCGATCTCCTGGGCGGAGTGGTGCCGCCGCACATGGCCACCAACAGCCTGGATTTCGCCTGGCGCACCCCCGATCCCTTGGGTTGGTGCAACATCGGCCAGCAGGGCGTGTGTAGCAATCCGGCTTCCGGGCAGTACTGCCTCGAGATGGGCCTCGACCCGTCGACTTCGCTGTACCACGACGTCGCGAACGCGCTGATCCTGGGCCTCAACGGCGCCGGCGCCAGCAACTTTACGATGCAGTTCGATGCCCGCCACGAGGGCGAGGAGCTGCAGAGTGACGACGGGGTCTTCATCAGCGACAACGGCGTGGACTGGGTCCCGCTGCTTAGCGACTGGGAGACTCTGATTGGCGCCACCGGCACCTGGGTGACGCTGACCTGCGATCTGTCCTCGACCGCCGTCGATGTCAGCGGCGACTTCTACCTCGCCTTCGCCCAGGCCGACAACTACCCGTACGGTTTCCTCGACGGCGTCGCGATCGACAACATCGACATCGGGGGCGCTCCGCCGCTGCTCTACGACGTACAGAATCTGGTGGCCGGCCAGCAGGCCACGCTGACGGTCTCTGGAGCCGATCCCAGCTCGATTCTGCTGCTGGGTTACTCGCTCCGCGGCGGCGGTCCTTCGACCACTCCTTTTGGCGTGGCCGACCTCACCCAACCGATCGAGCGGATCGGTCGTTACTCGCCGAATGCGCAGGGCGAGCTCTCGATCCAGGTCAACGTGGCGCCGACGATCTCCGGCCTGCCGGTCTGGACGCAAGCGCTCGAAATCACCACCCTGCAGGTCGGCATCTGGTCGAACTCGCTGGCCCTGGTGGTGCAGTAATCCCCGGGGAGCAGGGCTAGAATGGGCCTCGGCCCGTCTCATGTCGTTCTCTCGCCGCATCCTTCGTCTGCACGTCAACGGTCAGCCCCGCGAGGTCCTGGCCCGCGACGCTGATACTCTGCTCGACGTCCTCCGCGAGGAGGTCGAGCTCACCGGCACCAAGCGGGGCTGTGATCTCGGCACCTGCGGGTGCTGCACGGTCCAGATCGATGGCGAGCCGGTGCTGTCCTGCCTCACCCTCGCCGCCGAGGTCGAGGGCAAGCAGATCACCACTGTCGAAGGCCTGCGCGACGGCGAGCGCTTCGCGCCGCTGCAGGAGGCCTGGGCGGAAGCCGGGGCCAGTCAATGCGGCTTCTGCACGCCGGGTTTCCTGCTGGCTGCCGACCGCCTGCTGCGCGACAACGCCTCGCCGAGCCGCGATGAGATCCGCGAAGCGCTCGCGGGCAATCTTTGCCGCTGTACTGGCTACGTCAAGATCATCGACGCCGTCGAGCGCTGCGCGGCCGAGCATCGCACCTTCTGCGCCGAGCGAGGCCGTCCTTCCACCGTTTCCGAACAGGTCTAGATCATGACGCGTTACCAGAGCACCGTCGGCTCGCGCTTCCCGCTGATTGACAGCATGGAGAAGACCAGCGGCCAGGGCATCTACATCGAGGACATGAAGTTCCCGGGCATGCTCTATGCCCGCCTGGTTCGGTCCACCGAGACCTACGCTCAGGTCGAGGAGGTCGATTTTTCTGCGGCCCAAGAGGTCGAGGGCTACGTCGATTCCCTGGCGCCGGGCGAGCCGGGGACCGGAAACACCTTCGGCGTTCTGCCCATCAGCGAGGACGAGACCCCGCTGCCGGCGCCCAACGCGCTGTACAGCGGAGCGATCGTCGCGGCCGTCGCATGCGAGTCCGAGGTGGGCGCACGCGAGGCTGCGTTGCGCGTGCAGATGCGTACCAAAAAGCTGCCTGCGGTGCTGCGCCCGAAGGACGCGCTCAAAGAGACTGACCAGCCCATCCACAGCAACACGATCGGCGGCACCAATCTGCATAAGGCGGTCGACCAGGAGTTCGGCGACGTCGATGGCGCCTTCGAGCAGGCCGACGTCGTCACCGGCGGCGAGTACGTCTTCGACGGAATCAATCACGGCTTCACCGAGCCGATCGGCTGTATCGCCGTCCCCGAGCCCAATGGCCGCATGAGCCTCTACTCGGCCACGCAGGTGCCGCACTATCTGCACCGCGCGCTGGCCAAGGTCCTGGAGATGCCGATGCACCGCATTCGGGTCTACAAACCGCTGGTCGGTGGGGGCTTCGGCGGTAAGTCCGATCCCTTCCCGCACGAGATGGTGGCGGCGCTGCTGGCGCGCAAGACGGGCCGCCCGGTCAAGCTGATCTTTGACCGCGACGAGGTCTTCCTCAACAACCACGGGCGTCACCCCACCGAGTACAAGATTCGCGTGGCTGCCGACCGCGAAGGCCGCCTGCTGGGGCTGGATGCCCACAGCCGCATCGATGGGGGTGCCTGGGGTTCCTTTGGGGTGGTCACCACCTACTACAACGGCGTGCTCTCGCAGGGGCCGTACCGTCTGCCGAGCTTCCGCTACAGCGGGCGGCGGGTGTACACCAACAAGCCGGCGAGCGGCGCGATGCGCGGCCACGGCGCGGTCAATGCGCGCTATGCGCTCGAGACTGCGCTCGACGAGATGGCCGAGAAGCTGCAGGTCGATCCCTTCGATCTGCGCGCTCAGAATGCGCTGCCGGCGAACACGACCACGCTGAATCACTTGCGGATCACCTCGACCGGCTTCCTCGAGTGCCTCGAACGGGTCCGCGAGCGCTCCGGCTGGAACGAGAAGTTCCGCAAGATGCCTTACGGCCGCGGGATCGGCCTGGGCTGTGGCTTCTACATCAGTGGTTCGGCTCTGCCCATTCACCGCACCCGTACTCCGCAGTCGACCGTGCACATCAAGATCGACGTCGACGGCGGCGTCACCATTCACTCGCTGGCGGCTGACATCGGTCAGGGTTCAGACACGATGCTGGCGCAGTGCGTCGCCGAGGCGATGGGGGTGCGCATCGATCGCTGCCGCGTCCTGGCCAAGGACACGGACACCGCGCCGATTGACCTGGGGAGCTATTCCTCCCGCGTCACCTTTATGGCCGGCAACGCCGCATTGCGGGCCGGCGAGGCGATCTTCCGCAAGCTGCAGCGAGCCTGCGCGCGCCTGACCGGCAAGTCCGCCGAGGGCTTCGTCAAGGGTGCGGACGAGACCTACCTCCACCTCGATGATCCGGGTGTGGTCGTGCCCTACATGGACGCCCTGCGCGAGGCGCTCGCCGACAACGGCGCGCTGATCGCCAAGGGTGCCTACATCGCGCCGAAGCTGGGGGGGGCCTTCAAGGGTTCGGGCGCGGGGCTGTCGCCTTCCTACAGCTATCAGGCTTTCGTCGCCGAGGTCGAGGTCGATCCCGAGACTGGATTCACCCGCGTGGACAAGATCTGGGCCGCTCATGACTGCGGCAAGGCGCTCAACCGGCTCGCCGTGGAAGGGCAGCTCGAAGGCAGCGTGCACATGGGCATGGGCCAGGCGCTGACCGAGCAGATGGTCTATCTGAACAACGGCCAGCTGCGCAACGCCTCCTTCCTCGACTACAAGATTCCCTCGCCGGTCGACACGCCCGAGATCGAGGCGATCGTGGTCGAGTCCAACGACCCGGAAGGGCCGCTCGGCGCGAAGGAGTGCGGTGAGGGTGCGCTCGCGCCGATCATCCCGGCGATCGGCAACGCCATCTACGACGCGGTCGGTGTGCGGCTGCACGAAGTTCCCATGACCCCCGAGCGCGTGCTGAAGGCGCTCGAACAGAAACGCAAGGCCGAGGAGAAGGCACGTGCGCATTCCTGATCTCGCCCTGCACCGTCCGGGCTCGCTTGACGAAGCCTTCGAAGCCACGGCTGCTCACCCCGATCATGATCTGCTCGGCGGTGGCACCGACCTGCTGTGCAACTACAAGTGGCGGCTCAATGTGCGCCCGCATGTCATCAGTCTGCGGCACCTCCCCGAGCTGCAGGGCGAGGCCGCGGGGCCGCTGGCGGCAGGGCGCACCCTGCACGAGCTCGAGCACTGCCCGGTCCTGGCCCAGCTCTGCCCCGAGCTTTCGCGCGCGGCGGCGCAGATCGCCACGCCGCTCATCCGGCGGACGGCCACGCTCGGCGGCAACCTGCATCTGGACACGCGCTGCTGGCACTTCAATCAGACGGCGGAGTGGCGTCTGGCCCACGACTCCTGCCTCAAGGCAGAAGCGGATCAGTGCCGCGTCCAGCCCGTGCCCGGCGATGTCTGTGTCGCCACCTACAGCGGGGATCTTGCCCCGGTGCTGATGGCCTACGGCGCCGAGGCTGTGCTGGTCGGCCCCGACGGCGAGCGTCGCGTCCCGCTCAGCGAGTACTACGCCCTCGACGGGATTCGCCGCTTTGCCGAGCGCAAGCCCGGCGAGCTGATGCTCCGTCTGGATCTGCCTCAGGACGCCGGCGACTGGACCGTGCGCTACCAGAAGCTCCGCCTGCGCGAGACCTTCGATTTCCCCGAGGGCGGGGTCGCCGTCGGGGTCCGCTGGGCCGATCAGCCCGGCGGCGAAATCGCCGAAGCCCGCGTTGCGTCAACGGCTTATGACAGTGTTCCGCGAGTTCACCCGGATTTGGCGGAACGGCTGGTGGGGCGGCAGATTCAGGAGGATGTGGCCGAGGAACTCGGAGCTTCACTCCGGGAGGAAGTTCGGCCGATGAAGAACACCTCCATGTCCCCGGCCTACCGCAAGAAGATGGCCAGGGTCCTGGCCAAGCGGGCTCTCCTGGCCTGTTTGCCGTCTTCCTAGAGCATGAATCGTGGCGTTTTGATCGGATTGCTGCTGCTGGTCGCAGCGGCGGTCGGTGGGGTCCTGGTGCTTTCTGGGCCGGGTGAGCAGCCCGATCCGCTGGGCGGCTATGAGTCGCCCGGGCAGGACGATTCCAGCGAGTCTGGTCCGCAGGTCGCACAGCCGGGCGGAACGGGCAACCGCACCGCTTCCGAGCCGGTGCTGGATGAACAGCTGCAGGCGGATCCTGCGGCCGTCGTCGGACAGGTCTTTGGCCCGGACGGTCGGCCGATCGATCGAGCGCGGCTGGTCTTTGCCCATCAGCAGTTCGGCGGCGCCGAGCTGGGCTGGTCCTATGAAGCGGTGATGCGCGTCGGCAAAGGTGCCGATGCCCAGGGGCGTTTCAAGCTGCCGATCGAAGGGGGCAAGAGCCGCGATCTGACGGTGCTCGCGGTCGCGCCTGGCTGCGTTCCCGAGCGGGTCGAAGGAGTCGCGGCAGGGGAGGTGATTCAGTTCCGGCTGCGCGAGCAGCTGCGCGTCCCCGGGACCGTGCTGGATCCGCAGGGTAAGCCGGCTGCTGGAATCCCGGTCGAGCTCTTCGATCCGGCCAGCCGGATGGACGGCCTGCCGGCGATCGGCGTGTCCGATGCGCAGGGTCGCTTTGAACTCCGCTCGCCCGGGCCGGGGACTTACTCCCTGCGGGTGCGTTCGGCGCTCGGCTCGGAGTTCCGTCAGGACGGCTACGTCATCACGCAGGACGCCGAGCCGGTTCAGATCCGGCTGCAGGGGAGTCTCGCGCTGCAGGTGCAGCTCCGCGACGCCCAAGGTGCACCGGTTCCAGGCGCCAGTCTGGAGCTGCGGCGTCAGCCGGCGTCCCGACCGCTGCAGGCTGCCGCCGACGACCAGGGTGTCGTCCGCGCAGCAGGTCTTGCCGTGGGGCGCTGGGAAGCGCGCGTCACCGCCGAGGGCTTCGCTCCGCTGCGGCGACAGATCGATTACCAGGGCGCGAGCCTGATCGAGGACTGGACCCTCGAACGCTACGCGAGCCTCGAGGCGCGGGTGGTCAACGGCAAAGGCCGCGCGCTGCCGGGGACGGAATTGCGTCTCCTGCCGGATCCCGCCTTGCGGGTGCCGCGCGACGAGATCCTCACGGTGACGACCGATCTCGAAGGTCGCGCCGTCTTCGAGTCGATCGTCCCGGGCAGCTACGTGCTGACCCCCGAACAGCGGCCGGGGCACAACCCTCTGCAGCTCTTTGAATCGCCGGAGAGCGGGGGGGCAGAAGGAGCCGCGGAGTTTGCTCGCCTGCTTGAGTTCAGCGGTGGGCAGGCCCGCAGCGAAGAGCTCGTGCTGCGTCGCCACGGCTTCCTCAACATGACCGTGGTGCAGAACGGCAAGCCCGTGGTCGGCGCGCGCGGCGTGCTCTTCCGGGGCATCGCCACACAGCGCAAGGAGATCCCCGCCTTGGATCTCTCCGATCTCGATGGCCTGCTCGTGTTTCCGTCGGTCTGGGCGGGCGAGTACGAGGTCGAGGTGCAGGGCTCGCCTTCGCAGCTTCCCGTGCGTCGCAGCCTGAAAGTGGGCCGGGGCGGCAACAAGGAGACGCTCGCGCTGCCGACCGGGACGCTCTCGGGCACGGTCATCGGGCCTCAGGGGCCCGCCGCCGGAGCAGTCGTGCTCGCCGCGCCGCAGGGCGGAAAGCTGCGCGAACTCATGCGCACCGACGCGCAAGGCCGTTTCGAGCTCGGCGGACTGGAGGCGGCGAGCTACCAGCTCCGCATCGAGGCGGAGAATTCGGTGGCCTGGACGCTGACGGACTATCGCCATTCGGGCGGCGCCCTGGATTTGGGCCGCATCGAGCTGGGGGTGCGCTACGCGCTCCACGGCACAGTCGAGAACCTGCCCGACGGCGACGCCTTTTTCGGCCCCGTGCTGACGATTGCCAACAGCCAAGGGGAGCCGGTCAAGTCCGTGCCGTTGTCCGGCGAGGGCGCTTTCCGCGTCGACGAACTCGCCGAAGGGAGCTATTCGATCGAGGTCTATCACGCCGGCAATCGGATCTATGAGCAGCGCGTCAGCCTTCCTGGAGCTGAGCTGCCCATAAAAATCCGACTTCCTTAGTGGTGCCGAGGGGATCGGGGGTTAAGGTTGCACAGGGCTCTTACGGCCTTGGGGGCCGCAAGTGCGGTCTCGCATCCCCTAATTAATCTCCCTGATGAACAAGATCCTCCCTCTGATGGCTCTGGGTGCGCTGACCGCGCCGACATGGGCCCAACAGACGGCCTTGTCGGAAGACTTCGATGCTGGAGTCGTTCCGCCGGCTGGCTGGACCGAACTGAACAATGGCGTGACCAACGGCTGGGAGCCTGACCTCTCCCTCGAAGAGGCCGAGCACGACGACTACTTCTCGGGTGTCTACAACGACAACCGTCTCGAGTCGCCGGCCATGGACCTCTCGACCTTCGCTGAGGCTTACCTCCACTGCGACCAGGACCAGGTCTTCCCGTCCTTCCGCGACATCAACAACGTCGATGTCACCCTGGATGGCGGCGCCACCTACACCACCCTCTACTCGGAAACCGGCACCACCTCGGTGACCGATGCTCCGCTTGAGGTCGACCTCAGTGCCTACGCTGGCCTGACGGGCGTTCAGCTCAGCTTCCACTACACCGGTGACTACGCGAACGCGTGGCGTCTCGACAACATCCTGGTCGACGACATGGCTCCGCCGCCGCCGCCGCCGTACTGGTCGAACATGCCCAGCACCTTCGAGTCGGCGAACGGTTTCCGCGAGAACTTCGAAGCTCTCGCTGGCGTCACCCCGTCCTACATGGGCCTGAACGCTCTGGACGCGACGACCCGTCTGCCTCACCCGGACGCTTGGTGCAACATCGGTGGCGATGCTGCCTGCCTCGATCCGTACGACGGCATGTACGCCCTGGAAATGGGTGGTCTGCCGGGCAACACCAACTACCCCGTCACCAACAGCGGCATGATCCTGGGCCTGAACGGCGCAGGTGTCACCGACTTCACGATGAGCTTCCAGTGTGTGAACCACGGTGAAGAGTTCAACGCGGAAGACGGCGTCTTCGTGTCGAGCGACGGCGACACCTGGGAACAGGTCGTCGGCGACTGGGCTGCTCTGACCGGCGTGGTCGGTGAGCGCGTGCTCGTCACCTGCGATCTGGCTTCGACCTCGGTCGACGTCTCGGGCGACTTCTACGTGCTGTTCTCGCAGTACGACAACTTCCCGTACGCAGACCTGGATGGCGTCGGCATCGACAACATCGTCGTCGGCTCGCCGGTTCTCGCCGCCTCGAACCTGGTTTCTGGCTCGGCCGCGAACCTGGATGCGACCGGCTGCGATCCTGCTGGCATCCTGATTCTGGCTTACTCGCTCAACCCGGGTCCGACCGCGACCCCGTACGGCACCGCCGACATCGGCTCGCCCTACAAGGAAATCGGTCGTTTCAGCCCGGACGCCTCGGGTAACGTCTCGATCAGCGTCAACCTGCCGCCGAGCACCGCTGGCCTGACCGCTTGGGTCCAGGGCCTCGAGATCAGCGGTCTGGGTGCTCGCTTCACCAACGGTCTGAAGGTCGACATCCAGTAGTCCTGAAGACAGAGCGGCTCGGTCCTCGAGCCACTCGTTTCGCCCTCCTTGTGCCTGCACAAGGAGGGCGTTTTCTATTCCTGGTCAGACGGCAGGAGGCCCGCGTCGAGCAGCGCCGCGCGCAGCGCGTCGGGAGCCCGGTTGTCCAGCAGGTCACGCGCCTGCGGGAGCTGATCGATCAGCTCTTCCATCGGAACCAGGCTGCCATCGGTCTGCCAGGAGCAGAGCGCGAGACCCAGCCGCGGTTCCATGCGCGCGTACGGGAGCCAGCCGGAGCAGTCATCCGCAAGCTGGAAGTGACGCACCGCCGCCGCCAGGCTGCCGGCGTCCAGCGCATACCAGCCCGACCAAAGATGAGCGCGCCGATCGCGCGGCCAGCGTTGGCGGGCCAGCTTCAGCAGCTCCTGCTCGAAAGCTCCGGCTTCGCTGCGCTGCGCCTCGAGATGCGCAAAAGCATCGTTGGCCTCCAGCATCCAGGGCGCCTGCGTACGTGCATCCTGCTCTTCCGGCGGGAAGCGCCAGCTCTGCGGAGCCTCGGTCACGCGCAGCCGCAGCCGCGCCGCCGCGGCAAAGCCGGGGGCAGGATCGGCCAGCGCGCGGGCCGCGTAGGCCAGCGCATCGGGGTGCCAGCGTGGCAGCGCCGCGAGCATCGCGTGCAGCGGTTCATCGATGTCCGCGTCCTGCAGCGCACCCAGCACGGTGACGGCTTCCAGCAGCTCGGGCATCGCGCGCGACAGCGCGTCCTCCGCGGCCGCCGCGCTGACATCGATCGGCGTGGTTTCCGCGGACCATGCAAGACGGACCTGCTCGAGCGCGCGGCTTGCCGCGGCTTCGTCCGGGGCGGTGGCGACGGCGATCGCAAACTCCTGGCCGAGTATGCGGCGCCAAGCCGAGGGGAGAGTCTGCAGTTGCTCATACAGCGCGACGCGTCCGGCAGCGCGGGTCTCGGTCTCCGCCCAGGTGCGCACCAGCGCGCGCCAGACGCGCGGCACTTGAAGCGGGTCCGCCTGGGCAGCCGTCTCCAGCGCCTCCCAGGCGCGGGACGCCGTCGTGGCGTCCTGGCCGGCAAGCTGGGCCAAGAGGGCAGCGGCGCGCGTGCGCACCGGATCAGCGGCATCCGCCCGGCTCGCCCATGCAAGCGCGAGGCCGACGTCGTCCGGCTGCGGGCTGCTGCTCAAGGCGGTCATGATGCGCACCTGCACGGCAGTCTCGACCTGGGGCATGCGCTCGACCAGGTAGGCCCGCGCGCTGGGGTCCTGGTCCGCGAGGTGGCAGGCGGCCCAATCGCGCTGCACCGGCTGCAGCGATTCCGCGACGTCCCACCACAGCTCGAAGGCGCGCGCGGCCGCGGGTTCTTCGACGACCAGGGATGCCCAGCTTGCACTGCTCGGGTGTCGCCGCCCTTCCTCCGTGGCCAACCAATCCACCAGCAGCTCGAGCGCCTCGTCGGTGCGCAGTTCGCGGGCGGCTTGCAGCACGGCCTGGCGCTCCTGAGCGGTGTCCGCCTCGCGGAGCCGATCGCGGTAGAAGGCCGCGACCTCAGCCGGCGTGCGCGATGCCTGGAGACCGACTCGTCCCCGCAGCATGGCGGCAGGGTCGGTCGAGGCCGCCTGTGCTTCAAACCAGCTCGCCAAGCTGGGGCTCGGATCCGTCGCCCAGGCAGCCTGGATGATGCGCGCCTGGTCGCTGCGCTGCAGCGGCCCGAGCCGCTCCAGCCAGTGCAGCCGCTGGCGCGCATCGCCGGTCAGGATGATGAGCTCGATGGCGAGGCCGGCAAGGCGGGTGCGCAGGCGCGGCATCATGGCTTCGAGCCGCTGCGCGATGTCGGGAACTGGCTGGAGGCGCAGCCCGGCCATCAGAGCCTGCAGGATCGGCTGCGCGGTCTCGGCCTGCAGCAGGCTGAGCAGCGCGAGCACATCGCGTTCATTGCCGCAGCGGAATACCGCGTTGACGGCACGCGCGCGGAGCGCGCTGGGGCGCGTCGCGTCGAGGGCAACGCTTCGCAGCACTCCGGCGGCTGGCCCGGGCGCGATCAGAGCCAATAGGGAAATGGCGTCCGCCTGCCGTGCCGGCTCAGCGGCAGCCAGGCTGCTGGCGAGGAAGTCGGGCTCGGCAGCGGGAAGGTGGCGGGCGAGGGCACCCTGCAGGGCGATCCCCGCCGATTCGGGCAGCGGAGTCTCCAGCCATCCCTGCCAGAGCGCGGCGGCGCTTGCGGCGGTCGGAGCCTGCGCGTCGGCCAGCACGATCTGCAGCATGAGGCGATCGCCAGCAGGCCAAGCAGCAGCGTCGATCGCGCCCAGCTCTCGGGCGGCCTCGCTCGACACGGCTTTCCCGATGAGCGCGGGCCAGAGCATGGCGCGCAGCTCCGGGTCGGTCAGGAAGCTCGCCCAGCTTCCGGCAGCCGGGAGCCAATCCTGCTGCAGCGCGGATCCGAGGATGGCGGGGAAACCATCCAGTTCGTCGGCTGAACCGCCGGCCCGCAGCAGCGCGAGCGTGCAGCTCTCACGCCAGGCCGGGCCGCTGCGCAAAGCGCGCAGCCGATCGGCGAGCGCCGAGTCCAAAACGATCGGCGCTGCATGCAGCAGTTCCAGGAGGCCGGACGAAGGCTGCTCGTCCTGGGTTAGGTCCGCCAGTGCGGCCGCCAGCAGCTCGAGGAGGGCTTCCTCGCCGCGCAGGCTTCTTGCCGCGGCGGCAAGGAGCGGATCGGCCTGCCCGCTTTCCTGCCAGCTCGCCACGAGCTGCGCCGCGCTCGGGGCCTCCTGATGCCAGCTCCAGGCCAGCCTCCGGGCGTCCAACGCGACATCAGAGTCCCCGGCCGGCTCCTGTGGACCGAGTGCGAGGGCAAGAAGCAGGGTGGGAAGCAGGCTCATTCGGGTAGGAGGTCTTCGACGAGTCGAAGTTGATCAGGGGTGTCAACGTCCAGGAACGCGCCGGGGTCGGAGCAGGGGACATCGATGAGGCGAGCGTCCGGGTGACGCAGCAGCTCGCGCAGCGGGCGGTCGGGGCCGGAGTTGCGCAGCTCGTCGCGCCAGCCGGGGCCCAACAGCAGCGGATGGCCGCCGCGTCGCCCTGCGCTGATGGGGCGGATGCAGGCGTGATCCGGTTCGCCCTGGGTACGCCAGGCCCGGATCACTGCGCGAATCGAGTCGGCCTGGATGAGCGGCATGTCGCAAGGGTGGACCAGCAGCGCGGCGTCCTCAGGGATCACCTCCAGGGCGCACTGCAGACTTCCTGTTCGGCCATTCTCCGGCTGTCGATTGACCACTTCGCGGTCAGCCTCCGGACTGCCCAGATCGGCGATGGCGTCCAGGGCCTGATCGGCCAGGACCAGCACCACCCGGTCGGCCCCGCCGCTGCGCAGACTCTGGACGAGCACCGGCAGCATCCATTGCCCGCGCAGGCGCAAGGCCGCCTTCGGGTAGCCAAGGCGACGTCCGGCGCCGGCCGCCAGCACGACTGCGTGGACGGGGCGAGAGCTCATGAAGCCGGGGCGAACAGGGAGAGCGTCTGGAGAATCGCCGCGAGGACCCGCTCGGCGTCTTCCATCTGAGTCGATTCAGGCGGGGAGAGGCGCACGACGCCTTCGGCCTCGGTGACCCCCGCCGCTTGGCTGGCCAGCGCGGCGCACATCAGGCCGGCGCGCACCAGGATGCCCTGCTGCGCGAGTTCCGCGGCGAGGACCGCCGAAGGGATGCCCGGCGCGACGAAACTGAGCACCGGCAGCCGCTGCTCCCAGGGAGGAGCTTCCCGCGGCAGGACCTGGACGCGCGGGTCGGCGCGCAGTCCGGTCTCGACCCATGCGAGCGCCTCACGCGCCGCCGTCAGATCGGCTGGATGTTCGAGGCGCCAGGAGAGCGCGGCTCCCAGGCCGTAGATACCCGGCATGTTCGGGGTCCCGGCTTCCAGGCAACCCGGCAAGGCGCGCGGCGGATCCAGCTGTTCACCGTGGCGGCCGGTGCCGCCGTGCACCAGCGGGGCGAGCGGGGCGTCCGCGTCGACGAACAGGATCCCGATGCCCTGCGGTCCGTGGAGTCCCTTGTGCGCGGCGACCGCAGCAAAACGGGGCTTCCAGCGATCCAGTGCAATCGGCACCTGGCCGGCTCCCTGGCTGAGATCGAGGACCAGATGTACGCCGCGCGCCTGGCACCAGGAAGCGATCTCCTCGACGGGCTGCAGCGTGCCCAGCACGTTCGAGGCCAGGGCGAGAAACAGCCAAGCCTCGCGTTCGCCGCGCGCCGCGAAGGCGGCCTCCAGCTCGGGCAGCTGGACCATGCCGGAGGGGTCGAAGCGGGCGAAGCTCAGTTCGAGTCGCCCTGCGGCGCGCGCCGCCTCGAGCGGACGCAGCGCGGCGTTGTGCTCGAGTTCGCTGGCCACCACGAAGGCGCCCTCCGGGATCGCGCGCACGGCCTGATTCAGTCCGTAGGTCGCGCCGGAGGTGAAGACGACGCGTTCGGGGGCAGACCAGCCGAACAGGCGCGCGGCGGCGTCGCGCACCTGCTCGCGGCGAGCCGAAGCCAGGCCGGCACCCCGGGCCGGATCGACCGCGTGCAGCCCTTCGATCATCGCCTCGGCCACGCCCGGGGCGGGGTCGGCGGAGGTCGCGGCACGGTTCCAGTTCAGGATCGCCGTCACGCTTCCAGGATAGGTCGGCGCGGGCCCGGATTCAGGCTCCGATCGTCTCGGCGAGCAGAGCCCGGGCCCGGCCCGGATCCTCGGTTCCGCGCACCAGCGCGCGGCCATCCGCGAACAGATAGACCTCGAGATCGCCGGAGCGGAAGCGCAGGAAGCTCGCGGATTCCTGCAGGGCCTCGACGCTGCCGGCCAGGCGGCGCGCGGTCGCGGCTAGGTCCGGGGCCTGCTCGGTGGCCGGTACCTGCACCGCGCCACCGCCACAAAGCGGCTCGGCCGCGCGCACGCCACGCCGGCCCTCCGCCCAGGCAAAGTCGCGCGCTCCGCAGCAGGGGCAGTCCGGGTCGCGGCTCGCGCGCAGCGAGGTATTCTCGCCCTGCCATAGGTCCAGGTACTGAAAGCCGCTCTGCGGCGCGTCGTCGTCAACCAGGAGTTGCAGCACCCGTCCCGCGGCGAGGCCCGCAATCACGCTGACCGCCGGCCCCAGGACGCCGGCGGTGCGGCAGGTGGGGGTATCGGCTGCCGCCGGAGGCTCCGGGTAGGTGCAGCGCAGGCAGGGGCCCTCCGGCGGCAAGATGCTGCCGACCATGCCATAGGTCGACACGACCCCGGCGTAGATGAAAGGCGTGGCCTGCTCGACGGCGTAATCGTTCAGCAGATAGCGCGTCGCGAAGTTGTCGGTGCCGTCCACCAGCACCGTGCTGTCGGCCAGCAGCTCGCGATGATTGGCCGCAGTCAGATCCCGGGCCAGCGCCTCGATCTGGATCTCCGAGTTGATCGCCTGCAGCCGCTCGGCCGCGGCTTCCACCTTGGGGCGATGCGCGGCGGCGTCGGCTTCGGAGTAGAGCATCTGCCGTTGCAGATTGGACCACTCGACGATGTCACGGTCGATCAGGCGCAGCTGGCCGACTCCGGCACGGGCAAGGAGGTCGGCGGTGACGGAGCCCAGAGCGCCCATGCCGACCAGCGTGGCGCGCGCAGCCGCCAGCTTGCGCTGCCCGGCCTCGCCGATGACGGGGACCCGCATTTGGCGGTCGTAGCGCTGGTGGCGGCCGTCCATCTGGTGGTGCGAGAGGGGGGACTCGAACCCCCACATCTTTCGATACTAGATCCTAAATCTAGCGCGTCTGCCAATTCCGCCACTCTCGCGCTTTGCGAGCCAGACGCAGCCAAGCCATGGCCGAACCGTGCGATTGGTTTGGGGTGGGCAACGGGATTTGAACCCGCGACCCCCAGAACCACAATCTGGTGCTCTAACCAACTGAGCTATGCCCACCACACCAATCGCGGTCGGAAAGTTTAGCGCCCGATCGTCCCCGCGCCAAGTCCCTGGGGAAAGGGGTGCATCCGACCCGGCGCGGGCGGATGCTGAGGGGGATGCTCGGGGTCCTCCGCCGCAACCCGCGCTACCGTCTGCTCTGGGCCGCGCAGGCGATCAGCATGACGGGCGACTGGCTGAATCGGGTTGCGATTCTGGCGCTGCTCAGCTCGTTGGGAGGCGTCGAGGAGGCCGGGCGGGTGGGCCTGCTGTTCGGGGTCGAGCTGTTCGTCCGGATGATGCCGACGGTCTTCCTGGGTGGGCTGGCCGGCGCGGTCGCCGACCGGCTGTCGCGGCGGGCGCTGATGATCGGCAGCGATCTGATCCGCGCGGGGGGGGTCCTGGGCTATCTGCTGGTCGATGAGCCCAGCGAGATCCCGCTGCTCTATCTGCTGCTGATCCTGCAGATGGGGCTGGGGATCTTCTTCCAGGCGGCGCGCTCGGCGGCGATTCCAGCCACGGTCGACCCGGCCGACCTGGGGCGGGCCTACGAGCTGGCGGCGGTCACCTGGAGCGTCATTCTCTGCGTGGGTGCCCTGCTGGGGGGGCTGCTCGCCGAAGTCATCGGCATCAACGGTGTCTTCCTCTGCGACGCGGCGACCTATCTCGTCAGCGCGAGTCTGCTGGCACGGCTGCACCTGCCGGCGCACGAGAAAGCGGCCGAGCCCTTCCGCTGGAAGGAGGTGCTGCTGTTTCAGGATCTGGCGCGCGGGGTGCGGCACGCCCGCGAGCGCGGCGTGGTCTGGGCGATCCTGGCCAAGACCTTCTGGGGACCGGCGGGCGGCTACCTCGTGCTGCTGCCGATCCTCGCGTCGCGCCACGTCGAGGTGGAAGGCGATGCCGCGGCCCTGGCCTGGTACACCAGCCTCTATTACGCGGCGCGGGGAATCGGCACCGGACTCGGGCCGGTGCTGGTGCGGCGGATCTGGGGGACTTCGGATCGGACCTATCGCACCCAGATCGCCGGTGGCTTCGGCGTCGCGGCGGTGGCCTACGCGATCCTGCCCAGCCTGCCCGGACTGGCCGGTTCGCTGGCTTGCGTGGTGGTCGCGCACATGGGCGGAAGCGCGATCTGGGTGGGCTCGACGACGCTGTGGCAGACCCATGTCCGCGAGTCTTATCGCGGTCGGATCTTCTCCGCAGAGTTCGCCGGGATGACGGCAAGCTTCGCGCTGGCGGGGCTGCTGGCGGGTCTGGCCTATGACCGTATCGGCGAGTGGCAGCTCGTGATCTACGCGATCTCGGCCTCGGTTCTGCTGGCGGCTCTCTGCTGGATGTTCGGCGGCCGCCACGAGTTTCGAGCGACCCTCAGGAGTTCGGAAAGCGAGTAGAATCAAGGCGCCCCTGGGAATCCCCTCCCTCGACGTGCTTCGGCTCCTCCTCCCCAGTTCGGTTGTTGCGCTGCTGCTTGCAGCCGCGGCGCCTGCGCAGAACGTGCTGCTCGACGAGCACTTTGACGGCGCGAGCTTTCCGCCGACCGATTGGGTCGAGCTGAATAACGGAGTCTCTCTGGGCTGGGAGGCCGGCGTCAGTCGTGCGGTGCACGCGGACTGGTTTGGTGCGAATGACAATCGCCTGGTCTCGCCCAGTCTGGACCTGAGCACGGGTTCCAGCTTCGGCTTCCATCTCACCTACGATCAGCTGTTCGCGCGCTACCGCGATCAGAACGAGGTCGAGATCAGCCTGGATGGTGGGGCGACTTTTGATCGCTTGGCTGTGATCGACACGCCCTTTGATGGGGTGGGGCTGGAGCTGGACCTGGATCTGAGTGCCTACGCCGGCCAGCCGGATGTGCTGCTCGCGTTCCGCTACGTCGGCGACTTCGCGAACGAGTGGAGCGTGGACCGGGTCGTGGTGGATGATCAGCCGCCCGTCACGCCGCCGCGCTGGCCGGCGCTGCCGACCACCTTCATTCCCTGGGAGGGTTACTGCGAACGTTTCGACGCGCTTGACGGCGTGGTGCCGCCGCACGTCGCGGTCAACGCGCTCGATGCCGAAACCCGTCAGCCGGATATCGAGGCCTGGTGCAACCTGGGACAGAACGCTCCGAGCATGGTGTCCTTTTCGGGCGTCGCCGCGCTCGAGATGGGGCTGGAACCAGGCAGCACCAACTTTCACCGGGTCGCCAACGCGCTGATCTTCGGCTTTGACGCGACGGGCATGCAAAACACCGCCTTCGAGCTGATGGTCTGGCAGTCCGGCGAGGAGTTGGATCCTGATGACGGCGTCTTCCTCAGCGTCGATGGCCTGGACTGGGTGCCGCTGCGCACCGACTGGGAGCGCGTCACCGGCGGCCCGCAGTATCTGCGCGAATGGCGCCGCGTCGGAGGCGATCTGGCGACGGCGGGGCTGACGCTGAGCGGCAACTTCTATTTGGCGGTGAGCCAGGCCGATGACTTCCCATTCGGTTCGCAGGACGGGGTCGCGATCGATGACCTCTGCTGCGGCGGCGCGGTCGAACCGCTGAACTACGAGATTCAGAATCTGCGCGGCGGCGAGCTGGCGCGTCTGCGGGTAACCGGGCTGGATCGCGACGCCTTCTGCAGCTTCCTCTACAGCCTGGCCGGGCCGGGGCCCACCCAAACGCCGTACGGCCTGGCCGACATCGGCAGCCCCTACGCGACGCTGGCCATGATGGACGCCGACCGCTACGGCGAAGCCGCGCTCGATGTGCTCGTGCCGCCGAGCCTGACCGGCACGATGATCTGGACCCAGGTCGTTGAGATTCTCGGGACGGGCGGCCGCTTCTCGAACCCGCTCGCGGAGCTCGTGCAATGAGCGCGCGCCTCCTGATCGCGGCCGCGTGGCTCGGGTGCGCGGGTTGGGCTCCGGCGCAGACCGTGCTCCTGGAAGAAGACTTCAACGGCGGCAGCTTTCCGCCCGCGGGCTGGAGCGAGCTGAACAACGGCGTCTCGCTGGGATGGGAAGGCGAGATCGATCGCGCCGTGCACGACGACTTCGTCGGCGCGAATGACAACTGGCTGGTCTCGCCGAGCATGGACTTCTCGACGGTGTCGGCGGCCTGGCTGCATGCTTTCCAGGGCTCCGAGTGGACCGCGTACCGCGACTGGAATAGCCTGGAAGTCAGCCTCGACGGCGGCACGAGCTGGACCACGATCTACCGCGAGACCACGATCGGCGACGGCCGCGGCCAGCAACTGGAGCTCGATCTGGCGCCGCTGGTGGGGCAACCGGATGTCGTCCTCGCTTTCCGCTATGCCGGCGACTTCGCCAACGAGTGGAGCATCGAGTCGGTCCGCATCGATGACCTGCCGCCGATGCCGCCGCCGCGCTGGCCCGAGCTGCCGAGCAGCTTCGTGGCCGCGCCGGGATTCATCGAAGACTTCGAGTCGGGCAGCGTGCCGGGTTACGCGGCGGTCAACATGATCGATGAGACGACGCGCCGCGCGGATGCACGAGCGTGGTGCAACCTCGGCCAGCTGGCGCCCAACACCTTCGCCCTCGGAAGCGGCTCGCTGGAGATGGGGCTGGCGCCGGGCGACCCCGGGCTGCACTACGCGGCCAACGCCTGTGTCCTGGGTTTGAACGGGCAGGGGCACCAGGAGCTGTTCCTGGAGTTTCAGGCGCGCAACCTCGGCGAAGAGCAGGACCCGGATGATGGCGTCTGGCTGAGCGAGAACGGCGTCGACTGGGTGCAGGTCCTCGACAACTGGTCGGCCGCGACGGGCGGCTACTTCCAGATCAACACCTGGCAGACCGTGCGCGTGCCGCTGGGGAAGGCCGGGATCGACCTGAGCGGTGATTTCTATCTGGCGATCGCCCAGGCCGACAACCGCGCCTACGGCAACAGCGACGGCATCGCGATCGACGCGCTGAGAATCTGGGTCGAGCCGTTCCTGACCGCGACCGAGAATGGCGCCGGTGCCCAGGCGATCCTCGACATCACCGAGGCTGTCCCGGGCTCGCAGATCACCGCGCTCTACTCGACCCGCGGCGCCGGCCCGACCGAGACCGCCTGGGGCAAGCTCGACCTCAGCCAGCCGATCTATTCGCTGGGCAATCGCACCGCGGACGCCAACGGCACCACGCAGTACGTGGGCATGATTCCCAACTCGCTCGCCGGCCGCCAGCTCTGGCTGCATTCGTCGATGCTCTGGCTCGACATTCGCGTGCTGAGCAACTCGCTGGTGCTCCAGTTCTAGGCCCCGGGCCGCTACGATGCGGGCCGGATCGCGCGCACCCGTAGCTCAACTGGATAGAGCAGCGGACTTCTAATCCGCAGGTTGTAGGTTCGAGTCCTACCGGGTGTGCCAATCTTCCTAGCCTCCTGCTTGGGAGAGGCACGTGAAGCGACTATTCGAGAGAAGAATATCTCTGACCTTCCCCCGATTTGACAGGCGACTGTTGGTCGTCGATCGTTCTTGACACGCTCCGAATCGCTGTGTAGGTTGGCCTCATGTTTGATTTTAGATCGCTTTCTGTATTTTTGCTCCTAGCCCCTGCGTTCGCGATTGCGGCCGAATACCTGACTGGTGACTGTGTATGCCCGAGAACGGATGTGGCAGCAGTGCCTGTACAGAAGAATGATGGTGTCGTTGCCGGCGAAGGTGTGTGGTCGGTGACATACTCACATGACGTAACTGGTGGCGACAATGGTCAGTGCCAGCAGGATGGCTGCGATCAGCGCAATTGTGACTGGGTCTACTCTCCGTCATTCACTGCCACGGTTGTCGGAGTGGGGAACAACGTCCGATGGAAGTTCAGAGTGAGAAGGCAAGTGACGGGCCAAGGCTGGACCACGCTTGCGACATCCGCCATCAGAGAGGGTGACGGTTCCGAGGATTTAGACTTTGCAGGTCTCACGAAGAATTCGGACGGGTGCAATGATCCCGGCCTTGAGTCGTATCAGGTAAAGGTGAGCTGGAACTCAAGGCCCTCCACCTCGGAGCCTTGGGACACAACATGGACGACCTATGGACTAGTTGCGACTGCTGCCCCAGCGTTCAACTGCGGCGAGTGCCCGGATATCTAAATGAAGCGGTATCAACTCATGCTTGGATTGACCCTTGCTGTGATTGCACCATGGCTTCTCTTGACCGAGTGGGTCGGCGACGCCGGGAATGGGGATGGCACTCTGACAGGCTCTGAGTTGGAAGGAAATCTCAGTTCTCCCGTTGAGTTTGGCTCGCCGGAACACGGCGCGATGGCAGACGTAGGGGGGGGCGAAGGGAGCATGCGTCTAGAAGGTGCCCCATCCCATACTGAGGGAAATCCGCCGGACCCGGATCTCCCCTGGTGGGAGAATGAGATCCTGAGTGAGGCTTACAACAGGGAGTTCGCAATCGCGCTGGCAGACGCCAAGAGGAGCGACGCGATTTCCGGACTCGAAGAGAGTTTGGACGAGCTTCGAGCCATAGAGCCTGAAACACTTGAGGCATGGGGGTTGTCGGGCGTCGACTGGGCTGCGCTTGGTGAGTTGTCAAAGTCTTATCAGGTGCAAGCAGTGCTGTTCTCGGTGCGCACGTTGCGCGATGTGGATCTTGAGGAGATGAGTTATGAGAAACAGCGCTTCTATATCAACGAAGAGCCGTTTCTTGTCAGCCCAGAAGGACTGTTGACGCTGCTTGCGGAGCGGACGATCACACTTGACCCAGATCAGTTGCGCGAGTTGGAGGGGATTTACTGGGGAGCTCTGGGTCAGAGGGCTCGTGCTGAGGACCACATGAAGTTCGCGCGGTCCGCGGACAGGAGGGCGAGGCAGTTGGTCGGAGAGAGGTACGCCGGGGTGAGAACCCTGCCTAGCCTTCCTGCTGGATCGGACGACTTGCCTGCCGAGCTTTCTCAGGCGGTCGCGATCAAGTCAGAAGTCAATGATGCTTACACTTCCCAGCTTCTGTTTTTTCTGAGGCGGAACGGCTTCTAGGCCTGAGAATGCCGCGGCAATACTGGGATCGAGCTGCTCTTTCGACGGTGCCCGCTGATCGGCGCTGCAGATGAGTTTGTCTGTCCCTGAAACCCATCTGACCTTCCCCCGGCTTGATGGACACCGGGGAGAGGTCAGTTCGAGCAGCGGACTTCTCATCCGCAGGTTGTCGGTTCGAGTCCTACCGGGTGTGCCAAATCCGCGTGGCGCGGAACCGGCGGCGGCCTAGACTGGCGGCGTGAAGACGATTCTGGCAGCCCTGTTCCTGGCGCTCTCGAGCGTGTCCTGCGCGACGACGCCAACGGCTTCGGTGGAGCGCATCCTGGTCGAGTTCTCGGTGCAGCCGGGGCAGCGGGCGGAGTTCATCGAGGAGCTGCACAAGATCCTGGTGGATACGCGCGCCTTCGAGGGTTGCCTCGCTGCTACGGTCTGGACGCACGAGCTCGATTCGGACACCGTCTGGATCTACGAAGAGTGGGAGGCGCGCGAGAATCAGGTGGCTTACGTCACCTGGCGCGGCGAGACCGGCAACACCGCGCACCTCGGGCCCTACCTCACCGGGCCGCCGCGCTTTCTGTGGCTGAACGAGCACCAGTAGGGGGGCAGCTCTAGCTCGATGCGTCGGCGACTTCGATGCCGGCCTGCCTCCAGGCCCGGATCGCCGCATCCTGATCGCTCGCGCGCACCAGCACGAAGTCCGTGTCGAAGCTCGAGACCGCGAACACGCTGATTCGCTGTTCCGCGAGCGCCTGCGTCAGGCGGGCCAGGATGCCGACAAGGGCAAAGTCGAGGACACCTGCGACGCGGTAGCAGACAAAGCCGGTCTCGCGACGCTGCGCGTCCACCGCGATGTGCGCCGCGCAGACGATCGACAGCTCTTCGGGGCTGCGAGTGATCGTATGCCAAGGAGAGGCCGCGACCTCGCCTGGCACCGTGGCATCCGGGGCCAAGCGATGCACGGTGTAGCGATCTTCGAGCGGAACGAGTCGCAGGGCGGAGGGGCGCATCGGCAAGAGTGGGACGAGAACTACAAGGCCCTGGCCTGGGGGTGGCGCACCCAAGCTAGGCCACGGGACGCATCCGCGCCAGCGCGCGGCGCGTGCTCGGCGAAACGGGCTTTCGACTGGTAGACTTGGGGCTCGGAAATCGGTGCGGAATTGGCCTTCTGCCCGGCTTCCTGGCTCGATGCGCAAGCTCCCCCTCATCCTCTCGCTCGGCCTCCTTTGGGGTTCCGCGTCCGCAGCAGCGGCGCAGGTGCGGACGCAGTCCGCCCCGCCGCCGAGTCAGGGCCAAGCAGGGGCGGCGCAGTGGCGCACCGACCACTACACCGTGACCGCCCAGGACCACCACGGGCGGCTCACGATCCGCCTGATCGGGCTGAGCGGAGTCGCGGCAGATCTCTACGTCAAGCGAGGCAGCGCTGCCTCGCCGCGCGACTTTGACTTCAAGAGTGCGGTGCCCTTCACCGCCGACGAAGAGGTGGTGATCACCGCCGATTCGCGCCCGGCGCTGCGCAGCGCGGTCTACCACATCGCGGTCGTGCGCTCGACCACGACCAATTACAGCATTCAGTACTTCCCCGAGGTCGTGGCCAGCACCCGCCCGGGCATGGGCGCGGATCGCTACCGCAGCACCGAAGTCAACGGCACCAGCTTCCGTGTCTGGGCGCCCTTTGCGGACTCCGTCCACCTCGCCGGCAGCTTCAACGGCTGGAGCGACACCGCGATGCCGATGGTCGCGGAAGGCAACGGCAACTGGTCGCTGGATGTGCGCAACGTCAAACACGGCGCCCGCTACCAGTACGTGATCCGCAACGGGGGCAACACGCTGTGGCGCAATGACCCGCGTGCGCGCCAGGTCACGAGCTCTGTCGGCGACAGCATCGTGATCGATCCGGAGGCTTACGCGTGGTCCGGTGGCAGCTTCTCGACGCCCGCCTGGAACGAGATGGTGGTGTACGAGATGCACATCGGCACCTTCAACGACCCCGCCGCGGGCGGCGCGGTCGGCACCTTCCAGCAGGCCGAGCAGCGCCTGGATGATCTGGCGGATCTGGGCATCAACGTGATCCAACTGATGCCGATCGCCGAGTTCGCCGGGGACTATTCCTGGGGCTACAACTACGGGCACCCCTTCGCCGTGGAGTCGGCCTATGGCGGCGCGGAGGCGCTGAAGTCCTTCGTCGATGCAGCTCACGCCCGCGGCATCGCGGTGACGACGGACGTCGTCAACAATCACTGGGGGCCCACCGATATGGACCTCTGGCAATTCGACGGCTGGTCGGCTGGCCCCGGTTACGGCGGCATCTACTTCTACAACGACGCGCGTTCCCAGACACCCTGGGGCGATACGCGACCGGACTACGGGCGGAATGAAGTGCGTCAGTACATCCGCGACAATGCGCTCTACTGGCTCGAGGAGTACCGGCTTGACGGGCTGCGCTGGGACAGCACCAGCTACATGCGGCGCGGGCCGACCGGAGATATCCCCGAGGCCTGGTCGCTGATGCAGTGGGCCAATGACGAGATCGACGCGCGCATGCCGTGGAAGATCTCGATCGCCGAGGACATGTGGTCCAACCCCTGGATCACGCAAAGCAGTGGCGCGGGCGGCGCCGGCTTTGATGCGCAGTGGGATCCCAACTTCGTCCATCCGATCCGCGGCGCGCTGATTCCGTCCAACGACGCCGACCGGGACATGGGCGCGGTCAGCAATGCGATTGGCTATCGCTACAACGGCGACGCCTTCCAGCGTCTGCTCTACACCGAGTCGCACGACGAGAACGCGAACGGCCGCAGCCGCCTGCCCGAAGAGATCTGGCCCGGCAACGCCGACAGCTGGTACTCGAAGAAGCGCTCGACCTTGGGGGCCGCGTTGGTCATGACCTCGCCCGGCATTCCGATGCTCTTTCAGGGCCAGGAGTTCCTCGAGGACGGCTACTTCTCGGACAGCGATCCGCTCGACTGGTCGAAACGCACGACCTTCGCAGGCATCCGCCGCCTCTATCGCGATCTGATCCGCCTGCGTCGCAACTGGTGGAATGAAACGCGCGGCCTGCGCGGCCAGCAGCTTCACATTCACCACGTCAATCACAACGACAAGATGGTCGCCTTCCATCGCTGGGACCAGGGCGGTCCCGGAGATGACGTCATCGTGATCGCCAACTTCTCTTCGCAGGCCTGGACCAACTACCGGATCGGCCTGCCGCGCACCGGCACCTGGAAGGTGCGCTTCAACAGCGACAGCGCGCTCTACGACGCCAGCTTCGGGGGCCACCCCAGCGTGGACGTCGTCGCCGATCCCAACATCCCCTGGGACGGCATGGCGGCTTCGGCAGCCATCAGCATCGGACCGTACACCGCGGTCATCCTCTCCCAATAGTCATGAAGAACTTCCTTCTCCTCAGCACCTTGGCGGCCGTCGGGCTGTCGGCTCCTGCGTCGGCGCAGTACGTCGATTTCGTGCAGGACACCTTTGAATACGCCACCGGCCCGCTCGGTGGCCAGAGCGGCGGCCAGGGCTGGACCGGCACCTGGTGGTCCGGCCAGAGCCAGGACGGCGCCGTCATCGAGAGCCCCGGCCTGGATGGCGTCGGCGGCATGCTCACGACCAACATCGAGCACGAGGGTTCCTATCGTTTGATCGATATGGCGCCGCTCGGTCCGATCACCGAGAACTCCCTGCTCGGCAAGGACGGCACCTCGGTCTGGATCCGCTTCACCTTCCGCCGCACCGCTGGCGGCGACGACTTCTACGGCGGGGTCGTGCTGAACCAGCAGTTCGTCGGTGAGCAGCTGTTCATCGGCAGCCCGTACGGCGACACCAAGCTGGGCATCGAGCGCCCCTTCGTGACGGCGCCCACCTTCATCCCGGCCACCGACTGCGATCTGGAGAACACGCTGGTCACCCGCATCGACTTCCTGCCGGGGGATGACCGCGTGCAGGTGTGGGCCAATCCGGGCGTGCCCTTTCCGGTCACCACCGCCGACATCGATCAGCTGATGCCGGACATCAAGTTCAACGAGATCAAGTTCTCGTCGGGCGAAGGCGGGACCACCGGCTTCCACTTCGATGCCTTCGTGATGTCGGCGCCGGAGTTCGGTCCGAAATACTCGATCCTTAACCTGACGGCTGGCCAGCAGGCCACGCTGCAGGTCACCGGCGCGACGCCGAACGCGACCGTGGTGCTCGCTTACTCGCTGCGCGGTGCGGGTCCGACCATGACCCAGTTCGGTCCGGTGGCGATGTCGCTGCCGATCACCCAGCTGCCGGCGCAGACCGCCAACGCCAACGGCATCGTCACGCTGCAGGTCAACGTGCCGGCCAGCGCGGCGGGTGTGACGGTCTACACCCAGGGCGTCGAACTGCTCGGCGGCGGAGGTGGCTATCTGACCAACGCCCTCGCCGAGGTCGTGCAGTAGGGGATTGCCGATGATCACCTCGCTCCTGCTTGCCGCTGCAGCTCAACAGGTCTTCCTGGACGAGGACTTCAGCGGAGGGGTGTTCCCGCCTCCGGGCTGGGGCGAGGTGATCTACGCTATCGAACCAGGGTGGACCGCCGGCTTCCAGACGGCCTTCCACGACAACTACTCGGTGCTCTCGGACTCGGTGCTGTTCACGCCGCCGATGGACCTGAGCGCCGCGAGCGAGGTCTATCTGCACCTCGACTTCGGTCAGCGCTACGGCCAGTCGCGCTCCCTGAACGCGGTCGAGTACTCGCTCGACGGCGGCATCACTCGCACCGAGCTGTATGCCTTGCGCACGCTCGAGAGCGGGGGCGGGCAGCGACTGGAGCTGGACCTGGCGGCGCTCGCCGGGCTCAGCAATGTGCGGCTGGCCTTCCACTACGAAGGCTGGAAAGCCAACGAGTGGTGGCTGGAACGTGTGCTGGTCGATGATCAGCCGGCCACCGGCACGCCGCCCTGGCCGCAGCTGCCTGCGCAGTTTCAGGACATCCGCGTGGCCGACGAGGACTTCGAAGGCCTCGGGGGCGCGCCCTCGCCGTGGATGAGCCTCAACTCGGTCGATCCGGTCACCCGCGCGGCGGACCCCGCCGGTTGGGTGAACTTCGGCAACCTCGCGCCGGTGGTCGAGGCCTATGAAGGCAGCTCCGCGCTCGAGTTGGGCTTGGCGCCGGGCCAGACCGGGCCGCACCTCGTCGCCAACGCGCTAATCCTGGCAATCGACGGTAGCGGATTCGCCGAGGTCGACCTGGTGCTTCACGCCAAGCACTTCGCGGAGGAGACCCACGGGGACGACGGGGTCTTCTTGAGCGCCGATGGTCTGACCTGGTTCCCGCTGGTGCTGGACTGGAGCAGCCTCTCCAAGGGAAGCGCGGACTGGTTCCGGGTCGCGGCCCCGCTGCAGGACACGCCGGTCCCGATCGACGGCCGCTTCTATCTGGCCTTTGCCCAAGCCGACGATTCGCCCTTCGGCACCACCGACGGTGTGATTCTGGACGAGATTCAGTTCCTCGAGCGCCGCGCGAGCTGGACCTACGAGATCCTCAATCTGCAGGCGGGCTCGATGTGCACCCTCCAGGTGACCGGCGTTCAGCGCACCGGGGCGTTGATTCAGCTGCTGTATTCGCTGACCGGACCGGGGCCGACCCGCACCGCCTTCGGCACCGCCAGTCTCAGTCGACCGATCCTCGACCTGGGGGCGTTCACCCCGGACGCGCAGGGCAATATTTCGGCCCAGCGCTTCGTCCCGCCGGGCGCCGCCGGGCTCACGATCTGGTCCCAGGCGGTCGAGCTGGCGGGATCCGACGTCTGGTGGGGTCCGCTCCTCACGCAGGTCGTGCAGTAGAAAATTTTCGGCGAAAGGACTCCAACGTCGTGGCGAAATCGTCGTTTTGATCAGAGAGCGGCAGCGCTTAAGGGAAGCGCTGCGTCCTGTCCAACCTCAACAAGGAGCAAGAATGATGCGTGTCCTTCTCAGTCTTCTTCTTCTGGCCTGGGCAAGTCCAAGTGCCTGGGGCCAGGGTGCTTTTCTCGGAGTCGAGCTCGACCAGGCGACTTCCGCCGCAGCAGGCGCGCGGGTCGCGAGCGTGCAAGAGCCCTCGGCGGCCTCGCTCTTGGGGCTGCAGGCTGGCGATCTGATCGTCGGCCTCGACGAGCAGCGGATTGACTCCAACCAGGCGCTGATCGCGGCGGTCGGCGCGCGCCTTCCCGGCGAACTCGTGACCGTCCACGTCATGCGCGGAGTCGAGACCCTGGCGCTGCCGGGCATTCTCGGTCGCCGCCCGGGCCCCAGCCCCAACTCCAGCCCGCCGGCCCTGCCGCGCGCCCTGCCGGATGGGCTTCCACTCGACATTCCCTGGCAAAACCCGATCGAGGTCATCCCAGATTTCGCCCAGCCTTCGATCCCCAGTCCCTTCTGGTCGGGGGAGCGTCCGCTCTGGCTGGGCCCCGCATGGTCGCAATCGCTGAAGCTCTGGCAGATGCCCGAGTTCGATGAGCTGATCCAAGGCATCGAGCTGCAGCCGGCGCCTCCTGGCACCACCGAGCGTCAGGTACATCTGCGCTATCCGGAATCGACCCCGCAGGAAGAGCGCGAGCGGCTGCTCGACGAGGCCCGCGCCAAGTACGGCCCGGATGTCCAGGTCGAGTTCGCCGGAACGGGCACCTCGATCTCGATCCAGCAGTCCTTCCGCAGCGAGTCGGGCGCCGCATCGCAGCCGGCGCCGCAGAAGCCGGACGAGGACGACGAGATCTGATCCAGCTCGCTAGACTGACAGGGCGTCGGGCCTCGGCTCGGCGCCCTGTTCGCATGTCCCACTGGTACGCGTACTTGCTGCGTTCGGATTCTGCTGCCCGCACTTACGTGGGGGTCAGCACCGACCCGGACCGACGGCTCGCTCAACACAACGGCGAGCGGGTCGGGGGTGCACGCAGCACGCGCGCGGGGCGGCCCTGGCAGCTGGCGGCGATTCGCGGCCCCTATGCGGATCGCGGCGAGGCGCAGCGCGCCGAAGCCGCCTGGAAGCGGCTCTCGCACACCGAGCGCCTGGCTTCCTGCTCGGATCCCAGCCTGCCTGCTCCTTCCGATCCTGAAATCCGCTGATGTCGATTCGACCCCTTCTGCTCGCGGGTGGCGCCCTCTGCGCCGGCCTGCTGTTTCCGCGCTGTCACGCTCCGCAGGCGCTGCCCGACGGGCCGCTGCTGGGCGTCGGGGAGCACAGCTATGTCTGGGACACCGGCTGGCTGCAGTGGCCGCAGGACGGCGAACTGGGCAACACCCACGGTGGCTTCGCCTTCGACCGCGCCGGCCGCATTCTGTTCAGCACCGACGCCGAGCACGCCATCGTGGTCTGCGATGCGGACGGCACCGTGCTGGAGACCTGGGGGCCCGAGCTGCGCGGAGGAGTGCACAGCCTCTGTCTCGCCGAGGTCCAGGGCGAGGAGCAGCTGTTCCTGCCGCACCACGCCGGCGGCAAGGTCTATCGTTACTCGCTCGAGGGCGAGCAGTTGGCGGTCTATGGCCCGCCGACGGAGTCGGGCCATTACGACGACCCGAAGCGGTACCACCCGACGGCGGTCGCGGTGCGCCCGGACGGCAGCTTCTTCGTCGCCGACGGATACGGCCTCAGCCTGATCCATGCCTACGACGCAAAGGGCAACTATCAGTCCACCTTCGGGGCGCGCGGCACCGAGCCCGGGCAGTTCGTGACCCCGCACGGCCTGCTCTGGGACGAAGCGGAGCAGCTGCTGGTGGTCGCCGACCGCGAAAATCACCGCCTTCAGTTCCTCACCGCCGAAGGCGAGTTCGTGCGCGAGCTCACGGGCATGTTCCGTCGCCCCTGCTCCGTGCAGCGCCGCGGGGATGACTACGTCGTCGCCGACCTGGCGGGCCGAGTCACCGTGGTATCAGTCGACGGGGTGCGCGTCGTGCAGCTGGGCGATCAGCCCGATGGTGCGCTGCGTGCCAAGAATGGCATCGGTCGCGAGCAGTGGCAGGACGGGGTCTTTCTCTCGCCGCACGGCGCGGGCTGGGACGCCGACGGCAACCTCTACGTCCAGGACTGGAATTTCCTGGGACGCGTGAACCGCTTGGTTCGCGTTCGCTAGGGAGCTGCCGGTGATCGGAGGGGGGATCCGGCGGCTAGGAGTGCTGCTTCTCACGCTCAGCTTGGGCTGGGCTGCGGGCGCGCCTGCCCAGGAAGCCGTGCGCGGCCAGGTGGGCGCTTTGCGCTACGAAGCGCCGCCAGGCTACGCCGAACTGGCGCAGCGGCTGACCACCGAAGCGGACCGCGACCTAGCCGACGCGCATCGCTGGTTGGGGCTGGATCGCGGCCAGGGCGCGATTCCCGATCCGCAGCCGGGCATCCTCTACTGGGTGCGCAACCGCCAGGAGCTGGCGGCGCGGCTGGGGCGGGAGGAAGTCCCCGACTGGTACGCGGCGGTCGCGCGGCCGCTGCAGGGCGACATGATTCTGGCGGTCGAGGTGGCGGGCGGCGAGTCGCGGCTCCGCGCGACCATGCGCCACGAGATCATCCATCACGCGATGGGCGCGCTGCCGGCCGAGGTCTTTCGCCGCATCCCGGCCTGGTTCCATGAAGGGCTCGCCGAGGCCTACAGCGGCGAGATTTACCTCGGTGAAGTGGGAGTGTCGCTGCCGTGGCTGGCGAACAACAACGCCCTGCCTTCGCTGCGTACCTACGCCGACGGCTTTCCACAGGACTCCGTCAAGGCGGCGCAGGGTTATGCCATCGGCCACGCTTTCGTGCAGCGGCTGATCCGCGTGCACGGTCGCCCGGTGATCGGAGAGATCCTTGAGCGGATGCGGCTGGGCGATAACCTCGATCAGGCCCTGCTCGCGACGACCCGCATGTCGCTGATCGAGCACGAGGTCGCGCTGACCGAAGAGCTGCGCAGCCTGCGGGCGCTGCTCGCGGCGAGTTCACCGCACTTCATCACCCTGCTGTTCGTCGGCGCGGCGCTGCTGATTCCTTTTGCGCTGCGTCGCCGCGCGCGTCGCCGTCGCGCGATGGAGCAACGCTGGGAGCGGGAGGATGAAGCCGCCGCCGAGCGGGAGGAGCGATTGGCCAGCCACGCGGAGGCGCTGGAGGCCTGGATGGAGCGCGAGGTCAGGCGGCGGCGAGGTGGGCCAGGAGCGCCTCCACCTGATCCACGCTGATCCTGCCCATCGTCGCGATCTGCAGCCAGCCGCGGCTCTGCAAGTAGGGCGAATGTCCGGCGAGGGCAAAGCCGCCCGCCGCCGCGTGCAGACGATAGGCGTCGGCGCTGTAGCGGGCGGGGGGCAGAAAACTGGTCACGCAGGGCGCCGCGCGTGCTTCCTCGGCGATGACCTTGCAGCCGAGCGCGCGCAGCCCGGTGCGCACGCGCGCTCCGAGGGCAGCTAGGGCGAGGTAGCGCGCCTCCGTGGGCGGATCGAACTGCAGGCGACGCTGGAGGTCGAGCAGCTCGAGGTGCGGGAAGGTGTGTCGAGGACCGTGCGTCTGCAGGGCCGCGGCGAGATCGAGGGAGGCGGGCGCGTGCCCTGGGCGCAGGCGATCGGCGATCCGCTGCGAGACGCCGACGACCGCTACCCCTGCGAGGCCGCCCAGGCACTTGCCGCTGACGGTGCTCAGCCAGTCTGCCTGAGTGGGTGGCGGCACCGCACCCACGGCGCTGATGGCATCGATCGCCACCGGGACCTCGTGCTCGCGGGCCCACTGCACCAGCTCGTCGGTCGGATGCAGCACGCCGGTGCTGGTCTCGATCTGAGTTGCCCAGATCCACGCCGGCCGACCGCGCACGCGCCACGCACGCTGCAGCTGGTCCATGGTCCAGCTCTTGCCCCAGTCGCTGCGCAGGACCACGACGGCCTGGCCGGCGCGGCGGGCGAGCTCGGCCAAGCGATCGCCGAACTCGCCGGAACTCAGCACCCATCCGGGGCCTTCCGCGCAGACCTGACGGAAGGAGGCGGCGATGGCGTCGTTCGCCAAGGTTCCGCTTCCGGCGAATAGCGCCGTCTGATCGCACTGCAGCAGCCCGCCAAGACGTGCGCGCAGCTCTTCAAAGCTCGCGAGGAAGGCGGCGGAGCGATGGTAGAGCGGTCGATGCCAGGCCTGCGGAAGCGGTTCGATGCCGCGCTCGGGGGGGCCGGGCAGAAAGGAGACAGGGCGCTCGAGAATCGCCTCGACGGTGGCGCGCGCCGCTGCGGGGGCCTGGCGCAGCGGGAGTCGCATCGCGGTAAAGCGGCAGCGGCCCTGGGCGACGGCGGGGCCGAGCGCTTCGAAGCCAAGCCGCCGGTAAAGCGGCAGCTGCTCGTCGACCCCGGAGATGAAGAGCGCATCGAAGCCATTGGCGACGGCCCAGCGATGCACGGCAAGAAACAGAGCTGCCGCCACCCGTCCGCCCCGGTGTTCGGGGGTGACCGCCAGCAGGCGCACCTCAAGCGGGCGTTCGGCCAGCGAGGCGACGGTTGCGTGGGCAGGCAAGCGATCGGCGAAGCTGAAGGGAGCCTCGCCGTGGACAGCGACCATGCCGATCAGTCCCGACTCGTTTTCAGCCAGGAAATAGCGATTCTTGGCATCAAACTTGTCGACATGCTGGCCGCTGCCGTCGGGGCGGTACTGGCCGAGCTCCTCAACGAAAATCCGATGATTCAGGGCGTGAATCGCGGCCCGATCGGCGCTGGCTTCGGCCTGGCGCACAGAGAAGGAGCCGCTGCGAAACGGAGCGAGGGCGAGCTCGGTCTGCGGCTGGCTGTCCTCCGGCGTCATGGTGATGCAGCCTACGGCGCAAGAGCGGTGAGCGCAGGCTCGAATCCGTAGAATCAGGCGATGGCAGACCCCGCATCCGCCGCGCCGGCGGCCCCTGTTGAAAAGTTCCGCAAGGACTATCAGCCGCATCCGTTTGCGATGGATGGCATCGAGCTGGACTTCGATCTGCGTGACGAAGTGAGCACGGTGACGACCACGATCCAGCTGCGCCGTACCGGTGCGGCGGACGCCGCGCTGGAGCTGGACGGTGAGGATCTGGAGACCGTTTCGATCGCGATCGACGGCCGCGAGCTGGCGGTCGGCGAGTACGAGATCGAGGGTGAACGGCTGGTGATCAGCGCGGTCCCGGATGCCTTCACGCTGCGCACCGTGGTGCGCATTCAGCCGGAGAAGAACCTGCAGCTCTCCGGCCTCTATCGTTCCAACGGGGTCTACTGCACGCAGTGCGAGGCGGAGGGCTTCCGGCGTATCACCTGGTCGATCGACCGGCCGGATGTCATGACGAGCTACCGCGTGCGCCTCGAGGCCGACCGCGCTGCCTGCCCGGTCCTGCTGTCAAATGGCAACCGGGTCGAGGCCGGAGACGCCGCCGACGGGCGGCACTATTCGATCTGGGAAGACCCCTTCAAGAAGCCCAGCTATCTGTTTGCTCTGGTCGCGGGCGACCTGGGCGTGCTGGAGGATCGCTTCACCACGATGAGTGGCCGCGAAGTCGAGCTGGCGATCTATTCGGAGCATCGCAACGTCGACCGTCTGCAGCACGCGATGGAGTCGCTCCAGCGTTCGATGAAGTGGGATGAAGAGCAGTTCGGGCTTGAGTACGACCTCGACATCTACAACATCGTCGCGGTGGAAGACTTCAACATGGGCGCGATGGAGAACAAGAGCCTGAACGTCTTCAACACGGCCTATGTTCTTGCTCGCCCCGACACCGCGACCGATGCCGACTTCGAGAACATCGAAGGGGTGATCGGGCACGAGTACTTCCACAACTGGACGGGGAACCGCGTCACTTGTCAGGACTGGTTCCAGCTCACTCTCAAGGAAGGGCTGACCGTCTATCGCGATCAGCGCTTCTCGGCGGACATGGGCTCGGCCGCCGTGCGCCGCATCGAGGCAGTACGCACCCTGCGCGCCGGTCAGTTCCCCGAGGATGCTGGCCCGATGGCGCACCCCATCCGGCCCGAGTCCTACATCGCGATGGACAACTTCTACACCGCGACGGTCTACCTGAAGGGGGCCGAGGTGGTGCGGATGTACGAGGCCCTGCTCGGCGTCGATGGCTTCCGCAAGGGCATGGATCTCTACTTCGAGCGCCATGACGGCCAGGCGGTGACCTGCGATGACTTCCGCGCTGCCATGGCCGACGCCAACGGGATCGATCTCGATCAGTTCGAGCGCTGGTATGCCCAAGCTGGCACTCCGGTGGTGGAGGCGCGCGGAGATTGGAATGCGCAGGAGGGGGTCTACACCCTGCACCTGGCGCAGTCCTGCCCCGCGACGCCCGGGCAAGCCGAGAAACAGCCCTTCCACATGCCGATCGCGACCGGCCTGCTGGCCCGCGATGGCCGCGAACTGGCCGCGACGCGCACCCTGGAGCTGCGGGAAGCCGAACAGAGCTTCCGCTTTGAAGGCCTCACCGAAGAGCCGGTCGCCTCGGTCCTGCGCGGCTTCTCGGCGCCGGTCCGGCTGAAGATGGACCGCAGTGACGAAGACCTGGCTGTGCTGCTGGCGCATGATCCGGATCCATTCTGTCGCTGGGAAGCTGGTCAGGAACTGGCCAGCCGAGTGATCCTGGGACAGCTCGACGCGGTGGCGAGCGGGACTGCTCCGCATCTGCCCACGCACCTCACAGAGGCGCTGCGTGGCGTGCTGCAGGCCGAGGTCGCGGACCTGGCTTTGGTCGCGTACGCGCTCGCGCTGCCGGCCGAGGCCGCGTTGGCCAACGAGCTGAGTGCGATCGACCCGCTTGCCCTGCACGCCACGCGCGACGGGCTGCGCGCGGCGATCGGACGTGCGCTGGCTGACGAGTTCAAGGCCCGCTACGACGCGCTCGCTCCGCAGGGTGCGTACATGCTCTCCCCAGCCGAGACCGGGCGTCGGCGTCTGCGAAATGCCTGCCTCGCCTACCTCGTCGCCAGCGGCGACCCCGAGGGCATCGAGCGCGCGGCCGCGCAGTACCAGTCCGCCGACAATATGACGGATGCGCTCGCGGCGCTGGCCTGTCTGGTCGACACCGAGAGCGAGGCGCGCGCCGAAGCCCTGCGCGACTTTGAATCCAAGTGGCGGGACGACGCTCTGGGGATGGACAAGTGGTTTGCGCTGCAGGCGGGAAGCTCGCGCGCCACTGTGCTGGAGGAGGTGCAGGCCCTGCAGGATCACGCCGCTTTCAGCATGCGCAACCCGAACAAGGTGCGCTCGCTGCTGCGTAGTTTCGCCGCCAATGCGGTGGGCTTCCATCGGCGCGATGGCCAGGGGCATGTCTACCTGGCGGATCGCGTCCTCGAGCTGGATGCCTTCAATCCGCAGATCGCTTCGCGGCTGGTCGCTCCGCTGGGTCGCTGGCGGCAGCACGCCGAACCGTGGGCGAGCAGCATGCGTGCGCAGCTGGAGCGGATTCAGCAGGCAGGCAAGCTGTCGAAAGACACCTTCGAAATGGTCTCCAAGTCGCTCGCTTAAGTCATGCTCGATCTCCTCGCGCTGCTCCTTCTGGCCAGCCCCGCGCTGGCTGCTCAGGGTGACACCGAGCCTTCGGATCCCGAAGCCGGCACGCCTGCCGTGGCCGAAGCGCAGGAAGCGCTGCCCGAGGGCGAGTCTCGGCTCATCTCGCTGGACGAACTGGAGGCCGTACCTGCGGGCGAGAACGTGACCGTGCTGTTCCCCTTCACCAAGGCGGAAGCAGTGAGCGCGTCGAGTTCGGTCACGCGCAGCTTCCACGACGGTCGCGCGCTGCGCGTCCAGGCCGACGCGCGGGCCAACGCCGTCTTCGTCTCTGGCGAGGCGACGCTGGTGCGCGAAGCGGTGGTAAGGATGCGCGCGCTCGATGAGGCCACCCCAGAGCGGCCGACGCGCCCGTCGCGGAACACCAACATGACCGTCGATCCGGTCGAAGGTCCGCTCTCGGTGGTCGAGTCCTATGGCGACGGGGCGACGCAGGTCACCAGCCGCGCCGGCTTCCTGATCGCCGGGCTCGTCGGCCTCGCCCTGGCCGGCCTGATCCTCCTGCGTCGCTTCACGCGTTAGGGATGAGCGAAGGTCTGCGCTTCCCGGATCCGGCACCGCATGTGCTGGTCGTGGACGATGAGCGCATGATCCGCTGGAGCCTGCGCGCCGGCCTGGAGGAAGCCGGCGCGGCCGTCGAAGAGGCCGCCTCGCTGGCCGAAGCGCGGCGCCGACTGGCCGAGTCGTGGCCCGATCTGATGTTGCTCGACCTGCGCCTGCCGGATGGCTCGGGCTTCGACTTGCTGGCCGAGGTCCTCGAGCAGGATCCCGAGCTCCCGGTGCTGATCATCACCGCATACGGCTCACTCGAAGGTGCTGTGCAGGCGATGCGCGACGGCGCGCAGGATTACATCGCGAAGCCCTTTGAGCTGGACGAGCTGATTCACAAGTGTGCGGCCACGCTGGAACGGCAGCGCCTCCGACGGCTCACGCGATTCCAGACGCAGCGCGACGCGCCGGCCGGCGTGGTCGCTGAATCCGATGCGCTGCAGCAGGTCGTGCAGCTGCTGCAGCGGATTGGACGAAGCGGTGCCAGCACGGTGCTGCTCACCGGGGAGAGCGGCGTTGGCAAGGGGCTCGCCGCGCGCGTGCTGCACGATGCCGCCGGCGATCCGGAGGCGCCGTTCATTCCGGTCGCCTGCACGGCGATCCCCGAGACGCTGCTGGAGAGCGAGCTGTTCGGTCACGAGCGCGGGGCCTTCACCGACGCGCGCGAGAGCAAGCCGGGCCTGGCCGAACTTGCCCATGGCGGGACACTGTTTCTCGATGAGATCGGCGATCTGCCGGCCGCCACGCAGGCCAAGATGTTGACCCTGCTCGAGGATCGTAGCTTCCGTCGGGTCGGGGGCACACGGCAGCGCCGCCTGGAAGCACGGGTGGTGGCAGCGACCAACCGGGACCTCGAAGCCGAAGTCGCAGCCGGCCGATTTCGCGCCGACCTCTTCTATCGCCTCCGCGTCGTGCCGGTGCGGATCCCCGCGCTGCGCGAGCGCGTGGCCGATGTGCGCCCGCTCGCCGAGCAGTTCATGCACGGATTCGCGCGCGAGTTTTCCAGCCCGGTGCGGCGATTGGCCCCCGAGACGATCCAGGCGCTCGAAGCCTTCGACTGGCCGGGCAACGTCCGCGAGCTGCGCAATGCGATGGAACGGGCGGTGCTGCTGGCCGGGCAGGAGGAGCTGCTGCCCTCGGACCTGCCGCCCGAAGTGACCGGAGGCGTGCGTGACGGTGCGGGCGCGACCGCGCTGGAAGGGGTTCCGAGCTTGCCCCAGGAGGGCTGCGAGATGGAGGCGCTGGAGCGCGCTTGGGTCGCGGAAGCGCTGCGGCGCTGTCAGGGCAACCGATCAAGAGCGGCGCGCCTGCTCGGGCTGAATCGCGATCAGATTCGCTACCGAATCGAGAAGTTCGGGCTCGACGAAGCCGGAAAGGCCTCAGGCTAGCGGCAGGCTCAGCACGAATGCGGCGCTGTCCGGTTCGTGGGTGATCAGCTCCAGGCTGCCGCCCAGACTCTCGGCGTGCCGTCGCGCCAAGGCCAGACCCAAGCCGCTGCCCCGCGCCTTGGTGGTGTGGAAGGGCTCGAAGACCTGTTCGGCGTCGGCCGCGGGAATCCCCGGGCCGTTGTCGGCAAAGCGCAGTCGGCAGCCGGTCGCGCTCGCTTGCAGTTCGATCGTGATGGCGAGCGATGCGTCGCCGACCGCATCGACCGCGTTCTTGATGAGCTCGGTCAGCACCTCTTCCAGCTGAACCGGGTCCGTGCTCAGGCTGACCTCGGCGGCGGTAGCAAGCGTGCACTGGATGCCCGGCCAGGATTGCAGCAGCACAGGAACGCGCTCGCGCAGCCAGGCGCCGAGCTCGAGGTGCTCGACCCGGCTGCCGCTGGGCCGGGCAAAGCGCTGCAGGTCGGTGACCAGGCGATCCAGCCGGCGCACCTCCTCGCCGATCGCGGCGTAGACCTCGGCCTCCTCGCTCTGTTCGGAGCTGCGCCGCTGGAGGATCTGAATCGCGCCGTGGATGCCGGCCAGCGGGTTGCGCATCTCGTGCGCGATCTGCGACGCGATCCGGCCGAGTCGCGCGAGGTGCAGGGCCTCCGCAGCCCGGCGCATCGCGCCCTCGCTCTCGGTCACGTCCCGGAGGATGGCGATCGCACCCTGCACCTGCCCTTCGCGGTCGCGCAGGACCTGGCGGCTGAGCCGTACCAGCACGGGCCGGCCATCCGCGCAGCGCCGCTCGGTGAGGACTTCGCGGACCTCACCACCGTCCTCGTTCCACGCAGTGAGTCGGGCGAGTTCTCGGGCGGCGCGACGTTCGTCAGGCACCAGGAGTTCAAAGTCCTGGCCGATGGCCTCCTGCTTGGTGAAGCCGAACAGCGCCTCGGCGGCACGATTCCAGCCCTGGATCCGATGGCCAGCGTCGATCACCAGGACCGCTTCGGGGCAGATCTCGATCATCTGCACCCATTGCTCGGGGAGCAATCCTGCTCCCGCAGAGCCAGCGGGCGTCGGTTCGGTGCCGGACATGCGCTCGGTGTAACCCCTCGCGGCGCCTTTGGCCACGCGTTCTTCGGCTCCCGGCTACCGCGGACCCTGGCGCGGACCTAGAATCGGAGCCGATCATGCGCGTCCTTCTCGTAGGCTCTGGCGGTCGTGAGCACGCTCTCGCCTGGAAGATCAGTCGCTCCCCGCTGGTTGAGAAGCTCTGGATCACTCCAGGCAACCCGGGCACCGCTCAGGTAGGGGAGAACCTCGATCTCGCCGTCGACGATCTGGACGGCATCGTCGGCTTTGCCCGGGCCCAGGGAGTCGGCCTCGTGGTCGTCGGCCCCGAAGATCCGCTCGTCCAGGGCCTCGCCGACCGCTGCGCCGACGCCGGCATTCCGTGTTTCGGTCCGCGCGCCGACGCGGCCGAGCTGGAAGGCTCCAAAGCCTTCTGCAAGGAGGTGATGATCCGGCACCGCGTGCCGACCGCGACCTATCGGGTCTTCTCGGATCTGAACCCCGCCATCAGCTATCTGCAGGGCGGCGCGCGCTATCCGCTCGTCGTGAAAGCCAGCGGCCTCGCTGCCGGCAAAGGGGTGGTGATCTGCGAAGACGCGCGCCAGGCGCGTGACGCGGCCAAGGCCATGCTCGAGGATGGCGCGCACGGCGCGGCCGGACGCACGATCGTCGTGGAGGACTTCCTGGACGGTCCGGAAGCATCGGCCTTCGCGCTCACCGACAGTCGCACTTTTGTTCCGCTGGAGTCCTGCCAGGATCACAAGCAGCTGGGCGAAGGCGGCACCGGGCCGAACACCGGCGGCATGGGCGCGGTCAGTCCCAACCCGATGATGGGGGCCCGCACCGCCGACGCGGTCGAGCGCCAGGTGATTCTGCCAACGATTCACGGCATGAATCACGAGGGTCGTCGCTTCCAGGGCATCCTCTTCGCAGGTCTCAAGCTGACCCCGGCTGGCCCCAAGGTGCTCGAGTACAACGTGCGCTTCGGCGACCCCGAGTGCCAGGTGCTGATGCTCCGCCTGAAGTCCGATCTGGTGCCCCTGCTGCTGGCCTGTGCGGAGGGCGACCTCGATGGCTGTGAAGCGCCCGAATGGGATACCCGGCCGGCCATCACGGTGATCCTGGCATCCCAGGGCTACCCCGGGAAGTACGAGAAGGGCATTCCGATTCACGGTCTGGACGCGCTCGAGACCGGGGATGATCTGCAGGTCTTCCATGCCGGCACCGCGCTGCAGGGTGATCAGCTGGTCACGAACGGGGGCCGGGTGCTGGCGGTGACGGCGCTGGGCGAGACCCTGCTGGAAGCGCGCGATCGCGCATACGCAGCTGTCGATGCCATTGAGTTTGAAGGCAAGACCTTCCGTCGCGACATCGGCGAAGCGGCGCTCGAGACTCTGCGTAGCTACCAGTGAAGCCCGAAACCGCTCTGAAGCGCTTCGAGGACTTTCTGCGCCAGAAGGAGCTGCGGATGACGCAGCAGCGCCGCGAGGTTCTGCTCCTGGCGTGGAGTACCCACGATCACTTCACCGCCGAGGAGATGTTCTCCTGGGTGCGCAAGGAAGGCGGCAGCGCGTCTCGCGCGACGGTCTACCGCACCCTGGGGCTGCTGGTCGAAGGCGGCTTTCTGGCCGCGCTCGAGCGTGGCCAGGGGCAGATCCTCTACGAGCACATCCTCGGCCATCAGCATCATGATCACATGATCTGCCTGAGCTGCAGCAAGATCATCGAGTTCCGCAACGCGGAAATCGAGCGCCTGCAGGAAGAGGAGTGCGAGCGGAGCGGCTTCCTGATGGTGCACCACTCGCTGACGCTCGAAGGCTACTGTTCAGCTTGCCAGCAGCGCGGCGCCGTGCCCGACGCCGTGCTGGATCGCGAAAGCGAGGCCTAGAGCCGGCCCGCGATGTCTTCGGCGATTTCCTTGGCGATATCGCCGCGCTCGCGTTGGCCCTGCACCGCGCGCACCTTGATCTCGACCACCGACTCGGTGGTGAGATAGGGCAGCACCGACATGTAGACGGTGCACTCGCTGATCTCGCCGACCACGCGCTCGGAGGCCTCGGTGATTTCGATCGGGCCGGTGGCTCGCTCGTTGGCGACCTGCTTCATGGCCGACCAGACCTTGGCCTGCGGGGCTTCGACCGGCAGCGAACCGCCCTCTTCGTTGTAGCGGTCATAGGACCAGACACCGACTGCAGCAGCCGCAGCGATGGGCACGGCAGCGCAGGAAGCGAGGAAGGGGAGCAGGAGAACGAGCGGGACGAGCTTCTTCATCAGGCACTCAAGGGCGAGGACTGGATTGTACTCATCCCGTGGTGCCAAATGAAAGCGTGACGTCCTTCGCGAAGCAGAGTCCTGAGCGCGGCCCGATCCAGCAGCGGATGACGGCAAAGCGCGGCGGCGACGGCCTCACCCTGCACCGCTTCGTCGAGCAGATCTCCCGGGGCAGCCTCGCGCGGGAGCGGGCGGGTGCCATGCGGGATACCCAGTTCCCATCGCAGGCTGGCGCGCGAGCGCGTCGGCAGGAAGGGGTTCCAGGCCCGCGCCCAGATGCGGCGGAAGGCAATCCAGGGGCCGAACTGGCCGGCCTCGGCCAGGCGGCTGCCACGTGCCAGGTACCCTGCGGCCGCGTCGACCAGCTGATTCCACGAAGGGCAGTCCGGCATCCAGATCAGCGCGTCTTCCGGGTGAGGCATCGGGGCCTGAGGCCTCAGCTGCGGGCTGAGGGCGGCGCGCTCGCGCTCCGGCAAGCTGCGCCAGAAGCCGAGCCAATCCTGGGGATCGACCACTTCGGGCAGCTCGGCAGGTGCGGGGAGATCGAGGATCTCCGCCATGCCGGCGCTCAGCTCCTCGAGGATGCGTGCCGAGGTGTCCGCGGCCTCGCGGCCGTCGTGCGCATCGCGCCCGAGCCGGGCCGAGGTCCAGAAGGCGAGTGGCGGGGTGTGCATCCAGGCGTAGTGCCCGTCCGTCAGAGCGAGCACGGCTTCCTCGTCGGCGGGGTCGGTGCGCTCCCAGAGCGGGGCGGGGGACTGATGAATGCAGACCGGGCGTGCGCCGCGCTGCGCCAGCTGGCGCGGCAGGTGCGGATCGGCCAGGTGCCAGTCGCCGAAGAAGAGCAGCTCG
>PAHY01000021.1 GCA_002705055.1 Planctomycetota bacterium
CCGTCACACTTGCGGTGATAGGAGCCGGACCGGCGATAGCGGAAGGCGAGATCGCGCTCGGCGGAGGGGCAGCCGAAGCGCGGGCAGAATGGTGGGTGAAACAAGAATCGTCCTCCAGGTGGGTTCACCTAGAGGACGCGTCGCGAGGTCGAAAGTTACCGGTCGACCCGAGAATCGAGCCCACTCATGGGGGGCAGACTCCTAGGGATTCCGCTGCAGGAAGCTCGTGATGTCGTCCCGGGCGCCAGCCATCGCCGCGACCTGGTTGGCGTCGATCGCGCGCGCACGCGTCAGCGATTCCTTGGCGGCATCCGTCTGCCCAAGCTGATCCTGTGCGACCGCGCGCAGCAGCCAGGTCTGGGCGTTGTTCGGCTCGACTTCGATCGCGATGTCGAAGTGCGGCATCGCCTGCTGGTAGGCGCGCTTCTGGAACAGGAGGCTGGCCAGGTTGACCTGCGTGGCCACCGAACGGTCGCCCAGGGCAGCGGCGCGCTGGAAGCAGCGCAGCGCATCGTCCATCCGGCCGACGCGGAGCATGGCCGAACCGGCAAAGCGCCACGGCATGCGGCGCCCCGGCGCCAGCTGCGCCGCGATCTCGAAGTGCACGGCCGCTTCCGCAAAGCGGGTCTGATCCTGGCAGACGAGGCCGAGCTCGAACTGCAGCGAGTAGACCCGCGGGTTGATGGCCAGCCCGCGTTCCAGGGCCTCGCGCGCTTCGGGCAGCGCCCCGCCTTGGCGATTGGCGATCCCCAGGCCGACCAGCGCGAGCAGGTTGCCGGGGTCGAGCTCGAGCGCTGCGCTGTAGAACTCACGCGCCTGGACGAGGTCCTGGTCGCGACGGGCCCAGTCGCCAGCGAGCAGATCCGGCGCCGGATCGCGCGGGGCCAGCTCGCGGGCCGCAGCGAGGTGCTCGTCGGCCTCGGGCATCTGCAGCATGTGGGTGCAATCGGCCAGCGCGAGCAGGTCGACCAGCCCGGCGCTCGGCGCTTCGGCGGCGATGCGCAGCGGCTCAAGTGCCAGCTCGTACTTGCGCTCAGCCATCAGCAGCGCGCCCAGCGCGCCGTTCAGCTCGGGGTCATCCGGGTTGGCCTCGAGCAGGCCGCGGACCTGCGGCTCCATCCCGTCGACGAGTCCGCGCGCACCCTGAATCACGCGCTGACGCTCGGTGTAGGCGGCGATCGCGTCTTTGGGATCCGGCCGCTCTTCCTCTGGCACCTGCGAAGGCGGCTGGGCGCCGTCGCGCCGGGCGTCGATCTCGCCATCGGCGAGCAGCTCCGCGAGCTGGGCTTCCAGCTGCGCCATCTGCTCGGCCGCCTGGTCGGAGAAGTCGACCAGCTCGTTGGGATCCTGGTTGAGACCGTAGATCTCGGGGCGCACGGTGCGGATGTAGCGCACGTCGGTCGAGCGCACGGCGCGCAGATCTGCCCAGCCCAGCTCTTCATACGGGAAGCGCGCCTCGCTGTAGACCAGGCGATCGGGCAGGCTGGCCTCGCCGCGCAGGACCGGACCGAGGGCGGTGCCGTCGAGAGTCTCGGGCACGTCCTGCCCGAACATCTCAAGCACGGTCGGGGTCACGTCGACGGTGCTGGCCACCGAAGTCACGACCATGCCCTGATCAAGCAGCGGATGGCTGAAGATCAGCGGGACGCGCGTCGTCGAATCATAAAGCTGGGTGTCGTGGCCATCGGCGCGGTGTTCGCCCAGGGCTTCGCCGTGCGCCCCGGCCACGACGACCAGGGTGTTGGCCAGCTCGCCGCGCGCCCGCAGCAGATCGAGCAGCGCGCCGATCTGTTCGTCGACGAAGGCGATTTCCCCGTCGTAAGGGTTGCCGCCCGCGCGCTTGGCGAAACCGGGGGGCGGCGTGAAGGGCTGGACCGCATCGGCGTAGTGCACCCACAAGAGGTAGGGCTTCTCTTCGCGCGGCTGCTCCAGCCAGGCGCGCGCCCGCCGCGTGACGTCGATGGCATCGGTCGCCCGCCGCGCGGTGCCGACGATGTGACTGCCTGCAACCAGATCCCGGTCGAAGTGGGCAAAGCCACGTTCGAGCCCGTTCGGAGCCGCGAGGGTCGCCGTCGAGACCACCGCGGCTGTATCAAAGCCGGCGCCTGCCAGCTGCTCGGCCAGGGTCGTCACCGCATCGGCCAGACGATGGCGTTCATCGGTACGGAAGCCGTGGCGGAAGGGGTACAGCCCGGTGTGAATCGAGGCGTGCGCCGGACCGGTCGACGGCGAGGGGCTGATCGCCTGAGCGAACATGACCCCGGTATTCGCCAGGTGGTCCAGTCGCGGCGAACTCGCGGTGAGCGAGCCGTAGGCCACCAGGTGATCCGCCCGCACCCCCTCGAGTGTGACCAGCAGCACGTTCTTCAGCTCGCCCGCGGGAAGCGGCTTCTGCCACGCAGGGATCTGCGGGACCTGCGGGACGCCAGCGCCCCCGCTTCCGGTCGCCGAAGGAGTATCCCCTCCGCCCGGGCCGGGCTCTTCGCTGCCGCCGCAGCTCGACAGAGGAAGGAATGCCAGCCCGCACAAGGCAGCCAGGAGGAGGCTCGAACGAAGACGAGTACTCATTTATCCGTTCCCAGCGGTTGAAACACCGATGGCAAGCTACGATTTTACGTCTGCCATGGTCTCGCCCACCATTCGTCCTCTCACCATCCTCGGCTTCGCCCTGGTCCCCGCCATGATGCTGGGGGCGCTGGCCTTCGCGCCGGCCTTCAGCCCCTTCCAGGAGCCTGCCCCCGATCAGGAGCCCGCCCAGGAGCTGCCCTCGGACTTCCCGGCCCTCAAGCTGACCCAGCTGGCCGATGGCCTGACCCAGCCACTCTACGGCAAGGCCGCCCCCGGCCAGCCCGACCGCCTCTACATCCTCGAGAAGGGCGGCAAGATCAAGATCCTGGAGTTGAGCGGGCGGGTGCGCGTGCGCGAGGAGCCCTTCCTGGACATCTCCGCCAAGGTCTCGACCCGCTCCGAGCGCGGCCTGCTGGGCCTGGCCTTCGCGGCGGACTACGTCCAGTCCGGCATCTTCTACATCCATTACAACAACCTGGAAGGCGACACCATCCTTGCCCGGATGATCGCCGATCCGGAGAATCGCCTGCGCGCCAAGGCCGACAGCGAGGAGATCCTGCTCCAGGAGAAGCAGCCCTGGGCCAACCACGACGGGGGGGAGCTGTGCTTCGGCCCGGACGGGATGCTCTACCTGGGCCTCGGCGACGGCGGCGCGGCCAACGACCCGCAGAACAACGGCCAGAAGCCGGGTTCGCTACTCGGCAAGATCCTGCGCGTCGATGTTTCCGGCGGCGTGGGTTCGCCGTACACGATCCCGGACGACAACCCCTTCGTTGGCGACGAGGCCTTCCGCCCCGAGGTCTGGGCCTGGGGGCTGCGCAACCCGTGGCGCTTCTCCTTCGACCGCGAGACCGGCGACCTCTGGATCGGCGATGTCGGCCAGAACAAGTGGGAGGAGGTCAACTTCGCCCCTGCCAGTTCGAAGGGCGGCGAGAACTACGGCTGGCGCATCCGTGAGGCGGCCCACCCTTTCAACAACGACGACCCGAAGCCGGCCGTCCCGCTGATCGACCCGATCCACGAGTACCGCCAGGGCGGTCCGCTGAACGCGCGCTCGGTGACCGGCGGCTACGTCTATCGCGGCAGCAAGATCGCGGGCCTGCGCGGCTGGTACGTGTTCGGCGACTATGTCAGCGGCCAGATCTGGGGCCTGCAGCAGGAAGGCGGCGAGCTGACCGGTCACGTCGACCTGACCCCGATGCTCGCCGGCGAGGCGGGCAAGGGCGCGGTGCCCGGCCTGGCGACTTTCGCCGAGGACAGCGCCGGCGAGCTCTACGTGATGAGCCTCTCGCAGGGCACGGTCTTCCGGATCGATCCGGCAAACTAGGCGCTACTTCTTGGCCACGATGTAAGCGATGTAGCTTCCTTCGTGGTCAAAGTCCTTGCGCTTGCGGAAGACGCCGTCGGATTCCTCGGCGTCGTCGTCCCAGCCCTCGGTGTAGACGTCGACCCCGGAAAAGCCCACTTCAAGCAGCAGATCGCGCAGCTCGGGCAGGGTCCACATCCGCCACTTGTAGCTGAAGGCCCGCTCCATTCGACTACGCTTCACCTTGAAGTGGATGTAGCACTGCATCTCGCCCGTGATCGGGTTGTAGCTGTGCTGATCCCAGATGTAGGTGAAGGGCGGCAGCTTGGTGCCGTCCGGGTGCGTGCCGTCTTCGATCTTGCGCTCTTGCGTGTCGACCTCGGTCGACTCGGTGCCTCCCAGCAGATCGAGCACCAGCAGGCCGTCGTCGACGATCGCATCCTTGCAGATCTCGAAGTAGCGCTTCATCTCGTCGCGCTGATCGAAGATCCAGTAGCTGAAGTTCTGGGCGCAGAGCACGTCGGCCTGCGTCTTGGTGATGTGACGCACATCGTCGCAGACCAACTCAATGCGATTGCGCTGGTCCTCGTCGAGCAGCGGCATGATGTGCTCGCGGCCCCAGTTCAGCGTCGGCTCGTGATAATCGATCCCGATCGCCCGGTTTTCCGGATGCTGCTTGACCCACTCGGCGCACAGCGCCGCGGTGCCGCAGAAGTCCTCGCGCAGATAGCGCAGCGGGCGCCCGGCGTGCTTCTTGAAGGTCTTCTCGAAGAAGGCCACATCGGCCTCCGGGCACTGCACGCTGGCCAGGTAGAGCACCTGCTTGTCGTACAGATCTTTCTTCTTCTTGGTCTTTGCCACGGGATCGCCGGTTACGGGTCGCGCCACATCATGCCGTTGCGCGCGGGTCCGTGCCAGCGCTGGGCTGGAGCTGGCGGCGAATCGATGCGGGCCGCCTGACTAGACGTAGGGGTCATCCGTGTGCAGATAGTTCTGCACATAGTCGCGGATGCCATCCTCGAGCGAAGTGAAGCCTTCGGTGTAGCCAGCTTCGCGCAGGCGGCTCATGTCGGCCTGCGTGAAGTACTGATATTTGTCGCGAATCTCGACTGGCGTGGGCACGTACTCCAGCTGCGGCTCCGCGCCCAGCGCCTGATAGACCGCGGTCGCCAGATCCTTAAAGGAGCGGGCCTGACCGGTACCCAGGTTGAAGACGCCGCTCACTTCCGGGTGAGCAAGCAGCCAAAGGATCACCCGAACGCAATCGGCGACGTAGACGAAGTCGCGTGACTGCCCGCCGTGCTCGAAGTCGGGGTGATGCGACTCGAACAGCCGCGCCTTCTCCCCCGCCGCAGCGACCGGATAGATCTTGGCGACCACCGAGCGCATGTCGCCCTTGTGGTATTCGTTGGGGCCGTAGACGTTGAAGAACTTCAGCCCGGCCCACTGCCGCGGAGCCTTGCCGCCCTCGCCGACGATCCGCGCGATCCGTCGGTCGACCATGGCCTTGGACCAGCCGTAGGCATTCAGCGGGCGCAGCGCGTTGAGAGCCTGCTGCGAGTTGTCATCGGCGAAGCCCTGGCTTCCGTCGCCGTAGGTCGCCGCCGAGCTGGCGTAGATCAGCCGCACGTCGGTGTGCTTGGTCCAGTGAAACAGGTCGAGCGTCAGCCGGACGTTGTTGCGGATGATCGCATCGACGTCGCGCTCGGTGGTCGCCGAGATCGCCCCCATGTGGATCACCGCGTCCAGCCGGTTGCGGTGCCCGTCCAGGAAGGGCATCAGCTCCTCGGGCGTGATGATGTCCGCCAGCTCGCGCTTGGCCAGATTGCGCCAGCGCTCGTCATCGCCGAAGCGGTCGCATACGACGAGTTCCGGGTAGCCCGCGGCCTCGAGGCCCGCGACCAGATTGCTGCCGATGAAGCCGGCGCCGCCGGTGATGACGATCATGCGCAGAGTGTACTCGCCGCTGCGTCGATCCCCGACGGCTCCAAGAGGGGCCGGCTCGTGTTCGTGAGCAGGTGCCGGGCTTAGTAGCTGGGCACCGGGATGGCGACCGGCAGGCTCACTTCCTTGGTCTGACCGTCCGGGCTGATCAGCAGCACCGCGAAGTCGAGCTCGTTGATGTGGCCGGGAATGCCGATCTTGAGCTTGCTCAACTCGACGAAGGCCTCGGCGCGACCGTCGCTGTCCAAGGTGCCCTCGAAGCCGGAAATCGGCAGCGAGTTCGGCGAACGCTGAATGCGCTTGGTCAGCCAGTCGTAGTTGACCGGAATGTCAGCACCGGAGTAGAGGTGGCCCGGGAAGACGCCCGAGGTCGAACCCAGAATCTCGTAGGTCCAGCCCGCGTGATCCGAAGAGCTGTGCACGGCGAGGCGCACGTCATTCGGGGCGCCGCGGCGCAGCGCCGCTTCGGAAGCAATCAAGGTCGGATCGCCCAGCGGCACCGTGGGAACGGTCAGATTCGAGCCGTACTGCGAACCCTCGCGAACTCGGAAGGTGAAGTCTTCGAACACCGGCAGCGCGTGCAGCGAGTCGCCGTTGCCGACGCCCCCCGGACGGTGCCAGGCGAGGTTCTCGACCTGCAGGCGCAGCCACGAACCGGCCGGAATGACCATGCCAGTCACGCCCAGCTCAATCTCGACGCGGCGGTCGAAGTCATTGCTGTTGCGCACCGTCAGGGTGCCACCCTGGAGGTAGCGGCCCGAAGGCTCCTCAAACAGCGCCGCGTGGACCTGGAACTCGTCATCGGAAGAGTCGATCCACAGATCGGCCACGGCCGGGCCGATGATCAGAGTGTCCTGGGTGAAGGGGTCGGACTCCCAGTCCTCGGTGTCGAGGTCGTACCACCATTGCTCCAGCTGCGAGGGATACGGCAGGTAACTCAGGTAGTCGCTGATCCGCACCGATCCGCTTTCGTCGTGGTTCACGTACGAGGAACCGCGGCTGCCGCCGCTGTTCGAGTCGAGCCGACCGCTGCGGGTCAGGAACCAGCTCATCTCCCCGGCGCCCGCGGGCGGGAAGGTGTCGTACTCGCGCACGTCCCACAGCGCCGTGGTGTCGTCGTAGCGCGTGGCATCGACCGGCGTGATCGCGAAGCGGAAGTTGGGCAGATGCTCGGCGTCGTTCTGCACCTGCTTCAGGAAGTGGGCAAACCACATGTTGCGACGGTGATCCACCATCGCCAGCTCGGCCTCGTTGTTCGGGGTCGAGTGGCCGCCCGCGGTCAGGCTGAGCTTCTTGGGCGCGTTGGGCAGGATGTCATTCCAGCTCGACAGCAGCGAGTTGGCCGTGGTGAAGCGGTCGTCGTAGACCAGCGAAGCCATCACCGGCACGCTGCTGGTCTCGAGCAGAGTCGGCACGTCGAGCTCCGGGGTCGCGAACAGCACTTCAAACTGATCGAAGTCCTGGTCACGAATCAGGTCATCGACCGTGTCGAAGTAGTTGGGCTCGTGATGCGTGCCCTTGTTCGGGTCGTACAGGTTGCGCACGAAGGGCTCGGAGATCGAGACCCCATCCGGGATGACGCCTCCCACCAGGTCAGCGACGAAGTTGCGCGGCACGGCAGCCGAGAAGACCGGGAAGGGCTGCGAGCGCCACGGGTTCGGAGGCAGTTGCTTGCCCGAGTGCGCGGCGGCGATCCAGGAGTAAGCCGCACCTTGCGACTTGCCGGTGATGCCGGCGCGGGTGATATCGATCTTGTCGGGATAGAGCGCATCCGCGGCCTCGAGGACTTCCGCCAGGTCGATGCGGTCGCGCAGCTGCAATCCTGCGCGGCCGTAGAGACTGGGGTTGTTCAGCGACATCGACGGCCCTTGACCTCGCACGTCGAAGGTCACCGTCGCGTAGCCCTGGCGCGAGATCTCCTGCGCCTCCGCTTCCACCACGCTCTTGCTCTGACCACCGCCGTGCACCACGACCACCACCGGCCAGCCGCCGGGGTTCGAGGCCACGGTCGGATAACGCACGTCGATGCGGGTCCGATAACCGTCGCTGAGCGTGACGGTCAGATCCGTGTGCTCGGTGATGCGGCCATCGACCGGCGGGTCGATGCCGTTGTTCTGGGCGGGGGCAGCGGCGGCTGCCAGCGGGGCAAGGAGCGCCGCCGCGAGAAGGAGAGAGGAGATGCGAGCCATGGGGAGTGGGGGGTTAGGAATCCGCTTATAGGAGTATGCCACCGTTAGCCTGGGCTCGTGCGTCTCTTCTCGCTCGCCCTACTCGGCCTGACAGCCTGTTCGACGGTGATTTCACCCGCAGAGTTGCAGGCAATTCCCGGGGAGAACCGGGGTATTCAGGCAATCGAGAGTTGGAAACAATCAATATCGCTTGTCAACGAGTTCCTTGAGGCGCAGGCTCCGGCGGAACTGCCCTGGTTCCGACTCGGCTGGTCGGATCGCCACGGCATGTTTCTGGTCCGCGAAGACGGGGTCCAGTCCTTCCGCGTCGCCTGCACTCCCTGGGGCTGGCTGGTCGTGAAGTCGGGCTTCACGGCGCAAGAGCGCTCCTGGGGCTTTGTGGTCGGGCCGACGGCGGACGGCGAGCAGCCGCAGCTGGACAACACCTTCTTCCAGGGCCTGTTCGGGATGCGCGGCCCCCAGTCGCTTGGGGGTCTGATCCTGCACGAGGCCATCCACACGGTGCAGCCCAGCGGCACGGTCGGCTTCTTCCGCGGGCTGCGCTACTACTGGTGGGCGATCTGGAAAGGCGGCGGCGAGGCGCATCCGGACGAAGCGCTCGCCTACGCGGTCGAGCGACGCTTCCTCGATTGGGCGGCCGAGCGCGCGCGCATCGAGGATCGTTGAGAGGCTGTGGAAAACCTGGGGAGAACCCGGGAGAACTCGGCCTTTTTCGAAGACAACTCGGCAGAGTTGGTGAAGAAACCGAGTCTGAACCAGCGCGCGGACTTGTCTGACTGTGGAGAACGCAGGCTTTCCAAAACCACCATATGTCGCCCATTGCAGGGCACAGGGGCGCTAGATATGGTGGATGGCCCTCCGGCGGGCCCCAGGTTTGTGGGCTCGCTCGTACAAACTCCCCCAAGTCTCCGCCTGAAAAGGACTTCCATCCGAGCGATTTGTCGATGAACCCGACCGCGGCCCCTCCACGCGACCAGCAGACCTCCACCTCTCAGGCCGGCATCGGCATGCGCGTCCAGAAGCGCAACGGCGATCTCGAGCCCGTCGACGTCAACAAGATCGTGCGCGCGGTCGCCCTCTGCTCGGAAGGCCTCGACGCGATTGATCCGCTGCGGGTCGCCACCCGGACCATTTCCGGCCTCTACGACGGCGCCACCACCGCCGAGCTGGACCGTCTCTCGATCCAGACGGCGGCGGCCCTCACCGCCGAAGAGCCGCAGTATTCGCAGCTCGCCTCGCGCCTCCTGAGCGTCTACATCGGCAAGGAGGTCCGCAACCAGGACATCCAGTCCTTCTCGCAGTCGATCCGCTTCGGCAACAAGGCCGGCATCATCAACGACCGCACCGCCGAGTTCGTTGCCGCCAACCGTCGCAAGCTGAACGACGCCATCGAACGCGACCGCGATCAGCTGTTCCGCTACTTCGGCCTGCGCACGGTCTACGACCGCTACCTGCTCAAGAACCCCGCGTCGCGGCAGGTCATCGAGACGCCGCAGTACTTCTTCATGCGGGTCGCCTGCGGCCTGGCCGAAACCCCCGCCGAGGCGATCGAGTTCTATCGCCTGATCAGCTCGCTCGAGTACATGGCGTCCTCGCCGACGCTGTTCAACTCGGGCACGATGCGCACCCAGCTGTCGTCCTGCTACCTGCTCGATTCGCCGCAGGATGACCTGATGTCGATCTACAACAAGTACGCCGACATCGCGCGCCTGTCGAAGTACGCCGGAGGCATTGGCCTCTCGTACCACCGGGTGCGCTCGAAGGGCTCGCTCATCCAGGGCACCAATGGTCACTCAAATGGCATCGTCCCCTTCCTGAAGACCCTCGACTCTTCGGTCGCCGCGGTCAACCAGGGCGGACGCCGCAAGGGCGCGGCCTGCGTCTACCTCGAGAGCTGGCACGCCGACATCGAGGACTTCCTCGAGCTGCGCGAGAACACCGGCGACGAAGCGCGCCGCACCCACAACCTCAACCTGGCCAACTGGGTCCCGGACCTGTTCATGGAGCGCGTCGAGGCCGACGCCGACTGGACGCTGTTCGACCCGGCCAAGATGCCGCAGCTGTGCGACACCTTTGGCGAGGAGTTCCGCGAGCTCTACGAGCAAGCCGAAGCGGACGGGAAAGGCGAGCGCACCGTCAAGGCGCGCGACCTCTACTCGCGGATGATGCGCGCGTTGGCGCAGACCGGCAACGGTTGGATGACCTTCAAGGATCACGCCAACCTGAAGTGCAACCAGACCGGCGCGCCCGGCAACGTGGTGCACCTGTCCAATCTGTGCACCGAGATCATCGAGGTCACCTCCGATGACGAGACCGCGGTCTGCAACCTGGGCTCGGTCAACCTGTCCAAGTTCGTCAAGCAGGACGGCAGCTTCGACTTCGAGCACCTCGGCGAGGTCGTGCGCACCGCGGTCAAGTACCTGGACCGCGTCATTGACATCAACTACTACCCCACCGAAAGCGCGGGCGCCTCGAATGCCCGCTGGCGCCCGGTGGGCCTCGGCCTGATGGGCCTGCAAGACGTCTTCTTCCAGCTTCGTCTGCCCTTCGATGGCGAGGAAGCACGCGCGCTGTCAACGCGCATCCAGGAAGAGATCTACTACCACGCCCTCGACACCAGCTGCCGCATCGCTGAAGAGCAAGGCGCGCACCCGGCCTTCGAAGAGACCCGCGCGGCCCGCGGCGACCTGCAGTTCGACCTGTGGAAGGTCGAGCCGGGCGACCGCCCGCGCTTCGACGAGCTGAAGCAGCGCATCAAGACGCACGGTCTGCGCAACTCGCTGATGATCGCGATCGCGCCCACCGCGACGATCGCCTCGATCTCGGGATGCTACGAGTGCATCGAACCGCAGGTCTCCAACCTGTTCAAGCGCGAGACGCTGTCCGGCGACTTCCTGCAGATCAACAACTACCTGGTGGCCGATCTGAAGAAGCACGGCCTGTGGTCCGAGGAGATGCGCAACAAGATCAAGCGGGCGGAAGGCTCGGTCCAGAGCATCGACGAGCTGCCGGCAGAGATGCGCGAGCTCTACCGCACCGCCTGGGAGCTGCCGCAGAAGGCGCTGATCGACCTCGCCGCCGCGCGCGGCCCGTACATCGACCAGGCGCAGTCGCTCAACCTGTTCATGGAGACGCCCAGCATCGGCAAGCTGTCCTCGATGTACATGTACGCCTGGAAGCAAGGCCTGAAGACGACCTACTACCTGCGCTCGCGCCCGGCGACGCGCATTCGCCAGACCGATGCGCAGGCCGCCGCCGCGGCCGAGCCGACCGATGGCCACAAGTCCGCCGAGCAGCTCGCCTGCTCGCTGGAGAACCCCGAGTCCTGCGAGTCCTGCCAGTAAGCAGCCAGGAACGAATCACGCATCCCTCCAAGACAAGTATCGCCCTCCTGCCATGCGCAAGACTTCGCTTCTCGATCCCGGCTTCGACCTGACCCTGCGCCCGATGCGCTACCCGGTGTTCTTTGAGATGTACAAGGACGCCATCAAGAACACCTGGACCGTCGATGAGATCGACTGGTCCCAGGATCTGGTCGACCTGCGCGAGCGCCTGTTGCCGGCCGAGCGCCACATGATCAACCGCCTGGTCGCCTTCTTCGCGACCGGCGACTCGATCGTGGCGAACAACCTGGTGCTCAACCTCTACAAGCACATCAACTCGCCCGAGGCGCGGATGTACCTGTCGCGCCAGCTGTTCGAGGAAGCGCTGCACGTGCAGTTCTACCTTACGCTGCTCGACACCTACATCCCCGACCCGAAAGAGCGTCACGCCGCCTTCGCCGCAGTCGAGAACATCCCGTCGATCCGCAAGAAGGCCGAGTTCTGCTTCAAGTGGATTGACTCGATCAACTCGCTCGACAAGGTCGAGACTCCGGAGCAGCGCCGTCAGTTCCTGCTCAATCTGATCTGCTTCTCGAGCTGCATCGAAGGCCTGTTCTTCTTCGCCGCTTTCGCCTACGTCTACTTCCTGCGCTCGAAGGGCCTGCTCAACGGCCTGGCCAGCGGCACCAACTGGGTGTTCCGCGACGAGAGCTGCCACATGAACTTCGCCTTCGAGGTGGTCAACACCGTGCGCGAAGAGCACCCGGAGCTCTGGGATGAGCAGATGCACGCCGACGTGGTCGAGATGCTCAAGGAAGCCGTCGAGTGCGAGATGAGCTTCGCCGAGGACCTGCTCGAGGGCGGCGTCCCCGGGATGTCGCTGCGCGATATGCGCACCTATCTCGAGTTCGTCGCGGACCAGCGCCTGGGCAACCTGGGCATGCCGGCCCACTTCGGCTCCAAGAACCCCTTCAGCTTCATGGAGCTGCAGGATGTCCAGGAGCTGTCGAACTTCTTCGAGCGCCGGGTTTCGGCGTACCAGATCGGCGTCGAGGGCGAGGTCGCCTTCGATGAGGCCTTCTAGGCCGCCCGTCACTTCCTTTCCCCTCTCCGCGGCGAGCGCCTGGGCAACCGGGCGCTCGCCGCTCCCTTAGAATCTGCCCCCATGTCGCCCGGACTCCGCCTGCTCGGTGCCATTGCGATCATCCTGTTCCTGGTTGTGGCCGGCCTGCTGGGCGGCCTGCAGGACCTGCGCATGAACATCCGCGAGGACCCCGCTCTGGCGGTGGAGGTGCACGCGGTCTCCTTCCCGATTCCGGGGATCGCGGGCGCGGAGCCCTACAAGGTCATGGATCTACGAGAGCGCTATCAGTTCGCCTCGGTCTACCTGACCAACAGCGATCCGCCCAGCGAAGGCACGATCATGATCGTCTCGCGCCTGCCGATCGCGAACACGGCCGAGGGCAACCAGGAGCGCGGCATCAAGAAGGAGTGGAAGCAGGGCGACTTCAAGCGCGAAGGCGAAGCCAGTCAGCAGCTGCTGCAGTTTCGTGATCAGACGCTGTACGCGACGGTGCAGGAGTTTCGGGCTCCGGACGGACGCGAGCGCCGGCAGATGCTGGTGCCGCTGGACTGGGCCGAGGACCGCGTCACGATTCAGATCAACGGCCCCAGTACGGAAGTAACCTTGGAAGCCATGCAGGCGGCGCTGAATCAGATCGAAGGCGGGCCGCAGCCGCTCTTTGTCGAGCCGGTGGAAGGCGCGGAGACCGCTGAAGCCGAGGGCGCCGAAGCCGAGAGCGAAGCATGATCCAGTACGAGGGCACGCTGTACCGGCCGCCCTCCGAGGCGGACAGTCTGATCCTGCAAGCGACGATCGGCTGCAGCTATAACGAGTGCAGCTTCTGCGAGATGTACCGGGACAAGAAGTTCCGGGTCCGACCGCTGGCCGAGCTGCAGCAGGAGATCGAAACCGCCCGCGAAGTCGCGCCCTGGGTGCGCAAGGTCTTCCTGGCCGACGGCGACGCGCTGATCGCCAAAGCCAGCTTTCTGGGTACGCTCTGCGACGAGCTGCGCGCCGCCTTTCCCAAGCTGCGACGGATCAGCTGCTACGCCTCGCCGCAGGCGCTGCAGGTGCGCAGCGTGGACGAGATGCGCGCGCTGCGCGGACGCGGGCTGACGCAGTACTACGTCGGCATCGAGAGCGGCGATGACCAGACGCTGAGCGAGCTGATCAAGGGCGTCAACGCGGACGAGTGGGCTGAGTGCTGCGCCAAAGCGACCGAAGCCGGGGTGAAGCTGTCGGCGATGATCCTGCTCGGCGCGGCCGGCCCCGACCGCGAGCGCGCGCGGGCGCATGCGCTGGCCTCGGCGGCGCTGATCAATCGGATTCAGCCGCGCTTTCTCTCGACCTTGGTCATGTGCCCGCGCCCGGGCACGCCGCTGTGGGCCAACTGGCGCGCCGGCCGCTGGGTGGAGTCGACGCCGGATCAGCTGCGCGAAGAGATGGCGACTTTCCTGGACGCGCTCGAGCTGGATGGGACGATCTTCCGTTCCAACCACGTCAGCAATCAGGACGTGCTCGCGGGCAACTTCCCGCGCGACAAGCAGGCGCTGGTCGCGGCGCTGCGCGACTAGTCGAGGTAGCCCATCGCGCGCAGGCGCTCTTCGTCTTCGGGCGAGAGCTCGGCCGTGGCACGATCGAAGAACTTCAGCTCTGCCCAGTTCTCCACCGCTTGCACGAGGCGGTCTCTCAGCTCTTCAAAACCGCTCGGCACCTTGCCTTCGATGACGAGGTTGTCGACTTCTCCCGGGTCGGCGTCGAGCCGATAGGCCTCCAACCAGGTCAACACCGGCGGGGCGTCGTCCTGGGCTCCACCGCGGGCTTCCGCGACCAGCTTGAGCCCGCGCTGCACCACGGCGATGCGATCACCGGTACGCCGCGAGGACCAGGCCATGGTCAGCGGACGATCCGCGAGTCGGCTGCGCTGCTCGGCGTCCCGCAGGTTGACTCCCTGCATGCGCCCCATGCCTGTGGTGACGTAGCTGAGACCCGCGGCCGAGAGCATCGTCGGCACGACGTCGATCACGCTGGGCGGACCGGGCAGCTCGCCGACCGGCACCTCCACGCCGTGGAAGCCGAGCATCAGGAAGGGCACCTGCACCAGCTCCTTGTAGACCGAATTGCTGTGCTCCATCAGACCGTGCTCGCCGAAGTGCTCGCCGTGGTCGGAGGTGATGATCAGCAGCGTCGGACGCGAGGACTCGCGCAGTCGCTGCAACAGTCGGCGCAGATCGGCGTCGATCGCCAGCACTTCCTCGTCGTACCAGGCGTGCATCAGGCGCGCCGCGCTCTCCGTCTGCTCGGCCCACGCCGGATCGATGTAACCCAGGCTTTGAGCCTCGAAGTCGTTGCGCACCCGATTGATCAGGATGCGGTGGTCGTCCTCCCAGGGGCGGTAGCGCTTCGGGAGCTCCTGCCCCTTCGAGAAGGTGCCTGCGGTACGCGCCGGCGGCGTGTACGGGCTGTGCGGATCCATGTAGTGGACGAAGAGATGCAGCGGTCGATCGCCCGCCTCGACCATGGCCGCGTGGTAGCGCAGCGCGGCGTCGGTCGCGTAGGTGCTCATGCCCGGCGGCAGCAGATCGGCATCCTCCACCTGCAGCCAGGCGGCCAGCCAGTTCTGCGAACGGCGCGGGTTGACGAGCCGCGCCAGCCAGCCGCTGCGGCCCGCGGTGCGCATGAAGAAGAAGCGCCGGCCGTAGGTCGCCCGCGAGTTATCCCAGCTCTCGTACCCGGGATGGAAGTAGTTGGCCATCGCGTTCGAGACCACACCCGCGGTGCGGTAGCCCGCCTGGTGCAACCGGACCGCCAGCATCTGCGCGAAGGGCACGCGGATGAACTCCGAGTTCTGGCCAACCCTGTGCTGCTCCGGAGCGAGGCCGGCCAGCATGCCGATGTGACCCGGCACCGTCTGATTGCTGGTCGAGTAGCCCTCGGCGTGCCAGGCCGCCTCCGCGCGTAGCTCCTCGAGCACCGGCAGCACCGGGCGATCCTCGCGGCGCAGATCCGCGCGCAGCGTGTCGATGCTGACGATCACCAGGTCCGGTGCGTCGGCCGGCGCGGGAGGCTGCTCCGGGGAGAGAAACTCCTTGAGCTTCCCGTCCTCGCCGAGGTTCGCCGGATCGGGGTAGGCCGGCGCCTGCACCACGTCGGTGTCGACTGCGGCCGGGCGTGTCCAACTGTACAGGGTCACGAAGACCGTGGCCGCCAGCAGCAGACCATGGACGCGGCCGCGCGGCCCCAGCTGCTTGGGCAGCGGCAGCGCCAGCAGCGCGAGCAGCCCGGCCGGCGCAGCCCAGACCACGAAGCTCAGGCCCATCGGGAGGCCGCCGATGCGCAGGTTCAGCGCTTCGGGCAGATAGCTGATCAGGATCGGCATCAGGCCGAACAGCACGCCGGGCAGAAAGGCCCCGCGCCGCTGTACCCGCGCCCGCGCCGCGGCGAGCGCCGGCAGGCGCAGCACCAGGCCCAGCAGCAGCGCGAAGACCCCGGCGGCGAGCATCGTCCCCACCACCGTCACGAGCAGGTACTCGCGCGGCAGCGCGGAAGACGCCGGCACGGGGATCATCGTCCACGCGTCGACGCATGCGCCCACGGCGGCGCCGGCCAGGAAACTGCGCAACATGGTCCAGATTCTAGGAACGTCGTCCGAAGAGTCGGCGACGCCTCTTCTCTCTTCGGCGTGTTCTCACTGGAACCACCTATACTTCCGACGTGACTCCTCGTTCGCCCGTGCTTCGCGTGCTTCTGGCCACGCTCGCCGGCTTCCTGTTCACCATGTTCGCCGTCTGTGCGGCCTACACCTGGAAGGAAGCCGAGGCGCAGCGCTGGGGCGAACTGGGCTACAGCTGGCTGCGGCTGGACGCGTGGTCGCGCGCCTGGGAGATCAAGGAGGCCCTCGCCGGGGCGGCGCTCACCCTGGTGCTGGCGATTCTGGCGGAACTGACGGTCCAAGCGCGCTCGGCGCCGCTGCGGCTGCTCGGCTGGGGCGAGCGCACGGCGGCTCATCCGCTGGCCATCCTGGCGCTGGCGCTGCTCACCTTCGGGCTGCCGCGCGCGGTGGCCTCGCTCAGCCGCCCGGCCCCGCCCGAGCAGAGCAAGAACCTGCTCTACGTCATGGTCGATACCTGGCGCGCCGATCACGTCGGCTGGCTGGGCTACGAACGCCCGGTCACGCCGAAGCTGGACGGCCTGGTTCGCTCCGGGGTGGTGTTCGAGCGGGCGATCTCGGCTTCGGGCTGGACCAAGCCATCGGTCGCGACTCAGCTCACCGGCCTGCTGCCCTCGGTGCACGGGGCGGTCAGTCAGCCCGTCGGCGGGGTAGCGGTCAACGGCACCATGCTGCCGCCGCCGATCACGACCTGGGTCGAGACCCTGCGCGCCCACGGCTGGGAAACCGGGATGTTCTCGAACAATCCGAACATCCTGCCCTCCCAGGGCTTCGACCAGGGCGCCGCGCACTTCGTCGACTACGTCAACCATCCGGAGACCACGGCGGACTTCGACCGCGGGCGGGCCGAGCACATGCTGCCGGACGTACGCGCGTGGATCGATGCACAAGCAACGAATGGGCGGAAGTTCGCGGCCTACGTCCATCTGATGGACCCGCACTACCCCTATGTCGCGCCGGAGCCCTTCCGGGGCACCTTCGACAAGACCGGGCTGGACTTCCAGCTGGATGGCATCGTCTGCGGCAAGTGGATGAACGGTGAGCTCAGCGCCGAGGACATCGGCGAGGCCGAGCTGGAGCGGATCAAGGCGATCTACGACGAGGAGATCCTCTATACGGATTACTACCTCGCCCCCTTCCTGGAAGAGATCCGCCGGGATTACCCCGATACGGTGATCGTGCTGATCAGCGATCACGGCGAGGAGTTCCTCGAGCACGGGCAGCTGGGTCACGGCCAGTCGGTCTACGCCGAGCTGGTCAATGTGCCGCTGGTGCTGTGGGCTCCGCAGCTCGAACCGGCCCGGATCCCCTGGCAGGTCCGCTCGATGGACGTGCTGCCCACGGTGCTCGAGCTCGTCGGGACCCAACGCAGCCCGGAGGACATGCGGATGCTCGGCAAGAGCCTGGTGGGCATCGAGGATGGCCATCGCCTCGCGCTGATGGAGTCCGGCGGCGACGAGCGGCCGCCCTGGCACTGGCGCGCCGTTTCGGACGGCGAGTTCAAGATGATCGAGCGGCTCGAAAACCGCCCCGATCAGACGGAAACCCAGGAAACGATCCCGCGTCTGCACCCCCGCGAGGCCGAAGAAGGCAGCTACATGCTGCTCTACGAACTCGGCGCTGACCGCGCCGAGCTCAACGATCTGTTCGAGGATGACAAGGCGCGCGCCCGTCGGCTGCGCTCGCTGGCCGAGCAAGAGATCGAATCGGTGTATATGCAAGAACTCGATTGGTTCAGCACCCAGCACATCTTCGAGTTCGGCACCAAGTCGGGCGGGCTGGGTACCGATGCCAAGCGACTCGCCGAACTGGGCTACGGCGAACTCGAAGGCCACTAGCTCGCGCCGCGCGACCGCCGGTGATTCCAAATTCCTAGGCGGAATTCTGGCACACCCGAGGGCCCGGAAGCGTTCCCAAGATGTGGCTCACGCCCGGCCCCCACAGGTCGATAGAATCTCACGCGTCGGCTGCCGACACCCCGTCGCAATGCCCCCTGCGCGTTCCTGTTTGAGGCCAGCCGATCCGACCGAAATGCCGCAGGCATCAGCGTTTCCTGCCGAAGAAAGACTCAAGAGCTTGGCTCTCTCGGTCGAAAGATTTCTGCCGTCCCGCTTGCGGTGATCGGGCGTGCTCCGTCAACGATGAACGACCCTGAATACGACATCCTCTCCGCGCCGACGCGAGTCGGGCGCCTCGAGGACTTGCCCGGGGCAGCTCAACGGGACGAGTTCCTGCGCCTGCTTCCCAAGCTGCGTGACATCGCCAACCGCGACCGCAACTTCGCGGTGGCCTTTGCCAGCTCGATCCCCGGCGAGGGAACGACCACCGTCGCCGCCCAGTTCGCGATCGCCGCAGCTCAGTCCGGGGCCAATGATCGCGTCGCCCTGGTCGACGGCCACCTCGACAACCCGGCGCTCCACGAGCTGCTCGGCGTCGACGCAAACCCCGGAGTCTTCGAGGTCTGCAACGAAGGCGTGCCGATCCGGCAGGCCATCCAGGGAACCGAACTCGAGAACCTCGACCTGCTCAGCGCCGGTCAGGTCAGCTCGGGCAGCGGCTACCTCAACACGCTGCGCTTCCGCGAGGTCATCGCCGAGCTCTCGCGCGAGTACGGCCTGGTCGTCATCGACTGCCCGCCGCTCGCGTCCGGGCACGGCTCGACCCACCTCCCGGAAGAAGAGGCCATGACCGTCCTGGTCGTCGAGGCCAGCAGCACCAACCGCGAAGTCATCGAAGGCGCTCGCCATGAGCTGCGCCTGATGGGTGCGCGCACGGTCGGCGTGGTTCTCAACAAGCGCCGCTTCTTCGTCCCGAGCTTCGTCTACCGCCGTCTGTGATCATGCGCGAAGCCGTCCTGAAACTGCTGCTGCTCACGTTGGCGCTTCTGCCGTCGTGCTCGAGCATTTTCCCGCACGACCGCGCGGGGGAGCCGGACTACATCACCGCCGTCCGCCCCACCTCGCCGGACATGATCGATCCGGACCGCCCCTTCGAGGAGTCGCGCTATCTGCCGCGCTACTCGCTCAACTCGGGTGACCGGGTGCAGGTCGCCTTTGACGTGCGCGCGATTGAATCGGACGAGGACTACGTCATCGAGCCGGGTGACGTGATCGAGATCAAGGTGCTGTTCCACACCGAAGTGGACGGCGTCTACAACGTCCGCCCGGACGGCAAGATCTCGCTGCCCTACAAGAGCGACTTCCGTATCGCCGGCCTGACCCCGCTCGAGGCCTCCGCGGAGCTCGCGGCGCTCTACAGCGACATCTTCCGCAACCCCTCGGTGTCGATTCAGCTGAAGGACACCGGGCAGCGGATCGACAACCTGCGCCAGATCTTCAACTTCGGCAACCAGGGCCAGACCCAGACTTACCAGCTCGGTCCCGACGGCTTCGTCAACCTGCCGGTGGTCGGCGAGTTCCGCGCCGCGGGCCTGACGGTCGCGCAGCTCGAGAGCATCGTCAACAGCTCGTACGCCCGCATGGCGCCCGAGGTCAACTGCAACATCACCCTGACGGACACCGCCGGATACGGCATCTTTGTCATGGGCGAGGTCGAGGAGCCGGGTCGCCTGACGATCACCGGCCCCACCACGGCGGCGCGCGCGCTGGCGCTGGCCGGCGGTCACCGCCTGGCCGAAGCGGACCTCTCGAAGTGCATCCTGCTGTCGCTGGACGTCGTCTCCGGCGAGGCCACCGCCCAATACGTCGACCTCGAGGCAGTGCTGAAGCGCGGGGACATCTCCCGCGACGCCTTCCTCGGGCCCAATGACGTGCTCGTTGTTCCGTCCAAGCGCATCGTCGAGATGGACCGCTGGGTGGATCAGTACATCGCCAAGCTCCTGCTGTTCCGCGGGGTCGGTGGCAACGTCTCGTACCGTCTGAACTAGGAGGGAATGCAGTGAGCGACAAGTTCATCGACCCTCGCTCGGGAAGCGAGCACGGCACAGGCGAACGGCTGTTCCGCTCCGAATCGGCGCGCGACCTGTTCACGACGCTGTACAAGCGCCGCGGCCTCTACTGGACGGTCCTGATCGTCTTCGCCGCGGCCTTCTACTTCTTCGCGATGCGGCTGCCCGAGAAGTACACCGCCACCGCGCGGGTGCGTTTCGATTCCCGCCTCGAACGCGAAGTCACCCAGGATCCCGACAACCCGGAGCGCTTCCGCTATCGGATGATGACCGCCCCGGACGTGGCGGCCGAGATCCAGCTGTTCCAGGCGCGCGAAGTCCGCGCCAAGGTCGCCGAGAACCCGGAAGTCTTCCAAGAGCGCCCCTACCGCAACATGCCGGAATGGGACTCGCGCTCGGACGAGGAGAAGCAGGCGGCCTGGATGCGTTATCTGTTCGGCGGCTTCAGCGCCGAAGGCATCCCGAACACCAACCTGGTCGTCCTCAAGTTCGAGGATTGGTCCGCGCAGCGCGCCGCGCTGCTCGCCAATCTGCTGGGCGAGGCCTACGTGGATCACCGGACCCAGCCCTCGGATGGCCAGCAGAAGAAGATCGACGCGCTCACCATCGGGCGTGACGAAGCTCGCGAGGCTTTCCAAAAGGCGATCACCGAGCTCGATCAGTTCCGGCGCGACAACAAGCTGAACAGCAACTCCGCCAGCGACGAGGTCAGCAAGCTGCAGGAGTCGCGCGGCACTCTGGCTGTGCGCCTCGCCGAATCGCAGAGCGCCCTGGCTGGCATGCTGGCGCGCTTCAACTCGGTGTCGGCGGTCGACTCCGAGCGTCAGGATCTGATCAAGGCGCTGCCTGAAATCAGCTCCAATGACCTGATCAAGAACCTCGAGGAGGAGATCCGCATCGCGCGCGCTCGCTACAACCGCGAGATGCTGCGCAGCACCGAGGAGCACGATCCGGCCAAGCTGATGAAGCAAGAGCTGGACGACGCGCACACGCGTCACAACGACGCCGTGCAGGCCGCCTTCGAGGGCCTCCTCTATCAGCTGCAGACCGGCATCGACGAGAAGTCGGCCGAGGTCGAGGCCTTCCGCCAGCAGCTCGCCGCCACCGACGCCGAGATCGCTCGCCTCGCCGATGTGCAGCCGCAGCTCGACCAGTTCGTGGTCGACTACGACGCCAAGCGCGAGGCCTATCAGCTCGCCCAGAAGCGCCTCAGCGCCGCCGAGGCTTCGGGCGCCCAACTTCCCGAGGTGCAGGTCTCGCTGGCTGGCCGCGCTGCGGTCCCCAACGACCGCTCGATGCCGCCGCCGGTCTGGCTGATTTCGGTGCTGGCGGTCGCGCTGGGTCTGTTCCTCGCGCTGACGACCGTCTTCGTCGCAGGTTATCTCGACCGCACGCTCGACACCCCGGGCGAAGCGGAACGCGAACTGGGCCTGCCGGTGCTTGCCACCATCCAAAATGAGCGAGGCTTCCAACGCAAGCGCCGCAAGCGGCGCTGAGCCCCGCCGAGACGAGCACGTCCAAGTCGCGAAGGGGGCAGGACTCACCGGCGTCGGCGCGGTGCTGGAGGGTCTGCTGCGCTACGTGTCGATGCTGCTGGTCACGAGCCAGTACGGCAAGTCGGCCTACGGCGTGTTCGGCTTCGTGATGACCATCAACGAGCTGGGTCAGCGCGTATCCTCGGCCGGCCTACACGATGGGGTCATGCGTCAGGTCGCGGTGCACAACGCGAGCGGCGAGATGGCGCAAGTCCGAGGCGCGATCCGCTTCGCCGCCAAGCTGATCCTGGGCATCGGCCTGCTTTACGGCGTCGGCCTGTGGCTGCTCGCCGAGCCGGTGGCCGACCGCCTACCCGCAGAAGAAGCCGGCGACGTGCCGCGCGACATCGTCGTGCAGGTGATCAAGATCTCCTGCTTCGCGCTGCCGACCACCGCGCTGCTGATGCTGATGGGCCGCACGCTGCGCGCGCTGAAGCAAGTCGGCTCGCAGGTCATCGTGCGCTCCTTCGTGCAGCCGCTCAGCCGCGTCGCGCTGATCGGCGTCTTCCTGCTGCTGCTCGGCCCCGAAAACCTGTCCGGCCTCGCCTGGGCGATCGTGCTGTCGGCCGGCGGCTCGTGCGCACTGGGCTGCTTCTACGTGCACCGCTCGACGCGCTGGCTCGACCCGAAAGAGCATGGCGAGCTCGATAAGCGTGAGTTCATGAACTACGCGCTGCCGCTGATCGGCGTCGACATCGTCGTCTTCTTCTCGCTGACGGCGGACGTCTTCCTGCTTGCCTGGCTCGACAAAGACCAGGGCGCGATGGGCAGCTACCAGGCGGTCATTCGCCTGCTGCCGATCCTGAGCATCCCGCTGTTCCTGTTCAGCTCGCTGCTGACGCCGCTCTCGGCCCAGCTCTACGGCGAGGGCCGGATGGACGACCTGCGGCAGCTCTACCGCACTTCGGTGCGCTGGATCTTCGCCGTCAGCCTGCCCTTCGCGATCATCGGCTTCCTGTGGGCGGAGCCGATCCTCGGCCACCTCGGCGAAGGCTTCGAAGACGGCGCGCCGGCCTTCATGCTGATGGCCGCCACCCTGATCATCAACGGCTTCGCCAACCCTGCCGGCTACGCGGTGACCATGGCCGGTCACAGTCGCCTGACCCTGATGAACGCGGTGATCTGTCTGATCGTGGTCGCCGGCTTGGGCTACTGGCTGATCCCGATTTACGGCATCCTCGGCGCTGCGATGGCGCGCGCCGGCGCGCTGCTCGCCAACTGTGCGCTGACTCTCACCCAGGGCTGGCTCATCCTTGGCCTCAATCCGCTGCACGGCGCGCTGTTCAAGCCCCTGCTCGCCGGCGGTCTGGGCGGGCTCGCGGTCTGGGGGTTGGCCCAGGCCGGCCTGCTGGGCGCCTCGCTGGGCGCGGCCGTGCTCGCCGGCATGGTCCTCACGGCGATTTATGCCGTGCTCCTTGGCCTGTTCGGGCTCGACCAGCAGGATAAGGACGTCCTGCTCGCCGGCAGCAAGCCGCTGCACGGCCTGTTGCGCAAACTCGGAGTCCGGCTCGGCCGATAAATCAGGATGGCCTCCCTTCCTCGCAGCCTCTCGCGCCTCGCGCTGACCGTCATCCTGGCGGTCGCGATGGCCGGGGCTGCGCTGGGTCTGATCCTGGCCGGCAAGGCGGCGGTGCTCGCCGTGCTCGTCCTGCTCATGGGTCTGATCGGCCTGTCGCTGGTTCGCGACCTCGAGTACGTCGCCTTCCTAGCCGTCGCCGCGACGATCCCGATCCGCCTCAACATGCGGCTGACGGATCCGATCATCGCCGGGCGCGCCAACTCGGCGAGCGGCTTCGTGATCAGCCTGACCGACTGCCTGGTGATCGTGCTGCTGATCGCCTGGTCGCGCCGGGTCCTGTTCTTCGACCAGCCCATCCGCTGGATGCCGAAGCTCACGGTCCCGATGGCGCTGCTGTCGATCTGGGTCATCCACGCCGCGACCGCCAGCATCGAAGACCCGGTCTCGGCCTGGCACATGGTGCTGCGCTACTTCGAAGGCTGCGCCCTGCTGCTCTATCTGATCAACAACATTCGCCCGGTGCGCGAGTACGTCGCGCACGCGCTGACCGTCAGCGGCGTGCTCCTGTTCGAGGTTCTGCTCGGCCTCGGCCAGGGCGCCACCGGCGGCTTCAACTTCGGCATGGAAGTGCTGGGCGCCCCGGTCAAGCGTTCGGTTGAACGCGTGGGCTCGCGGATCACCGGCACCATCCCCACCCCCAACGGCTACGCCTCGATCCTGTCGATCTTCGTGATGTACCCGCTGGCGATGCTGTTCTCGCGGGTGCGCCTGAACAAGATGATGCTCGGCGGACTCGTGATTCTCACCGGCTTCGCGCTGCTCGGCACCAAGTCGCGCGGCGTCTGGCTGTCGAGCACGATCGTCTTCGGCTACTTCATCTTCGCGCTGATGCGCACGCGCTTCTCGGTGACGCGCTCCAGCTTCGGCGTGCTGTGGATCGCCATCGTGCTGGGCGGCTTGGCCTTCGCCACGCCCGGCGTCATCGACCGCCTGTTCGCCGAGGACTACGGCTCGGCGGAAGCGCGCACCTACATGAACCAGATCGCTTTCAACATGATGGAAGCGCGGCCCTGGTTCGGCTTCGGCTGGGACAACTACACGCTGTTCTTCAACGCCTATGACGACACCGACGTCATGCACTCGGAGGCCTTCCCCTTCATCGTGCATAACGGCTTCGCCAGCATGGCGGTCGAGTACGGCCTCCCGGCGCTGTTCCTGTTCCTGTTCATCTGGCTGACGGTCCTGAAGCGCACGCTGCGCCTCGGCCCGCAAAGCTGGAGCTTCGTCGGCATGGTCGCATTCATGCTGCCCTGGGGTCTGCTGGCGCGTTTCATTCAGACGCCGCTCTACGTCAACCAGCCGCTGATCTCGATCGAGATCTATTACCTGATGGGCATGTGCCTGGTCTTCCGCGAGCTCGCCGAGCGGGAGGCCGCCGAGCGCGCCCGAGGCCTGCCCTCCGCGGAGCCGACCCGATGACCGTGCCGGTTCCGGTCATGAGCTGGCACAGCGTCGGCGACCACGGTCTGCCCGGCGACATGCGGCACCTCACGACCTCGCCCGAGGTGCTGGAGGGCGCGCTGCGCTGGCTGCAGAAGCGCGGCTTCGAGACGGTCACCCAGCAGCAGCTGTTCGATCACCTCGCGCACGGCGCGCCCATCGCTCAGCGCGCGGTCCTGCTGGCCTTTGACGACGGCTACCTCGACAACTGGGTCTGGGTGCATCCGCTGCTGGCCAAGTACGGCATGCGCGGCGTGATCTACATCACCCGCGACTTCGTCGAAGCCGGCGACGCGACGCGCCCCACCGCCGAGGCATGCTGGGCGGGCGAGACGCCGCGTCCGCAGCTCCCCGGTCTGGGCTACTGCAATCCGGCCGAGCTGCGCGCGCTCGCCACCGCGGGCACCCTCGAGCTGGGTTCGCACCTGACCACGCACTCCTGGCTGCCGACCGGCGGCGAGATCCTCGACTTCCACCGGCCGGATGCGCGGTGCACCTGGGCTGCGTGGAACGCGGCCGGCGCCGAGAAGCCGCAGTGGCTCAGCTGGACGCAGGAGGACTTCGGGCGGGTGCTGCCGTGGGGCAGCCCGGTCTACGCCAACGCGCGCAGTCACGCCGAGCCCTGCGTCACGCCCGATCCCACGGTGGCCGCCGCGCTGACGCGCGCCGTCGAGGGTCCGGCTTTCTTCCAGCGTTCGGACTGGCGCGCCGCGCTGCATCGCGCTGCCCTCGAGGCCGGCTGCGAAGACCGCGACGGCACGCTGCACGCTCCGCTGATCGCGCGCGAGTCGCGCGAAGAGTTCGAGGCGCGCTTTGAAGCCGAGTGCCGCGAGTCGCGCGCCTTCCTCGAGGAGATCTCCGGCCAGCCCTGCCCCTTCATGGCCTGGCCCGGCGGCGTCTACGACGCCCGGCTCCAGGAGCTCGCGCTGCGCCACTACGACGCCACCTTCACGACCGACTTCGGCGTGAACGGGGCAGGCGACGACCCGCGCCTGATCCGACGCAGCTTCTTCGCCCAGCGCGGCCCCGAACTGATGGGCAAAGCCTGGCCCAGCATTCTGCACTTCGCCGGCCGGGTCCGCCGGCTGCGTGGCCAGGGTTGGGCGCGGCTGCACACCGGGATCGCCAACCGCGTGCTGAAGCGCGCGGCGGCGCGGGTCGGCGACCATGGCGCTCAGGAGGGCTACTCATGATCCTGGCCAGCGAAGAAGCGCGCCCGCTGCGGATCATGCAGGTCATCCCCGACCTGCGGGTCGGCGGCGCCGAACGCGTCGCGGTCACGCTGTGCAACGGCCTGGCCGAGGCCGGGCACGAGGTGCAGCTGCTCGCGATCCGGGGCGGCGGCCCGCAGGAGGAGCGCCTGCGCACTGACCTCGGCGTGCAGCTGCGCATCCTCGGCATCCGGCGCGCCTCGGTCACCAAGCCGCTGGCCTTTGTCCGCAGCGTACGCGCCCTGCGCGCGGCCTTCGACGCCGCGCTGCGCGAGTTTCAGCCCGACATCGTGCAGACGCACATCCCCGAGGACGACCTCCTCGCTTCGGATGCGGTGCGGCGCACCGGCGTGGGCGTGCACGTCCCGCTGGTGCACTCGCTGCAGTTTCACCTCCATCGCGAGAAGATGGATCTGCGCGGGCGCGCGCGCTTGCGCATGTTCCGCAAGATGCTGGCGCAGACGCAGACCGTCTGGGCGGTCAGCGGCGCGGTCGCGCGCGCCATCGAAGAGCACGCCGGCTTCCCGGCTGCGCGGGTCCGCGTGCTGCACAACGGCGTGGACCTGCGCGCCTACGCCGCGCTGCCCGAGCGCGCGCAGGCCAAGCAGGCCCTCGGCTTCGACCCGGCCGCGCCGCTTGTGCTCGGGGTCGGCCGACTGCATCCGGCCAAGAACTTCCCGCTGCTGGTCCGCGCCTCGCGGGCGGTGCTGCGCGCCCGCCCCGAGACGCGCTTCGCGCTGGTCGGCGAAGGCGAGGAGCGCGCGCGCATCGAGGCCGAGATCGAGGCCTGCGGCGTGGGCGCGGCCTGGACTCTGCTCGGGCAGCGCTCGGACGTGCCCGACTGCCTCGCCGCTGCCGACATCTTCGTCCAGCCAAGCGACTGGGAGGGCTTCCCGGTCGCGGTGGTCGAGGCGATGGCCGCGGAACGCGCGGTGATCGCCACCGAGGTCGCCGGCGTCGGCGAAGTGCTGCAGCACGAACAGAACGGGCTGCTCATCCCCCGCGGCGACGCCGCCGCCCTCGCGGCCTGCCTGCTGCGCCTGCTCGAGGATCCGGCGACGTCCGCTGCCCTGGCAGCGTCTGCCAGGGAGCTGGCATGGTCGCATTACAATCTCGACGCCTACATCGGCCGCGTCGCCCAGGAGCTACGCGCGGCGCTGGACCCGGCCCATGTCTGATCCATCCCCTGCCCTTCCCGCCGGCCGCAAGCTGCGCGTCGCGTTCATCACCACTTCGATGATCGTCGGCGGGCAGGAGCGCGTGCTGATGGACGTCTGCAACGGCATGGACCGCGACCGTTTTGAGGTCGCCCTGCTGCTCACCAAGGACCGCGGCCCGCTGTGCGACTTCGTCGAGGAGCCGAAGACTCAGGTGGTCGAGGACTTCCGGCGCGGGCCGCTCGGCGCGCTGTTCGCGCTCGGCCGACTGACCCGCTGGATGAAGAAGTGGAAGCCGGACTGCGTCTTCACCGTCGGCCTCGGCGACAAGTTTCTGCTCGGCCGCATCGCCGCCAAGCGCGCCGGCGTGCCGGTGATTCTGTCCGGCCTGCACTGCACGCCCGGCCCCGAGCACGTCGGGCGCACCATCCTGGGGCGCTGGAACAAGAAGTTCATGCATCTGAACAGCGGGGTGACTACGGTCACCGAGGACCTCGCCGACTACCTGGTCGAACAGGAGGGCTACCCGCGCGAAAAGACGCACGTTATCCCCAACGGAGTCGACTGCGAGCGCTTCCACCCGCACGAAGCACCGCAGGCGCTGCGCGAGGAGCTGGGCATCCAGCCCGAGCATCGCGTCGCCTCGATCATCGCCGCGCTGCGCCCGGAGAAGCGCCACGACCTGTTCCTGCAGGCGGCGCGTCAGGTGGTCGACAAGCTGCCCCAGGCCCGCTTCCTGATCGTCGGCGACGGCCCCTCGCGCCCTGACTTCGAGCTGCTGGCCGGCGAACTCGACCTGGAGCAGCACGTCCAGTTCCTGGGCTCGCGCCACGACATCCCCGAGATCCAGGCGCTCTCCGATGTGGTCTGCCTCGCCAGCACCGACGTCGAGAGCGCGCCGATCTGCATGCTGGAGGCGCTGGCCTCGGGTCGGCCGCAGGTCGCCACCGCGATCGGCGGCATCCCCAAGATCGTCGCCGACGGCGAAACCGGGCTGCTCGCCCCGCCCGGCGATGTCCCCGCCTTGGCTCAAGCCATCACCCGGATTCTGTCCGATGATGAACTAGCTCAAAGCATGCGCGCGGCGTCGCGCACGCGGGCGCTCGAGCAATTCTCGGTAGAATTCATGGTTCGGGCGCACGAGCGCCTCATCGAAGATCTGTACAAGGCCGCGCGATGAAGTTCTTCCTCCGCACGCTCCTGCTGACCTTCGCGCTTGGCGCGCTGGTCGGGATGGTGGAAGGTCTGAGCGCGCTGCAGATCCTGGGTCTCGGCTTCACCGCGCCGGGCCTCGAGATGCTCGGCGTGGCCATTCCTTACGGCCTGCTCGCGCTGTGCTGCCTGCCGCTGGCCTTCTTCCTGGCGGCGGGGCTGCGGCTGCCGCGCCAGCAGCCCAGCGATCTGGCCGGATGGGCCGCGCTCGGCCTCGCCTGGATGGTCTTCAACTGGTGGATGCAGGGCGAGTACTTCCGCCGCATCCCGATCACCCGGCCGCTGCCGCTGGCGGTGCTGGCCGGCAGCTCGGTGCTGGTCTTCGTCCTGCACTGGGCGCTGCGCCGCTTCGTCGCCGCGAGCCAGGACGGCGCGCGCAACACTCTGCTCGGCCTGCTGGTCGTGCTGCCGCTGGTGGCCCAGTTCGGCTACAAGCAGGTCACCGAGCTTAGCCCGATCCCGGCCGACGGCGGCGCGCAGCCCGATGTGACGGTCGTGGTCATTGACACGCTGCGCGCCGACCACCTGGGCACCTACGGCTACCAGCGCGCCGACGGCGAGATTACCTCGCCGCGGATCGACGCCTTCGCCGAGCAGGGCGTCGTCTTCGAGAACACCTGGTCGCAGGCGCCGTGGACGCGGCCCTCGATGGCTTCGCTGCACTCGGGCCTGTTCTGCAGCGGTCACACCGTCAACCAGGTCTACGATCTGCTGCCAGAAGAGGCGGTGACGCTGGCCGAAATGGCCAACGCCCGCGGCTATCGCACCGCCGGCTTCTCGGCGAACGCCAACGTCGGCGTGACCTATGGCTTCGGCCAGGGCTTCGAGCGGCTGTGGACCGTCGGCAAGCCGCGCACGCTCACCAGCTTCACGCGCTGGGGCGAGCTGCAGCACTACGTCGTCAACAAGGTGCTGAATCGGTTCTTGTATGACGGCGCCGACCACGCCGCGCTGGTGAATACGCAAACCTTCGCCTGGCTCGACGAAGTCGCCGAGGACGCGCGGCCAAAGTTCACCTACGTCCACTACATCGATCCGCACACGCCCTACTCCCCGCCGGAGGACGGCTGGCTGTTTGAGGGCGAGCGCAGCGATCTCGAGCCGCTCGAGGAGTTTGTCCGCGGCCGCGGCACCGGGATTCACGAGTACCCCTTCGGCGTCTATCCCGACCCGGGCCAAGAGCTGGTCGATCGCGTGGTGCGGATGTACGACTCCGAGATCCGCTACGTCGACCAGGAGTTTGGCAAGCTGCTCGACGGCCTGCGCGAGCGCGGGCTGCTCGACGAAGGAGACTGGCTGATCCTCACCAGCGACCACGGCGAAGAGTTTTACGAGCGCGGCCGATGGGGCCACGGCCAGTCGCTGTTCGAGGAGCAGCTGCACGTGCCGCTGATCGTGGTCGGGCCCGAGGCCCAGGCCGGCGCCCGCCAGGAGCAGGAAGTCAACCTGCTCGACGTGCACCAGACCGTGGCCGAGATCCTGGGCTATCGCTGGGAAGTGCCCGAAGACACGCCGACCGGACCGGACGGCAACCCCACCCCTTCGCTGTCGCTGATGCCGCTGCTCGCCGGCGAGCCCGACAGCGAGAACGCGCGCCTGCTCTACGCCGAGCGCCTGCAGGACAACGTCGAACTGCGCGCCGCGCGCCAGGACTTCCTGAAGATCATCGAGATCCCGAACCACGCCACCGAAGAAGCCGATGACATCGTCCAGATGTGGTTCGATCTGCGCGCCAACCCGCGCGAGGACATGGGCCTCGAGCTGGATCAGATCCGCCGCGACGGCGCCCCGGGCCCCAGCCCGGCGCTGGACCCGCCTTATCGGGCGGTCGAGCTGCTCGACCACGGTCGCGGCGGCGCCATCTTCGGCGGCGTGAAAGCCTCGACCGGCAAGCTCACCCCTGCAGCGCGCCGCGTCCTGCAGGAACTGGGCTACCTCGATGCAGACGGCAACCCGATTCACGGCGTCGGCCCGGGTGGCAAAGCGAAGACAAACAAGCAGAAGAAAGACTAGATCGATGAATCGCACTCCGACAGCACTGCTGCTTGCCTTCCTGTTCGGCGCCGTCGTCGGCGCGGCTGACTCGGCCATCCTGCTGCTGCGCGAAGCGGGCGTGCGCCTGCTCAATCCAGGCCTGGAAGTGCTGCAGGTCGTCTTCGCCTACGGCGCGCTGGCGGCCTTCTTCGCGCTGGTACTGGGCGCGATCCTGCGCCGCTTCCAAGCCGAGACCATCGCCGCCCTGGCCGGCACCGCGGTCGCCGGTATGGCGGCGGTCATCTGGGTGCACAGCCGCATCCTGCAGAACAAGCCGATGTTCGGCGGCGAGTCGATGATGGGCAACCTGGCCATCGTCGGCGGCGCGCTGGTGCTGTTGCTGTTCTTCCGCCTGCTCGGCCGCCACAAGGCCGGCGTGCCGATCACGCTGGTGCTCATCCTGGGCCCGAGCATGATGCCCTTCTCGCGCTGGGTGAAGCTCGACAGCGAGCTGAAGCCGCTGGCCAGCGAGTCGCTGCCCAACATCACCTTCCTGCTGCTCGACACTCAGCGAGCCGACCGTCTCAGCTGCTACGGCTACGAGCGCGAAGACGGCAAGCAGGTCTCGCCGGTCATCGACGCGCTCGCCGCGCGCGGCACCCGCTTTGACTGGTGCTACGCCGCCGCGCCGTGGACCCGCCCGTCGATCGCGTCGATGTTCACGGGCACCTACCCGACCACCCACGGCGCCTACGAGCCGACCCGCGCGCTGCCCGACTGGACCGTGACCATGGCCGAGGTCATGCACGAGAAGGGCTACGTCACCGGCGGCTTCTCGGCCAACGCCAACATCTCGGCGGTGTGGGGCTTCGGCCAGGGCTTCCAGGAGTTCTGGTGCCTCGACGACAAGGAGCTGCTCGACATCGTCACCTTCGGCGAAGCCGTCACGCGCCTGCGCCGGGTGTTCAAGATGCTGCACCACACGGTGGACAACGCGAGCGTCGTCAACGAGCAGGTCTATCCCTTCGTGGAGCGCGCCAAGGGGCAGGGTCGCCCGGTCTTCACCTATGTGCAGTACCTGGACCCGCACTTCCCCTACCAGCCGGTCGAAGATCTGATCAACGACCCGGCGCCGAACCTCGACGATCTGATGCCGGACGTCGAGACCAAGAGCAACATCTTCCTGCCTTACCCCTTCGAGGGTCGGCCCAAGCCGCCGCAACACGTGCTGGACGGCTTCTCGAAGCTGTACGACGCCGAGGTCCGCTACATGGACCGCGAGATCGGTCGCCTGCTCGAGCGCATGGAAGAGGCCGGGCTGTACGGCGGACCGAACGACTGGCTGATCATCACCAGTGACCACGGCGAAGAGTTCTTCGAGCACATGCAGTGGGGTCACGGCCAGAACCTCTACCACGAGGTCATCCGCGTGCCGCTGATCGTGCTGGGCCCGGAAGTGCCGGCCGGCCAGGTGATCGAAACGCCGGTCTCGCTGGTCGACGTGCTCCCGACGCTGGCAGAGATCGTCGGCGGCGAGGATCTGATCGAGTCGGGCATTCGCTCCGAGAGCGAAGACGGCATTCCCACCGGCTTCTCCCACCCGGGCAAGTCGCTGGTGCCGTTGTGGACGGAAGGCGACGAGGAAGGCCTGCGCGAGATCTACTCGGAGAAGAACCGCCTGCCCGCCCACGTCTCGCTGCGTCGCGGCGACTACAAGCTGATCGAAGTCGAGAACCGCGACGTCAAGGTCGAGGGCGACGATGGTCAGCCCACGCCTCTGAAGTACTACACGCTCTACGATCTGAAGAACGATCCGTACGAGTTGCGCGGCTACTACGACGCCTTGATGGCCGAGTACCCCGTCCATCCCGAGGTGAAGGATCGCTTCGTCGCGGTGCCCGAGGAACTCGCCGAAGAGATCGGCACCCTCCTCGAGCGGAAGAGCCTGCAGCGCAACCAGGCGGAAGCCATCAGCTTCGGGCACGAAGAGAAGATCCCGAGCACGGCCGAGATCGAGCGCCTCTACGAGATGGGCTACCTCAACGAGGAGTCCTACCTCGAGCTGATGCGCCGCGCGACCGGCAAGAAGGACTAAGCGAAGGCTCTAGGCCTTGCCCGCCGCTGCGGCTTCGGCCTCGGCCCGGCGGGCCTTGGCCTGGCGCGCCTTGCAGCGCATCCGCACCCACAGGCCGGACAGGCTGCGCCGCGGCAGCACCAGTTGGACCTGCTGGCGGATCGGGCCGCCGTACTGCCCCAGGATGTGGGTGCCGGCGGTGTTGCCGCGCGAGGCATCGATCCAGCGCAGGCCGATCTCGCGGCCGTGCTGCACCATGTCCTCGAGCATGACCGAGCCCAGGCCATAGCTGCGGTACTCGTTGTCGTAGGCCATGTGAAAGGACAGGAAGCGATCGCCGTCGACGAAGCCCCAGTGGCTCGCCAGCGGCTGGCCATCCAGGTGCACCTCGCAGCAGGCCAGCTGCTCGGCGGGCACGACCCGCTCCCAGACTTCGCGCAGCATGGTGGCCTCGGCGCCGCCCTGCAGCGCGGTGGCGTCGCCGTCTTCGCCTTTCCAGCTGCGGGACTCGATCGAGACTGCGTTCTGCCAGACCTGCTCGAGCTCGTCCGGCCGGACGCGCCAAAAGGGCACCTCGACCTCGCCGGCCCGGGCCAGCTTGCGACGGAACTTGGTGATCCGATAGACCTGCTTCTTCGTGCGCGGGTCGCCGTCTTCGGCGTGGAATGCTTCCAGATCGAGCACCGGGGTGACGCCGGCCGGGAAGACTTCCGGGCGTGTCAGCTCGCCCGCGGCGACCAGCTGCTGAACCGCCTGCGCGGTCGGGCCTTGCTCATCGATCTCGCGCAGCATCCAGCAGCTCCAGCCGGCGATCTTGCGCCGGGCGTGCTGCCAGGCCCACCGCAGCAGGGCCGCGCGATCCGCCGCGCTGCGCGCTGGCAGCTCGAAGTTGTCGGTCACCGGCCAGCCCAGAATCGTCAGCGCCGTGGTCTCGGTGCCGCCGAGACGGACCGGCTGCAAGGCCATCGGCAGCGCCGCCACCAGCTCGCCGTCCGGCAGCGCCGCGGTGAACAGGAAGACCTGCGCGCCTTCGCAGCAGTGCGACGCCCACGGAATCAGCCAGTTCGAGCTGGCAAAGAAGCTGGGCCGCGTCGCATCCGCAGCCGCGCCTGCGAGCAGGGCGTCCAAGCCCGGTGCAGCGGCGCGCAGCGCTTCCAGACCGGAAGCGCATGCGAACTGAAGTTCGCCTGCCTGTGCGTTGTCCGCCACGATGTGTCGGGAATGACGAGAGGGGGATGACTCCCGCCGAGCCCCCTATTTTGACCGCCGCCTGAGATTCGGCAAGAATGCGCGGCTCAGAAAGGAAAGGCTACTCCGAAATAGAGCGTCTCGTAGAAACTCTGATATCCGACCTCGATCCCGATATCCGGAAACAGCCGGTACTGGAACCCGGCCGTCAGATTCAGGCCCGAGGTGAGGTAGTGCAGGTGGTCGCTCTCCTCGTAGTCGTAGGGGCCGAAGCGCTCGCGCCGGTACTCGTGCTCGAAGGACATGGCCCAGCCCACCCCGCTGAATAGCAGAATGCGGTCCCCCAGGTTGTGGGCGATGCCGGTGCCGATCGCCACCGAAGCGCGATCCCGCGAGAAGGAGAAGTCGCCCAGGACCGGGTCCTCGCGCTCGTAGTCATCCTCGTCCGGCACCCCGCCGTAGAGGGTGTACAGCAGCTCGGCCGGGTCGAAGGCGAACTGCCACCAAGTCCCGAAGCCATAGGGGTCGGGCATCGAGAACGCGTGGATCGTGGTCGCCCAATCGGTGCGCTGGCGCGGGATCACCCCCACCGAAACGGTGCCCGGCCAGGGATAGGGCTGGTCCGGGAGCGAGGCGCAGCTCGCCGCGCACAGGCACAGCACTGCGAATGGCCGATGAAACAGGGGAGGCATTCTCGGGGCCTTACGCAGATCCACGCCGATCGCTTGCGAAGCATCTGCGGCTTCCCGGACAATACCCCCGCGCGGACGCATGCGACGCTTCACGATTCTGCTCGCTGCCCACAACCGACTGGAGCTGCTCAAGCTCGCGGTCGCCAGTGCGGTAGCCGAAGCCGGTGACCAGGACGAGGTGCTGGTCATCGACGATGGTTCGGGCGACGACACCCGCGACTGGCTGGCCGCCGAGGCCGCGCGCGAGCCCAAGCTGCGCGTGGTCCATCAGCCCAACCAGGGCGTCGCGGCCGCGCGCGCCAACGGGGTCGAAGCCGCCGAGGGCGAGTTCGTCTTCATCCTCGACAGCGACGACCAGGTCGAAGCCGGCGCGCTCGACGCGGTCGCCGCAGCCTTCGCCGCCCACCCCGAGACCGATCTGCTCTACGGCGACAACCTGCACGTCTTTGCCGACGGCACGGCCCACCGGCGCTCCTACAAGCAGTTCCCCAGCAATCGCGCCTTCCTGCGCGCGACCTTCCTGTCGCCGCGGGTGCCGTTCAAGCACTCCGGCACCTCGTTCCGCCGCGCGACCGCGCTCGAGTTGGGCAACTACGACGCCAGCATGCCGATCAAGATCGATGTCGACTTCTTCCTGAAGTTCATGCATCGCGAGCGGGTGCTGCGCCACCTCGACCGGCCGTTGGTCCGCTTCCAGGTCCACGGCGAAATGATGAGCCGCAATCGGGTCAAAGGGATCCGGGCCTGGATGACCCTGATCGACCGTTATGGGCCGCGTAACCCCTTCGGACGCGCCTTCTACAAGCTCTGCCGGTGGGGCTCCGAGCGGCTGAAAGGGGTCTACGAAGTCGTCCGGCGTCGCTAGACTTCGCGATTCGCGACGGGCCTCGCCATGCGCGTTCTTCTCTTCCCCGGGCACTTCGTCCAGTACACCATCGAGTTGGCCAATGGCCTGGTCGAGGCCGGCGCCGAGGTTGGCTTGGCGGTGTGGCCCGGCAGCGGCGACAAGCTGGTCGGCGAGAACTGGCGCGAGCTCATGGACGAGCGGGTGCAGCTGCTGGCCATGCCCGGCGCCCCGGTGCGCAAGCCGTGGACGCGCTCCTACCTGCGCAATCGCGCCTGGCTGCGACGCACCTTCCGCGGGTTCGCCCCGGACGTGATTCACGTTCAGGATGGCAACGATTTGGCCACGCTGCTGGCCGTCTGGGGCACGAAGATCCCGGTCACCGTCACGATTCACGATGTGGCCGCCCACCCGGGCGACGAGAAGAGCATGTCGTGGCGGATGAACCTGCTGATTAACAAGATCCTGATGCCGCGCGCCCGGCGGCGGAATGCGCAGTTCGTGTTGCACGGCGAGTCGCTGCGGCGCGACTTTCTGCGCGACTGGCAGGCCCCCGAAGAGCGCGTCCACGTGGTGCCCCACGGGATCCTGGCCGGCTTCGTCAGTCCGGGCGAGAGCCTGGAGGGCACCGGGGTCGGGGATCCGCCCGGGCCGGCCCTGTTCTTCGGCCGGATGATGCCGTACAAGGGCCTGGACGTGTTTGCGAACGCTCTGCCGCAAGTCGTGGAGGCGCTGCCCGAGGCGCGCTTCCTGATCGCCGGCCGCGGCCCCTCGCTGGATCAGGTCCGGGATCAGCTGGCGGCCTTCCCGCAGGTCGAGATCCGCGACGAGTACATCCCCTCGGCTGAGGTCGCCGAGCTCTATCGCCAGGCCAGCGTCAACCTGGCCCCCTACGTCGAGGCCAGTCAATCCGGGGTCATCGCGGCCGGCTACGCCTTCGGAGTTCCGGCGATCGCCAGCCGGGTCGGAGCGCTGCCCGAAGTTGTCGTCGACGAGGAGAACGGGCTGCTGATCGACCCGGGCGAGCCCACTCAACTGGCCCAGGCACTGATTCGCTACCTCGGCGATGCCGCGCTGCGCGCGCGGCTGCAGGATGGCGTGCGGAAATGGGCCTCCGGCCCCCTTTCCTGGCAAAACGTCGCCCAGAAGACCCTTGAGGTATACGCCCAGGCTTGTCGAAAAGCCTAGGAGCGCTGCTGTTATGGCCGAAGCATCCGTCGCAGATCCGAAGATCGACCGCCCGATCCTGTGCTTTGGCACCGGCCGCGGCGGGACGACCGTGTTTCTGCGCGTGCTCTCCGAGCACCCGGACCTGGCCTGGTTCTCGAACTTCACGCACCGCTTCCACCACCGGGCCTTCTACCCGCTGGCCGCGCTGTCGCGGATCCGCGACCTGCCCTGGCTGGGCGACGCGCTCCCCTACGACTGGAAGATCCGGCCCAAGCCGCGCGAGGCCAACAAGCTCTACAAGGCGATGACCGGCGGCGCCTTCACCCAGCCCGCTCCGCTGGGTCGTGAGGACGCGCGCAAGCAGCTCGACGCCTGGCGCGCCGCGGTGCGCTCCCACCTCCGCTGGCACGGCAAGCCGCGCTTCGTCAACAAGCACACCGGCTTTCCGCGCTGCGAGTTCTTCCTCGAGATCTTCCCGGACGCGCGCTTCATTCACGTCATGCGCGATGGCCGCGCGGTCGCCAACTCGCTGCTGAATGTGCCGTGGTGGGATGGCACCATCGAGAACTCCTGGTGGTGGGGTGAGATGGCAGAGGAAGACGAGAAGTTGTTCGTCGACAGCGGCCGCGCCCCGGTGGTGCTGGCCGGCCTGGTCTGGCGCACGCTGATGCGTCACAACGAGCGCGAGCTCGCGGATGTGAATCCCGCGCAGCAGTTTGAGGTGAACTACACCCACTTCGTCGCCGACCCGCTGGGCATGATGGAGCGCGTGCGCGAGTACTGCGAGCTACGCCCCAGCGAGAAGTTCGACGCCCGGATCCGCCGGATCAAGATTCACAACGCCGACGACAAGTGGAAGCGCGACCTCGACGACGAGCAGAAGCGCTTGCTCCACGACACGATCGGCGAAGACCTCGTTCACTTCGGTTTCGAGCTCTGAACCCGGCATGACTGCACCGCGCAAGGTACGAGTTGCCATGCTGGGGCTGGGCCTGGGCACCACCACCGGCATCGCCACGGTGGTCAAGAACTGGATCTCGGCCGGCTACGCCGAACGCGTCGAGCTGAACTACATCTCGACCAACGACAGCCAGGTGCCGGGGCAGAAGCTGCGCAAGCTCTACCAGTGTCTGCGCGCCTACACCAAGCTGCTGTTCGCCTTGCCGCGCACCGATGTGGTGCACATCCACATGGCGATGTACGGCAGCTTCTGGCGCAAGCAGATTCCCTTTCATCTGGCGCGCCTGTTCCGCTGCAAGACGATCGTTCACCTGCACGGCAGCGAGTTCAAGCAGTTCTACGCCGACGGCGGATGGCTGCGCAGGAAACTGATCCGCACCATGTTCGGTCGCGCCAGCACGGCGATGATGCTGTCGGAACAGTGGCGCGACTGGCTGCACTCGATCTGCACCCGCGAGCCGACTGTCGAGATCGTTTACAACACCGCCAAGCGACGGGAGAACCCGGATCGCTCCGGCCGCAGCGAGGTCACGATCACGCTGATGGGCCGTCTGGGCAAGCGCAAAGGAACGTACGACCTGATCGACGCCTTCGAGAAGGTCGTGGCGCAGCACCCCCACGCGCGCCTCGTGCTGCCCGGCGACGGTGAGATCGACGAGGTCAAGGCGCTGATCGCCGAACGCGGCCTGGAAGCCGTGGTCGAGGTGCCGGGCTGGGTCTCCGGCGAGGCGCAGGATGCGCTGTGGAATCGAACGGATGTGTACACGCTGCCGTCCTACAACGAAGGCCTGCCCGGGAGCGTACTCGAAGCGATGAGCGCTGGCCTGCCCTGTGTGTCGACCCCGGTCGGCGGCATCCCCGAAGCGGTCCTCGACGGCGAGACGGGCTACCTGGTCGTGCCCGGCGACGTCGACGGCCTCGCCGAGGCGCTGGCCAAGCTGGTCGCCGACGAGGCGCTACGCCTGCAGATGGGCGCGGCCGGACAGGCGCTGCTCGAACAGAAGTTCGACATCGACAAGATTGTCGATCAGGTGGTCGCGCTGCAGGAAGGCCTGGCCTTCGGCAAGGACAGCTAGGCCGCGGCGCCGCAAGCCCGGCGCGCGCCTAAAATCCCTGCCATGCGCACACCGACTGGGCTGATCGGAGTGGTTCACCTGCCGCCGCTTCCCGGCGATCCGCGCCACCCTGCGGCGTCGGTCGGCGAGCCGGGCATCGAGGCGGCGCTGCAGTTTGCCTGGCGCGACGCCGACGCCCTCAGCCAGGGCGGGATCGATGCGATCATCGTCGAGAACTTCGGCTCGGCCCCCTTCGCCAAGGGCAACCGCGCGGATCCGACCCCGCCCATGCAAGTCGCCGCACTGGCGCGCGCCTGCACCGGGGTGCGCGCCTTCTGGGATGGCCCGCTCGGCGTCAACTGCCTGCGCAATGATGCGCGCGCCGCGCTGTCGATCGCCGCGGCCTGCGAACTGGACTTCGTTCGCGTCAATGTGCACACCGGCGCTTACGTCACCGATCAGGGCGTGCTCGAAGGCGAAGCGGCCGACACGCTGCGGCTGCGCGATGCGCTGGGCCTGCGCGACCGGGTCGCCATTCTGGCCGATGTGCTGGTGAAGCACGCCGCGCCGCTCGCCCCCATCGACGCGCGCAGCGCGACGGCCGACCTCGTCTTCCGCGGGCTCGCGGATGCCGTCATCGTCAGCGGCGAAGCGACCGGGGCGCCGGTATCGGCGGCGCTGCTGGACGAAGTCATGGAGACTGCCGGCGCGCAGGTGCCCGTCCTGATCGGCTCCGGCTTCAGCGCGGCCAACGCCGCCGAGCTGGCGCCGCGATGCCACGGCGCGATCGTCGGCACCTCGATCAAACAGCATGGGCGGGTCGAGGCGCCGGTGGAAGCCGCGCGCATTCAGGCGCTTCGCCCGCTCGCCCGCTTTCAGTCTGCCCCGCCAAGAGCATGAGCGACACTGCCTTCGATCCTCAGGCCGGCGGCCGCCTGCGCGGCGCGCTGATGCTGCTGCCGGTGCTGATCTGGGCCTTTGGCTACATGTTCTGGCTGCTGATCGTCACGCTGATCGCTCCCAACTGGCTGCGGCGCAACAACGTCTCGATCATTCGTCGCTGGGGTCATGTGATCCTGGCCATGCTCGGCATTCGCGTCGAGGTGCACGGCCGCGAACACCTGCAGCCCGACGCGCCGCGGCTGGTGCTGTTCAATCACGTCAACGTCTTTGATCTCGTCGTGCTGTCGGCGGTCTGGGACGAAGGCTGCTCGGTGATCTACAAGAAGGAGTTTCACAAGATCCCGATGATGGGGCGGCTGATGCGGTTCTTCGGCATGATCCCGATCGACCGCGGCAACCGCGAGCGCGCCGTCGAATCGATGGCCGAGGCCGCGCAGATGGTGCGCGACAAGAACAAGAAGGTCATGATCGCCCCGGAAGGCACGCGCTCGCATGACGGCCGCCTGGGCGCCTTCAAGCGGGGGCCGTTTCACTTGGCGCTCGAGACCCGCGCGCCGGTGGTGCCACTGATCATGCGCGGACTTGAGACGCTCGTCCCCGGCCTTTCCAAGCCCCCGCGCACCGGCGTGCTGCGGGTCGATATCCTGCCGCCGATCGAGACCGAATACTGGAGCCGCCGGACGCTCGACGAACACGTCGAAGCGGTGCGCCAACGCTTCCTGAAGTACCTCCCGGACGCGACGGCTTAACGAAGCTCCCACGCGGCCACGGGCAGGAAGCTGCGGTCGAAGTGCTCGACGAAGTGTTCGAGCAGCACGCGCGCCGATGGCTTCAGCTTCTTCTTGCGCTGCTTGCCCTTCCATTGCGCTTCGACCGCGCCGCGCTCGCCCAGCATTTCATTCGGCAGCAGCAACTGCAGGCGCGAGACGCCCTGGGTCTCGAGCTCAAACCGGCCGACCCCCAGGAATCGCGCGTCCACCCGCGCGGTGCGCCTGTCGGCCTCGGCCTGCATGAAGCGGGCGCGATCGGCATGATCCCAGCGATTCCAGTCATGGGGGTCGACGCGCAGCGTGAAGTCCTCCTTGACCTCCTTGCCGAAGCGATCAATGCCCAGCCACAGCAACTGCCCCTCGCCCTCGCGCGCCGCCGCGAGCGTCAGCCGCGTGGCCTGAGGATCGCGCACCGCGCCTTCATAAAACCCCGCCCAGTCGAAGGCCTGACGATCGTAGGAATGACCGTGCTCGGCGAACTCAATGCGCAGGGCGTCGCCGCCCGCGGCTCGCAGGCGATCCAGCGCCAGCTCTTGGTTGAGCAGCAGCTTGTCCTGATCCCCCATCCCCTGCAGCACGCGCACTGGCAGGTGGCTGAAGTTCACCGCCAAGCGGATGTTGTTGCGCCCCTCGGTCACCAGCAATGCCGGCCCGCCGATCCGCGGCACGACGCTGGCCCAGGCCTCCGGATGACGCGCCAGATCGAAGCAGGCATGACCACCACGACTGACGCCGGTCAGGTGCACCCGATTCTCATCAATATTGGCGCGACGCCGCAGCCAGCGCAGCGCCGCCAGCGTGACCTGCCGCTCGCGCTCGCTGAAGGCATAGCCCAGGTTGGGGCCCGCCTCGCTCGGCGCGAGCACCAGCATGCCCAACGCTTCCGCGATCGGCGCGAAAGTGGCCAGCTCGTGCTTCCCGCTGCCGCCGGCCCCGTGCACGGCCACGATCAGCCCCGCAGGCTGATCCGGGCGATAGCTCTTCGGCACGTACCAGGAGAGCGAGGTCCGTTCGCGCTTGCCGTCGACAAACAGCTCGACCTGGTCTTCCCGAGCGCCCGCTTCCAGCGCATCAAAGTCACCAAAGCTGCGCGCGGCCTCGAGCCAGTGCTCCAGTTCGATGTCCTCCCTCTTGGCAAGCTCGCGCGCGGCATCGCGGCGCGCGCGCGGCTGCTCAAGATCCACCGCCTCGGCGAGCAGAGCGCGCGCAAGCGAGATGGGGTTCTCCGAGGCCGCGTCCTGCGAGGCATCACTCTGCCCGGCAAGCAGGCCCGCAACGAGAAGGAGGGGCATCACCATGCCCCTCCAGGATGTCAGATCGCGAGCGCTTCGTGGGCACCTCGCAGGCGACGTCCCCACAGATAGGTGCGCACCTGCATGCCGCGCCAGCCCGGCCGGGGCATGACCAGCTGCACCTGCTGACGCACCGGGCCGTGATAGCGGCTCAGCACGTGGGTGCCGTTCTTGTTGCCGCGCGAAGCGTCGACCCAGCGCACGCCGTGCTCGCGGGCACGCTGCACGATCTCTTCCATCAGCCCCAGCCCCACGCTGTAGTTCGAGTACTGCACATCACGCAGCTCGCAGACGGAGAGGTAGCGGTCGCCGTCGAAGAAGCCCCAGTTGCCGGCGATGACCTTGCCGTCCAGGCGCAGGACGGCAATCCCCAGCTCGCCCTTCGACGCGACGCGCTCCCAGACGGCGCGCGCGATCTGCGCTCCGGTCGATCCGTGCATCACCGTGGTGCCGGCGTTCAGGTCGCGCCAGCTGCGCGCCTCCAGGTCGACGAATTCCTGCCACATGGCCGGAATCGCCGCGGGCGCAAGCCGCACGAACTCGGTCGCGAGCGTGCCGCCTTCCTTCTCCAGTCGCTTGTACTTGCGGGCGCGCGCGCGCTGTCGCTTGTTGCGCGGATCGCCGTCGCGCTCCCAGGCATCCAGGTCGACGGTCGGCGAGACGCCAGCCTGGAAGGCGGTGAACTTGGGCAGGACCTTGGCCTTGCCGGCGAGTTGCTGCATCGCGCGCAGACTCGCTCCATCACGATCCATCTCACGCAGCATCCAGCATTCCCACTTCGCGTAGCTCTGCAGCGCGTGCTCCCAGGCCCAGCTCAGCAGCTGCTGGCGCACCGCGTCGGTGATCGCCGGGATCTCGACGAAGTCATTGTCCGGCCAGCCAAGGAAGGTCAGCGCGATCGGCTCGAGCCGGCCGATCCGCACCGGCTGCATGGCGGCGACGAAGGCGGCGAGCAGCTCGCCTTCCGGCGACTCCGCGACGAAGCTCAGCACTTCGGCGTCGTGGTGCTCGGCGCAGGCAAGCAGCCAGTCGGAGCGTTGGAACATCCACGGATGCTCCGCCCCCTCGCGCAGACGCGCGGTCAGGGCATCGAGGCGCGGCGCGAGCGCTTCCAGCTCGTCGCGGCCCTCGAGGCAGCGAAAAGAAACAGGGGAGTCCGGCATGCCAGGGACTCATCGGCCAGTTGGGGCTAGGAACTTGCGAAAGGCCGCGGCCCGCCCTGCCGGCTGATCCCCTAGCATCGAGAGGATGCGCGTTGGCCCAGCCCTTGCCTGCCTCCTCCCCCTGGCCACCGCCTGCAGCGCCGGCCCGCAGCTGATCGTCTGCGACCAGGCCGAAGCGCGGATCGCGATCCTCGCCGCGGAGAGCGACTGGAGCGAGCCGGAGGCCGTGCAATGGGAGTGGCGGGCCCGCGAGACCGCCAGCCTCGCCGCTGCCGAGCGGGAGTGGTTCGAGAACCCGACCGAGGCCAAACCGGTGCTGGGCGGCGAATACCTGCTGGTCACGGCGAGCGGCGGCGGGGTCGCGCTGGTCCGGGTCGAGGACGGCGGCCTGCTCTTCCACGCCTATGCAGGGGGAAATCCGCATTCGGCCGAACTGCTGTTTGACGGCGGCCTCGTCGTGGCCTGCAGCACTGGCAACGAACTGCAGTTCTGGCGCCTCGAGCAGCCCGATGGCCCGATCCAGCGCCTGCCCTGCGAGGACGCCCACGGCGTGGCCTGGGATCCGCATACGACCCGCCTGTGGGCCCTGGGGCGCACCGAGCTGCTCGCCCTGAGCTACCTCGGCAAGGATGAGGACCAGCCCCTGCGCGTCGTGGAGCGCTATCCGCTGCCTGATCCGGGCGGACACGATCTCTCGCGGATGGGCTCGGGCGCGCTGGCCCTGAGTACCCATGGCGGCGGCTGGATCTTCGACCCTCGGCAGCCCCAGTTCCTGCCCTACCCGGGTCTGGCCGAGGTCGCGGACCTGAAGTCGATCAGCGAGCCGATCCGGCTGCGCGGCAATCTGCCAACCGTGACCGTCCGTGCCGAGGAGAGCTGGTGGAGCGAGACGGTGCGCGCGGTCGGCCGCGACTGGAGCCGGAGCCTGCCCGGGAGCCGTATTTACAAGTCCAGGTGGATGTTGGAATCTCAGCGACCGCGCAGTCAGCCGCGCTTCTCGATCGGCATCGGCTTCAGCACCTGGCTGGGCGCCGATCCGGACTAGGCATTTTTGCGAAGTCGTGCCAAACCCCGCGACAGCAAGGGGGTTGGCACCCGAAAGGAACCAACGATCGGGTTTTCTGCCGGTAGCATGGCCAGAGGTCCCTTTCTTGGTCGAAAGGAACTCAGTCCCCCTTCCCTCCTACGATGCTGTCAGCTCCCTCTGTGGCGGGCACCTTGCGTGCTTCCGCCGTTCTCCTCCTGAGCATCGCCGCTGCGGCCCCGACGGCCGCCCAACAGGCGAGCTCCCTTCCTGAAGCCTGGATCGATCACCTCGATTGGCGCAGCGTCGGCCCTGCCAACATGGGCGGCCGCGTCACATCGATCGCGGTGAATCCGCACGACTCGAGCGAGTACTGGATCGGCATGGCGACCGGCGGTGTGTTGCACACCACGAACCGCGGGGTCACCTACGAGCACCAGTTCGACGCGGAGTCGACCGCCAGCGTGGGCTCGATCGCGGTTTCGAAGTCGAACCCCGACGTGGTCTGGGTGGGCTCGGGCGAGTCCAACCCGCGCAACAGTGTCAGCTGGGGCCACGGCGCCTTCAAGTCGACGGACGGCGGCAAGACCTGGAAGAACATGGGCCTGAAGGACACCTTCCAGATCGGTGTCGTCAAGATCCACCCCGAGGACGAGAACGTGGTCTACGTCGGTGCGCTGGGTCGCCTGTGGGGCGACTGCGAGAACCGCGGCCTGTACAAGACCACCGACGGCGGCGAGACCTGGGAAAAGGTGCTCTACGTCGATGACAAGACCGGGATCATCGACATGCGGCTCGACCCGCAGAACCCGGACACGATGATCGTCGCGACCTACGAGCGTCAGCGCGATGGCTTCGACACCAACGACCCGGCGAAGAAGTGGGGTGAAGGTTCGGGTCTGCACAAGTCCACCGATGGTGGCAAGACCTGGAAGGAGCTGCGCAACGGTCTGCCCAGCGGCACGCTGGGCCGGATTGGCCTGGACTACTCGGCTTCCGAGCCGGGCGTGGTTTGGGCGGTCATTGAATCCGACCGCATCACCCAGGAGCCCGAGAACGCTGCCTGGATGGGCCTGCGTGGCGAGAATGCCGAGGTCGGCGCGCGCGTCACTTCGGTCGAGAAGGACGGCCCGGCCGATGAAGCCGGCCTGCAGGAAGGCGACATCGTGATTCTGATGGCGGGCCAGACGGTCCACTCATGGAATGACATGCAGGCGGAGATCCGCAAGCATCTCGCCGGTCAGACGATCGGCGTGGTGGTCTCGCGCAACCGCGAGCGCGTCGAGATGGACGTGACCTTCCGCACCCGCCCGAGCGAAGAGGAAGACGGTGGCCGTCAGGGTCGACGCGGCCCGGCGGAAGAAACCACGCCGGCTGCGGAAGATGCTCCGCCGCCCCCCGGACCCTTCCACCTGGGACTGGGTGGCCAGGTCGCCAACGTGCAGGATCAGCAGGGCCCGGACGGCCATGAGTACGGCGGCGTCTACCGCTCGGCCGATGGCGGCGAAAGCTGGACGCGCATCAACTCGCTGAACCCGCGCCCGATGTATTACAGCCGCATCTACGTCGATCCGAGTGACGGCGAGAAGGTGTACGTGTTGGGCACGCAGCTGCACAAGTCGATGGATGGCGGAGAGACCTTTACTTCGAACGGTCACGACCGCGAAGTGCACGTCGACCATCACGCCATGTGGATCAACCCGGCGGATGGCCGCAACATGATCCTGGGTAACGACGGTGGCATCTACGTCACCTTCGATCGCATGGGCGAGTGGGACCACCACAACCACATGGCGCTCGGCCAGTTTTATCAGGTCGAGGCGGATGCCACCCGCGACTACAAGGTCTACGGCGGTCTGCAGGACAACGGTTCCTGGGGCGGTCCGCAGCGCGTCGCCAACAACTCCGGCCCGGTCAACTCGGACTGGTTCAACATCGGCGGCGGCGACGGCTTTGTCGTGCGCGTCGATCCGAACGACCCCAACCAGATCTACGGCGAGTCGCAGAACGGCTACACCTACCGCGTCAACCTCGAGACCGGCGAGCAGGGTTCGATCCGGGCGCGCCCGCCGCGCGGCGAGCGCTATCGCTTCAACTGGAACACCCCTTTCATCCTGTCGCCGCACAACTCGCAGGTCTACTACAGCGCCGGCAACCACGTCTTCCGTTCGCCCGACAAGGGCAATGGACTGACCGCGATCTCGCCCGAGATCACGCGCACCGACCGCGGTGCCGCGACGGCGCTGCACGAGTCGCCGGCACGCGAAGGCGTGATCTACGTCGGCACCGATGACGGCGCGCTTTGGATGACGCCGGACCACGGCAAGACCTGGATCGATCTCTATGATCCGCCTGCCGAAGAGGAGCCCGCTCAGGAAGAGGCTGCGGAAGCAGACGCCTCCGAAGCGGATGCCCCCGCGGCAGAAGCTCCGGCCGCGCCCAACACGCCGCTCGACGGCAACTGGACCGGCGAAGCCAAGCATGAAGAGATCCCCGAAGGGCAGGGCGGATTCACGATGGCGCTGCGCGTCGACGAGCAGGGCCGGGTCCGCGGCACGATGACCACCGACTTCGGTGAGTCCAGCGTGTCCGACGGCAAGTTCGACGCCGAGAACAACTCGGTGCGCTTCCGCTTCTCGAACGACATGATGTCGGGCATCGTGACCGGCAAGATCGCCGAGAACTCGATGACCGGTCAGATCGACGCCGGCCCGGGCATGATCCTGCTCGACTTCACGGCCAAGCGTGATGCTCCGCGCGGTCCGCGCGCGGGTGCCCGTGGCGCTGCCCGCGAAGGCGGTGGCGGTCAGGGTCGCGGCAACTTCCAGGGCCGGGACATCTCCGAGCTTCCGCCGGAAGTGCAGGAGCGGATCCGTCAGCGCCAAGCGCAAGGCGGCGGCCAGGCGGGCTTCGCCGGTCGCGGCGGCGCGCGCATGCGCGGCGAAGCACAGGCCGAGGGCAGCGCCCGCGGACTCGCCGATCACATGGGCGAGCATCGCTTCCACGTCAGCTCGATCCAGGCCTCGCAGCACAACGCCGAGCGGGTCTACATCACGCTCGACGGCCACCGCAGCAACGACGATCTGCCGCACGTCTTCCGTTCGGATGACATGGGTCGTACCTGGACTTCGCTGACCGAGAACCTGCCGGACATGGCAGGCTCGGCTCGCGTGATCGTCGAGGACTACGAAAACCAGGATGTGCTGTTCCTCGGCACCGAGTTCGGCGCTTGGGCCTCGATCGATCGCGGCGCCACCTGGACCCGGATCAACAACGATGATCTGCCGACCGTGCCGGTGCACGACTTCAAGCTGCACAAGCTGACCGGCGAGCTCATCGCCGGAACGCACGGCCGTTCGATCTGGATCGTCGATGTCTCGACCCTGCGTCAGCTCAGCGCCGAAGCCATGGAAGAGCGCGCCAAGCTCTACCAGCCGGAAGAGGCGATGATCTGGAAGCGGGCACGCTCTGCCGGCAGCAGCGGCACGCGTCGCTTCGTCGGTGAGAACCCGTCGGGCGGGGCGCCGATTCGCTACTCACTCGGCGCGCGCGCGCGCAGCGTCGAGCTGTGGATCACCGACATCCGCGGCGAGACCATCTGGGAAGCCGAAGAAGCCCCCACGACCCAGGGCCTGCATGAGTTCCGTTGGAACCTGCGCGCTGCCGCAAGTGGTGGGCGTCGCTGGTCGCCGCCGGTCCCGGCTGGCCAGTACCTGGTCAACCTGAAGGTCGACGGCAACACCCAGACGCAGATTCTGGAAGTGATCGCCGAAGACTAGGACGACCATTTCACGACATAGACCGGTGGGAGCCGCAGCGCTTGCTGCTCCCACCGGTCTCCGCCGTTCTGGGTGAGCCAAAGCCCGCCAGTCGTCGAGCCGAAAGCAAGACGATCGCCGCTGGCGTCGATCGCGAGCGCGTGGCGGAACACCAGGTCGTAGGCGTGCGACTGCGGCAGCCCATCGCTTTGGACCTCGAAGCTCTGGCCGCCATCGTTGGTGCGTTGCACCACGACCTTGGCGTCGACCGGCACCCGGCACTGGTCCTTGACCGCCGGCACGAACCAGGCGCGATCGGGATCCTGCGGGTGCACCGCGACCGCGAAGCCAAAGGCCGAGACCGGCGCGGTGGTGATCTCCTCCCAAGCCGCATCGCCGTCCTTGCGGAAGATCCCGCAGTGGTGCTGCGTCCATAGCCGGTCGGGCTGCGCCGGGCAGCGCACGATCAGGTGCGGGTCCTGTGAGTCCGGCTCGAACTGCTGCTCTTCAGGAAGGAAGTCGGCGCGCATGCCGTGCGCGATCTGTTCCCAGCTTGCGCCGTCATCGCGGGTCAGCCAGGCCCCGCCGCAAGAGACGCCCACGACAATCTCGGTCGAGCGCTGGGGGTGGACGCAGATCGAGTGGATCGCAGGCTCGTCGGCTCCGCCGCCGAACCACTTGGCTCGCCCCGGGTGATCCCAGAGCGAGCGCACCAGCTCCCAGCTCTGGCCGTGGTCATCGCTGCGGAACAGGCCGCCGGGAATCGTCCCGGCCCAGAGCCGCCCCGGCTGATCCGCCCCGCCGGATTCGAGCGCCCAGAGCTCCTGGACGCTGGCCTCCTCCCCTTCAGGAAAAGCCGGGCAGCTGACTTCTTCCCAGGCATCCGCGCCGGGCGCGAGCCGATGCAGCTTCGGCCCGAAGTGGCCGAGGTTGAGCGCGGCGTAGCGCGCGCCATCCCGCGCGTCAGTGAGCAGCTGCGTCACCGGATCGCCGACGAAGTCGTGGCGCGTCGGCGTCCAGCTTCCCTCCCCCTGATTCTGCAAAGTGAACAGACCCTTGCGGGTACCGACCAACAGGGTGGGAGCAACGGACATAGAAGATCAGCCTAGCCGCCCGAGAGCGCCTGCATCACATCCAGATCCTGGCCCGGTTCGAGCGGCCGGTCGAGCGCGTCCGCGCCGCGCGCCAGCTCGCCGCCGACGAAGAGCGCCACGTGCTTGCGCAGCACCCCCTGCTCGTCGAGCAGATAGGCGCGCAGGCGCGGGTTCTGATCGAACACCTGCTCCAGCGCCTCGCGCGGGGTCGCGCCCTCGACCTCGGCCGGCGGCGCTTCTAGGAAGCGGCGGAGCTGAGGGGTGAAGCGCACGTGGACCGGCATCGACTCAGAATACTCCTATGCTCAGACGCATGGACGCCGCCAGTTTCCGCTCCAGCCTCGCCGCCCTGACGCCGCCGACCGAGCTGGACCCCCTGCTGACGGCGCTATGGCTGGCCTGGAACGGCCGCTGGGAGGAGGCGCACGACGCGGTCAACCGCTGCGAAGGCACCGAAGGCGCCTGGCTGCACGCCCATCTGCATCGCGAGGAAGGCGACCTCCACAATGCTGACTATTGGTATCGGCGTGCCCAGCGCGAAGGGCCTACGCACGGCCTGATCGAGGAGCGCGAAGCGATGCTGCAGGCCTGGACCGAGAACTGAATCGCGCTTCTCGGCCGTTCCGGATCTTCACAAATCCTCCTTCCCAGGCACTTAGGAATTCGGGACAATATCCCCCGTTTGGTCCGCCTGTGCGAACTCGAATCTGGGATTTCGCATTGGCTTCAGAACCCGAATTTCCCCATGCAAAAACTCCCGATCCTCGCTGCCCTTGCTGCGACCGCTGGCGTCGCCGCGGCACAGAATCCTCGTACTCCCGTTCGTGTCGACACCGCTTCGAACTTCGCAGAAGTTCCTTGCGTGGCTTCCGATCAGGACCTTTCCGCCATTCTCTATCAGGTTGACGCCGATAACAGCCTTTGGGTGACAACCTCCGACGGGCGTGGAATCAACTGGACCGCACCGGTCCGAATCGATGATAAGCCTTCCGGTTCGCCCAACTTCATTCTGACTCGCAAATCGCTTCGAGTCGAGAATGGAAACATCTTTGCGTGCTGGCGCGACGACCGAAACGGCGCGGTCGATGACATGTACTTCACCGTCTCGACGGATGGAGGCGCGACTTGGGCGGCCAATGTCCTCCTCGATAAGGGCTATCCGACAGGTGGGAACCCCGTCCGAGACTATGCGTTTGATGTTGACGGCGATTCCGCTGCAGTTCTGATTGCAACGGATAACGGTGACGAGGACCTCTTCCTTGTCGTGTCGACAAGCGCGTCTACGGGAGCGTTCTCTGCAGCGATTCCGGCAAGTACTTTCAATGGACTCGGCGACGCCGACGCGATCGACCTTGAGATCGAAGGTGATCTTGTTCACTTCGCGTACAACCACGACACCACAGGTGTGAATCAAACCTATTACAGCGTCTATGACCTTGCCGGCGGGACGTTCTTGACTCAGGACTTGCTTGTCTCCGCAAATGCGCAGGCAGCTGGTGGCGACTCAGCTGGAGCGCTTGACATCTCATGCCAAGGTTCTGAGGCTCTCATTGGCTGGGAAGTCGATGACGTGAATGGCGCCTCTGAAGAACTGTGGGTCAACCTGATCGAGAGTGGCGTCGCACTGGGCGACGTCCAGATCGGTGGCTACCTTGCCGGAACTGACGACGTTGATCAGACGACAGTGTTCCATACTGGCACTCGAGCAATCGTCGCTTGGGAGGACAATCGCACAGGCGGAGACGAGTGCTATGTCGCGTCGTCAGACTTGACTGGTGGAGCATTTGCCTTTGGTGCAGAGACACAATTCACCTCCGGAGGAGGTGGGTTCCCATCGATCTCTGGTGGTGGCGATTACTTCGCATGCACCGCGACTGGAGGCGGGTTCCCTGAGGCTGTTAACGCGATCGCTTCGCGTGACGGCGGCACGAGCTTCGGCACTCCGTTCGTGGTTTCGAACAATGCAGGATTCGATGCCGACTTTGCAGAAGTCGCATTCAATGAAGTCTATGGCAACTTTGTCGTGAGCTATCTGGCAGATGAACTTACGGATAACGAGTGCTACGCCGGTGGCTTCCGCGTCCAGTCGGTCGCTGCCGTCGGCACCTTCTCGGCCGGCTCGCCGGTGAGCTTCGAAGTCTCGAACTTCGGTCTCTCGGAAGATGGCCAGAACTTCGCCGTCGTCGCCTCGAACGCGATGGGCAGCATCGTTCTGCCGGACGGTCGTGACATCGGCCTCGCCAACGGCACCATCTACAACTACACCCGCTCGCGCGTCCCCGGCCAGTTCTCGGGTGCGCTCAGCGGTGGCGCCGGCTCGCTCGCGACCTTCAACCTGCCGAACGTCGCGCCGGGCACCACGATCTACTTCACCGCGGTCGGCTTCGACGCCTCGGCGAACCTGTACAGCATCACCGACGTCCAGTCGGTCACCACGCTGTAAGGCAAAAGGCCGTCGATCCCCCCCGGATCGACGGCCCCATGCGACATTGGAAAGGCCTCGCCCGGAAGGGCGAGGCCTTTCTCTTTGTTAGAAGCGCGAGCCGCTGTTGAGCACGATCTCTTGCGGGATCAGCGCGGCGGCTTCGGCGCCCTGCTCGGCGGCTTCGAGTTCGAACTCGGCACGCTGCTCGTAGTTCATCTGGTTCTGCGAGCTGGAGAGCACCTGCAGCTCAGCCTCTTGGCGGCTGCGGATTCCGGAGAGACGCGACTGGATCTGATCCAGGCTGCCCGCTTCGTAGCGGCTCATCTCTTCGATGGTCTTGTTGCGCTTCTCCATCAGGTCGATCAGACGCTCGTTGCGAGCCACTGCGTCGACTTGACGCTCGAGTTGATCCAGCTGAGCCTGGAACTGAGCCCGCTCGCTTTCGAGCTGAGCGAGGACTTCTTCCATGCGCTCGGCCTGCTGGTACAGGTAACCGAGGTCACGGTCGGCGTCCTCGACGCGGCTCGAGTAGGTCGCGGCCACCTGGTTTGCCTGGGCAGCGCGGGCCTTGGCGCGCGACTGAGCGGCGCTGACGGCGTAGCGGCTGGAGGCGTTGGTGAAGGCGACCGGCTCGGTGCCGATCTCGGTGTTGAAGGACTCGGCGTCCTGGCGGGCGAGCAGCACGACGCGCTGGGCGACGGCCTTCTCACGCTCGAGCTCGCGGATCTGCTGATGCAGGTCAGTGAGATCGGCCTGGACGGAGGCGATGCGCTTCGGGTACTCCTTTTGCAGCTTGCGGAGCTGCGAGCGCAGAGCGACCGGGTCGTCGATGTTGGCGTCGATCACATCGCTGATCTCGGTTTTGACTTGATGGGCCATGGCGTGCACACGCTCGGGGCCGGCAACCATGGCTGCGATTCCGGCGACCACGAGCATGATCAGCGCCAGGCGAAAGAAAGGCTTGAGGATGCTGAGCATGACGGTCTTCACATTCATTGAGTGGTTTCCGGGATGCGACCGGAGCGGACGGAGGTGCCGTCCACGCAGCCTTGTTGGGGAAGCCGCGCGGCGGATTTCGCCCCGGCCTCCGCTTTTTCCGTGCGTAGTAGGATGGTCCTGAGGCGCGCCCCCCGGCGCCTGCCTCCCCGCCGCTGCCCGCGGAGCCCCACAAATACAACTCCCTGACATGGTTCAAAGCCTCTCCTCCCGCTTCATTGGCCGCCTGAAGGCACGCGACCCTGAAGCGTGGTTCGAACTGTGGCAGATTTTCGGCCCGGTCATTCAGGGCACACTCACCCGCTGGGGCCGCGGGATCATCGGCGCCGAGACCGTCCGCGACCTTTCCCAGGAGACCCTCGCAGCCCTGTCGGACGCGATCGATCGGCACGACCCCAATAAGGGAGCGCGCTTTTCGACCTGGCTGCTGGCGATCGCCCGCCACACTCTGGGAGACGAGCTGGACCGCCGCAACGCGCTGAAGCGCGGCTCGGGTAAGCGCCCGGCCAGCCTGGACGAGTCCTGGACCACCGGCACCCTGCCCTCGGCCGACACCGCCTACGAGAGCGCCGTGTTCCGCGCCAAGGTGGCGGCGGCGATCCGCCAGACCGAGATCGAGAGCGACTTCATGGACTTCTCGATCTACCGGATGCGGGTCTTCGACGGCCAGACCGGCAAGGATGTGGCCGCCAACCTCGGGGTCAGCGAGCCCACCGTCAGCCGGCGGCTCAGCAAGGTTCGCGGCCTGCTCCGCGACCGGCTCGAGCACGTGATCGGCACATTCTCCTTTACCCCCGAGGAACTGGAGGAAGCCGAGCGAAACGGACTGACCCTGAATCCCAAGAAGGCAGATGACACCCTCTTCGACGAAGCCCTCGCCGAGATCTACCACGCCCAGGTAGACCAGCCGCCGGGGGCCAACCCCATCGAGCAACGGTGAACATCTTGTCCCTACCCATCGTCGTCGTGATCGGCTCCATGGCCCTGGCCATGGTGGGTCTGTTCATCGGCATCCGCCTGGCTGGCATGGCCTTCGGCCTGGTCGGCCGGCTGCTCCAGTTCGTCGTGCACGAGGTGCGCGACAGCCTGCTCTTCGCCGCCACGGTCATTCGGGCCATCTTCACCCTGCCGCGGGTGCTGCTTGCGGTGGTGCTGGGTCGCTGGTCGGCGGTGCGCCATCATGGGCAGGCGATCGAGGTCGAAGTGGTGCGGGCAGGGCGGCTCGCTTATCAGGTCGTGATCGGCAACCTGATCGAGCTGCTGGGGATCGAGGGCCACGTGATTGTGTCCATGGATCCGGACGGTGGGGTGATCGCCGACGAAGTCGAGGCCATCCTCGAAGAGGCGCTGGCCGAACCAGAGCCGGGCCAGTCGCCCAGCGATGTGCTGGCGGGCAAGGCGCCCAAGCCGGCCAAGAAAGAGCGCGCCGCCGCCATGCGCGCGACCCCTGGCCGCGACAAGCCGAAGCGCGCGGACCAGTTCGAGGGCTACCGCGTGGTGGGCAGTCTGCCGACCGGCGGATCGGGCGCGAAGATCTACGTCGCGGATCTCGACGAGGACAAGCGCGCCTCGCTGACCCGTGCCGGTCTTGATGTGCCGGGTCAGGTCGTCATCAAGTGCTTCCAGCTCGACGAGGGCTCGAACCTCTCGCAGATCGTGCGCGAGAGCCGCGCGCTCGAATCAGCCAAGCGGCTCGGCATGGTGCTCGAGCACGGCCTTGACGAGCGCCGCTACTTCTACGTCATGCCCTACGTGCCGGGCGAGAACCTCTCGCGCGTCACCCAGAAGATGCACGCGGGGTCGGGCGCGGATGGGCTGGGCAACAAGCAGATTCAGCAGGCTCTCGGCTACGTCGCCGACCTGCTGGTCACGCTCGACCGCTTCCACGCAGCCGGTCTGTGGCACAAGGACGTCAAGCCGGACAACATCATTGTCCGCGAAGGGCGCGCGCACCTGGTCGACCTCGGCCTGGTCACTCCGCTTGGCTCGGCGATGACGCTGACCACGCATGGCACCGAGTACTTCCGCGACCCGGAGCTAGTCCGTCAGGCGCTGCGCGGCGCCAAGGTGCATGAAGTCGATGGCGCGCGCTTCGATCTCTACGCCGCCGGCGCAGTGCTGTACTCGATCGTCGAGGATTCCTTCCCGGCGCACGGCAGCCTGTCTTCCATCTCGAAGCGCTGCCCCGATTCGCTGCAGTGGATCGTCCGCCGCGCCATGGCCGACCTCGACAGCCGCTACCGCGACGCCGCCGAGATGCTGGCCGATGTGCGCAAGGTGCAGGAAGCCGCCGATGCCTTTGCCGTGAAGCCGGCCCAGCTGCCCTCGATGGGAGGCAGCTCGGCCGTCTCGCTGCCGGAACCGCCGCCTACCCAGGCGCTGCCGCCGCGCGCCGGCGCGACCCTGGCCGGCGCCGCCAGTGCGCCGCCGCCGGTCCCGGGCGATGGCTACCGTCCGGGCCCCGAGACCGGAGCCTACGCCGAGGAGAGCGCGCGCCGGATGCCGCCGCCGGTGCCCAGCAAGGCCCGCGCCCACGCGCTCAACGCCGCGCGTGAAGCCAAAAACGCCCTTGAAGCCGTGCGCAACGCGCGCTGGGACGCCCGCGATGCGCGCAAGCGTGCTCGTGCCAAGCTTGCCGATGCCCGCAAGCGCGCCGCCGAGGTGCGTCAGCAGGCCGCAGGCATGCGCGACTCGATGAAGAAGCGCGCCGATGGCTTCGTGGCCAAGCTGCCCAAGCACACCCGCGACGCGATCGCCGCCACGGCACCCAAGCCGAAGGCCGCGCGCAAGAGCCACGCCGAGCGCCGCGCCGAAAAGCGCGCCGCCAAGGAAGCGCGCAAGGCACGTCATTCGGGCGGCCCCACCTGGGGTGGCTGGAGCGCCGTCGCCGTGCTGATGCTGGTCGGGATCGCCGGCCTCGTCGCCGCGTCGAGCGTGGGCAAGATCAGCCATATCGAGATGGGCTACGACGCCGACGCCCAGGCGCGCACGATCTCGGTCAGCCGTGGTGACGAGCCGCAACTCACCGTGATCCGTCACGACGAAGGCGGCAACTCGGTGATCGTGCACGAGTCCCCGGCGCCGGCCGGCCCGCCGCTGTTCGACAAGCTGGCCTCGGACGAGGCGCCGCTCAGCCGCACGCTGGGCAACCGCCTGATCGGCGACGCCTCGTGGAAGGACGACTTCCCCATCGCGCGCCAGAAGGGACGTGTGCTGATCATCAACCAGCTGCGCGCCGGCCAGGACGAGGAAGCCAGCCTGCGTGCGCTCGAGACCGAGCTGCAGGATGCCGGCTACGCGCTGGTCGACCCGCAGTTTGAAGGCGAGGGCGCCGATCAGGTCATTGATCTGGTGGCACGCGGCCGCAAGTCGATCGCGCTCTACACGCCGTTTGAAGAGCAGCCACGCGAGAAACTGCTGCAGTTCCTGCACGACACGCCAGAGCTCGATGCCGTGATCTGGGTCGGCTACGGCGACTCCTCGAAAGAGGTCCGCGGCTTCGTCGGTTATCAGCCGAGCTTCTCGAAGTCGCGCCTGCTCCGCGTGCTCGACGAGGCCGAACTGATGGAAGGCTAGGCCGTCCTGCGCTGCGGGCTTCAGGCCGCAAAGAAGTAGCTCTCGCCTTCGACCCACGCGGTCGGGGCGAGAGCTGCTCGAATTTTGCGCCGCGCCGTGGCCCCGGCGACCGAGATCAGCAGGCGGGAGTCCGCTGGGACGGCCTCGCTTCCGAGCACCTGCCGCTCGATCCAGGCCAGCGCGTCTCGCACCGGGATGCCCTCGATCCGCTGACCGATCTTGCGCGGATCGACCTCGAGGATGGCCGCCGGGCGTCGGTCCCGCTGCGCCAAGGCCTGACGCAGAGCTTTGCCCGTCTCCCCATGCCCCCACAGCATCCACGGCTGCTCGGGCTGCAGCAGATCACGCGCCAGCGCCTCGGCGCGGCATTGGGCAAAGGCCGAGATCGAGTAGCGCGCGTCGGTGCGGAGCAGCGAATCCGCGCGCACCCGCCAGGCCAGTAGCGCGCGCGGAATGACACCGTGCGGCGCCCCGCTGGCCGCGAGCCGCAGCGAGAGGTCGAAGTCCTCGGGCCAGGGATGGTCGCGGTACCACCCCAGCCCGGCCCCGAGCCGCCGCTCCAGCATCAACGAAGAGTGGGCGTAGGGCATCTCGATGAAGCGGGCGCGCAGCAGGGCTGCGCCCTCCGTCTGCCGCCGGAGCCAGGCCTCGTAGCGAGCCAAACCCGGGCCGACCTCGCTGCGGCGAAAGTAGCGCGGCAGACAGCTGACCACGCCGCCTCCCTGCGCTTCAAGCTGGGCGAGCTGCAGGCGGAGGCGCTCCCGATGAGCGAGATCATCGGCATCGAGAATGGCGACGGCATCAGCGCGTGCCTGCGCGGCGGCCGTGTTGCGCGCGGCCACCACCCCCTGCGCGGGGGTGCGCAGCAGGCGAATGCGCGGATCCGAAGCAGCGAGCCGCTCGACCCGCAGCGCGGTCGCGTCCTGCGAGCCGTCGTCGACGACGAGGCACTCCCAGTCCGCAAGCGTCTGTCGCTGCAGCGAGCGCAGGCTGGCCTCGATCGTAGCGGCTGCATCGCGCGCAGCCATCAGCACCGAAACGCGCGGCGCTGCGCCGCTCATCCTTCCAGCGCTGCGACCAGCCACAGGAAGCAGCCCGGGATCCGTCGGCTGCCGCGCAGATGAAAGCCCGCCTCCAGCACCGCGCGCCGCAGCTGTCCGGCGTCGAAGCGACCTTGCCGGGGGTGCTCCATCAGCTGCCGCATCGGCGGCGCTTCCAGGAAGCCGCGCAGCGTCTCGAGCAGAACGAGCTGCCCACCCGGACGCAGTACGCGCTGCGCCTCGGCCAGCGCCCGCTCCCAATCTGGCACGTGGTGCAGCGCATTGAAGCTGACCACAGCGTCGAAGCTGTCCGCGACGAACGGCAGCTCCTGAGCATCGGCCTGTACCCAGCTCAGTGCTGCGTCCTGCTGGCAGCGGCGCTGCGCCCGCTGCAGCTGGCGACCATCCAGGTCGCATCCGACCACCTGGCTTGCGCCAAAGTCTCGACGCAGGATGCGCTGCCCTTCGCCCTGCCCGCAGCCCAGCTCAAGCACCCTCGCCCCTGCAAGCTGCGCGCCCAGGCCGCGCCACGGCCGCGCCTCGAGCCAGCGCTGGGACCACGGCCGCAGCGGCTGATTGACGAGGAAGCGTTCGAAGCGGTTGAGGCGCATCCGCGGATCAGGGCACCAGCAGCGAGGCGCTCATGATCCAGCCCAGCATGCCCACCGCGATGCAGACCTGCCACAGGATCATGACGCGCAGGTTGTCGTGCTCCTGGAAGCGCACCCAGCCGAAGACCACCGAGAACAGCGGGAAGATTCCGAGCAGGCCAAAGCCGAGGCCGTCCTTCTTCCAGATCAGCTGGACGGTGCGCAGCCAGCAAAGCACACCGCCGACGGCCGCGCCCCAGGCCAGACCGTAGAAGACCCGCCCGACCCAGAGCGGCCCGCTCTCGCTCGCCGTGCCGTGCAAGGTGCCGAGGATCAGCAGCCAGCACAGGAACAGGAAGTGCCAGTAGATCGCTGCGGCGCGACGCTTGTCCGCGCGCTCGCTGTGCTGCAGCGCGTGAAACTGGTAGACCACCCCGCCGATCACGTGGGCCGCGTGCAGGCCGGTGAGCACGTAGAAGCTGAAGGAGTAGAGCCCGGTCCCCGCGCCGTAGCCGGCGGCGAAGAGCTCCCACCAGTTCCAGGCCTGCAAGGCCAGAAACAGCAGCGACAGCCCGGCCGCAGCCTGCGAGAGCCCACGCGCCCCCCCTGCCTGACGCGCCGCTTTTTCGGCGACCCACGACAGCAGGACCAGACTGGCCGTGCCCAGCCACGCGCCGAGGGGCAATCCGCCGGGTGCGACCTGCAGGTCTGCGACTTCCAGGCCGCCGCGGACGACCCAGAAGGCCACCAGCGTCGTCAGGAACAGCATTCCCAGCGACATCAGCAGCCACAAAAGGCCGAGAGCGCCCGTCCCAGCTGGAAGCTGATCCGGGCGCTCGGTGGGACTCGGCGTGGTCATCGCCGATGACGAGGCCTAGTGGTTGTCCTCGTCTCCTTCGGCGTGCTCTTCGCCAGCTGCGTGCTCTTCGCCCGCTGCGTGGTGATGATCCGCCGGCGGATCCGGAAGCGGCTGCGCGAACGGGGAGTCGATCGCGGTGTCCGCTGCGTAATCACGGATCTGATCCTGGTACTGCTTGGTGTCGGTCAGGGTGTACGCCAGGAAGACCCCGACGAACAGAACCGAGCCGATGAAAGCAAAGGCGTGGAAGCCCTTGTCCCACTTCAGGTGCATGAAGATCACGCAGACCAGAGTGGCCTTGGTGGTCGCGATGAGAAGCGCGACCGCGAGGTCAAACCCGTACAGGTAAGTCGTGCCGGTCAGTACCGTGAGCAGGGTGAGGAAGATCAGGGCACCGAGGACCCCGGCAAGCAGCTTGACCGGAAGAACGTGGCCGAGACCGTGATGATCGTCGTGCGAATCGTGTGCGTGTTCAGTCATGGCGATTCTCCGATCAATGAATCAGGTAGAGCAGCGGGAACAGGAAGATCCACACCAGGTCCACGAGGTGCCAATACAAGGCCACCAAATCGACCGCTGTGAAGTTGTCGGGCCCGAACTCTCCTCGGTTCGCGCGCATCAGCACCCAGCCAATCACCCCCATGCCGATCAGCACGTGAACCCCGTGTAGGCCGGTGAGGAAGAAGTAGACCCCGAAAAAGCGGCCCAGTGTGGTCATGGTGTGGACCCGCTCGGCCGGCGTCATGTCGGCCGTGTGCGCCTGCAGCTCGAGGTATTCGCCGGTGTGGTCGCCGTGCGGAATGTACGGCGTCTCCGGGTTGAACATCGAGTGCTCCATGCCCGGGGGCAGCAGACCGACGTGGTACTTGTGCGAGTACTCGACGTACTTGATGCACATGAAGGCACCGGCGCACACCAGCGTGATCAGCAGGTTGCGCTTCAGCTTGGAGGTCTCTCCGAGCTGGGCGTTGCGCACCGACATCGCAGCCGTAAACGAGCTGACCAGCAGCACGACCGTGTTGATCGCGCCCCACTTGGTGTCGAGGAAGCTGGCCGCGAGGCTGAAGATCTCGGGGTTGTTGGCCCGCAGCGTGGCGTAAGCCACGAACAGACCAGAGAAGAACAGGACCTCGGTCAGCAGGAATGCCCACATGCCGAGCTTGCAGCTATCGAACTGCTGCTCGAGCGTGTCGAAGTGGTGGGCAAGGTGCTCCGGGTGGTCGTGCCCGTGATCACCGTGGTGACCGTGGGCGTCGGCAGAGGCTGTCGTCATGATGCGAGCGGGCCGTTTACAGGGGGTTGGAGCAGCGGATCAGACCGTCTTGGCCGAGCCCATGCGTGCGAGGTTGGGATCGCCGTCGACCGGATCGACGGGCTCGTAACCGTTGAGTTCGTCGTTCCAGCGGACGAGCTCGTGGTCGTAGGGACCATCGACCGGCGGAGCGTGGTCGAAGTTGTGCGGCGGCGGCGGCGAGGTGCACTGCCAGTCGAGGGTGACCGCGCCCCAGGGGTTGGCCGGAGCCGGCTTGCGCTCACCCATCAGCGAGCGGACCAGGGCATACAGCGCGATCGACAGGCCGACACCAAGGACCATGGCGCCGATGGACGACCAGTAGTTGTAGACCTCAAACTGCGGGTCGTAGTCGAAGTAGCGGCGCGGCATGCCGTGCGAGCCGGCGACGAACTGCGGCAGGAAGGTCATGTTGAAGCCGATGAAGGCGATCGCGCAACCCAGCTTCGAGATGCCTTCGCTGTACATCACGCCGAACATCTTCGGCCACCAGTAGAAGATGCCGCCGATGAAGGAGAAGATGGCCGAACCCACCATCACGAAGTGGAAGTGGGCGACGACGAAGTAGGTGTCGTGCAGATGGATGTCGGTGCCGAGGGTGCCCAGCCAGAGGCCGGTCAGGCCGCCGATACCAAACAGCCAGATCACCGACAGCGCGTACCACATCGGGGTGTCCAGGCTGATCGAGCCCTTGTAGAGCGTGGCGACCCAGTTGAACACCTTGATGGCCGAGGGCACGGCCACCGAGAAGGTCAGCGCCGAAAAGACCACGTTGACGATGTCGGACTGACCCGACACGAACATGTGGTGACCCCAGACGATGAAGGAGAAGATCGCGATCGCGACCGAGGAGAAGGCGATCGAGCGGTAGCCGAAGATCGGCTTGCGGCTGAAGTTCGCGATCAGCTCGGAGACCACGCCCATGGCGGGCAGGATCATCACGTACACCGCGGGGTGGCTGTAGAACCAGAAGATGTGCTCGAAGAGAACCGGGTCACCGCCCAACGCCGGGTCGAAGATGCCGACGCCCAACGTGCGTTCTACGGTGAGCATCAGCAGCGCGATGCCGATGACGGGCGTCGCCAGAATCTGGATGACCGCGGTCGCGTAGATGGCCCAGATGAACAGCGGCATCTTGAACCAGGTCATGCCGTCCGGGCGCATCTTGTGGATCGTCACCAGCATGTTGAGGCCGGTAAAGATCGAGCTGAAGCCCAGAATGAAGGCGCCCATCGTCGCCCAGATGACCGCCGAATCACTGTGGCTGGTCGAGTAGGGCGCGTAGAAGGTCCAACCGGTGTCGAGACCCTTGGTGACCAGGGCCATGACGAAGAAGATCGCGCCGGTCAGCCACAGGTGATAGCTGAAGCGGTTGAGCTTCGGGTAGGCCACGTCCTTGGCCCCCAGCATCATCGGCAGCGCGAAGTTGCCGAGCGCCGCCGGGATGCCCGGGATGATCACGAGGAAGACCATGATCGCCCCGTGAAGCGTGAAGAAGTGGTTGTACAGGTCGGCAGCGCTGAGCTTGTCGCTGAAGCCGTACAGAGCGGCGTTCTCGAGCACGTAGCCGTTCGGCTCCATGAGCTCCATGCGCACCAGCAGCGCGAAGATGCCCCCCAGAATGAAGGCCGCAATGACCGACCACATGTACATCACGCCGAGGCGCTTGTGGTCGAGCGTCCAGAACCAGGACTTGAAGCCCTTCTCGTGGTTCAGGTAGTGGACGTCAGGAGTCGTCGTGGTCATCTTTGTTCTCCGTATTCAGTCCAGGGTTAGTTGGCGAGCGACGTGATGTAAGCGACGAGGAAATCACGTTCTTCGTCGGAGAGTTCCTGGCCACCGTTCGCGACCATCACGTTCTGATAGCCCTTGACGATCTTGGCCGCGGGCATCTGGATCGACTCCAGGATGTAGTTTTCATCGACGGTGCCCGTGCTGCCGTCTTCAAACTCGCGGGTCGCACCCCAGATCCCTTTGAAGCTGGGACCGACGAGGTTCGAGCCATCGTTGGTATGGCAGGTCTTGCAACCCTTGCGCTCCCAGACCAGCGCGCCGGCCTCGGCTGGCGACTTGCCTTCGTAGGGGTTGAGTGCACTCTTCAGCCACTCGTCGAACTCGGCACGGGTCTCGTAGACCTTCGCCTTGGTGATCATTCCCGAGTGCGAAGTGCCGCAGTATTCGGTGCAGTAGAAAGGGAACTCGCCGGGCATGGTCGCCTCGAACCACAGACGGGTGTAGCGCCCCGGCACCGCGTCCTGCTTCACGCGGAAGGCCGGGATGAACACGCTGTGGAGCACATCCTTCGACGAGATCAGCAGCTCGACCGGTTCGCCCATGGGGACATGGAGCTCGTTGGATTCGGCACCGGTGGGGTAACGGAAGGTCCAGTTCCACTTCACGCCCTCGACCTGGATCTGGTAGGCGCCGGCAGGCACCTTGCGGTAGTCCACGAAGAGCTCAAAGCCCTTCCAGAACATCACCACCAGGAAGATGGAGGGAATCACCGACCAGATCACCTCCAGCTTGGTGCTGTGGTGCGGGCTGGGCTGGGGCTCGGGCGCGACGCTCTTGCGATAGCGCACCACGAGGTAAACCGTCGCTGCGATCACGAGAGCGAACGCGACAACAGAGACCCAGAAGATGAAGTTGTACAGCCAGTCAGCTTCCGCGGCGAAGTTCGAGGCCTTCGGCGGGAAGAAGAGGCTGCCTTCCGGAGTTTGCTCCGAAGAGCTCTGCAGAACGGCAAGCAGGTTCGGCACGAGATGGATCATGCTTCAGCAGGCGCGGGTCGACGACCCTGGCGGAACATTCGCAGCAACCACGCGCCGAGGGCCAGCGCGAAGACTGCGAGGAACAGCCGCGTGAAATTCCACGCGGCGAGCACGTAGCTGTTTCCCGTCGGATCGAAGGTGAAACAGAACAGGAGGATCTTGTCGGTGGTGGAACGAAGCGAACCGTCCGCCGTCTCGGCCAGAGCCAGACGGAAGGTCTGCGCCGGGAAGCGCAGGCCATAGAGGTAACGCGCAACCCGGCCATCCGGGGTGCACAGCATCAGCGCTGCGGAGTGCAGGTACTGACCGGAATCTTCGTCGTAGGTGTAGCGGAAACCGACGGCATCCGCGACGGCTCGAACGTCTTCGGCCGAGCCGTTGAGGAATGCCCACTGCTGGGGCGATTCCTGGAGCGGGCTGTAAAAGCCCGCCATGCGATCGCGCACCTGCATGGTGCGCTCGGGGGTCTCGGCGGGGTCGAGCCCCAGCGTGACGACGCGGTAGTTCTCGCCGAGCGACCAGCCTTCGACCGAGGCCATGACCTGGCCCAGGCCGTCCAGCTGCGAGACGCACAGCGAAGGACAGTCGGCGTAGTTGAAGGTGAGGACGACCGGCTGACCGTCGCCCGGGAAGTAGTCGCCAAGCCGCACCTCGGTGCCTTCCGGAGTGCGGAAGCTGAGGTCGAGCGGGAGCTTCTCCCCCAGCAGCTCGTCGACGCCCACCTGGGTATCGAGCGCAGTCCGGAGCGACTCCGGAAGCGGCTGCGGGGTGGGGTTGGTCTGCGCCGATGCCATGCCCGCCCCCACCGACAGCCCGAGGGCGGTCAGCAGCGGAAGGGAGCAGCGGCGCAGGAACATTGAACTACTTGGCTTCCTGGTTGCGCACCAGACGGTCCATGGCGCGCTCGACGCCCATGCCGCCTTCTCCGCCGTTCTGGACCTTGGCCTTCTGCTCGGCGATCGAGGCAGCGTAAGGACGTGCCGCGTTGGCAGCGCGCTCGGCTTCAGCGTCGCGCTCGGCCATACCGAGCAGCGCACCGACTCCGAAGGCCACGACCAGGCAGACGTGCACACCGACCAAGGTGATCGTCGCCAGCGGCGCGACCGGGATCTTGTCTTCTTCACATGCCATGGGTCAGTCTCCTAGTAGTTGACGTGGGCCACGCAGTCCTGGAGTTTCGGATCGCCGTAGGCGAGCACCGAGTTCTTGGTCGCCTGGCGCGCGAAGGCCCAGACGAAGAAGCCGAACAGCCCCACCACCAAGCAGACATCCATAAACCCAAAGGGGTTGTGATGGGCGTCCATGCTCGGCATCACGATCCAGTACAGATCGATGAAGTGCACGATCAGGATGTACGCCGCCCAGAACGCCAGCGCGGTCTTGTTGCGCTTGACGTGGCGCGACAGGATGCCGAAGAACGGCACCGCGAAGTTGGTGAGGATCAGAGCGTACGACCAACCTTTCCAGGCCGGCGTGATGCGGTGCTGGAACCAGCCCGTCTCTTCCGGGATGTTCGCGTACCAGATCAGCATGAACTGGCTGAACGCGATGTAGGCCCAGAAGATGGTGAAGGCCAGCATGAACTTGCCGAGGTCGTGGTAGTGCTCGGCGTTCACCATGTCCTTCAAGTACCCACGCTTTTGCAGGAAGACGCTGCACAAGACGATCCACGAGTGGATGGCCAGAACGCAGCCGGCAAAAATGTAGACCCCGAAGATGGTCGAGAACCAGACCGGGTCGGTCGACATCAGCCAGTCGAAGGCGGCGAAGCTGAGCGTGAGCGCAAAGGCGATGATCGAAGGCGCCGAGATCTTCCGCATCTTGACGGTGTGCGGGTAGCTCGGGTCGCGGTCGGTGTCTTGCGCCAGCGAGCGCTTCATGAAGAAGCGCGAGATCACCATCCAGACGGCGAAGTAGAACACCATCCGGCCGATGAAGAACGGGGTGTTCAGGAAGGGCGACTTGTGGTTGACCAGCTCGGCGTGTTCGCCGTGCGGGTGAATCCAGGGCCACAGCAGTCCGCCGTACTCGTCGACCCCGGTGTGGGTGAAGAGCGGGTACAGGAACGGCAGCGCCATCACGATCAGGAGCGGCACGGTGTTCATCGCGAATTCGCCGAGGCGACGCACGGTGACCGACCACTTGGCACCTGAGATGTGCTGGATCAGCACGAAGAACATGCCACCCAGGGTGAGGGTGAACACATAGGCAAAGGCCACCAGGTAGGCCCAGAAGAAGTGGCGCATGCCATCGCCTTCCGAGACCCCGAGGGCCAGTGCCAGGAGCAGACCGAGGACGCCGACCGACAGCCCGACGCGGGAGACGCGGGCGGCGGTGTCGGTGGCCAGGATCGGCTCGCGAACGACTTCAGGGGTGTGCATCGTGCTGACTCCTTACTGCTTCAGCGACATGATGAAGGCGACGAGCGCTTCCCGTTCCTCGTCGGTAATCGGCGGAATGACCATCAGACCCGGCGTGTAGCCTTCGACGATCTTCGCGTTGGGATTGGTGATCGACTCGTTCAGGTAAGCCTCGTCCGCGATTGCGGTGGTGCCGTCGGTGAACTTGCGCTCACTGCCGGCGAGGCCCAGGAACGAACCGCTGACCAGCTTGGTGCCGTCCAGCGAGTGGCAGGCGATGCAGGTCTTCGAGGTGTAGAGCTCGCGGCCCTTGGCGACGAGCGGATCGCTGTCGACCGGGCCGGCGTCTTCGACTGCAGGAGCAGCGCCCCACAGCTGTTGGGCGCCGGCTTCTTCGATGCCCTGCAGCGCCTCGAGGTAGGCGACGATGGCCCAGCGATCCTCGGTGGTGATCGCAGCCTTGTAGCCAGGCATGTTGCGAATGCCATCGGAGATGGACTCGAACTGCTGCCCCTTGGGCTGCGCGGCGATGTAGGCCTGGTGCAGGTTCGACGGCGGGATCCAGCCGGCGGTCTGCAGCGAAAGCGCGCGCTTGTGGACCGTGCCGTTGCCGCTGCCGTCGTAACCGTGGCAGGCGGCGCAGTTGATCATGAAGCGCTCACGGCCACGTTCGAGCAGCTCGCGGGTGACCGGCATCGGGATCTCGGTGAGGTACTCCCCATCGACCTTGCCGGTGTAGTAGCCCGGATCTTCGAGGACGAGGTGATCGTCCTCCATGGCGAAGGTGCCGGCTAGCTGCGGCCGCGCGGCGCGACCGTCTTCAAACAGCGGGCTCGGGTTCTGCGCCTTGTACTTCTCCTGGAAGTCCATGTCCGGAACCAGGTGAATCCGCGGCTGATCCTGCGTGCTGAAGCGCGCGTAGGCGATGATCATCAGCGGGATGATCAGGCCGGTGCCGGCGATCATGAGCGCATGGCGGAACCAGGTCGGCGGCGCGGCCGATTCGTCCGGATCCTCGACGGCTTCAATCGCGTGCGCGCCGGTCTCCTTGAGCAGCGACTCGGCCGAGGCTGCGTTGAAGATCGGGTCGGCGGTTTCGATCGCGATGAAGAAGCGGTCGTCGGTCGCGCGCGCAAAGCGCTCGACCCGAGCGAGCGGACTGAACCACCGGGGCAGGTTGTTCATGATCCACATCGTGAAGAAGGTGGTCAGCGCCGAGAACAGGATGGTCAGTTCGAAAATGACCGGAATGTTCGCCGGCAGCGACCACTGCGGCTTACCCGAGGTGAGGAACGGGTAGTCCACCGCGTTCATCCACCACTGCATCAGCAGACCGAGCGAAGCACCGGTCAGACCTGCGCACAGGGTGAACCAGGGCAGGCGGGTTTGCTTGACTCCCATCGCGTCGTCCAGACCGTGGACGGGCATCGGGGTGTAGCAGTCCCACTTGGTGTAACCCGCGTCGCGGACCTTGGCGGCCGCCGAGAGAATCTCGTCGACGGTCTCGTACTCGGCCAGGACACCGAACTGTTTCTTGGAATCACTCATCTCCCGAACCTCCTAGTGAGCCGAGTGGCCGTGGGCGTGCGGGGTCTGACCCTTGACTTCGGCGATCGCGACCTGCGGGAGGTAGCGGCAGAAGAGCAGGAACAGGGTGAAGAACAGGCCGAAGCTGCCAATCAGCGTGGCCCAGTCGATGATCGTCGGCGAGAAGTAGTTCCAGCTCGACGGCAGGAAGTCGCGGTTCAGCGAGGTGACCGTAATCACGAAGCGTTCGAACCACATGCCGATGTTCACGAAGATCGACACGACGAACATGATCGGGATGCTGCGTCGCGCCTTCTTGAACCAGAAGATCTGCGGCGAGATCACGTTGCAGCTGACCATGATCCAGTACGCCCAGGCGTAGGGGCCGAAGGCGCGGTTGACGAAGGTGAAGCCTTCGTACTTGTTGCCCGAGTACCAGGCCATGAAGAACTCCATGGCGTAGGCGTAGCCGACCAGCATGCCGGTGGCCATGATGACCTTGTTCATCAACTCGAGGTGGCGCAGCGTGATCAGGTCGCGCAGCCCGAACAGCGCGCGCGCCGGCACCGCCAGCGTGACCACCATCGCGAAGCCCGAGAAGATCGCGCCCGCGACGAAGTAGGGCGGGAAGATCGTGGTGTGCCAGCCGGGCAGCTGCGAGGTGGCGAAGTCAAAGGACACGACCGAGTGCACCGAGAGCACCAGCGGCGTGGCCAGCGCAGCCAGCAGCAGGTAGGCGCGCTCATAGCGGTGCCATTGACGGTTGGCGCCGGTCCAGCCCAGCGCGAAGATGCCGTACATCAGGCGGCGGATCTTGGTCTTCGAGCGATCGCGCAGCGTGGCCAGGTCGGGCACCAGGCCCATGTACCAGAACAGCAGCGAGACCGTGAAGTAGGTCGAGACCGCGAACACGTCCCACAGCAGCGGCGAGCGGAACTGCGGCCACATCGCCATCTGGTTGGGCACCGGGAACACCCAGTAGATCACCCAGATCCGGCCGACGTGGATCGCGGGGAACAGACCCGCGCAGATGACCGCGAAGATGGTCATCGCCTCGGAGAATCGGTTGATGCCCGTGCGCCAGCCCTGTCGGAACAGGTAAAGCACCGCGGAGATCAGCGTGCCCGCGTGACCGATACCGACCCAGAACACGAAGTTGACGATCGGCCAACCCCAGGCCACCGGCTGGTTGTTACCCCAGACGCCGACGCCGGTCGAGATCAGGTACACGATCGCCAGTCCGAGCATGCCCAGGATGCCGAGCGCGAGCGTGAAGCCGATGTACCAAGCCTTGGGCGGCTTGTGCTCGGCGACACGGCTGACCGTCTCGGTGATGGTCGCCAGGTCGCCCTTACCCTGAACGAGGGCAGGCGGATCGATGATGTTGTCGAGTTCGGCGGACGAGATTTCGGCGTTAGCCATGGTGCTCCTCCTCGGCGTGGCCGTGACCATCATCACCGTGGCCGTCGTGGCCACCGTGCGCCGCGTGTGCGGGGGCGAGGTCCGGGTGCGGGTTGCGGATCGCGGCCAGGTAGGCGGTCCGCGGCTTGTTGTTGAGCTCGGCGAGCATCGCGTAGGCGCGATCGTTCTCGTGCTTCTTGCGCACCACCGAGTTCTGATCGTTCAGGTCGCCGAAGTGGATCGCGTCCGAGGGGCAGACCTGCTGGCAGGCAGTGACGACGTCGCCATCCTGCATGCGCTCCCCGGCGATGTTGCGCTCGATGCGGGCCGTGGAGATGCGCTGGATGCAGTACGAGCACTTCTCCATGACGCCGCGCACGCGCACGGTCACGTCGGGGTTCATCGACAGCTTGCGGACTTCCGCGCTGTCATCCTTCAGGTCCTTGTTCCAGTTCAGGAAGTTGAAGCGGCGAACCTTGTAGGGACAGTTGTTGCTGCAGTAGCGGGTGCCGATGCAGCGGTTGTACACCATGTCGTTGGTGCCTTCGCTGCTGTGGACCGTGGCGGCCACCGGGCAGACCTGCTCGCACGGCGCGTTCTCGCAGTGCTGGCAGCCCACCGGCTGCTGCTGGACTTCCGGGTTCTCGGTGTCGCCGGTGAAGTAGCGGTCCATCCGGATCCACGCCATCTCACGACCCATGAAGACCTGATCCTTGCCGACGATCGGAATGTTGTTTTCCGACTGACAGGCAATCGTGCAGGCCGAGCAACCGGTGCAGGTGCTGAGGTCGATCGACATGCCCCAGCGGTAGCCCTCGTACACGTGCTCCTTCCACAGCGACTTGAGCGGCGGATGGTGAACACGGTGCTGGGCGAAGTCCGGATGCTCGCGCCACTCTTCCAGAGTGCCGCCCCGGACCAGATCCCCGAGGCGATCGGCGCGGCCGGACAGGCCAATCGCGTCGATGCTGTGGTGATCCTGGGTCGAGACCAGCTGGTAGCGACCCTTCTTGCCTCCCATCGTCAGCGCGCCGAAGGCCATCGCCGTCGAGCTGCGCAGGGAGTAGGTGTTGAAACCGACCGGGTCGATGCCGTCGGCGGGCAGGCCGGCGACGTGACCGCACTCGGTGCGGCCGTAACCCAGCGGCATGCCCACGGTGCCCGTGGCCTGACCCGGCATGACGTAGACCGCCATCGAGAGGCTGCGCCCGTCGAGCTGGAACTCGACCAGGTCGTGGTCCTTGACGCCCAGCGCCTCGGCGGTGCCGGGGCCGATGATCGCCGCGTTATCCCAAGTGAGCTTGGTCATCGGGTCGGGCAGTTCCTGCAGCCAACCCAGGTTTGCGTAGCGACCGTCGTAGAGGGTCGAATCGATGCGGAAGACCGCTTCGAGCGGGTCGCCCTTCTGCCAGGCGGCGGCTTGCAGCGAATCGAAGCTCGGGGCAGGAGCGATCACCGCCGTCTCGCTGGACTTCGGGAAGGAGGTGCCCGGCTGGAAGCCGCGCTGCACCGCCTTGCGCCAGCTCAGTTCGTCCGGGCCGTAGAGGGCGCCGAACTGCTGCTGGATCCAGGACTGGGCGTCGATCTCGCCGCGGCCGATCAGCATGCCCAGGAAAGCGTAGGCATCCTTGCCGCCGTACAGCGGCGCGATCAGCGGCTGAGCGAGGGTGTGGGTGCCATCCCAGGAGAGGGCGTCGCCCCAGCTCTCGAGCCAGTGGGCCGCGTTGAGGTGCCAGTCGGAAACGACCGCGGTCTCGTTGCGGTAGAGGCCAAAGTGGATCTTGTGAGCGACCTTGGCGTAGGCCTCGGCGAAGGCCAGATCGGCCGGCGCATCGAAGACCGGGTTGGTGTCGAGGCAGACCAGCGTGTCGACCTCGCCGGCGTTCATCGCGGCCACCAGGGCAGCGGCGTCAGCCGGGTTGGCAGCGGCAGCACTGCTGAGGTGGTACTCCACCGTGCGGCCACGGTTGCCGAGCGCAGCGTTGAGGCCGGCGACGGCCGCGTGGACGGCTGCGGGCTGCGTGGGGCCGGCGGCCACCAGGCAGGAACCACGGTGCGCGGCCAGGTCTCCGGCGACGGCCTGGATGAACTTGCGGGTCGATTCCTCAGCGAAGATCCCGCCCGTTGGAGCTTGGCGCGGGGCACTTCCCTCACCAATGCCGTGCGCATCGGCGAGCTCCTTCATGACCGCGAGCAGCACACCCGCGACCTGAGCGCCGCGCACCGGCAGGCGGTGATCCGCCGCCGCACCCGTGAGAGTGAACGAGGGCTCGACCGCGTAGAGACGGTTCATCGTCCGGTCCTCCGGGCGACGGCGCGTGCCGAAGTCCTTGGAGTGGCGGATGTGATCCGGGTGCACGCCCAGCAGATCCTCGTCGAGAGCGAGCACGATGTCCGCGTTCGCCAGCGAGTAGATCGGGCGGATGTTCTCGCCGCCGAACACCGAAGCCAGCCCCTGCTGCTCTTCGATGCGGCTCCAGGCCTCCCATTCAACGAAGCGGGCCTGCGGGTAGGTCTCGTTGAAGCGAGCCTTCAGCGCCGCGAAGGCCGGCGAGGAGTTGGACGGGGCCAGCACCGCGAGCCCGGCGCCGTTGCCGCGCTGGTTGGTGATGTGCTCGGCCACGAAGGTGGCGAACTCTTCCCAGCTCGCATCCTGCTCGGCACCGTCGACCATCTTGGCGGGGCCTTGGCTGCGATCCGGGTCGCACAGCTCGAGGGTGGCCGCCTGCGCGTAAACGCTGGTGGCACCGCGGCTCGAGGCGTGGTTGGCGTTGCCCTCGACCTTGGTCGGACGGCCGTCATAGCTGGTGACGACCAGCGGCTGGGCGACACCGCCGAGCTGCATCATCGAGGCGTAGTGCCGCGGCGCGCCGGGGACCCAGTCCTCGGGGCGGTCGACCATCGGGGTGATGTGCTCTTTCTGCCAGCGGCAGCTCGAAGCACTTCCCAAGGCCAGCGAAGCACCCATCAGCTGCAGGAAGCGACGACGCGAAGGCTCGGTCCACTCCTGCTCGGGGCCGGCCGGAAACTCGTTCTCGACCAGCTGCTGAAATTCGGGAGTCTGCTCCAGCTCGTTCAAGCTGCGCCAGTACTTCCGGGTGGAGTCGGATCGTTCTAGCGATGACATGTCGAGCAATCCTGCTTGGGATGAACGTTGTACTTCTCCATCAGCTCGCGGCCGACTTCTTCGCGGCTACGGCCGCCCTCCGGAACCCAACCCAGGTTGGTGATCTCTTCGACCGGACGCAGACGCGGCGCCGGATCGCGGTGGCAGTCAAGGCACCAGCCCATCGACAGCGGCTCGACCTGGCGGACGACTTCCATCTGGTCCACGCGGCCGTGGCACTCGACGCAGCTCACGCCCTTGTTGACGTGCGCGGCGTGGTTGAAGTACGCGTAGTCGGCGAGGTCGTGGACGCGCACCCATTCGAGCGGCTCGCCCCCGCGCGCGGCTTCGCGCAGCGGTTCGAGAGCCTCGCTGTCGAGGTGGATACGACCTTTGCCGATCTCGCCGTCACCGTGACAGTTCAGGCAAGTGGCGATCGGAGGGATGGCGGCGTGCGCAGCCTTGTCGACCGTGTTGTGGCAGTACCGGCAATCGATTCCGAGTTCGCCCGCGTGCACGGCGTGGCTGAACGGAACGGGCTGCGTCGGTTCGTAACCCACGGCGAGCGTCTTGGGCGACGCGCCGTAGTAGAACAGCAACACCAGGTAGACGGGCGCGCCCAGCGCGGTCAGCCCCAGCAGGGGGCGGAGCGCGTCGGTCCAGCGCGGAAACTGGTAGAGGCTCATCGTCTTCGTCAGGACGGACCCCGTGCCACGATCCCGGATGGGAGACGAGGCCATGGGGGGGCAGATGGTCTAGACCGAGTTTTGCCTCCCACGAGAACGCGGACGACTCGACTCAATCGCGCGATAGTGTAACGACGCCCATGACACAGGGAGCTTGGAGCGGCGGAAAAACCGCCCAATCGCGGTGGAATTACAAGCGCCCGCGCTACAGCGGGAACTTGCCTTCGACGGCGTCGGCTTCGCCCTTCTCGGCGACGATCCGCAGCGCCTCGACGACCTGACGGCGGAGGTGCTTGGGCGGCTCGGCGTAGACGTCCTCGACCAGCGACTCAAGCGCCGGCGGGCCCACCGATTCGGCATGGTTCACCGCCTCGGCAACTTCCTCGACCAGCTCCTCTCTCCAGGACGCGCACCCGTGCTGCTCGTACAGGCCCTGGGCCTTCAGATAGGCCTCGAGTCGGGGCAGCGGATCGCGCGATTCCCAGTGCGCGACCTCGGCATCGTCGCGGTAGCGGGTGGGATCGTCGGAGCTGCTGTGCCCCCCCATCCGGTAGGTGCGGAGGTTAAGCAGGGTGGGCCCTTCGCCGGCGCGGGCGCGAGCCGTTGCACGAGCAACTGCCTGATAGCAGGCCAGCGCGTCGTTGCCGTCGACGTCGATGCCCGGCATGCCGTAGGCCTTGGCCTTGGTGCCATAGGACGCGGCCGCGGTCTGCTTGGCGCTGGGGACCGAGATCGCCCAGCCGTTATCGATCACAACAAACACGACTGGAGACTTGTAAACGGCCGCCATATTCATCGCGCAATGGAAGCCGTTCGAGCTGGTCGCCCCATCGCCCGAGTAGGCCGCGCAGACGTGCGGCTCGCCCCGGCGCTTCATGGCCATCGCCGCCCCGACCGCGTGCGGCAGCTGGGTGCCGAGCACACTGGACCAGGACGGGAAGTTGACCTCGGCGCACTGAAAGTGGTTCGGCATCTGCCGCCCCTTCGCGGTGTCCTCGGCGTTGCCGAACATGTGGGCGATGTACTCGCGCAGCGGCATGCCCCGCTGCACGGCGATGCCGCCCTCGCGGAGCGCGGACCAGATCCAATCCTCGGTTTCGAAGACCGCCCCGCTGCCGTGGATCGCAGCCTCCTGGCCCGTCGCCAGCCCGACAAAGGCGACCCGCCCCTGTCGTTGCAGCTTCAACATCCGCTCGTCGAGCACGCGCGTGGTGAGCATCGCGCGGTAAATCTCGAGCAGCTTCGCCTCGGTGGGCAGGAACTCGGAGTCGACCCCGTCGAGCAAACCCGAACCATCTTCCTGCAGCACGCGGTGCAGCGGGAAGGTGCCCGGGTCGGCGCGGCGGATGGTCGAAGCCTTGCCCATGGCCCTAGAGCAGCATCAGATCCGGATCTTCGAGCAGCTCGCGGACGCGCACCATGAACCGGGCGCCGTCGGCGCCGTCCACCAGGCGGTGGTCGATGCTGATCGAGAGCATCATCACGTCGCGCGCGACGATGTCCTCGCCGACGCAGCGCGGCATCTTGCGCATCGTGTGGATGCCCATGATGGCGACTTCCGGGAAGTTGATGATCGGCGTGGCGAAGACGCCGCCGATGTTGCCGGCGTTCGACAGCGTGAAGGTGCTGTCCTTGAAGTCGTCCGGGCTGAGCTTGCCGATGCGGGCGCGGGCGGCGATGTCCCCCAGCTCAGCAGAGAGCTGCAGGATGCCCTTGAGGTGCACATCCTTGACCACCGGCACGACCAGGCCGTTCGGGGTGTCCACCGCGATGCCCAGGTTGACGTACTTCTTGACCAGGATCTCGTTGGCTTCCTCGTCGAGCTCGGCGTTGAGCTGCGGGAACTCCTGCAGCGCGATTGCGGCTGCCTTCATGATGTACGGCATGAAGGTGACCTTGATGTCGTGACGCAGGCCGACCTCCTTGGCCTTCTTGCGCGCGGCGATCATGTCGGTGCAGTCGACTTCCTCGATCAGCGAGAAGTGCGGCGCGGTGTACTTCGAGCGCGCCATCGCTTCGGCAGTCTTGCGACGGATGCCGCGGAAGGGCACCTTGTCGACCTCGCGCGCGCCGGCGACGGCGGGGAAGCTGGGCAGCGGCTTGGGCGCGGCGGCGGGAGCAGCCGGGGCAGCAGCCGGAGCAGCAGCCGGGGCGGCGGCGGGCGCCGGGGCAGCCGGGGCCGACGCGGCAGCGCGCACGTCTTCCGGCTTGATCCGACCCTTCGGACCGGAGCCGGCGATCGCCGTGAGATCCACGCCCATCTCGCGCGCCAGGCGGCGCGTCGCCGGAGCGGCCAGGACCTTCTTGCCCGGCTCCGGCGGAGCGGCCACGGCCGTGGCGGCCGGAGCGGCAGCCACCGCGGTGGCCGAGCCGTTGCCGGAAGGGGCGCTCGGGGCCGGCGCCTCCGGAGCAGCGGCCGGCGCCGCAGCAGGCGCGCCGTCGCCGGTCGCGATCACGAAGATCACATCGCCGACCTTGGCGACCTCACCCTCGGTGACCATGTGGCGAGCGATGGTGCCCGCAGCGGGCGCGGGGATCTCGACGGTCGCCTTGTCGGTCATGACCTCGACCACCGGGTCGTCCTCGGCGACGGTTCCGCCTTCGGGCACGATCCAGCGCACGATCTCGCCCTCGTGCACGCCTTCGCCGATGTCGGGCAGCTTGAACTCGAGCTGCTCGCCCCCTGCAGCCGGCGCGGCGGCGGCCGGGGCCGCGGCGGGCGCGGCAGCGGGCGCAGGCGCCGGCGCCGGCTCGGGCGCTGCGGCCGGCGCAGCCTCGGCGGCCGGCGCGGCGGCCCCGCCACCCGCAGCGTCGATCACGAAGATCACATCGCCGACCTTGGCGACATCGCCTTCGGCGTAACGATGCTCGGTGATCGTACCGGAGCTGGGCGCCGGGATCTCGACGGTCGCCTTGTCGGTCATGACCTCGACCACCGGGTCGTCCTCGTTGACGGTCCCGCCGACGGGCACGATCCAGCGCACGATTTCACCTTCGTGCACGCCTTCACCGATGTCAGGAAGCTTGAATTCGAGAGCGCTCATCTTGCTTTAGAAGTCGAGGACTTCTTCCACGGCGTCCGTCACGCGACGGGCGTCCGGGAGGTAGTAGTTTTCCAGGGTGTTCGGGAAGGGCGTGTCGAAACCGGTGACGCGCTTGATCGGCGCCTCCAGATACTCGACGGCGTGCTCGGCGATCATCGCGCTGAGCTCGGAACCATAACCGCAGAAGCGCGGGGCTTCCTGTACGATCACGATGCGGCCGCAGTCGCGCGCGGCCTGCAGCACGGCGTCTTCGTCGAGCGGCATCAGGGTGCGCAGGTCGACGACGCGCACATCCTTGTTGCGAGACTCCTTGACCCGCCGCGCGGCCTCGGTGGCCACCGGGACCATCGCGCCGTAGCAAAAGATCACCGCATCGTCGCCCGGCACCACATCGCGGGTGGTCGACAGGTCGACGGTGTACATCTCTTCGGGCACGTCCTCGCGGAAAGCGCGGTAGAGCGCCTTCGGCTCGAGGAAGACCACCGGATCCGGATCGAGGATCGACGAGATCAGCAGGCCTTTGGCGTCGTAGGGCGTCGACGGCACGACCACCTTGAGGCCGGCGGTGTGCGCGAAGTACGCCTCACCCGACTGCGAGTGGTACAGGCCGCCGCGGATGCCGCCGCCATAAGGCGTGCGGATAACCATCGGCACCGTGTACTGGCCGCCCGAGCGGTAGCGCATCTTGGCGGCTTCACTGACGATCTGGTCGAAGGCCGGAAAGATGAAGTCCTGGAACTGAATCTCACAGACCGGCTTCATGCCGTTCATGGCCAGGCCCACGCCCACGCCGATGATGCCGTCTTCGGACAGCGGCGTATCGAAGCAGCGGTCCTCGCCGAACTCCGAGGTGAGGCCTTCGGTTGCCAGGAAGACGCCGCCCTTCGGGCCGACGTCCTCGCCGAGCACGAGAACCGAATCGTCCTCGCGCATGATCGACTTCAGGCCGTCATTGACTGCCTGCACCATGGTGAGTTCGGTCACAGCGGGAATTCTCCTTTCTCGTTGACGCCTTCGCCGCGCGAAGAGTAGTGCCCGATCGCGAAGTCGGACTGCGCGCGGAGGTGCGGCGGGACCTCGGCGTAGACGTCGGTGAAGATGGTGTCCAGCGAGGGCACCGGCTTGGCTTCGGCCTCTTTGGCGGCCGCCATCATTTCCGCATCGGCCTCGGCCTGGATCGCGTCGGCTTCTTCTTCGCTCAGCTTGCCTTCCGCGATCAGGTAGGAGCGGAAGCGCTTGATCGGGCACCGGCCTTCCCATTCGTCGAACTCCTTCGGGTCGACGTACTTGGAAGGATCATCGGAGGTCGAGTGACCACCCATGCGGAAGGTCACCGCCTCGATCAGGGTCGGGCCCTCGCCGGCGCGCGCGCGCTTGATGGCCTCGGAGACCACGCGGTACACCGCCAGCACATCGTTGCCATCGACGGTCACGCCGGGGATGCCGTAGGCCTCGCCCTTGATCGCAAAACCATCGCTGGCCGTCTGCTTCTCGACCGGGCAGGAAATGGCCCAGCCGTTGTTCTGGCACAGGAAGATGACCGGCGCGCCGAACACGCCGGCGAAGTTCATGCCGGAGTGGAAGCCCAGGGTGTTGGTCGAGCCGTCGCCGAAGGTGGTCAGGCACACGCCTTTCTCCTTGCGGCGCTTCATCGCCATCGCGATGCCCACGGCCTGAGGGATCTGCGTGCCCAGCGGCGAGCTGATCGACAGATACTTCAGCGGGTTGTCAAAGCTGAAGTGCACCGGCATCTGCCGGCCGACGGCGTTGTCGTCGACGTTGCCGTACATGTTGTCCATCATCGCGACGGCTTCGATCCCGTGGAACAGCGGGATGCCGAAGTCGCGATAGTGCGGCGCGACCCAATCGGTCGCAAGGTCAAGCGCCGCGGCGGCACCGACCGAGGTGGCTTCGATCCCCTTGTTGGGAACCGAAAAGCCGATCTTGCCGGTGCGCTGCAACTTCATGCAGCGATCGTCGAAGGCGCGGGTGCGCACCATGGCGCGATACATCGCCAGCAGCACCTCGTTCTTGAGGCGCGGGGCGGTACCGACCTTCTTGCCGCTCGGGTCGATGATCTGCAGGGTCTCGCTCATGCGAAGGAAAAGGAAGTTCAGACAACCATGCGCCCGGCGAAGCCATCCGGCTTGGGCGCGCTGTCCGGGGATGAGGTGTCGTGGGAGGGCAGCGCTTCGCTGGGAAGCAGCTGGCTCATGACGAAATGCTCCGCGGCTTTGTACGAACTGCGGACCATCGGCCCCGAGGCACAGTAGGCGAAGCCGAAGTCCTCTTCGGCCCAGCGCTTGAACTCGTCGAACTCCTCGGGGGTGACGTAGCGTTCGACGGGCAGCAGCTTCTTGTTGGGCTGCAGGTACTGCCCCAGCGTGAGGATGTCGACGCCATGCTCGCGCAGGTCGTGCATGGTCTGACGAATCTCGTCCTCGGTTTCGCCCAGGCCCAGCATGATCGAGGACTTGGTGAACACGTCCGGGCGGTAGCGCTTGGCTTCGGCGAGCGTGTCGAGGGTTTGCGTGTAGGTAGCCCGCACATCGCGCACGCGGCGGTGCAGACGGTCGACCGTCTCGATGTTGTGCGCATACACGTCGACGCCGGAGTCGCAGAGGGTGTGCACGCACTCATGGCGACCCTGGAAATCCGGCACCAGCGCTTCGACCAGCAGCGAGGAGCGCTTCTCCTTCAGCAGGCGGATCGTCTCGGCGTAGTGACCGGCGCCGAAGTCGGGCAGGTCGTCGCGATCGACGCTGGTCAGCACCAGGTAGCGCAGGCCGGGGATCTCGGCGGTTTGGGCCACCTTGGCGGGCTCGTCGAGGTCCAGCCAGCCGCGCGGATTGCCGGTCTTGACTGCACAAAAGCGACAGCCGCGGGTGCAGACGTCGCCCATCAGCATGATGGTGGCCGTGCCCTGATCCCAGCACTCGCCCAGATTGGGGCAGCGAGCCTCCTCGCAGACCGTGTACAAAGCCCTTTCCCGAAGGGATTTACGCAGCTTGGAGACGGTCTCCCCGGTGGGGAGCTTCATCTTCAACCACGACGGTTTTGGCTCGTTCACAGGCATGAGGGCGGAGGATCAATCGGAGATTATATAGGCCCCCCGCCGCCCGACCTCGCGGAGTTCGCTTGGTTGCCGCGGGGGCGCGACGATCTAGTGCAGGACCTTGCCCGACCCTCGCTCCCTCCGCTTTGGCCTCGGCTTCGGGGTCATCCTCTTTGCCGCCCTGCTCGCCTGGCTGTTCTGGCCGAGCACGGCGGGCGCACCGCTGCCCGATGGCGGACGCGAAGAGGCTGCGGCGCCAGCGCAAGGGCCGGAGAATGTCGCGGGGCCGGAGGCGCCGACCAGCGAGGGGGCGCAGCGCACTGAGATCCTGTCCAAGCCGGTGCGCCTCGATCCGCTGCCGGATGGTCGCCCGGGTGATCGCAAGTTCGGCCGCTTCCAGCTGATCGATGCGCAGACGCGCGCCCCGATGCCCGGGGTGGTCCTCGGTGTGCGCACCCTCGACAGCTGGAAATCCAGAGTGCGCACCGATCCGGAGGGCCGCTTTGAGCTGGATGACTCCGCGCAGGTCGGCAGCTGGGATCTCGAGTTGCTCCAGCCCGCGGATCGATTCGCCACGATCTCCCCGACCGCGGTCTGGGCGGATCCTTACGAAACCGTCCAGGTGCTCTATCACCGCCCCACCGAAGGACTTCGGGTCGAAGTGGTGGGGCCGACTGGGGTTGCCGTTGCTGGTGCAACAGTTGAACTGGCGCGCCAGCCAGGCGATCGCACCACGCACTTCTTCGCCTTCCAGACGGACGACAATGGCCTGCTCGAGCTGCCCTGGCCCCCGGTGGCAGGGCTGCGTGATGGTTGGCTGCTCACCGCCTGGGCGGGCGACGAAGGAAGTTGCCTCCCGGCCGAAGTCCCCGAGGAGCCCGATCCTTCCGTCCTGCTGCAGCTTGTTCCGGGCACGCGGCTCGAGCTGCGGGTCAGCGACCTGGCGGGCAACCCCTTCCCCCACGTCGAGGTGCGGCTGCGCAGCCGGGCGCTGAGTCGGAATGCCTTCGTCCGACGCCTCAGCGCCTACACCGGTCGGCTCGACGGCACCCCGCAGTACCTGTCGGAGCAGGGGGAGACGGATTGGGACAACCTCCCCCCTGGCGAGTACGAACTCAGCCTGCGCTCCCCGGTCGGGGTCGGCTGGCTGCAGCGCAGCCTGACGCTGTCCGGGCCGATCGAACGCATCGACTGGCAACTGCCGGCCCCCACCGAGCCGCTGGCGCTCGCAGGGCAGCTGCTGGCCGACCCGGAATGGCGCAAGCCGGTGCCGAACCACTACGTCGAGCTGACCGATGCGCAGTCGGGCGCGCTGATCATGGGCACGCGCACCGACGCCGTCGGTCGCTTCCGGCTGTTCGGTGCCTCCTCGGGCGAGGTGGTGCTGAACACGATGGCGCTCGAAGGCGAGCACATCTTCCCCCCTCACCGGCATCGCTTTCCCGCGGGCCGCGAGGGAGTCGAGCTGATCGGCGAGTATGAACGCAAGCTGCAAGTGCGCCTGCGGATCATCGATCAGCCCACCAGCATCCCCCTCGAAGGCGCTTTCCTGGAACGGGTCGACGGCGATCTTCCGGTTCGCGTCGGCCGCAGCAACTCGCAGGGGATCCTCGCCGCCGAAGTCTCGCCCCACGCGCGCTGGCAGGTGCGCGCGCCGGGGCATCTCCGTTTTCTGATCTCGCTCAACGATCTGCCGCGGGTGATCCGCCTGCAGCCCGGGCCTGTCGAGCGCGACTAGCTGGACAGCGCAGCCGGTTCCGACTTGGACTCGCCGACGGCTGGCGGCAGGACCTTGCGCAGCACCAGCACCCCCCACGCGGCGGAGATCAACGAGCCCACCAGGATGCCCAGGCGATCGTCCGCGGCCATCTGCTGGGCCCCTTCCTCGAAGGCCAGCGAGCTGATGAACAGGCTCATCGTGAAGCCGATCCCGCACAGGCAGGCTGCGCCGTAAATCATCTTCCAGTTGACGCCGTCCGGCAGCCGGCCGATGCCGAGTTTCACGCACAGCCACGCCAGGCTCATCACACCGATCTGGTTTCCGAAAATCAGACCCAGCGCGATGCCCAGCGGGACCGGAGAGACCAGGGACTCCAAGGTCAGTCCGCTCAGCGAGATCCCGGTGTTGGCGAAGGCGAAGATCGGCAGGATCGCGAAGGCGACCGTCGGGTGGAGATCATGCTCCAGCTGTTCCGCCGGCGAGCGTCCCTTCTCCGAGTCGCTGCGCAACGGGATGAAGAAGGCCAACACCACGCCCGCCAGGGTGGCGTGCACGCCGGACTTCAGCACAGCCGTCCACAGGATGAGACCGACCAGTCCGTAAGGCACCAGCGAGGTCACTCCGCGGCGATTCAGAATCGCCAGCACCGCGACGGCGAGCGAAGCCACGACGAGCGAAGCCACCGAGAGGTCGGCGGTGTAGAACAGGGCGATCACGATGATCGCCGCCAGGTCATCGACGATCGCGAGCGTCAGCAGGAACAGCTTGAGCGCCGGCGGCACCCGATCCCCCAGCAGCGAAAGCACACCCAGCGCGAAGGCGATGTCGGTCGCGGACGGGATGGCCCAGCCCGTCATCGCCGTCTCATTGCCTGCGTTAATGGCCGTGTAGATCAGCGCGGGGACGGCGAAGCCGCCCAAGGCTGCGATCGCCGGCAAGGCCGCACGGGACCGATCGCGCAGTTCGCCGCGGACGATCTCGCGCTTCAGTTCCAGCCCGACCAGCAGGAAGAACAAGGCCATCAGGCCGTCGTTGATCCAGAGGAGCAGCGGCTTGGCGATCTCAAAATCGCCGACGCGCACCTCGACGCGGGTCCCGAGCAGGGCGTCGTACCACGGAGCCAGCGGCGAGTTCTCGACGATCATCGCCAGCACGGCGGCGATCACCAGCAGAATGCCGCTGGCGGCTTCCAGCCGCAGGAACTCTTGCAGTGCGCCGATCACGCCCGGCGCGCGCTGTCCAGACAGGGGGGACTTTTGCATCTCTCAAGATGAAGAAGAAGGCGAGGTCAGGCTCTCCCCCCTGACCCCGCCATCACGATGACGCATCGCCTAGGCGAACTGAGCCAGGAGCTCTCCCTCTTCCCCCGTGCGAATTTTATCGAGCGCGGCTTTTTGAATCTGCCGAACCCGTTCCAGACTGATCCCCAGGTCGGCTCCGACCTCGGCCAGAGTGCGCGACGGTTGACCGTCGAGCCCAAAGCGCTGAGTCAGCACGTGCTGCTCACGCTCGGTCAGCCGCTCGACGGCGTGACGCAGGTGACCGGCGAGGCGGGTCGACTCGTCGAACTCGGGCTCGACCGCGGCGTCCTCGTCCTCGACCAGGTCGATCATCTCCGAGCCGTCTTCATCGACCGCCTTATTGAGCGACAGGGTGTAGCGGTTGCCGACCAGGGCGCTGCGTACGAGGTCGATCGGGACGCCCGAGTTCTTGGCGATGGCCTCGACGTTCTCGAGGCCGAAGGAGCGGCCGTTCGAGGCGTCGTGGATCTTCTTCATCGCCTTCTGGATGTACGCGGGCACGCGCACGGTGCGGCTCTGGTTGTAGATCGCCGCCAGGAAAGCCTGATTGACCCAGTAGCCGGCGTAGGTCTTGAAGCGGACCCCGCGGGTGAAGTCGAAGCCCTGGACTGCCTTGAACAGGCTGTAGTTCGCTTCCTGGATCAGGTCCTCGATCGGCACACCGGAGTAGCGGTAGCGCTCGAGCAGCCGGAAGACGATGCCCAGGTGACGCTCCATCAGTTCATTGCGCGCGGCGACGAACTCTTGGGTGCGATCGCGCAGTCGCGCACGCTGGTCCGGGTCGAGCTCGATCGGGGCGCAGCCCATGCAGACCCGCTGACGACCCGGCGGGCAGGTGCCGCAGCGGAGGTCATCAGTGCCGGGGTAGCGCTCGACCTCTTCCTTCGAGAAGCCGGCCGCGCGACGCGCGGTCTGGAGCCGGCGCCACAGCAGCTCGATCCCCATGATGAACTGCAGTTCCTCTTCGCGATCCATCTTGGGAATGGCCGCGACCTCGCGCCGGTAAATGGCCAGGATGTTGTCCCGGCCGCCCCCAGCGGGCTTCGAGAGGCGCTCGAACTGACAGATCACCCGCTCCTGGTTGCGGTCCAGCCGACGGACCAAGCGTCGGCAGTCGTCCTCGAAGGTCTCGAGTGACAGCTCTTGAATCAGGTCCTGGAAGCGCATGGCGATGAAGTGGGTTGGGGTCTTGCCGCGTGGCAATGGTGTGGAGCGGAGCGGGGTTTCCCGCGGGCTCGTTTGTCTATATTACTACTTGAACAAAGCGAGTTTGGATGCCCCTTTTTCTCGAGAATTTCGTCCCCCGGGCTGGGGGCGTGACGCAGTTCTCCCTGGGTTCTCAAATTGGCGCCTGAGTCCGTCGGGGGATCCGTCGCTAAGTCCTTTCTCACAAAGGCTTACGAATTCGCCCTCCGACCGTTTGCTGGCCGTGACCAGGGCGTGACACAGCGCGAAATTTCTGCCCGGATTCGGCGGAATTCCGTCTCGATTCAGAGTCGATAGTCGTCACAACGAGCTTTCCCGCCCGTCCCGCGCCTCGACAAGCCTATTCCGATGTGTCTTCGAAGCCGGCTCCGCAGCCGTGGCAGAAGCGAGCCGCGGAGACATGACTGCCCACGCCGCAGGCCCCGCAGACGAAGCGCTTGCCTTCCTGGGTGGCGGCCAGCGCCATCTCGGCCGAGACGATTCCGGTCGGTACCGCGATCACCCCGTAGCCCATGATCATCACCAGCGCGGCCACGAACTGGCCCAGCGGCGTCTCGGGTGAGATGTCCCCATAGCCGACCGTGGTCAAGGTCACGATCGCCCAGTACACCCCGCGCGGGATGCTGTCGAAGCCGTGTTCTTCGCCCTCGATCAGGTACATCAGCGAACCGAGGATGAGCGTGAGCGCGAAGATCGCGAACAGGAAGACCGTGATCTTGCGCCGACTCGCCCTGAGCGAGCGCATTAGTAGGTCGGACTCGCGCACGTAGGCGGCGAGCTTGAGCACGCGGAAGGCGCGCAGCAGGCGCAGCACCCGCACCACCATCAGATAGCGCGCCGCCGGGAACAGCGCGATGAGATAGGTGGGCAGAATCGCCAGCAGATCGACGACTCCGAAGAAGCTGCGGGCGTAACGGAGTGGCCGACGCGTGCAGCTGAGGCGCGCCAGATACTCGAGGGTGAACAGAATCGTGAAACCCCACTCGGCGAGGTACAGGGCTTCGCCGTGCTGCTCCCGGATGCTGGCCACGCTCTCGAGCATGACCACCACGACGCTGGTCAGAATCGCCAGAATCAGCGCGACGTCAAAGGCTTTCCCCGCCGGCGTATCCGCCTCGAAAATGATGACGTACCAGCGCTGCCGCCAGCCTTCGGTGCGTGACTCACTCATGAGTCAGAATCACCAGTCGGGAATTCGGGGACCAAGGGCATCGCGCTCTTCCCCAAGCCTAACTCTGGCGGCAGGGTGAGAGCGCCTTCGCCCGGCGACTTGGCGAAGAAGTAGAGGAGGTTCTCACGATCACGCGCCTGCTCCTGCTCATCGCGTCTGCCGGCATGGGTCTCCACCCAGTGCGCCACGCAGGACGAGCGGAGCGACGGAAGGTGGAGAACATCCGCCTGGAATTCGATCGACGCGCGGATCTTGTCGAGCAGCTCTTCGCCTACTTCGGCCACCATCTGCTTCTCGACGAGTGGCTGAGTGACCTCCGTCACGAGCTCAGACCAGTCTCGGGAGCGGAAGCTCGTCCCTTCCCAGGGCACCGAACAAAGGAACTCGTAGTCGATCTGCCAGGTCCCGGCGGGTGGATTCGCCTTCGCAAAATAGCCGCGATACAGATCACCGATGTACTGCATCACGTAGATCGGCGTGTCCACCTCGATGAGTTCGACGATCTCGCGTTCCACACGAGTCGGGGCTGGAGGACCCTCGAAACGCAACCGATCGGCAATCTCCTGCGCACCGCGCGCAGCCACCCCCATGGAGGACATGCCGTTGGAAAACTGACGATAGTCGGCATCCCAGGATTCCCATTCGATGCCCGAGGAGTCATAGCGGTCCGCCAGCTCGTTGATCATTCCCTGGATGCGCAAGGCTTCACTGCGCGCCGCGTTGACTGCGCGGCGCCACTCTTCGCGATGGTCGACGTATTCGACCTCGGTCGCGATCTTGGTCCGCAGCTCCTTGGTGGACTCGAATGGGCCGCCCTTGTGCTCCAGCGCATACTGCCAGCCGGCATCAAGTTCGTAGCGAAGCTGCCGCGCCGAAGCTGCCGGCGCTCCCACGGCGAGTTTCCATGCCTCGGCACCGACGATCAGCTCGGCGCGCGTCGGCACGCCGCGCGGGAAGCTGAGCCCAAGAGCCAGCCAGCTCTTTGGTTCGACATCCACGGCAAGCTCATCGCAGAGCTCCAGCAGGGTCTCGCGCGCGGCGATGAACTGCCCGCCCGTCCTTGGATCTTGCGGGAACGCACGTGGCGCAAAATGCAGCGCGCCCACCATCCAGTCCACGGTGCGACCTTCGGCTCGAGCCTGTTCGGACCACGCGATGTACTCATCGGCAAGCTGCGCGCGCAGGCTCTGGTAGTACGGTCGATCCGCTGGAAACTGCCCCGCGAGATCGTCCAGCGTTGCAAGCCGGTCCTGCAGAGTGAACCGAGAGTCCGCGACGAGCTCGGTCGCCAACTCCCGCGCCTCGTCGGCATGGCGCAGTTCAGGCTGGGGCATCCCCTTTGACCAGGTCAGGAGGAACTTGGCAACAGCCTCACCCCGAGCCGCACGCGCGGTCAGCACGCGTTTGGCCTCGAGCAGAAGCGCGGGATGATCGGCGTTCTGAAGGACGCGTCCCAGTCTCTGCCACTGCTCATTCAGACGCAGCGGCATGCCGGAGCTGGTCAACTGATCGACCCACTCGGTGGTATCGACCTCGGGAAGCAGGAAGGCGAGCCGTGCATTGTGTTCCTGATCCTCAGGCACGCGCCAGCTCCCAAGGTGCTGAAGCGTGGGGTAGCCGAGTAGCTTCCCACGTCGGCACTCAAGAATCGGGTCGACGTCGAGGGCGCCACCAAGCGCAAGACGACTACGGACAAAGGCGCGGAAGGCTTCCTGGTCCTCTCCCATCTCGTCGAGCATCGTGACGATTTCGCTGAAGTCCGCCTCGCCCCCGCCTTCGAGAAGAATGGCGAGCCAGGGTTCGATCGCCGCCGAACATCCTTCCAGTGCCGCACGCCGCAGCAAAGCGATGCGCTCCGCGAGCACTTCCTCGTCGCTCGCCTGCCCGAGGCCGAGCGGGCTCAAATCCAGCCCAACGTACTGCGCTTCCCTCAGGGTCATGTGGAGCAGAATCGCGAGTTCGTGGAAGCGCCCGCGCACCAGCTCGAAGAGTCGCACACAGCGCGGGTCGTCTGGCTTCAGAAAACGCCAGTTCTGCTCAACGGCGTGCAGTGCAAATGCCTCGGGCAGATCCGCTTCGACTTGCGACTCGAAGTCTCTTCGGGCTTCCGTGAGGCACTGTGCCGTAAAGGCATCCAGGGTCGCCGCGCTGTCCGGATCGAATGAGATCAGCTCATGGCGACGCTGCCACAGATCGTGAGCGTCATACAACCTTCCGGCAGATCGATACAGCTGCCAGAGCGCAACGAAGTCGCGCACGTCGACCTCGCCGCCGATCGCGCCGATCACCCGCGGCTCGAGGATCGCGAGACTGGACTTCAGCACCATCTCCCGGTCCTCGGGCACCTCGGTCTCCAGGTACTCGCGCGCTTGCGTCTGCCTGGTGAGCCAACGACCGGCAAGCCAGCATGCGCGCGGGTCCGACTCGAACAGACCCATCATGAGATACTCGAATGCGCGATCCAGGCGGGCCGTTGTGACGGGCGGACCTGTGCGCCCGGAAGCGATCAGTAGCTCGACCATCGCGAGCTGGGCGTCGAGGTTCCCGGCTTCACAACCTGTCTCCAGGACACGCTCCGCGCGCGGCCGATCTTCAAACATCCCCTCTATGGAGCCGAGCGCCATCGTCACCTGCCAGCTCGGGTCCTCGCGTGCCTGAATCAGCGCAGAGATCCCCGCTTCAAGCATGCCTGCTCGCATCAGCTCGACGACGACGAGGCGCTGCGTCGACGGGGGCAGTCCTTGAATCAACGCGAGATCTGCGCGCTGTTCACCGTTTCGACTCGCCTCGCGCATGAGCCGCTGGCTGAGCTCCAGCTGGCTCAAGCGCAGATGCCAGTGCGCGCGCGCGAAGGTGCCGACAGGCGTCAAGCGCGACTTGTCCACGCGGTAAGACTCATGGACCCCCTGCGCTTGAATCGCCTGCGGCGAACCCTGCAGAGCAAGAATGCCCGCCTCAAGCCGCGGCCAGGGGGTCTCCTGATGATCTAATGACTCCACCGCCTGCTTGAGCGTGGCACGACTGGCCGGCCTGCCGAGTCGCGTCCCCAATCCGAGGTCGCGCCAATGGCCGACGCCTGAGTTGGAGCCCGGTCTCTCTTCGATCAGCGACCAGTCATTGCGCAGAAAGGCTGCGCGCGATCGATAGCGATCCACTTCCGTGGACCAGCCACCTGCGGCAAGCAGCTCATGCAGCTGCAAATAGACAGACCCGTCCTCTCGCTCGGCGACCCAGTCAAAACACCGGACCACACGGTTCTCGAAGTAGGCATGGAGCGGTGCGTCCAGGTAGTAACGAAGCGCTGCAATCGGATCCGGGTCCGCCAGGATGCCCTCGAGACTGAGATCTCCCAGCACGCGAGAGGCGTCGTCATAGTGCTGGCTGCGCGCTTGCAGCAGCAGACGCTGCGCCTGCATCTTGCGCGCCGAGGCCATCGCCTCGGTCTCGTTCTGGGGCCCGTGCAGCCCGCGCGCCAGGAGGTTGCCCAGCAGCGTCGACGCGACCGGGTCGCCCTGCGCGCTGAGTGGCTCAAGAAGGCGCCGCGCCTCGTGATAGTCCTCGGCGCGGTAAGCCTCGAGCGCGCGCTGCAGTTCGGGCGATAAACCGGGCTGCTGAGCCCTCGCGCCGAGTGTTGCAGTGCAAAGAAACAGAAGCGCGCCAAGGAGCCTCTTCATGAGGCCAGCTTAGCGTCGCAAGCTAGAAGGACACGGAGAGCGCCGCTTCGCTGAGGGTCTCGTGGAGCTTCCGGATGTCGGCGAGCAGCGCTTGGTCGGCGGCGATTTCCGGCGCCGCGCGGTTGGAGAAGCGCACGGCCTCGCTGGCCTTCCACGCTTCCTGCACGGCCTGCCAGGCAAGCCCGGGGCGCGGGCGCTCGGATTCCATGGCGCGCTGATACATGCCGACGGCGCGGTTGTAGCGCAGCACCGCCAAGGTGCGATAACCGGAAACCACGCTCGCGATCGGGATACCCCAGCGCTCCGCGTGCTTCGCGAGGCCGCCGTCCCGCGTTTCCCAGTCGAGTGGGAAGTAGCGCCGCAGCAGGTCGAATGCCTCGTCCTGCTTTCCTTCATTCTGCAACGCGTCGACGGATACCTGCGCGGTCTGCATCGCAGCCGTGCGCAGAGCCGGCGTCGCGATGCTGAGCCAGCTGCCTGCGCGGGCCGCTGCCTCGTAGTACGGAAGCTGCGCGGCCCGATCGGGAAGGTCGCGCGCCGCGTTGACGCAGATCCGCACGATCGCGGTCAGTTCCTGCGCGGTCTCCACGCTGCCCAGGGCAATCCCAGAGCCGGAGTGATCCCACTCGGTCTTGCCGCGCAGGGCCTGAAGCATCAGGAAGGCGCGATCAAACTCCTGCGCAGCCTGCAGCACCCCCGGCAGCTGCGCCGCGGCATCGCCCTGCTCCTCCGCCTTCAGGTAGCGCTGCACCCTCGCCGAAGCGAGCCCGCGCCAGACAGCAGCCTGCTGCCGCGGCTCCAGCTCGTCGACCCCCTCCAGCAGCGCCGCTTCCAGCTCTAGGCTCTTGTCCAGGTTGCCCGCCAGGTTGGCGCGGCGCAGATCGCTCGCCAGCTGACGCGCCGCGACTCCGGCCGCGCTCAGAGCCGGAGGCTCCGGCAGCACCTGCAGCTCGAAGCGACCGTCCGGGTGGATCGAGAACTTCTTGCCGTGATGCATGAGCTCCAGCTGAAAGCGCGCGCGCAGGCTGGTGCCATCCTCCTTCTTCAGGAGCCCGGTTACCCAAAGCTGCTCCGTGGCCCCGGTCGTGTAGCCGGGAAGAACCTCAACGCCAAGGAGCTCCCAGCTCGCGGGGTGATCCCAGCCCAGCTCTTCCAGTTCGGCCCGCGCGAGATGCAGCCGTCGCCACTGCTGCGGATTTCCCCAGGCGAAATCCGCGGGCTCGGTCGCGTCCTCGTCTTCCAGCGGACAGCGATGCATCCACCACCAGTCCAGGGCTTCCATCGCTCCCGGAGCAAGCGGGACGAGCTGGTCAATATGCGTGGGGAAGATGGCGTCGAGAAAGCCTTCGGTTTCGCCGCCGAACAGAAAGCGCGCCAGCTCCTGGGTGGCCGCGTCGAGGCCCATCGAGCGCACGCGATGAACCTCTTCGCCCACAGCGGCCACGGCGTAGCGCGACTCGACGTTCATCAGAACGAGCTCGAGGTCAAACAGGATGGGATCTGAACCCGGGTAGTGGGCGGCCAAGGTCAGGATCAGCACCTGGTCGTAGAACTCGCCGTACAGGTCGTCGTAGTCGTCGACAAAATCCCAGTCGGCTTCCGTCCAACTGTCCTCGTCGTCGGCCAGCGCCGCGCGCCGATCGGTCGCGCTCGTGATCTTGACCAGCCTCAGCTGCTCGAGGTCGACCACCGGGTAGCTATCGCGCAGCGACTCTGCCAGATAACGGAAGCCCAAGGTGATCTCCTCACGCACCTCCTGGAAGATCGTCAGCCGCTCTTCTTCCGACTCGTACTCCACGTCTTCCGCAGCGAAACGACGCAGCTCCAGGTGACGGAACTCCGGCGCGCTGTAGACCAGCCCCTCGAAGCCCCCCACGTCGGCGCGCCGCAGCGCCTCCACAAACTGCTGCGCCGCACGATCCAGCGGTTGATTCGAATTGCCAGCCATCCAGACCGACGGAATCGCGGGGTCCGAGCTTGCTGTCGGCAGCGGCGCCTCGGGCGGCGTGGCCAGCCCGACGACGCGGGCCCGCACCTCGAAGCGGACCTCTCCTTCCGCGGCGGGGATCGGCTCGAGCCACCACATGAACTGAATCGAAGGTCCCCAGTCGCTGATCTGCGGCATCGCCTGCAGATGGACCGTCCAGGGCTGACTGGAAGCGATCGCGTCCGGCCGCTCCAGCTCCCAGGGGCTCATCGTGTCACGGAAGACCTGCTCGAGCGCTTCGAGCCGCATGCGCATCGCGCGCGCCGCCTCCGCCCCGCGCAGCTCGCCCTCCAGAAGCGGCAGATAGACCGTGCCGAAACTGCCGCCGTAGGTGCAGTAGCCGCGCCGCATGGCCTCGTCGTCGTCCCCGAACTTGTCCGGATTCGGCAGCTGAGTACCCCACGAGTCGTTCACCGCCCAGGTGGTGCTACGCACATGATCACCGTGCAGCGGCTTGAAGCTCTTGCCGACGGCGAGCTCCTTCAGGCGCTGCAGCCGCGTGCCGAACTCCTCGGGCGAGAGGAGGTCCAGCGCCGGCGGCGAGGCTTGCTGCGGTGATGCGTCCTGCAGCGGGGCGGGCTGGGCCAGCAGCAAGGCAGCCAACAAGGAGGGAAGCGCAGCGGCCATGATCGCCGCTCATCCTAGCCGGGTTGGCGCGCTAGCCGCTCTTCAGCGCACTTTGCACACGCTGCAACAATTGCCAGGCTTCAATCGGAGGCATCGCATTCAGATCCGCGGCCTGCAATTCCCGCAGCAGCTCCGGGTCGGCCTGTTCGAGCGCATCAAACAGCCCCGGCTGCAGCACGGGATCCGCCGAGGCAGTCATCACGGGTTCCGCCGGCTCGGGGCGCGCCGTAGCGTGTTCGAGGATGCGCTCGGAGAGGCCCTCTTCGTCGCGCTCAAGCCGCGCCAGCACCTCGCGGCTGCGCGCGAGCACCGACTCGGGCAGGCCGGCAAGCCGACCGACGTGAATGCCATAGGAGCGATCGGTTCCGCCTTCGTCGATGCGATGCAGGAAGACGATCTCGTCGCCCCACTCGCGCACCGCGACGTTCAGATTCCGCGCCGCCGGGAGCGACTCGGCCAGGTCCGTCAGCTGGTGATAGTGGGTCGCGAACAGGCATCGGGCCCGCAGCTGATCGTGGACGTGCTCACACACGGCCCAGGCAATCGCCAGGCCGTCAAAGGTGCTGGTCCCGCGACCCACTTCGTCGAGCAGCAGCAGCGAACGCTCGCTGGCATGGCGCAGGATGTTCGCGGTCTCGACCATCTCGACCATGAAGGTCGAGGCGCCGCGCGAGATGTCATCGCCGCCGCCCAGGCGCGTGAAGATCCGATCGACGATGCCGATGCGCGCGGCGTCGGCCGGGACAAAGGAACCCATCTGCGCCAGCAGCACGATGAGCGCGGTCTGGCGCAGATAGGTCGACTTACCGCTCATGTTCGGGCCGGTCAGAATCGCCAGTCGCGCGTGCTCGCCGCCGAGCCGCGCATGATTCGGCACGAAGGGGTCTTCGAGCAGCGCCGCCTCCACCACCGGGTGGCGGCCGTTCTCGATGTCGAGCAGGACCGCGGCTTCCTCGCCCTGTTCCCCGTCGAGCAGCTGCGGGCGCACGTAGCGGCGCTGGACCGCGAGCTCGGCGAGGCCGGCGAGCACGTCCAGCTCGGCGATCGCGCGCGCGCAGCCCAGCAGCCGCGCCACCTCGGCCGCGGCGGCGTCGCGCAGCCCCAGAAACAGCTCGTACTCGCGCGCGTAGAGCTTCTCCTCGGCGCCGAGGACCTTGCCCTCGTACTCCTTCAGCTCGGGCGTGATGTACCGCTCGGCGTTCTTTAGCGTCTGCTTGCGGATGTAATCCTCGGGTACCCGCTCGGCGTGGCTGCGCGTGATCTCGATGTAGTAACCGAACACCCGGTTGAAGCCGAGCTTCAGGTTGGGGATTGCGGTGCGCTCCGCCTCGCGCGCCTGCAGCGCCGCCAGGTACTCCTTGCCGCCGCTGGCCAGGCCGCGAAACTCGTCGACCTGGCTGTCGTAGCCGTCGCGAATGAGGCCGCCTTCCTTCAGGCCCAGCGGCGGCTCGTCGACCAGCATCGCCCGCACCGAGGCGACCAGCTGCGTGCACGGGTCGAGGCGCGCATGGATTGCCTGCAAGGCTCCGACGGGCGAAGCCTCGATCTGCTGACGCAGCGCCGGAACGCGTTCCAGCGCCCCCGCGAGCGCGACCAGCTCGCGCGCGCCGCCCCGGCCCGAAGCAATCTTCGCGGCCACCCTTTCGAGGTCGCCGAGGCCGTCCAGCGCGCCGCGGACCTGAGCGCGCATGCCGGCATCCTCCACGAGAGCGGCCACGGCATCGTGGCGGGCTTCGATCTCGGCGCGATCGACCAGCGGCTCGAGCAGCCAGTCGCGCAGCAGCCGCGCGCCCATCGGCGTCTCGGTGCGATCGACGACGGCAAGCAAGGTGCCCTCGCGCCCGCCGTCGGCCTGCGCCTGGGTGATCTCGAGGGTGCGGCGCGTGGCGCGGTCCAGCACCAGATGGCGCGCCGGCCGATGACGTTGCAGATCACGGATCTGCTCCAGCGCCGACTTCTGCGTGTCACGCAGGAAATCCAGCAGCGCGCCGCAGGCCGCGAGCACCTCACCCGATTCGTCGATGCCAAAGGCCTCCAGGGTGGCGACCTGCAGCTGCTCGCACAGATCGCGGCGACCGCGCGGCGCGTCGAAGGACCAGGGCGCGCGCAGCGCCACCGGCAGCTCCTCGCCTGCGATCAGCGCTCGAATCCGATCCAGGCAGGGCCGCATCGGATCGCTCTCCCCGAGGTCCGGCAGCAGCAGCTCGGCCGGCTGCACCCGCGCCAGCTCCTCGCCCAGGCGGCCCAGCCGGGTGGTCGAACAGCGGAAGCTGCCGGTCGACAGATCGGCCCAGGCCAGGCCGACCAGAAAGTCGTCCATCGACACCGCTTCCTTACCGCGACCGCTCGGCGGCTCGACGTGCACCGCCAGCACGAACAGCGGCTCGCCACCCTCCAGGTTCTCGTCCTCGACCAGGGTGCCGGGCGAAACCACCCGCACCACGTCGCGCTCGACGATGCCCTTGGCCTCCTTCGGATCCTGCATCTGCTCGCAGATCGCGACGGTGTGACCCATCTTGACCAGCCGAACCAGATAGCCCTCCATCGAGCGCACCGGCACGCCGGCCATCGGCAGATCCTTCTCCTTGGAACGAGAAGTGAGAGTCAGCCCCAGCTTCTTGGCGGCCACCTTGGCGTCGTCGCCGAAGAGCTCATAGAAATCACCCATGCGAAAGAAGAGCAGCGCATCGGGATGCTTCTTCTTCGCCGCCCAGAATTGACGCATCATCGGCGTCTCTTTCGGGCTCTGCTTCTTTGAGCTCGCGGCCAAGGGTTCTCGATCAGGGGGAGCGGCATTCTAGACAATGCGTTCCCGCCGGGCGCGGCGTGACTAGAACCGGGCATGCCCCTGCTCGCCGCCCTCCTCCTCAGCCTGATTCCGCAGCAGCCGACTGTCCTCGCCGAGCTGCCCGAGGAGCTCAAGCTCGAAGGCGCGCACACGGTGTTCGCGCCGGGGGGCCACGCGGCAGCGCTGCTGCTGCCCGAGGGCCAGGGCCTCGAGCGCAAATGGCGGCTGTGGCATGAAGGCAGCACCAGCGAGGCCTACGACTTCCTCGACAGCCTGCGATTCAGCGAGGACGGTCGGCATCTCGCCTACCGACGCGGCCAGGTACTCGAAGGCGAGCGGCAAAGCTGGGAAGCCGTACTCGACGGCCGCGCAGATCGCGCCTATGACTGGGTCGGTCCGATCGCGCTCAGTCCGCAAGGCACCGAGATCGCCTATTGGGCCGGCGAGAGTGTCCGCCACGATCCCAAAGGTGGGGTGCCCGTCGGCGTTGCCCACAGCGCCACCGGCCGCAACGGCGGCGAGTACTTCATCGTGCGCGGCGGCAAGGAAGCCAAGGAGCGCTGCCGGCCCACACCCGAGCGCTTCGCCCCAGTCTACCGCGCCGACGGCAAGGAGATCGCGCACCAGCTGCTGCTCGAAGACGGGCTTTTCATCCGCGTCGGCAAGAAAGACCACGGCCCCTACCTGGATGCCAGCCAGCCGGTCTATGCGCCGCAGGGCAAGACCTGCGGCTGGGTCGGGCTCGAGCGCTCGGGCCGCGGGGCGATCGTGATCGGCAAGAAGGAGTTTGCCGCAGGTGCGGAAGCCCTCGGGGCACCCGCCTTCGCTGGCAAGGGACGCGACTTCGCCTTTCCCACGAAGGAGGACGGCAAGCTCGCCGTCTCCTACGACGAGGAGCTGGTTGGACCGAGCTTCGGACGCCTCGGGAAGATCACCTTGAGTGAGGACGGCAAGCACATCGCCTATGTGGCCAGCACCTCCGTGGCCAGCATGTCGGTGAGCATCGCCGGCCACACGATCGTGCTGGATGAGCTCATGCTGCTCGGCAACGAAGCCGCAGACAGCGATCGCGTGACCTGGTCGCTGGTCCTGGACGGCGAGATCGTCAGCGGTGGCTGGAACTTCATCGGCGTCCCGGTCTTTTCGGCGAACGGCGAGACGCTGGCCGTCCCGGTGCGGCAAGGCAAGGAGTGGCGCCTGCTCACGCTCGAGCTCGAGAAAGACGGCCCGCGCGAAGGGCTGAGCGACAGCTTCGACGCCGTCGGCCCGCCACGATTCACCCAGGACGGCGCGGTCCGCTTCGGCGCCCGCCGCGACCGCTCGCTCCTGCAGATCGAGCTAGCGATCTAGCTGGGAGAAGAGCGCTTCAGGATTCGACTCACCCGGTTAGGGTGACTGCGTACCTCGATCATGCGGCGCGCCCTCCCCCTGCTCCTGTTCTCGCTCCTCTGTGCTGCGCCCGCACTGGCCCAGGAGCCGATCTCCGCTCCGTCCGCCGGCTTTGAGCTGACCGTCGATATTCAAGGCTGGGAACATCGCACTCAGGAGACAGACGGGCGACTGAGTGTTCTGGCCGCAGGGCCGCCGGCGATGGGCGGTCTGGTGCAGCTGGCGATTCAGGTCACGGACTCGGGGAAGTCCGGCCCGGCCGCCGGCGATGCTGCCTTGGATGAGCTCGCGGCGCAGGTCGCGCAGGAGCCCTCGATCGAACTGGGCGATCGCTTCGACTTCGAACTCGACGGCAGGACCGCGCGCGGTGTGGAGGTTCTGCAAAGCGCGTCGGGCGTGCGCTTCCGGGTCAAGCTGATGTTCCTGCACGCAAACGGCTTTCAGTACCGCGTTCAGTTTCATGCGCCCGAGGACAACTTCGACGAGCACTGGCCGCACGCCGAGCAAGTCCTCGCCAGCTTCCGGCTGATCCAGCTCGATGAGGCCGCGCAGCAGCGTCAGCAGCTACAGAGTCTGGCGGCGCGTTGCGGCAGCCAGATCGATTGGGCCGCGGATTGGGATGCCGCGGCGGCCGCCGCACAGGAGCAGGGAAAGCTGATCGTCGTCGCGATCCACTCGATCCCGGGCTTCGACCTCGGCAGCCCGCTGATGCAAGGCCCTTTCATGGACCCGGAGGTGATCGCGCTGATGCAGAACCGCTTCGTCGGTTACGTCTGGCGCAAAGGGCTGCAGGCTCCCTTCGTCGATCCGGAGGTCTTCGGCCTGGGCGGCTCGACCTTTGGCACCGGCTTGCTGGTCGTGACGCCGCAGGGGCAGGTGGTGCGCCAGGTCTATCTGGTCAGCGCGCCGCTGACCGCCGCGGCGCTGCGCGAGACCCTGGCCGGTCACCCGCAGCTGCGCGTCGAAGCGCCGCCCACTGAGCTGCCCCGCGCCGAACGCGTCAAGCTGGCGATCGACAACGGAGACCTCGCCCTGGCACGCCGCATCGCCGGCCCTCCGCCCGGAAGTCACGCGGATGCGCCCCCGAGCGAGCCCGCGGAGCTCGCGGTGCAGCGCGCACGCCTGGCCTGGATCGATCGCCAGGGCAGCTTGGGTCTGCATGCGCTGGAACGCGCGCAGCCCAGCAACGACCCGCAGCTCGGCGCCGAGATTGCGCTGGCGCGCGCCGCGCTGCACACCGGGATGGGGCAGAACGAAGAGGCGATGGCCGCCGTCGCGATTCTTGATCCGAAGCGGCTGACGGATGAACAGCACGCGCGGCTGCTGGTGCAGCGCGCCACCCTGCAGTGGGTCGCGGGCGAACGCGAGGAAGCACTCGCCCTCCTTCATCAGGTCTGCGCCGAACTCCCCGAGCAGCCGGCGGCCTGGGCCGCTGCCGCGGCGCTGTTGGGGCCCGGCATCCAGATGGAGGTCACTCCCGACCTGAGCTGGCCGGATGACTACGCCTTCGAAGCCGCACGCATCGGGCCGGCCGCCCCGCGCGTCGATCTGCTCGATGCCGACGCCGCGCTCGACGGCGCCGTCGACTGGCTCCTGGCCCACCAGCTTGAAGACGGCAGCTGGCCCTGCCCCGGCAACATCGGCGAAAACCAGCGCGCGCGCGATCCGATCACGATGGCCTCGCATGCGATCGCGGTGCGCGCCCTGCTCGGCAGCCTGCCGCACTACCTTGAAAGCGATCCGCCGCGCGCCGCCCAGATCCGCACGGCCGTGCAGCGCGGGCTGAGCAGCTACCTCGAGCAGCGGCGCATCGTGCGCGAGAACCCGCGCGTCGTCGCCTTTATGGACTACACCTGCTGGGGCTCCTCCTACGGGGTTTTCCTGCTGACCGCGGTCTACGATCACTTCGAGGCGGGGCATTTTGATCCCGGCCGCCACACCCTGGGCCGCGTCCGCACCGAACTGCATGCCATGGCCGACGACCTCGTGCGCATTCAGCAGGCCAATGGCGGATGGAGCTACTACCTCTCCGGTCAGGTCGGCGGGGAAGCCACGGTCGCTGCGATGAGCTTCACGACCGCCACCGTGCTGAAGGCGCTGCAGCTGGCCGAGCAGCGCGAGTTCGAGCTCGACGCCGAGGTGCTGGCGCGTGGTCGACGCGTCCTGCAGGCGATGCGCGGCTCCAACCAGGCATTTGAGTACCTGCGCATGGGAGTCAGCCTCGACCCCGCCGGTGAGGTCGAGATCCTGGGTGGCGCAGCGCGTGGCCCCCTCTGCGCCCACGCGCTCGTCGAGGGCGGGGTGCTGCAGCCGGCCGACATGGTGCTGCCCTTCCAGCGCTACGTCGAACATCTGCACACCTATGGCGACCAATCCCGCCGCGCGCTGATGCACTGCGGCCCGGAAACGCAGGGTTCGCACTACCTCACCTATGACTACTGCACGGCGGCCGAAGCTCTGGCCGCCTTCGACGCCGAAGTCATCTCGGACGCTTTGCGCGCCGAGGTACGCGAGGAGACTCTGCGTCAGCTCGCGCGCTGCCACAGCGCTGACGGCTCCTTCATCGACAACCCGCTCATCGGCCCCGCCGCCGGCACCGGCCTCGCGCTGCAGGCTCTGCTGGCACTCCAGGAGGCGCCGCCTCGCAAGTGAGCGCTTTCCTCCCGCGCCTTACCGTCTTCTCCGACTGGATCCTGGTCGGCTGCGTGCTTTGGTGCCTGCTGCTGGCGGTGCGCGGCGGGAGCTTCGCGCGCAACGCAATCGCCCCTTCGCTGTGGCTGCTGGCGGTGCCCTGGCTGATCCTCGGAGGAACCGCCGCGGATCATTTGCGGCACTACTGGGCCAGCCTTGAGCTGGAGCCTTCGGGTTTTCTCGAGCACAGCTTCACCCTGCTCGCTGAGACGATCCCGATCGTCGGAGGTGCCGCGCTCGTGATCAGTCTCCTGCTGCTCGGGGTGTGCCTTCGCTCGGGCACTAAGCCCCAGGCTCGGATCGCCGTGCTTGCAGGAGTTCTGCCCGCTTCGCTGCTGACCTGGCAGGGAGCTCAGTCGGCTTCCGTCTACGACCAGGTTTCTGCCGCGACGGGAGGCGTCGATTCTCTTGAGGTGAGCCAGGCCATGCAGACTGGTATCGCGACCAGCCTGCCCTTGGTCGCGCTCCTGCTCTTCCTCACCGTCGTGATTCCCTCAGTTCGATCGTCTGCTCGCGCGAGGACCGACTAGGAATCCCTATCCTGAAGGGAGGTCCGTTCGTATCTCCCCGTGTTGAGCAGGTTCCGCGTCGCCCTCGCCGCCCTCGCGCTCGCCGTTGCCCCGGCTTGCTCGAGCAGCCTGTTCTCGGACTACCCCGAGGTCGCCGGCCCCGGCGTGGCCGCTTTCCAGCAGGGCCGATTCGAAGCCGCGGCCAAGCAGTTCCGCAACATCGAGAAGGCGGACAAGGACGACGCCTTCCTGGCCTGGGCCGAGACGGGCATGGCCCACCACGTCGGCGGCGACCCCGCTGCAGCAATCGAAGCCTGGCTGCAGGCGGATCGCGTCCTGGCCAAGTTTGAGGACCGGCCGACGATTAGCGGCCGCACGATCACCGAGGGCTTCGTGTCGGCGCTGGTCAACGAGAAGGCGCTGCCCTACGACGGCGAGGATTTTGAAGTCGCCCTGCTGCACGGCCTGATGGCCTGGGACTTCCTGCGCCAGGGCGACCTCAACGGCACGATGGTCGAGGTCGCGCGCGGTTATCAGATTCAGTCGAAGGCCGAAGATCGCTACGGCAACAGCTACGGCATGAATCGCTTTGCCCGCTTTGTCGCCGCGCTCGCCCAGGAGGCCGACGGCGCATTGGACGAGGCCGAGATCGACCTGAATCAGCTCGAAGAGGAGCAGCCCGGCCATCCGGCGGTGCGCTATTCGCTGGAACGGCTGGAACGCCTGCAGAGCCCGGGCGCCGCCGAAGAGCGCGGCATGGCCCAGCTCGTGGTCGTGCACGAAGCCGGCCGCATGCCGCACAAGATCGCCACCGAGATCCGCTACCAGACGCGCCGCAGCCTGGGCCGGGTCTCGCTGCCTGCCTTCGGTACGCCCGGCTTTGCACGCAACGGCCTGAACGTCCGCGTCGGCGGCGAATCACTCGGCGAGACGGTCGTGCTCGAAGACATCTTCACGGTCGCCAAGCAGAACCTGGATGACCGCCTCGCCTGGATCGTCGCCAAGGGCATCGGCCGCGCCGCTGCCAAGACGATCATCGTCGACCGCGTCTCGAAGGAAGTCAGCGAGGAGCACGGCGAGGGCTGGGGCTTTGTCGCCAGCGTGCTCGGCAGCCTGCTTCAGGTATCGACCGAGCGCGCCGACCTGCGCTCCTGGGCCACGCTGCCGCAGCAGATCGAAGTTCTGCGCGCCCCTGTGCCCGCCGGGGAACATTCCCTGACGGTTCAGCTGCCCGGCGCCGGCGAAGTCGACCTGGGAATCCACTCATTCCGGCCCGGCAGGCCCGTACTGGTCACCGTCCGCTCACTGGGCGGGCGGCTCTACGCTCAGGTGGGCCCGCTCGCGGCCTCCCCTACCCAGCAACCATGAACCGACTCCTCTCAGCTCTGCTCCTCGGCGCGGCCCTGCCGCTCGCGGCGTGTTCGTCGACCAAGGCGGACTACGGCCCGCTCGAGGGCGACACCGGGATCATCGGCGAGGTCGACGATCTCGAGCTCCGCGATCCCATCATTCGCTACGACAACTCGGGCCTGGCCGTCTATCAGATCACCGCCGTCAACGAAGACGACGACATGCTGTGGATCGAATGGCGCCCGCGCTGGTTTGATCTCGAAGGCTTCGAGGTCAACAACCCGGCCAACACCTGGATCCGGGTCAATATTCAACCGCGCGGCTTCACGCCGCTGAAGTCGATCGCGCCCTCGGCGCTCGCCACCGACTGCAAGATTGAGATCCGCAAGGCCAAGGAGGGGCTCCGCTAATCATGTCGCGCTTCGCACTCTTCACGCTGCTGTTTGCCGCTCCGCTGCTGGGCTCCTGCGCCACCACCAAGGCCAAGGGCACCATGATCGTCGACGGCAAGGAAGTCACCTACTCGGCCGAGGTCAAGTCCGAGGTCGATGACATCGAAGTCGATCACACCCTGGTCTCGCAGAAGGACGGCCGCGTCGCCGCCCAGTTCGAGATCGAGAACGACGACGACTTCCCCATTCGCGTCCACATCACCTGGGATTGGCTCGACTCGGACGGCATCGCGCTGCGCAAGGCAGCTGGCGTCCTGGCCGAGCGCTACGAGGTGCTGGGCGGCGAAGAAAAGCGGCTCATCACGATTCAATCGCCTACCGAAGATGCGGTCCAGGTCAAGATCCGGGTCCGCTCGATCAAGAGTACGCTGTAAGGGAGTTCTGCCATGATTCGCATCACCGCACTGTTGCTCGGCGCTCTGCTCGCCGGCTCGTGTTCGCACAAGGTCGAGGACATCGATCCAAACGACCCCGAGAACATCAACCTGGCCTTCGGTTTCGACGACCTGAAGACCATCGCCACCGACATGACGCAGTCCTTCCTGGACTCCAACCGCTGGGGCGGCGACCGCCCGCGGATTCTGTTCGGCGGCATCAAGAATCGCACCCAGCAGCACATCGATACCGTCAACATCACCGACACGATCCGCACCGCGCTGATCCAGTCGGGCAAGTTCACGGTGCTGGCCGGCAACGAAGGCATCGCCGAGATCGACCAGGAAGTGGCTTACCAGCAGTCCGGCGCCGTCGACCTGGCTTCGGCCGCGGAGCTGGGCAAGCAGCTGGGCGCGGAATACGTCTTCTACGGACGCTTCACCGAGATCCGCAAGCAGCGCAGCGACACCACCGCAGCCTGGTACAAGTTCACGATGAACGCGGTCAACGTCCAGACCCGCGAGATCGTCTGGGCCGAGGAGCAGGACATCGCCAAGAAGGAGACCAAGGCCTTCATCGGCTGGTAGTCCTAGCCATACTCAGGCCCGACTCCAGGATGTCGGAAATCCACGCGCGGCGCGCCTCCCCGGGGGGCGCGCCGCTAAACTTTGGGGTCCGTTCCCCCATCCCCCGCCCTAAGGGAACGCCCCAGAGAAACGAGATGCAGGACCTCCAGGACATCATCTTCACCGATACGCACAAGGAAGTGCGTGCCAAGGCTCACGAGATCGCGCGGAAGTATCTGCTGCCCCAGGCAGCCAAGCACGATCGTGACCACTCGTACAACGAGGACGCCATGTCTGCCGCCGCCGAAATGGGGCTGCTCGGCACCTGGATTGCGCCGGAGTACGGCGGCACCGGGGTCGGCATCCTGGGCTTGGCGTTGGTCGTGGAAGAGTTCTCGAAGGCAGACCCCTCCTTTGGTGTCGCCTTCGCCGTTAACGCGCTGGGCTCGATCCCGGTGATCATGGGCGGCACCGAAGAGCAGAAGCAGAAGTATCTGCCGGGCGTCGCCCGCGGTGAGATCAGCTGCGCCTTCGCGCTCTCCGAGAAGTTCGCCGGCTCCGATGCCGGCGGCCTGTCGGTCAAGGCCGACAAGGTCGATGGCGGCTGGGTCATCAACGGCGAGAAGAAGTGGACCACCAACGGTTCGCGCGCCGACCTGATCACCTGCTTCGCGGTCACCGACCCCGAATCGCGTTCGCGTCGCATCTCGGCCTTCCTGGTCGAAAAGGATGACCCGGGCTTCGCGATCAAGAAGCTCGAGGACAAGATGGGCATCCGCATGGTCCCGGTGGCCGAGACCGAGTACAAGAACTGCCACGTCGGCGACGACCGCCTGCTGGGCGGCAAGCCGGGCCTCGGCTTCAAGCACTCGATGATGACCCTCGACTGGGCGCGCCCCGGCGTGGCCGCGCAGGGCGTCGGCACCGCAGCCGGTGCGCTCGAGCTGGCGACCACCTACGCCACCCGCCGCAAGCAGTTCGGTCAGCCGATCGCCGGCTTCCAGATGATCCAGTCGATGCTGGCCGACATGGCCCAGCAGACCGAGGCCGCCCGCTGGCTGGTCTACATGTGCGCCGCGCAGGCCGACGCCGGCATCTCGGTGAACAAGACGGCCGCGATGGCCAAGTGCTTCGCGACCGACACCGCGATGAAGGTCGCCACCGAGGCCGTGCAGGTCTTCGGCGGTTACGGCTTCATGGAGGACTACCCGATCGCCAAGTTCATGCGCGACGCCAAGATCCTGCAGATCTACGAAGGCACCAACCAAGTGCAGCGCATGGTGATCGCCCGCAACCTGGTCAAGGAAGCTTCGACGCACGACTACCTGGGCGAGTTCATCCCGCAGGAGCACCAGGAGACCTTCACCGAGCAGGAGCTGGTGACGGCGAACACCTAAGCGTGGCCTAGTTCTGACTCGCTCTCGATCGAAAGCGTCATTCCAGCCCTGCAAGCTCCACTTGCAGGGCTGTTCGCTTCCATCTGCGCGCCGGCTCAAGACTCGCCCAGCTCAAGAGGTCATCCTGATGGCCGACAAAGCGCAGATACCGCACCTCACTCTGGTGCGCCTGCCAGCTTGCCCACTCTTTGCCAGAAGGCAGATCGAGCAGATGCACCCTCCCGGACTCCGTTCCGTACGCAAGCTGCGTCCCGGCAGAGTCGATGTCGAAGCTCGCCCATTCAGGATCAGTTCCGACCGGAATCTGGGCCACAAGTCGTTCGACTTCGCGATCCCAGACGAAGAGCTGGTACTCCTCGGCGCGGATGAGGAGCGCGAGAAAGCGCCCGTCCTCGCTGATCCGTGCGTTGCGACGATGGAGCTCCGAAGCCTGCGGCATGCCGGGCCAGGAGAAGGGCACGAGCGCATAGTCTCCATTCTCCTGAACCCGAGCAAGCGTGGGGTGTGCGGGGTCATCGTCGGCGGGAGTGGCAACCAACCAGCCCCCTCGGTCAGAGCGGTCGATCCATGCGGCCGCAGGGAGCTGGTCAAGTGGACGACGCACACCATCGGGGAATCGAACCAGACTGAACGCCGACCCCTGCCTCTCGATCACCCACAGATCAAGCTTCGGATCAAACCCGCCATGCAAGAACTCAGCTCCAGACGCCGGAACCAAGTGAGTGGCCAACCCCGTATCCAAGTCCCAGGCCGTACAAAGATCGGGACCGATTTCGAATAGACGCTCTGTAGGCGGATCATAGAGCAGTTCGTAAACCGCTCTTGTCCGTCGATCCGCTTGGAGCTGCTGGATGCCGAGCTTTGCATCCTGCTGGCTCGACCAGGAGTGCACAGCCTCCCGCCGCTGTGCGTGAATGAACGCGAAGTTCTTCCCCGCAAAGTCAGTGCTGAACATGCCCCCTGAAACTCCGCGGTGCGGCACCGGATGCTCTTCGAGATAGCGCGGGAGCTCGCGCAGAGTCCATCGGCGAGAGACCCCTGCGCGCGCGTGGCTTGACCATCCCCTCCCGCTGGGCAACCAGGCGAGAGACTCGATCCGTCCCGCGTGGGCATCGGCGAGTCGCATCGTCACCTGGCCGGACAGAGGATCGACCAACTCGATCGCACTTGATTGAGTCGCAATGAGTAGTCGCTCCGCCTCGCGATCAAGAACCATGCCTGGCGCATGAGCCCATTCGACCGGCTCAGTGAGAGTCCTGGACCAAACAATCTCAGCCCCCTCAGTACGAACCCTCGCCAGCGTATCCTGGCCGGAACCATGGGCCGGCCCCGCGACAACGATCAGATCAAGAGTGTCCCCGGTTGGCAGTGCCGCCGCCTTCACCGGCATGCCGAAATCCATGCGCGCCAACGACGGCGCAGCGAGATCCGCTGAAGCCGAAGCAAGGTCGAAGACTTCTGCAACATTCGGCTCTGGCTGCACGACGATCCGTTCTGAATCCGGAGAGAATGCGAGCCACGGATAGCGCGTCGTCCCAGCGCGCTTGCCAAGTATCAGTGCCCCGGTAGCGAGATCCCACACGGCAAAACCACGCGGCGACGGCAACGTCACACGTGATTCCCGCGGAGCCACACTGAGTGCAATCTTCGTGCCGTCCGGTGAGAACTCAATCTTCCAGAGCCGCAGGTGCCGATCGGGCTGTCGCTCTCCCGCTTGCAACTGCAACTCCCCCGGGATCGGTAGTCGTTGCAGACGCCGCTCGTCACGCAAGTCCCAAAGATCGAGGTACTCCTCGCTTGGCCCTGGAACCGCAATCGCACCACCGTCATCGCTCACCGCGATGCCTTCCTGGCAATCAAGAAGATCACCCGCCTTGGAACGCGCTTCCAGCTTTCCGGTTCGGAGATCATAAAGGCATACCTCACGCGTCTGCAGGCCATCAGCAGTCGGGAGGACGCGCCGTGTCGCGAGCCACTGTCCATTGTGGGAGACCGCCCCCAGCGCATACCCGTCGTGATCGAGCTCACGTATGACCCGCGCATCTCCGGTGCATGCCGCGTCCATCCGAAGGCTGCGAATACTCGCCAGGGACGGTAGCTCAAGCGCGTCCGCACCGAGATCCAGAGCACGCCTGCGCGCTGCCGCCGCCTCGGCGAGGCGTGCCTCCATTTTCCAGCTTCGGCCTAACTCATTGCCTGCTTTCAAGAGACGAGTTTGCTCAATGCGGCTGGAGGCCAGGCTGATCTCAGCTGACGCCCAAGCGTCGGCCCGCTGCAGAGCGATCTGGCGCATCGTATCTGCCACCCAGAACGCCGCGACCGCCCCGAGCAACAAGAGAATGAACACTGTCGTCGGTGCCGGATTGCGACGCATCCAGCGACCAGTTCGACTCACCATGCTGACCGGGCGCGCCTGAATCGGCTTGCCAGCCTGCACCCGGGCAAGTTCATCCGCAAACTCCAGTGCACTCTGATAGCGGCCGGCGAGACTCTTGTTCAACGCCGTTTGCACCACCACTGCCAAGTCACGCGGGATTCGTCGATTCATGCTCTGCAAGCCGGTCGGTTCTTCCTGCTCGATCGCACGCGCAACGGCTTCGATGCTGTGTCCACGGAAGGGTCGCTCGCCGGCAATCAACTCGTACAGCGTGACCCCAAGAGCCCACACATCTCCACGTGGATCGCGTTGACCATCGCCTCCACGCAATCTCTCGGGAGAAAGATAGTGAGGAGTTCCCACAAGGTCGCCGGAGCGCGTGAGCGTGGGCGTATCGCCCTGCACGGCACGCGCCAACCCGAAGTCCACGATCACCGGGTCGCCCTGCTCATCCACCAGAATGTTGGACGGCTTGACGTCCCGGTGAATGACTCCGGCGCGATGCGCGGCGTGGAGCGCACGAGCGACTTTCTCAATCAGTGCGATGGACTGTTCGGCGGAGAGATCGCCGATCCGCTCATTGAGCGGCTGACCTCGAATGAGGCGCATCGCCAGATAGGCGTGTCCGTCGATCGCGCCTGCGTCATGCACCACGCAGATCCCCGGATGATCCAACCGCGACACCGCTTCCATTTCACGGGCCACCGCCGCTGGCATTCGCCCATCGGGCCCAGCGAGCGCACGGGGAAGTACCTTGAGTGCCACGCGCCGCCCCATGTGCTCGTCGAGAGCTTCGTAGACGATGCCCTGCCCACCTTCGCCGATCACCTTGAGCAATCGATAGTTGCCCAAGCGCTCCACCTCTGCGCCGGCATTGTGAACGACGCTCGCATACTCGGAACGAATCTGCTCTGCGATTCCCGGGAAACGATCGAGGTAGTACTCGACCTCAAAAACGCGGCCGTGCTCGCGATCCTGAATCAGCTGCTCCAAGAACGCGAGCACAGCTCGCTCACGGGTGGAATCGTTCGAGGCCACGACTCCGAAGGATAGTCGCGTTTCTAGAACTGAACCGGGACAACATTGCTCAAGCGGCAGCGATCCATGTCCAACGCTTGCAGATACCATCGAGTGCCAACCAGAGACGGCGCAACCACTCGGGAGTGCACCACCTTGCCGGCACCATCTGCGACCGCTGCGGCCACCTTGGCAACGGGTGCGCTCAAGCCAGATTCAAGAAGACTGCCATGGCACTGAATGAGCGCATTGCCGCGGCGCGAACTGGCCCCTACCAGCACTCGGCTCCCCGGTCCGGCGTTTAACACGGTTGCCGTGTTGACCTGACCAGCGACACCAGGATCGAGCGGCAGCAGAGTGGGATCTGGATCGAGGTCGATGCGATAGATCCCCTCGCGACCATCAGCGAGCGTGGCTTCAAAGACGACCCAGCGGCCACTATCCGAAAGGAAGTAGCTGAATTCGTCTGTTTCGATCTCCTCAATCGCCACACCACCGATCATGGTGATTCCTTCTCGAACGAGGACTCGATCATTGAGAAACAGGGCCTCGTCCTGATTCCCATTGGGATCATTGAAACTGCCGTACCAGAGGACATCACCCGTATCCGCAATGTCAACCTCCTTGCCATGCAGATAGCGCAGGACGTATGGAGCGATATCTGGCAACGCGTCGCCGTACTGAACAAGCGGATGACCATTGACGATGAGAGCGTCTCGAATCGACGTCGAATTCAGCTTCGTCGTGAAGACGTAGTCGCCGCGGCTATTCACCGCCATCATGGCATTCTCAAGATTGGACCAGTCCAAGCCTCCGCCAACCGAGGACGGCTCTCCATCTCGAGCAAGCTCGACTCCGTTCATCCAAATGACGCTTTTTTGTGGCCCGCCATCGCTGACGCGCACCGTTGCAATCACATCGCCGGAATCATTCATATCTGACTGCCGAGACGTTCCTGGCATCCGCAGAATGGTGGATCCGTTCAACAGGTCGCCTTCACGCAGGATGATCTCTTCCGATCCGGTCGGGAGTCCCTGAGGATCCACTCCCAGCTTGACGAGAACGCGGTGATCAACACCCGTGGTTCCGTCTTCATAGTCGGCATCTGCGAGAACTGTACCTGTGTCGTTGAACTGGACCTCATCCCAGTCGTGCCACCTTGACCCGGCGGGCACCGCGGGATCGAGAACTGCATCGGACTCAAGCGCAAACAGCGAGTCAAACTCGTAGTAAAGACCTTCGTCATCGAGCAAGCCAGTGGGGTTATTCGTAAACCCCATGCTGTAGAAAACCTGACCGGCCTCATTCATGGACAGGCCATGCGTCCAGTTCCAACGCGCTCCGGCCCCGGGGCCATCCCCGAGCAACTCGCGAAACTCATGAGCGAGCGCACCGTTTCGAACGAGGCAAAACTCATTGGTGGCGCGATCCCACAAGACCTGAGCGTGCCATTCACCGGCATCATTGATCTGCAGTTTGTCGAAACGCAGTACGTGGTAGGGCGTGCCCCCAATGACATCGCCGATCTCCATCAATGGAGTCGGTTCCTGGGCTGCAGCGAGGGACAAGATGGAAAAAGACAGGGTAGAAAGCATGTGCAGGAGAGGGGAATCGCTGTGCGGTTCATCCGCATTCCCTCCTACTCCGTCGCTGACCCGCCTCGCTGGACAGTTTTCTCTAGAAAATCTCGTCCACGGCAAGAAAGGCGCGAGCAGAAGGAATCTCCCTCAACCTTGCGCATAACCGCTGCCAACGCTTGGCAGCGTGGGCCTCCGAGCAACCCAGCAACTCGGCGACTTCGGCATGAGTAAGCCCTTCCATCCCGTGATAAAGGAGAATCTGCCGATCTTGCTCAGAGAGCTTCTCAAGATCATTGAGGACCCGCTGAATCGCTTCATCCCTCCGAACCCGGCGACTGACCGTCGTCCATTCCGCAGGCATACGCTGCGCCTGCCCGGGCGACATCGGCTGGCCGGGAAGTAGGCGACCGCGCGCGAGGCGACGTAGTGCTTCTGCAGCAACACGACTGGCGACACCAAACAACCAGGGACGGAATGCGCCACTCCTCGGGTCAAATCGCTCGCGCGCCGCCCAGGCCGCGAGGCAGACTTCCTGCTCCAGGTCCTCGGGGGTGATCGCCCTCCCGATGGGTCCCTGGCAGCGCAATCGTGCCCAGGCGTGCAAGGCTGGGGCGAGACTCTCGTACTCGCGTAGGAAGCCCGCGGCATCCATTGCTACGGGATCGTGACGGCCGATTGCCAATTGCCGCCGATCAGTTCGCCCGGGTCGCCGCCGTAGAACAACACACCGTTGGAGTACAGCGTGTTGTCCCAGGTGAAAGGGAGATCGAAGCCGCCGCCGCCGATGTTGGCGATCTCGACCGCGAACATCCGACCGAAGTCGCCGAAGCTCGCATCGGGGCCGCTGGCTTCCCACCAGTCGCCGACGCGCTGCACCGTCCAACCCACCAAAGGTCCGGTCGTATCGATGCTGACGCTGATGTCATCCTGCACCAGCGGCGTGCCGGTGGGATCGAACTGGAAGCGGATCGATGAGATCCGCCGCGGCAGATGCTCGCCGACAAAAGCGAAGCGGGCCGTGCCCGCCGTGACCTCGACCGGGCTGGCGCTGACGATGCCCTCTCGGGTATCGCCGTCGATCGCCGCGCCGTCGACGGTGCGCACGATCGGCTCGAGCACGCGCGTGCCATTCGCTGTGACCCACAGGGTCAGCTCAAAGCTGCCCGCCTGCGCGGTGACGTAGGCCACCTTGTACTGCCCGCTGAGCTCGGCGTCGATCTGGTCAAAGCGAGCCAGCAGCTCGCTGATCTGCTCGGCGTGGAAGTAGCGACCGCCAGTCTCGTTGGAGATGCGCTCGAGCTCGAGCTCGTCGACCCCGCGCACGTCCTCGACGCCGACGTTGAAGATCGTCACGTCGCGCGCCTGCGCCTTGTCGATGATCGACTGGGGCGTGGCGGTGCTGGAGGTGTCGAAGCCGTCCGACAGGAAGGCGAGCACCGTCACCCGCGCGGGATCCGGGGTGGCCGGGAACAGCTCGAGGCCGCTGTCGATGGCATCCCAGGCCGAGCTGAAGCCGTGGAAGGGCGCGTAGTCGCGGACCGCCGCCCAGGCAGCGCTCTTATTGGTCGTGAACGGAACCAGGGTCGAGTAGTTGTCGCCGAGCTGGTTATCGTGGAACTCGACGACGGCGATGCGGTGCTGCGGCGCGCGGTCAAAGATCAGCCGCCGCGCTGCGTCCTTCATGGTGTCGATCCCGGTCCCGCCGCCGGCGGCGCGCATCGATTCGGTGTAATCGAGCACCAGCACCAGATCGAGATCCAGCTCTTCGGCGCCACGCAGGTGGACCGGACTCTCCACTTCATCGAGCGGCGCTCCGTCCTCGAGGACCTCGGGCACCAGATCGATGCCCAGGCGACTGCGGCCGATCACCACCGGCTCGTCGTCGACATCGCGCAGCGAAAACAGCATCTCGACCCGCTTGGGCGCGCGGTGGCCCTCGCGGACGTTGTCGAAAGTCAGTTCGGCCGACGCGCCGATGCGCTCGGCGCGGGCTGAATCGACCAGCAGCTCCCCGCCGATGAAGTGAGTGATCACCGGCCCGCCTTCGGCATCGAGCTGCATGTTCTCGCGGGTGGTCTGCCAGAACAGACTGCCGTCAATCCGCCAGGTGATCGTGCCGCGCAGCAGGTCGAGCTCGACGCGGTAGTCGGCGAAAGCGCCGGCGGCGACGGTCGAGGTAGGACCACTGACCACCACGGCTAGGTCCTCGTCGAGAACCACGGGCTGCACCGTCCAGCGCGCTTCGCCTTCGGCGTAGCTGATCCGCCAGCGTGCGCTGTAGACATCCGGGTTCTCGGTGCCTTCGCGATAACCCAGGATCAGCTCGGCGCGCGACTCATCGACGGTGCTGCTGGCCGCCATCCGCGCCTCGAAGGCGTGGTAGTAACCCCGCTTGCGCAGCTCGACGATCGAGCGCGCCACCCCGAAGCCGGCATCGTCCGAGCGCAGCTCGAGGCGACCGTCGCGGACCCGCGGCTCTTTGCCGCCCTGGCGGCGCTGGGCATCCCAGGCCCGGCCGCGCAGCGAACTGAAGTCGTCCTCGAACACCGCCGTGAACTCAAACTCGTTCTCGGTCGGGGGCGTCAGCTTGCACCCGGTCGTGCCAAGCAGCAGACCGACCAGGGCCAGAATCAGGACTCGCGAGACGCTCATCACGGCCCCCCAGGATAACCGCCGGGGCCAGCCTTGCACGGGGCCGGAGGGTCGCGGCGCTGCTAGAGTTGGCGCGCGATGGCTCTGTTCCAGAAAGCCCCCTCCACCCCCGATGACATGGAGGCGAGCCGCCCGCTCGAGATCGAGCCGGGCGTCGTCGCCAACATGGACGAAGACGAGTGGTACGCCAAGGCGTATCGCGGCGATTCGGTGCCGCAGCTCACGGTCCGCGCGGTCGTGATGGGCTCGATCCTCGGCTTCGTCCTGGCCTTCACCAACCTCTACATCGGGCTCAAGACGGGCTGGCACCTAGGCGTCGCCATCACCGCCTGCATCCTGTCCTTCTCGATCTGGCGCATGCTGCTCAGCGCCAAGCTGGTCAAGACGCAGATGACCATCCTCGAGAATAACTGCATGCAGTCGACGGCCTCGGCTGCCGGTTACTCGACGGGGGGCACCTTCGTCTCGGCGATCGCCGCGCTGCTGATGATGTCGGCGACGCCCGACAACGACATGCTCGGCGAGCACCTGCCCTGGCATGTGCTGGTGCTCTGGACCTTCTTCCTGGCCGTGCTCGGGGTGACCTTGGCCATCCCGATGAAGCGGAACATGATCAACCAGGAGAAGTTGAAGTTCCCTTCGGGCCTCGCCGCTGCTTCGACGCTGCAGTCGCTCTACGCCGATGCCGCCGAGGCCACGCGCAAGGCCAAGGTGCTGGCCTATGCCGCCATCTTCGGCGCGATCTGGCCGCCGCTGATCGACCTCAAGGTGCGCGTGGTCGACGGCGCGCGTACCACTCTGATCGGCGGAACGCAGAAGCTGTTCGACTTCCTCCCGGGCGCGGGCATCAACCGCGATTCCGGCGCCGCCTTCAAGCCTTCGGACTGGACCATCAAGTGGGACATGAACCCGGTCATGATCGGCGCCGGCATGCTGGTCGGCCTGCGGGTCTCGCTCAGCATGCTCGCCGCGGCGATCGCGCTGGCCTACGTGATCGGCCCGGCCGCCTATGAGATCGCCTGGACTGGCCCGGACGGCGACACCCTTTACGCGGTCTCCTCGCCCGGCCGCGCCTGGCGCGAGATCGGCCTGTGGCTGGGCGCGCCGATCATGGTGGCCAGCGGCCTCCTGAGCTTCGCGCTGCAGTGGAAGACGATTGTCCGCGCCTTCTCGGGCTTCAAGGGCGGCGGCGAAGGCAGCGCGCAGGACGGCGTCGAGGTGCCGGGCTCCTGGTTCCTGTGGGGCGCGATTCTCTCTGGCGCAGGTGTGGTGTGGATCGCTCACCTCTACTTCGGCGTGCCGATCCTGCTGGGCGCGCTGGCGGTCGCCTTGACCTTCGTGCTGGCGCTGGTGGCCTGCCGCGCGACCGGTGAATCGGACATCACCCCTACCGGCGCGATGGGCAAGATCATGCAGATCACTTATGGCGTGCTGATCCCGCAGAACGCCACCGCCAACCTGATGACGGCCGGCATCACCTCCGGCGCCGCCTCGTCGAGCGCCGACCTGCTGAACGACCTGAAGTCCGGCTATCTGCTGGGCGCCAACCCGCGCCGCCAGTTCATCGCTCAGTTCCTCGGCATCTTCAGCGGCACGGTCGCGACCGTGATCGGCTTCAAGCTGCTGATCCCCGATGCCACCGCGATGATGCCGGTGACCCTGGCCGACGGCACGGTGCAGCAGCCGGACTTCCCGGCGCCCGCCGCCGTGGCCTGGAAGGCCGTCGCCGATCTCTTCAGCAGCGAGCACGGCATCAACGGCATGCACCCCTCGCACCGGATCGCGATCTGGTGGGGCCTCGGGATCGGCGCCTTCCTGGTGCTGGCCGAGAAGTTCATGCCGAAGGAGAAGCGCAAGTACATCCCGTCGGCGACCGGCCTGGGCCTGGGTCTGATCCTGCCCTTCTACTACCCGCTCTCGATGACGGTCGGCGCCGTGGCCGCGCGCCTCTGGGAGAAGAAGGACCAGAAGTCGCACGATGACTTCATGGTGCCGACTTCAGCCGGCATCATCGCCGGGGTCTCGATCATCGGGGTGATCGTCGCCGTCCTGAACGTCATCCTGTTCGCGGACTGATCACCTCCAAGGCTGCCGGCTCGACCGTGAATCGGGCCGGCAGCGCACCCCACGCCTCGCCGTCGAGCTCAACTTCGACGGCGCGCTGCGTTTCGGCTTCGACCAGCAGCGTGCGCGCCGCGTGGTAGCGGATGTCCGCGTGCTCGATGCGCGCGCCGCGATAGGTCTCGCCCAGCCGCCGCACCGCCTCGAGCCGTCCCAGGTCGCCGAAGACCGCGACCTGAAAGGCACCTGAATCCACTCGCGCATCCGGCGCGATGCACATGCCGCCGCCGAAGTAGCTCGAGTTGCCGATCGCGATCGCCTTGATCCGCTGCACCACCGGCGCGGTCCCGTCGATCGACCAGCGCACCCGCGGGTTGCGATAGCGCAGCAGCGCGCAGACCGC
>PAHY01000022.1 GCA_002705055.1 Planctomycetota bacterium
AAAACGAGAACGACCCCTGCCCAGTCGGCAGGGGTCTGTGATCAGCGCTGGCAGCTGAAGGAGGTCCTGAGGTGGCGCTGGCCGCACCGGATGGCACAGCCATGAGCCCACTCAAGGGGGTCAGACTCCTAGCGAGCCCCGCGGTCCCCCGCCCCCTCCCGATCCGCCCAGCCGAACAGGCCCCGGGTTACGAACAAGTAGACCGGTTTGCCGGTACGCCTCCACAGTCGCGCAGGCCAGGAGGGGCGGGCCAGAATGTCACGCTCCCGCACGGTGAGCTGCTCCGGGCAGTAGCTGCGCTTGTGTTTCAGGAGATGGCGAAGGTCCTCGCGGGCCATCATGCGAAACCGAGCGCTGCGGCGACGATGCACGCTGGCCAGTTGGAAATCGATCAGGGCGGGTTGGCCGTCGAGGCGTACCAGCAGATTGGGTTCTTTGGCCAGGTCGTTGTGGGTCACCCCGCGCCGGTGCAGTTGCCGTAGCAACCGGCGAGCATCCTCAAAGTAGGCGGGATCGCGTGGACGGGCGATCTGCAGCGCTTGCCCGTCCATCCAGCTGCGCAGGGTGGCACGGCGGTCGCCTCCCAGGGCGCGCGGCACCTGCCCCGAGGCCGCCAGATCGTCGAGAACGGCGAGGGCGCGCTGCTCGCGCCGCGCGAGCAGCCGGGCCAGGCCGCGCACCCACCACCGCGCGGCGGCGAGGTCCCGGCGCACCGCCTCGATTGGGGGCATCTGATCGCTAAGATGCACTCGTTCGACGCGGCCGAAGAGGTCGGCTTTCAGCAGCTGGCCTGGCGGCTTCGTCATGCGCCGAGATGCTAGCAAGCTTCGCCCTGATTCTGCTCACCCCCGCGCTCGCTCAAGAGCCCGAGCGCGATCCGCGCGTGCAGCGCCAGCTCGACAGGCGCGAGCAGGAGCTGGCTGCGGCTGTCGAACAGCGCGATCTTGCCTTTGACGCGCTGCAGCAGGCCTACGACGACTGCGAATGGGCCTGGCAGGCGGACGAGCCGCTCGTCGAGCCGGCCGAGCTCCCGGTCGAGATCCAGAGCTGGCTGACCGAACAGGCGCTGCAACGAGCCGCCTGGCCGGCGCGCCGCGCGGAGCTGCAGCAGGAGCTGCGTTTCCACGAGTGGTGGAACACGGAGCTGTTCCGGCTGTCGCCGGCCGCTCGCACGTACTCCGCGGCGGTGCAGACTCTCGAGGAGTGCTTCCTCGAGGTCGAAAAGCTCCGCCACCCTGAGCGCTTTGCCAAAGGCTTCGATCAGACTCCTCCCGGCATGGTGCTGGTCCCCACGGGCAGCTACCCGATCGGCCCTCACTTCGGACGCATCGATGGTTTCCCCGACTCGGAGAAACAGCGCACCGTCAAGGTCGACGCCTTCTACCTCGACCGCGCCGAAGTCAGCTGCGCGAGCTACCTGCTCTTCCTCCTTGCTCAACCGGATGGGCTGCGCTCTCAGCACATGCCGCTCGATTGGGAGCGTGACGGCCAGGATCTGCCGGTCGTTCCCGAGGGCGAAGAGGACTCCCCGGTGGTCGGCATCGCCTGGTCCTCGGCCGCAGCCTATGCGCGTTGGGCCGGCAAGCGGCTGCCGACCGAGATCGAGTGGGAAGCCGCCGCGGCAGGCACCGAGGGGCGGATGTATGCCCGGCCCAATGGCTACGACGCCCAGCGCATCAACTGCCGCGCCACCGGCAAGCGAGCCGTGCGCCCGATCAGCGAGTTCACCGAGGACCGCACGCCCTTGGGCATCCTGGGGCTGGCCGGGAACGCGGCCGAATGGACGGGCGATCTTTGGCTCGCACCCCTTCAGCCCGGTCGCCGCGCTCGCGCGCTCGACGCGCCGCGCGAGGGTGCCGAGGCAGTGGTCAAAGGCGGCTCCTACCTCGCGACCGCCGAGGCCTGCCGCAATGCCTATCGGGCGCTCTATCCGGCGGTGGGGCGCGCCTATCGCCACGTCGGCTTCCGCTGCGCGCAGGACCTGCCCTGAGCACTCCCTCCCCTGCCGAGGCGCCCCGGCGCTCGCGTGTGCGGCCCCGTTGGGAGGTCTGCCGCGAATTCGCCCTGGCGCTGACCGACCTTGTCCTGGGGATCCCCCGCCAGGCCTTTTCGCTGCTTGCCCGCAAGCGCCGCCTGGCCGAGTTTGAAGGCCTCCAGCACGATCCGCTGCCGCAAGCCGCGAGCCTGCCCGCCGCGCGGGATCGACCGCTGCGGGTCATGCTCAGTTGCGGCGATGCCTCCGGCGAAGCGCACGCGGTGCGGCTGCTCCGCGAGCTCCGTCAGATCTACCCGCAGCTTGAGGTGCATGGCTTTGGCGGCGCTGCCCTCGAAGCGGAAGGCATGCGGGTCTGGGAGCCGCTTGCCGACCTGAACGTGATGGGTTTCCGCGACGTCGTCGCGCAGCTCCCGCTGTTCTTCGGCTGCGTGCGGCGATTCGCCGAGGAGCTGCGCGATCAGCCGCCGGACCTCGTGGTGCTGCTCGACTACCCCGGGCTGAATCGGCACCTGCTTCGCGTCGCCCGCCGCGCCGGCGTGCCGGTGGTGGATTACATCGCGCCGCAGCTCTGGGCCTGGGCTCCGTGGCGCGTGCGTGACTTTCGTCGGGCGGACCGGCTGCTGACGATCCTGCCCTTCGAATCCGACTGGTACGCGCGTCATGGCGCCAAGGCAACCTACGTCGGGCACCCGCTGGGCGATGGTCTGGAATCGGCCGCGGCGAACGAGGCGGAGCTGCCCGCGGCCCTGCAGGATGTGGACAGGCCGGAGGCTGAGCTGAAGTCGCAGGTCGACCCGAAGTCGGAGGCAGACCCGAAGGCACCATCCGGGCAGCCGAGCAAGGACGAAGCCGCGACCGCACCCCCTGGCGGCGCCCGGCGCCAAGCCCCGCCCGTCTGGGTCGGCATCTTGCCGGGCAGTCGCAAGCGGGAGATCCTGGAGAATCTCCCCGTCCTGCTCCGCGCCGCGCAGATTCTGCAGGAGCGTCGGCCGGAGGTGCGCTTTGTGCTGCCGCATCTGCGGACCAAGGTGGACGCGCTGCTCCGCAAAATGATCGCGGAGGCGCCGGTCGAGGTCGTCTATGCGCCCGGCTGCTTTCACCGCGCCCTGCCCGGGCTTCGGGCCGCCTGGGTGGCCAGCGGCACCGCCCTACTCGAGGTCGCGGCTTACCGCGTGCCGCCGGTGCTCGTCTACCAGGTCTCGTCGCGGCTGGGAGCCTGGCTTTCCCGCCACTGGCTGGCGGTCCCGGCGGTGGGCAGCCTCAACCTGATCGCCGGTCGCGAGCTGGCTCCCGAGCACCTCGGACGCCAGCTCGATCCGCAGGCGCTCGCCGAGGACCTGGAGCGACGCCTGGACGGCCCGGTGCGTGAGCAGACCCTGGAGGCCATCGAGAGCCTCCGACCGGCCTTCGCCGAGCCGGGTGCCGCCCGCCGCACCGCCGCGCTGCTCGCTGAAATCGTAGAATGAACCGTTGGTCCACGCGCTGCGTTGACCCTAAACACCATCACGATGCTGACGACCCTGCTCCTCTCCTGGTGCGCAGCCCCGGCGGCCGCGTTCGCTCAAGGCCCCGGCGTCAAAGAGCTGCTCGACGCGCAGCTTCGCGGCATTCGGCTCACCCAGAAGCCCGATGGCAGCTACGGCCAGGGCCTCACCGACACGGCCCACGTGGTCATCGCGCTGTCGCTCGGGCCGCGCGCCTACCGCGCCGAGGACGGCCCCTTCATCCGCAACGCGCTCTCCTACCTCAACGAGGGCGGCCTGAGCGCCGCGGCGGAAGCCGAGCGGGACCAGCTGGTGGCCTTCGCCCTGCAAAGCAACGACGCGCGCGCCTTTGAAGTCACGATCAGCGCGCTGCAGAAGCGCTCGCAGCTCGCCGCAGAGCTGGCTTCGCCCTTCGCGGGCGAGACCCGCGCCGCGGAACAGATCCTGATGGCCATTCCGCGCGACGCCTCGGTCTCGGTGCGCGCCGAGGCATGCGCCCGCGCCGCCGTCGCCTATCGCGCCGGCATGGAGAAGGCCGAGGCCCCCAAGCCCCCGGCCGTGAATGAGGCCTACGAGCGAGGCGTCGATTATCTCGCCTCGCAGCTCGGTGAATCCGGCATGTGGGAGGCCTTCGGCCAGCCCGAGCCGGGCATCTCCGCACTGGCCGCGCGCGCCATGCTGGGCAGCGCCCGCCCCGAGATGCGGGCCAAGGCAGGCCCGGTGCTCGATCAGCTGCTGGCTCTGCAGAAGCCGGACGGCTCGATCCACGCCGGACGCGTCGCCGTCTACACCACTTCGATCGCGATCGGCGCGCTGGCGGCCCGCGGCAACGACGCCGACCTCGAAGCGATCGTCAAGGCCGCGAACTACCTGCGGATCACCCAGGCCGACGAAGGCGAGGGCTACAGCGAGGACGACAAGTTCTACGGCGGCATCGGCTACGGCAATGACCTGCGCCCGGACCTCTCGAACCTGCAGTACGCGCTGCAGGCGCTCAAGGAAAGCGGCGCGAAATCGGACGACCCGGCCTTCCAGCGCGCCATCAAGTTCCTGGAGCGCAGCCAGAACCTGCGCGAGGTCAACCCGAAGGCTTACTACAACGGCGAGGACGACAACAAGCTGGTCGTCAGCGGCGATGACGGGGGCGCGATCTACTATCCCGGCAACTCGATGGCGGGCTACGTCGAGCTCGCCGATGGCACGCTGGTCGCCCGCAGCTACGGCTCGATGACCTACGCGCTGCTGAAGTGCTACCTGTTTGCTGGCCTGGATGCGACCGACCCGCGCGTCGCTGCCGCGATCGCCTGGATCGAGCGCAACTGGACCGTCGAGGTCAACCCGGGCTTTGACAGCCTGCGCGACCCGCGCGCGGCCGCCCAGGGCCTGTACTACTACTACCTGTCGCTGGCGCAGTGCCTCTCCGAGACCGGGATGAAGTTCGTCACCACCCCGGATGGCAAGAAGCACGACTGGCGCCTCGAGCTGCAACGCAAGCTGCTCGACGTGCAGTTGGAGGACGGCTCGTGGATCAATGAAGCCGCGCCGCGCTGGTGGGAAGGCAACCCGGTGCTCTGCACGGGGTACGCGCTGAACGCGCTGCACGCGAGCCTGCCGAAGCAGTAAGTCCGGCGTGCTGGAACGCGCACTCGACGCCGAAGGCCGCGGCCATTGGCTGTGGGTCACCGCAGAGGAGACCCGCAACCTCAGTCTGGCTGGCCTGGGGCCGGCGCTGGCCGATGCAGCGCGCTGGCTGCATCAGCCGGCCGAAGCGCGCAGCAGCTTGCTGGAGGCCGCCCCGCCCCTGCCCGCAGCAGGTCGGGGCCGCCGCAGTCTGCCCGGTCGCCCCGGGAAGATCCTCTGTCTGGGCCGCAACTTCGCCGCCCATGCCCGCGAAATGGGCAGCGAGCCTTCGCTCGAGGACATGCTCTGGTTCGCGAAGTTTGCCGAGTCGTGCATTCCGCACGAAGCGGAGCTCGCGGTGCCGACCTGGCTTGCCGGGCGCATCGACCCGGAGGCCGAACTCGTGCTGCTGCTCGGCGCGCCGCTGCAGGATGCCACGCCGGCCCAAGCCGAGCAGGCGATCGCCGCCTGGGCGCTCGGCAATGACTTCACCGCACGCGGAGTCCAGGCCGGCGACAAGGAGAAGGCTTGGCCCTGGGTACGCAGTAAGAACCTGCGCGGCTTCGGCAGCTACGGGCCGGGCTGGCTCCCGCACGATCAGCTGCCGCCCTTTGAGCAGCTGCGCCTGCAGGGTCTGGTGAACGGGGAAGTGCGCCAGGAAGCGCCGCTTGCGGACATGCTTTATCGCCCCGGACGCGCGCTGGCGGAGCTGTCACGCTGGATGAGCCTCGAAACCGGCGATCTGATCTTCCTGGGCACGCCGGCCGGCGTGCAGGCGCTCGAGGACGGCGACCTCTGCGAAGTGCAGCTGCTGGCCGAGGACGGCAGTCTGCCGCTGGGCGTCCTGCGCAACAGGGTCGCGCGCATGACCACGGCTTAGTAGCCGAGCAGGCGTCCGACCAGCTGGTCCACGCGCACGCAGCCGAAGCGACGTGAGTCGTAAGACACGGCGGCGTGATCGCCGAGCGCGAAGAAGTGCCCCTCGGGCACGCGCACCGTGAGCCACAGCAGCGGATCGTGCGCCGCGGGCTTCAGCGGATAGGGCACGCCATTGACCCGCAGCTCGCCGCTTTCAAAGCGCAGCACGTCGCCCGGCAGGCCGACCAGGCGCTTGACGAACAGGCGCGCCGGATCCAGGGGCGAGTGGAAGACCACGATCGAGCCGCGCTCGGGGAGCTCCCCGGCGTCGAGGCGCTGAAAGCAGACCAGGTCTCCCTCTTCGAGAGTGGGCTCCATGCTGGCGCCGAGCACCGGCGCAAAGCGCAGCGGCTCGACCAAAATCACCACCAGCAGGCCCAGCCACAAGAACAGCCGCCGATGTCGCCAGGACGATCGGAGGGCTGGGGCGCTGGGGGCGGCACTCACTGCCGCCACATCGGCCAGCAGCGGGTCGCGACTTGAGCCGCGCGCTCTAGAGCAGCGGGGCGCGCTCGATCTCTTCCAGGCCCGCCGGACGCTGGCCGTGACGCGCCGTCACCGTGGTGGCGATGCCGCCGCGGATGTTGAACTCCCCGCGCACCTCCATCCAGACGGGATCGGTCGCCGCCACCAGATCGGCGAGGATGCGGTTGGTCACGTCCTCGTGGTAGTGGCCCTCGTTGCGATAGCTCCAGAGGTAGAGCTTGAAGGACTTCAGCTCGAAGCAGCGCGGGCCGGGCACGTAGCGCACCCGGATCGTGGCGAAGTCCGGCTGACCGGTCGCCGGGCAGTTGCAGGTGAACTCGCGGGTGACGCTCTCAATCTGATAGAGAGCCTCGGGCCGCGGATTGGGGAAGCACTCCAACTGCTTGGAGGGCTCGGTCGGGGTGCGCGGTTCGAGGGTGCTCATGGTTCTGCGAGGGCTCTCTCTAGGCCAGCGCCGGGCAAGATACCATCGACTCATGCTGGCCACCCTCTCCGCCACTGCTCTGCTGCTCACCGCGGCGCCCCTGGCCCCTTCCATGCCTCAGCTGGACGGCACCCGCGAGGCCCCCCCGCGCAGCCTTCCCGAGCGCGGCGAGCCTGAACTGCAAGCGCCGGTGGTCAACGCGATGATGCGCAAGTTCATGCGCGAGCACCAGGTGCCGGGTGCCTCGCTGGCCATCTTCCGCCACGGCGATCCGGTCTACGTCCGGTCCTTCGGCTGGGCCGACCGCGAGACGCAGGAAGCCGTCCGGCCGGATTCGCTGTTTCGCATCGCCAGCATCTCCAAGCCGATCACCGCGGTCGCGATCCTCAAGCTGGTCGAACAAGGCAAGCTGCAGCTAGACGCCAATCCCTTCGCGCTGATGGGCATGGCAGACGAGCTCGCCGAAGAAGGTCGCGATCCGCGCCTCGCCGAACTAACCATCGAACAGCTGCTGCAGCATCGCGCGGGATGGGACCGCAACAAGTCCTTTGATCCGATGTTCGTTCCGAATCGGGTGCGCAAGCACCTCGGCACCGAGGGTCCTCCCAGCACGGCGCAGATCATTCGCTTCATGCTCGATCAGCGGCTCGACTTCGACCCGGGTACGCGCTACGCCTACAGCAACTTCGGCTATTGCCTGCTGGGGCGCGTCATCGAGGCCGTCAGCGGACAGGGTTACGAGGAGTTCGTGCAGCGCGAGATCCTGCAGCCGATCGGCGTGCGGGGCATGCGACTGGGGCGTTCCTTGCCCGAGCAGCGCTGGCCGAAGGAAGTGCACTACTACGATCAGCGCGGTCGCACCGGCTTTGCGGCCGTGGCCCCCGGGCGCCGGGTCGAGTCCGGTTACACCCACGACCAAGAGGTCCTCGACGCGCACGGAGGCTGGGTGGCCAGCGCCCAGGACTTGGCGCGCTTCGCCGCGGCTTTCGCCGATCCGGCCGCCTCGCCGCTGCTCTCCGAGGCGTCCATCGAGCGCATGTGGGCCCGCCCCGCTGGCGCCGAGGGCAAAGTCTGGTACGGCATGGGCTGGAGCGTCCGGGAACTGAGCGAGGGTCGTCTCAACGCCTGGCACAGCGGCCTGCTGACCGGCGGCACCTCCACCCTGTTCGTGCGCCGCCACGATGGCTACACCTGGTCGATCCTGTTCAACTCGGATCGCAGCGCCAAGGAGTCGGGCTGGCTGGCAGGCAAGATGGACCCGCTGATTCACCAGGCGGTCGACCAGGAGCAGGCCTGGGGCGATACGGCGAGCCTGGCGAGCCAAGAGGCGGCCGCGCCGCAGGCACCCCAGTTTCAGCCCGGACAGGTCGAGGTGGATGGCCAGAGCTTCCCCTACCAACTGCTGATTCCGGCCGAGCTGGAAGAGGGCAAGAGCTATCCGCTGATCCTCTTCCTGCACGGCGCGGGCGAGCGCGGCTCCGACAACGAGGCGCAGAAGCGCCACTTCCCCGAGCGCATCGCCCGCATGATGGCCGACGGCGCGCCGCCGGCTTTCGTGCTCGCCCCGCAGTGTCCGCGCGGGGTGTGGTGGTCGAGCCGCCCGCGCCCGGACGGCCCCGCGCTGCTGGAGCGCGCGGCCGGCGCGCCGCTGCGGGCCGCGATGGCGGCGCTCGAGGAGGTCGTGCAGACCCAGCCGATTGACCGCGACCGCATCGCGCTGACGGGACTGTCGATGGGCGGCTTCGGCTCCTGGGAGCTGGCGGCGCGCCGGCCCGGCTGGTTCAGCGGCGTCATCCCCATCTGCGGCGGCGGCGACCCGGACTCGATGCTCGCGCTTGCCGGGCTGCCGATTCAGGTCTGGCATGGCGGCGCCGACACGGTCGTGCCGCCGTCCGCCTCGCGCGAGCTGGTCGCCGCGCTGCAAAAGGCCAAACTCCCGGTGCAGTACTTCGAGCTGGAGGGAGTGGGCCACGACAGCTGGACCGCGGCCTACGGGGACGCGCGCGTGCTCGCGCAGCTCCGCGAAGCGCGGCGTCAGCCGCTGCGGATGCTGGCCGAGCGCACCCGCCTGCTGGCGGAGCTCGTCGACCCGCAGGAACGCATCGCCTTTCTGGGTGACTCGATCACGCAGGCGGGTCACAACGCCGGCGGCTATGTCGATCTGCTGCGCAAAGGACTGCGCACGGTGCACCCGGAGATCGGCATCATTCCCGCCGGCATCAGCGGCCACAAGGTGCCGGACCTGCTGAAGCGCTACGAGAAGGATGTGATCGAGGCCGGCGCGACCGTCGTCTTCATCTACATCGGCATCAATGATGTCTGGCATTCGCTGCGCGATCGCGGCACGCCGATCGACGCGTTCGAGGCGGGGCTACGCGAGCTGATCGCCGGCCTGCGCGCCAGCGGTGCGGAGGTCGTGCTGGCGACGCCCAGCGTGATCGGCGAGAAGACGCCGGGGCAGAACCAGCTCGACGAGATGCTGGACGCCTACGCCGCGGTCAGTCGACGCATCGCCCGCGAGGAGGGCCTGGTGCTGTGCGATCTGCGCCGCTCCTTCCAGGAGCAGCTGCGGATCTTCGGCGACCCGGCCGCGGATCGCGGCGCGCTCACCCGCGATGGCGTGCATCTGACGCCGGCCGGCAATCAATGGGTCGCGATCGAGGCCGCGGCAGCCCTTCGCGAGGCCGTGGCGCGACGTCAGGCTGCGCGCGAACAGGCGAAGGACTAGTCAGTCCTGCGCGCCCGCCCCTTGGCCTGGTGAGAAGTCCAGGCGGTGTAGCTGCGTGCCCTCGAAGTACAGCGATGCGACGCGCGGCGCGCGCTGTTCGAGCGCCGCGCCGAGCACGCCCGTCGGGTGTGGAGCATCCCAATCCTGCTCGAATAGGAACCAGACCTGGCCGGTCAACTCCAGCTCGCTCGCCTGGCGGAGGAGACCGCTCAGCCCCTCTCCGGCCATCGCACCTTCGATCAGCCGGACCCCCTTCGGCAAAGCACACGCAGGATCGTGCTGGGAGTAGTACAGGAAGGACGCGAGGCTGCGACTATGGACCAGCAGGGTGTCGCCTGGCTGGATGTGATCCTGCAGAGCGAGCAGCGCCTGCCGCGTCTGCACCGCCGGGGTCGGGCGCAAAAAGAGCGGCGCCGTCGCCAGCAGGCTGAGCCCAAGGAGGAGCCCCGCGGTGCCCCGGCTGCCCTGACGAAGCTCGATCCAGCCGCGCGCCGCCCCCCACGCTACGAGCGGGGCGAACACCAGCAGGAAGCGTCCGATGAAGGGATAGAAGCCGAGCGCCGAGGCCAGCGCCGCGGCGAGTAGCGGACCAAGCAGCATCCCGAGCTGAGCCGACCTTTCCCGCCACAAGGCGCGCAGTCCGAGTCCGACGAGCAGCGCCAGCAGCGCGGCGAGATAGGGAGCGAAGTCGCCGCTTGGATGCGCGTAGCGCGTTTGGAACGGCGCCAGCAGTAGGTCGAAGGGCGCGCGCGCGAGCAGCCCCAGATCGCGCGCTTCGGTCGGCGGCAGCGGCAGGAAGGCGTTCTGCCAGTAGTGCGCGAAGGCCTCGTTGCTCGCCGAATCCGCGGCGGCGAGCTGCCAGAGCAGCAGAAAACTGCTGAGCCAGGCCGCGGCGACGCCGAGGGGCAGCGCGAGCGACAGCTTTTGTTCGCGCACCAGCGACCAGGCCAGCGCCGGCCCCACCCCGGCGAGCACGAAGACGCTGGCGAAGCTGAACCACGGGACCAGCAGGCCAAGCGCCGCGAGCGCGCCGATCCTGCCAACGTTGGGGCGCTCCATGACCCGCTGCGCAAGCGCCAGGATCAGCACGCAGCTCAGCGCGTCGAAGGCGTAGGGTTTCAGCTCGGCGCCGAACTGAATCAGCCCGGGCATCAGCGCGAACAGCCAGACCGCGGCGGCAGCGGCCGGGCCGGGCAGGCTCGCGCGCGCCCAAGCGGCGAAGGCCAGCAGCGCGAGCAGCGAGGCAAGGAGCGCCGGGAAACGCAGCGCGTGCGCGCTGCCCTGCCCCGCCTCGCCGCTGAGCTTGCTGGCAAGCAGAAACGCGGGGGGCGCGGCCTGGTCGCCGTCCAGGGGTTCGAGCAGGCCGCTTGCCTCGCGTTCGGCGAGGTTCAGCGCGGTGAGCGCTTCGTCCAGCCAGAGCGCCCGCTCGGGCAGAAAGAAACCAACGCGGAGCAGCAGGCCCAGCAAACAGCCGAGCAGCAGCCACCGCGGCGCCGCGGCCTCCGAGAACCAGCTCTCGCGCACGCGCGCATCCTAGCCGCGCAGGCACCCCGCCTGCGAGCCCGGACTAGGGGCGAATCGGAACGACCCCGACGCGTTCGCCCGGGCGTAGCTCCAGATCAACCGGCGCGTCCAGCCGCAGCGTGCGGCCAAACTCGGCGACGCGCGGGTCGTACCAGAGGCGCGACGGCAGCTCGACCAGGCCAGGCGATGCAGCCAGCACGGCGGCCTCGCCGCTGTCGTAACCGCGGCGAACCAGGAAGCGATCGCCGACGGCGACCGAAAGAAGCTCCGACTCGGGCAGATAGACCAGCACGCCGCGGGCGCGATCCTGCTCAAGCCGCAGCAGTTCCTGAGCCAGCACCACCGTCTCGCCGGGCTGGGCGAGCAGGCTGGCGACCCGGCCCCCCTGCGGTGCCCGGACGAGCAGACCATCGACCCGCGCTTCGATCCCGCTGAGGCGTGCGCGCTGCACCGCGAGCGCGGCCTGATGCCCGGCGAGGCGCTCTTCGATGCGCGGATCCAGGACCGTGCTGGTCGGCAGCCCAGGAGTGAGGCCCTCGAAGTCGGCGCGCCAGCGTCGGGTCTCGGCGACGGCCGTGAGAGCGCGCTCTTCCAGGTCGCGCGCGGCGCTCGCTTTGGCCACGGCTTGATCCAGCTCGGCGCGCAGATCCTCGACCTCCGCCGCGGAGCCGACCTCGCCCTCCAGCAGCCCCTCCGCGCGGCTGAGCCGCAGCTGGACACGCTCCTGTTCGAGTTCGGCGTCGACGCGCTCGAGGGTCGCGGCGAGGGCATCGAGCTGGGCGCGCTGCTCTTCGACGCGGAAGGAACGCAGCCGGCGGGCCTGCTCGAAGGCAGCCTCTTCCTCGGCATCCGCGAGGGTGTCGGTGGCGTTCTGCCGCAGCTGCGCATCGGCCAGCTCGAACTCGACGCGCTGAGCCAGCAGCGCGGCCTCAAGTCGGGCGGACTCCGCGCGGGCCTCGACCAGCTGGGCGTCGAGATCGCTGCTTGCCAGAGCCAACAGCACCTGGCCGGGACGCACCGGATCAAAGAGATCCACGAAGACCTCTTCGACGAGGCCGGCCTCGGGAGCGGCGACCACGACTTCGTCGCCCAGCCCCAGACCGACCAGGGGCGCCGTCTTCGGGGTCTGCATCCAGAGCACGGCGATCAACGCCCAGCCACCCAGCCACACCAGCAGAGGCAGCAGCTGGAGCCGCAGCTCCCGCAGATGTTCGCGCAATGGCGTGCGGATCGGACCGAGTTCGCTCATCTAGATTTCGGCCAGCTCGTCCTGGAGGACCAGAGAGACGTCATCGACCCGGCCGAGGCCGCGCATGGCGGCGACCAGCTCTTCGCCGCGACGGCGATCGCGCATGCGGACCTGGAAGATGAACTCGGTCACGGCGTCGCCTTGCCGCACCGAGAGCGACTCGAAACGTCGGCAGTGTCGGCGCATGACCGCCTGGAAACCGCCTTCCTCCGCCCGCGGACCTTCGACGCGGAAGCTGAGGTGGCCGTCAAAGAAGCCGCGCGTCCCGAAGCGAACCCAAGCCAAGTACACCGTGGCTCCCAGCAGGCAGAGCGTCGCGACGATCGCGGCGGCGAAACGTCCGCTGCCGATCGCCAGGCCCAGCACCAGCGCATAGAACACGAAGACGGTGTCACGCGTGTCCTTGAGCACGTTGCGGAAGCGGATGATCGCGAGCGCGCCGATGAGTCCAAACGCGGTCACGATGCTGTCGCCGATCACGTGCATGACCAGCGAAACGATCATCATGAGCAGCACCAGACTTTGGGTGAAGGAACGCGCGTAGGACAGACCGGAGTGCGTGCGCTGATAAACCCAGGCCACCATCTGCCCCAGCACGAATGCCAGGGTCAGTGACAGCAGCAGCGAGCGCAGCTCCGCCTCGGGGAGGGCGCTTTGCCAGCCGAATAGACGCTCCAGGGTGTCCACTTTGCGTTGTGCTTAGAGGGACGAGACGTGGCGCCAGCTGGGGCACACTGCTGTGCGTGCGAAATGATGCCGCAGATTGCCGCTGGCCTGCGCCGCGTTGACCGACATCACGTACTTCGGAATGGACTGCTTGTCGAGCTCGAAGCGCTGGACCAGCGCCGCGAGCCACGGAGGGCGGCGTTCAGTGAACTTCAGCTCGAGGATGACGCCGTCGAGAGGGGTGCGCTCCCAGTCGGTGCGCGGCGAGATGGCCTCGCCCGCGACCGGCAGTGCATGCTGCAGATCCGTGTCGAAGGTCACCCGGACCGGCGTGTGTCCACGACATTCCCAAGCCTCGCGGTAGTAGCGAATCTGCATGCTTGGCCTTGCTCCCAGCCGCCGCAGCTGCTGATGAAACTCGGTGCGGGCCAGATCCTGACCTGCATCCAGCAGCTTGGCACGCTGGTCGTCGCTGAGCGGATCACGAGCCTTTCGCACGATTTGATCGTTGCGCTTCTTGACTTCAGCGAAGATTGGCCCCTGCCCTTCGGCGTCGTAGTAGCGCAGCCGCAACTTGAAGCGATTGCGCGCGCCTTCGACGGTGTCTTGGAACAGGCGAAAGCCAGGGCTATCGAAGTACAGCGAATACACCCGATAACGGTGCTCTTCCTGCTTGGCCGAGAACGGGTCCAGACTGAGAAACGGCCGGATCTCCTCACGGATGCGGCGCGCACGCTCTTCGCTGACGAAGTACTTGCACTCGTAACGCGAAGTGAGTGTGCCGTCGATACCGGCCGAATGTGAAGTCTGCATGAGGAATTGAGGATATCACAGAGAATCCCCTTTGCGCACGGAACCGATGCCGCGATCCCCTTGCTTGGGAACGACTTGGAGCGATTAGGCGGGCCCTTCCTGCGACCGGGGCTCGCGGCGCGCGGCCCCGCCGCAAAGCGGACCGATCACCGCCGCATACAGACCGCAGCCGAGAGCCAGTCGGCTCGCGGCGACGCCGTCGTCGAGGAGGGCGCCGAACAAGACGGGCGAAGCCGCCGTGCTGACCACCATCAGCGCGTGCTGCATCGAGCGGATCGCGCCCAGGTGGCGCGTGCCATACATCTCGGCCCAGAGCGCGCCGCCCAGCGAGCCGCCCGCGCCGGCCGACAGCCCCATCGCCCCCATGTAGAAGATCGCCGCGGCCTGCGAACTGAACTGCGAGGCCACGAGGCAACCCGCCGCCATCGGCAGCAGGTAGAAGCGCAGCAGCTGACGCGCCCCTACCCGATCGATCCACCAGCCCATCGCCAGGCCGCCGAGCACCTGCAGGGTGGCGAAGACGACGAAGGCCGTCGCCAGCAGGCTCATCGGCCAGCCGCGATCTTCGGCGAGGGCCGCCTGATGGAAGAACAAGCCGGTGATCACGAAAGGCGTCGTGAGCACCACCGGCAAGACGGCATAGAAGCGTCCATCACGCAGCACATCGCGCCGACTGGCCTGCCGCGCCTGCACGTCCTCCTGCGCGGCGGTCTCGCTCGCGCCCTCTCCGAGCCGCCGCAGGAGAGGCAGCAAGAGCAGCAGCGCTCCCGCGGCGATCCACCAGAGCGCGCGCCAGCCCCAGTCCTCGAGCCCGGCGACGACCAGGATCGGAAAGAGAGCCTCCCCCGCCGGAAAGCCGAGCTGCGAAACCGCAAGCGCGCGGCCCCGCGCTTGGTGGAAGGAGCGCGCGATCGTGGTCATCGCGATGTGCCCCATCAGCCCCTGTCCGCATTGGCGAATCAGAAAGATGCCGACGAACAGCAGCGCCGGCCCCGGCGCGAGCGCGAGCAGCGCGCAGCCCAAGGCGAAGGCGAGCACCGCCCCCGTCGTATAACGCGGCAGCGGCATGCGGTCGATGCCGCGGCCGACCTGAACGATCACGAGGCCGCTCAGCAGGGTCGCCCCGCTGTAGAGCGAACCCATGCCGGCATGCGAGAGCGTGAACTCGGTGCGCCAGGCATCGGTGAACAGACCAACGAAGAAGGTCTGCCCGAAGGCCGAGAACAGCGTCGCCAGAAAGGCCAGGCCCAGCAGGCGCTGCGGGCGCGCGCTTACTTCGGCGGGGCCCACCAGGCGTCCAGCTTGGCCAGCAGCGCGGCGGTGCGCTGCGGATCGTCGAGCGGCTGCTGCTCCGCCGGATCCTTGAGCAGGTCGTAGAGTTCAGGACTGCGCTGCGGATCGGTGTGATCGAGCAGCTTGTAGCGCCCGTCGACGATGAAGCGGGTCACGAGGCCCTGCGTCGGCGCGTCCAGCGAAGCGACGTCGTGCTCATAGGCCGCGCCAAACACGGGGGCGCGCCCTTCCCTGGCGACCTCGCGCAGATCCACCCCCGGCCAGTTGGCCGGCGGCTCGACCCCGCAGCAGGCCAGGATGGTGGCCGGAAGGTCGACGCTGCTCACCGGCGTCGTCGATTGCTGCGGCGCGATCACGCCCGGCCAGGACAGCACGATCGGCGTGCGCACCCCGCCTTCATAGGCGGTGCGCTTACTGCGCGGCGCGTAGCCGTTGCCCTGCTCGCGCTGGATCCAGCCGTTGTCGGTGACGAGCACGACCAAGGTGTTGTCGCGCTGGCCGGTCCGTTCGAGGTGCTCGATCAGCTCGCCGCAGCTCTGATCAAACCAGGCGCACATCGCCCGGTACTTGGCGACCGGCAAGGGAACGCCCTCGGCCTGGTACTGCGCGAGCAGCTCGGCCGGCGGATTGTGCGGCGTATGCGGCAGGAAGGGGGCGTACCACAGCAGCCAGGGCGTGCCCTCCGCCGCGCAGCGATCGATGAACTCGGTCGCGGGCGCGAGACCTTCGCGCCCGATCTTCAGGCCGAGGTCGCCGTGGCGTCCGCCGCGCCTGGGGTCGCCGTGGGTCATGCCTTCGTCGAAGCCGCCGCGGGTGGCCGCGCCCTCCCACCACTTGCCGGTTTGCATGCTGCGGTAGTCGGCCTCGCGCAGCAGCTCGGGCAGCGTCTCGCAGGCGTCGATGCGGGCGAGCATCTCCATGCGGTCGGTGCCGCGCGGCGGGTCGTTGCCGGTGATGCCGTGCTGATGCGGGTGCAGCCCGGTCGCGAGCGTCGCCAGGCTGGGACGGCAGAGCGGCGCGGCCACGTAGCCGTGCGAATAGACCAGCCCGCTCGCCGCGAGCCGGTCCAGGTTCGGGGTCGCGACCGGCGATGAGCCGAGGAAGCCGTAGTCGGACCAGTGCTGGTCATCGGAAATGATGAACAGCACGTTGGGCTTCTCTGCACGCGGCTGCGGCCACTGCACGCTCGCCATCGCGTGCCCCAGGCGCTTGCCGACCTCGTAGTAGGTCTCGGCGTTGTGGTTGTAGTGATGCCCCTGACCGGTCGGCGAGACCTCGCGCGGGCGCCACAGGTCGCGCACTTCGACGGTCCGCACGTTGTCGGCGAACTCGGGGTACTTGCCGCGCTCCCCGCTGACCGCGAGCTGCGCCTCGGCCACCGTCGCGCCGGCGCCGCGCAGCTTCCAGCCTTCAAAGGCGATGGTCGCCAGCACAAACTTCGCCTGCGGCGCGTCGAACTCCTGGCGCAGCGTCTTGATGAGGTGCACCAGGTTCTGCTCGTAGCGGCTGGCGTGCGCGGGGTTCTGATCCTTGTGCCCCTGCCACCAGACGAAGCCGGCGATCTCGATCGGCCGGCCGTCGTAATCGGGAAAGAACTTCTTCGGGTCGGCCAGCACCGCCTTGGTGTCGCGCACGAAGTCGTCGTACTGCTTGCCGGCGTACCAGTTGACCGGCTTCTTCTCTTCGCCCTCGATCCATGACGGGGTGTCATCGCCGTACCCCGCATAGGTGCGGCCCTCGTGGACGAAGCGCTCGCTGTTTGGCGGCAGGATGTCCCAACCCAGGCTGCGGTTGCCCTGCGAGGCCTTGATCAGCAGCACCGGCTCCTTGTGCAGATCCCCGATCACCTGACCGAAGCCCAGCTCCGGCCCGAAGTGCCGCCCGACCGGCTGCAGCCAACCCTGCCGCTGCTGCACCGTGACCTGCACCAGCCAGACGTCGTCGCGCGCCGCCCAGCTGCCGTCTTCGGCGACGAGCTCGGGGCAGCGCTCTTCCTTTTCGACCAGGTGTTGGAGCGTGCCCTGCTGCTCGACCGGCTCGATGCGCCCGAAGCCGACCATATTGGATTGGCCCATCAGGATGTAGACCGGAAGCGGCGCTTCATCCTGGGCTTCCTGCGCGGGCGCGGCCGCGGCCAGCGCGGCGCAGGCAAGGAGGAGGAACAGCCTGGGGAGGAGCTGCTGCATGCCGCGATCCTACCTCCCGGCGTCCCGCGAGGCCTCGCCTCGCGTCCGTAGAATGGCCGCGAAGTCATGAGCATGGACAGACGGAGCTTTTGTGGATCGGCCCTCGCGGCGAGCGTGGCGGCGGCGGCGCTGGCCAAGGAGGGACGGAGCGAGCCGCACCCGCACGAGCGTCCGTCGGGCGAGAGCAAGCTCTTCACCCCGCTCACCCTGCGCGGCGTCACCCTGCGCAACCGGATCGCGATGTCGCCGATGTGCCAGTACTCGAGCGAGGATGGCTTTGCGACCGACTGGCATCTCGCCCACTACGGCGCGCGCGCGGTCGGCGGCGCCGGCCTGCTGATCGCCGAGGCCACCGGGGTGACTCCCGAAGGCCGGATCACGCCGAACTGCCTGGGCATCTGGAAGGACGAACACATCCCCGGGCTCAAGCGGATGACCGACTTCGTCCGCGCGCACGGCGCGGTGCCCGGGATTCAGCTCGCGCACGCAGGGGTGAAGGCTTCACGCCGTCGCCCGCTCGACCCGCGCTCCAACTCCTTCGTCGATCTCGAGGATGGCGGCTGGCAGCCGGTCGGCCCCACCTCGACGCGGTACGGGCGCGACGGGCTGGCCCCGCAGGCGCTGACCGTAGACGAGATCCACGCGATCACCGGCTCCTTTGCGGCTGCCGCCCAGCGCGCGGTCGCCGCGGGCTTCGGCGTGATCGAACTGCACTTCGCGCACGGTTATCTCGGCCACAGCTTCCTCTCACCGCTGATGAACACGCGCAGCGATGAGTACGGCGGCTCCTTCGAGAACCGCACGCGCTTTCTGATCGAGACGGTCCGCGCGGTGCGTGCGGCCTTGCCCGAAGAGACTCCGCTCCTGGTGCGCGTCTCGGGCACGGATTGGGTCGAGGAAGGCTGGACGATCGACGATTCGGTCGCGGCCGCGAAGCGGATGAAAACCGAGGGCGTCGACCTGGTGGACTGCTCCACCGGCGGCGCCACCCGCAACGCGCGGATCCCGGTCGGCCCGGGCTACCAAGTCCCCTTCGCCGAGCAGATCCGACGCGAAGCCGAGATCCCAACCGGCGCCGTCGGCATGATCACCGAGCCGGCCCAGGCGGAGGCGATCCTCGCCGAGGGCCGCGCCGACCTGATCCTGCTGGGCCGCCAGCTGCTACGCGAACCCTACTGGGCCCAGCGCGCCTGGCAGGAACTGCAGCCCGACACCCCCGCCCCGATCGCCCGCGAGTACGCCTGGGCGCTGGCGGAAACGCGGCGCCGTTAACGCAAGCCCAACAAGAAAACCCTGCCCCAGCAAAACGCCAGGACAGGGTCTGATTGGTAGCGGAGGAGGGACTCGAACCCCCGACACGCGGATTATGATTCCGCTGCTCTAACCAGCTGAGCTACTCCGCCGACCGCCCGGGGACGGGCAGCGCGGGCGAAGATTCTAGCGGCTGGTGGGCGGCTCGGCCAGGATTTCGATGCCCCCTTCCGCCCAGGCCAGGAGGAGCGCGCCGTCCTCCCCGGCCACCGGGTGATGGGCCGTCCCGGGCGCGTTGCGCTGGAAGCTGCCCGCCGCGTAGCTGCCGGCGGCATCGCGGTAGCTGCCGCGGATCACGAAGACCTCCTCCACCCCCCGGTGGCGGTGCGGCGGATAGCCCACCCCGGGCTCCATCGCAATCAGCACCCGCGCGCTGCCGTCCACGTGGCTTTCCAGGAAGTGCAGCCGCACCCCGGGCCAGGCGGTCTCCTTCCAGGGCAAGTGGGTGTAGGCGTCCATGCAGCCGGTATCCTGGCATCGTGTTCGGTTTCCGGCCAACCTCACTCCTGCGCGGCACGGCGCTGGCCCTCTGCCTGTCCGTGTGCAGCACCCTGGCCAGCGCCCAGGAGAGCTTCCCGCCCCCCCGCCAGGAGGCCGATCCCTCGGCGGCCGAGGTCGCCGCGCGCGACGCCTGGAAGTCGCTGCAGGCCGAGGTCGATCCGCCGCGTAACCGCACGCGGGCCGCCTTTGAGGCCTATCTCGGGCGGATGGCTCAAGCGATCGAGGACTTCGCCGCGCAGCACGCCGGGACCGCCGCGTCGTTCGAAGCCCAGCACGAGCTGGCGCTGATGGAGATCCACGCGCTCCGCAAGGTCGAGAGCGGGATCGCCCGGATGGAGAAGATCCTGACGGACAGCGCCGGCTGGAAGGGCCCGGCCCCGGACGGCCTGCGACTGGACCTGCCGAACTACGTCTTCGTGCTGGCGCTGGCGCTCGCCGACCTCGAGCGATTCGAGCGCGCCGAGGCCTTGCTGAAGCCGATCGCCGCAGACGAAGTCGGAGGCCCGCGCACTGAGCAGGCCAAGCGTCTGCTGGAGCGGGTGCAGGCGCGCAAGCGGCTGCAGATCGGGCTGGAGATGCCGGACTTCGTCGGCCCGCGCCACAACGGCGGCGGCGAGTGGCGGCTCCGCGACTTCCGCGGCAAGGTCGTGCTGGTGCAGTTTTGGGCGACCTGGTCGCGGCCCTGCGCGCAGGAGATGCCGCAGATCGCCGCGCTGCAGCAGCAGCTCGGCGGCGAGAACTTCACCGTGCTCGGCGTCTCGCTCGATGACGACCGCCGCGAAGGCCGCGTTCGACTCGACAGCTATCTCGAGACCATCGGCCTGGACGCCCCGCAGGTCTACGAAGGCAAAGGCTGGGAAGGCGCGATCCCGCAGCAGTTCGCCTTGCGCGCGATTCCGGCCAACTTCCTGCTCGACGCGCAGGGCGTGATCCGCGGCCGCAACCTGCGCGGCGCGGAGCTGCGCGCCGCGGTCGAAGCACTGCTCCCGGAGCAGGAAGACTAGGCCAACGGCAAGGCGCGCAGGCGCGCGAGCGCGCGTTCGCGGCCGAGCAGTTCCAGGACGTCGGCCAGTTCGGGGCCGCCGAGGGTGCCGGTGAGGGCGGCGCGCAGCGGCTTCATGACCTTGCCCATGCCGACGCCCAGCGCTTCGCACTGGGTTTTGGTCCAGGCGCCGAACTCGGCGGGCGGGAAGGCGGCCTCGGCCTCGAGCGCCGCGGCGATGGCTTCGACGCGCTCGCGCGCGCCGTCCTCGGCCAGCGCCTTCTGCGCCTTGTCGTCATGTTCGGCCGCTTCCGAGAACAGGAAGGCCGCCTTCTCCGGCAGCTCGGCCAGCAGCCCCAGGCGCTCCTGCATCGCGGCGACCAGCTTCTCGAGCCAGGCGCGCGAGCCGCACACATCGACCCCACCCTCGGGCAGGGTCTCGGGCACCAGATCGGCCTGACGCAGCCAGGGCAGGACCGCGTCGGTCAGCGCCGGGACCTCCATCTGCCGGATGTACTCGCCGCAGAGGTAGTGCAGCTTGTCGGTGTCGAACAGCGCGCCGCCCTTCGAGATCCGCTTCAGATCGAAAGCCTCGACCAGCTGCGCGCGCGAGAAGACGGTGGTCTTGTCGTCGATCGAGAAGCCGAGCAGCGCCAGGAAGTTAAACAGCGCGTCGGCCGGATAGCCCTTGTCGATGTAGTCGCCCAGCGCGGTGTCGCCAGTGCGCTTCGACAGCTTCTTGCCATCGGCGCCCAGGATGAGCGGCACGTGGGCGAAGTCGGGTACGGCGACGCCCAGCGCCTCGGCCAGCAGCACCTGCTTCGGCGTATTGACGAGGTGCTCCTCGCCGCGGATCACGTGGCTGATTTGCATATGCGCGTCATCGATCGCGCAGCAGAAGTTGTAGGTCGGCATGCCGTTCGCGCGCACCGCGACCCAATCCTCGACCTCGTCGCTGCGGAAGCTCACCGCGCCGCGGATGTGATCCTGCACGTGCACCTCGCGGCCGAGCGGCACGCGGAAGCGCAGCACGAAGGACTCGCCGGCGGCCGCGCGCTGCTCGGCTTCCGCGATCGAGAGCTCGCGGCTGGGGTTCTCCCAGCGGCCCGGCCGCTTCTCTTCGAGGTGCTGCTCGCGCATCGCCTGGGCCTCATCTGGCGTCAGGAAACAGCGGTACAGCCAGCCTTCGTTCAGCCCGCGCTCGATCGCCGCCTGGTAGTGCGGCATCCGCTCCGATTGGAAGTAAGGGCCAAACTCGCCGCCCGCGTCCGGGCCTTCGTCCCAGTCCAGCCCCAGCCAGCGCATCGAATCCAGGATCGACTGCAGCGACTCGGCGGTGTTGCGTTCGGTGTCGGTGTCTTCGACGCGCAGCACGAAGACGCCGCCGTGGCGGCGCGCCAGGGCCCAGTTGAACAGCGCGGTGCGGGCACCCCCGATGTGGAGCATGCCAGTGGGCGACGGGGCGAATCGAACGCGAACGGGACGGGAATCAGACATCGCTTCAAGGCGGTCCATCGGCCCGCCGGAATCGCGCATTCTAGCCGCGAGCGGCCGCCCCTACCGCTCGATCAGCACCGGGTCGAGATCCTCGTCGAAGGAGGCCTCGTAGCCCCAGGTGATGCGCCGCGTGGCGCCCGGAGCGAGCTCGAAGCTCCAGCGGTAGATGCCCTGCTGCTCGCGCAGCGCGCGCGCCTGCTCGTCGTCGAGCGGGGCCGGATTGAGCCGGGTCGGCTTGACGTTGACCCGTTCATCGCGCGAGCGCGGGAAGCGCTCCTCGACCAGGATCTGCACCGCGGCGTTGGCGCTGGGATCGAGCCGAATATCGGCCTGGTAACCGCGCACGATGCGCGCCGTCGAGGAAAGAATGCCCGGCTCTCGGCGCTCGTCCAGCACCGTCTGGAAGCGCACCTGCAGGGTGGGATCCGGCCCCAGGCTGACCGTGGTGCGGTCGCCGCTCTGCATCAGCGGGATCTGGGTCTCGCCCAGCAGATCGCCGCCCAGATAGACCCGGCCACGACCGGGGATCAGCGGCTTCTCGCCGTTGTAGCGGATGGCGGCCCGCAGCCAGCCCTGGTCGCTGATCGAAGGCACGACGTAGCGCTCGGGGCGGACGTCGAGCGGCAGGCTGGCAAGCTCAAAGCGCGCGACCTCGGGGCCACTGCGCACGCTGCGGGTGCCCGAGACCGGGAACAGCGCCACGACGCCGCTGGAGGTGCGATTGCGCCGGCTGCTGGCGGCGCCGGAGCCGCCCGCCACGCTGGCCGCGTCGACCCCAGCGCCGAAAGCCTCGGCGGCGAGGCCGTCCAGCTCCGGGCTGGAAGTAAACGGCAGCTGATAGAAACGCCGCGGCAGCTCGGGAGCGGACAGGCCGCGCGAAGGCATTGAGGTCGAGAGCAGCAGCTCAACGCTCTCCCAGTCTTCGCCGGTGCTCTGCCGCACGCGCGCGACCTGCGACATGGCGACGCCGGTCAGATCAGTCGCGACGCGGATCTCGTAGCTGGGTTCCCAGCTCGCGTTCGAGACCAGGTAGAGCAGGCGGAACTGCGCCGTGCCGGGCGCGGCGAAGCGCAGCGGCAGCACCAGATTCTGCACGGGGCGAGCCTCGGAGATGCGGGCCGCCAACTCGCGCTGACGCTGCTCCACGAGTTCATCCTGGACGGCGCGGCGCGCTTCGATCTCGGCGCGCTCGCGGTCGAGCGCCATCGATCGCTCGGCGATCATGGCCATGAAGCCATCGAGCCGCTCGGCGTCCTCGGCATAGGCCTGGGCCGAGCCGATCAGCGCCTGGAGTACCTCCTGGCGCGCCTCCAGGCCAGCCAGCTCGGTCTTGATCGCGCGCGCGGCATCCTGCGCCTCCTGCAGCAGGGTGCGGGCCTCGCGGGTGCGCGGATCCTCGGCGCCGGCCGCGGTGGCGAGCTCGATCTCGAGGCCCTGGACCTCGACCTCGCCGGACAGCACGCGCACCTGCATCGAGTCGCGTTCGGCCAGCACGGGCAGCGGGCCCACCACGACCTCGAGTTCGCCGACGCGGTCCGAGGAGACCTCGAAGACCCGCTGGACCAGAGCCTTCTCCGGGAAGACCGTGACCATCTCCAATCGCGAATCGACCGGTTGCGGCGCGGCCCCCTGAGCAGAGAGCAGCAGCAAGCAGGACCAGAGCGAGCCCGTCATCTCCGCATTGTACGCTTCTGCGGGCGGCTAGAATGGCCGGTTCGATGAGCCGCCCCATTCCGGTCATCGGCGCGGGGCTGGCCGGCTCCGAAGCTGCGCTGCAGCTGGCAGACGCCGGCTTCCCGGTCCGCCTCTACGAGATGCGCCCCGTTCAGCCGACGGCGGCGCATCAGACCCATCATTGCGCCGAGCTGGTCTGCTCGAACAGCCTCGGCTCCAAGCTGCCGGATCGCGCTGGCGGTTGCCTGCAGGCGGAGCTGCGCGCGCTCGACTGCAAGCTGCTGCCCGTGGCTGAAGCCTGCTCGGTGCCCGCCGGCCAGGCCCTGGCCGTCGACCGGGATCAGTTTGGCGCGCACGTCACTGCGGTGATCGAGGCGCACCCGCGGGTCGAGCTGGTCCGCGAAGAGGTGCAGGCCATCCCCCGCGAGGGCGTCTGCGTGGTCGCGACCGGCCCGCTGACTTCGGAGGCCCTGGCGGCGGACATTCAGAGCCTTGCCGGACAGGATCAGCTCGCCTTCTTCGACGCCATCGCCCCGGTGGTGCACGGCGACAGCCTCGATCGTTCGATCGTGTTCGCGGCCTCTCGCTGGGGCAAGGGCACGGCGGACTATCTCAACGTGCCGCTGAACGAAGAAGAGTACGAGCGCTTCGTCGACGCGCTGCTCGCCGCGGAGAAGCACGAGCTGAAGGATTTCGAAGCCGCCGACCCGCGCGCCAAGCAGTTCTTTGAGCGCTGCCTGCCGATCGAAATCCTGGCGGCGCGTGGCCGGGACACCTTGCGCTACGGCCCCATGCGCCCGGTCGGTCTCGACGACCCGCGCACCGGGCGCTGGCCGCACGCCGTCCTGCAGCTGCGCACCGAGAACACCGAAGGCACGCTGTGGAACATGGTCGGCTTCCAGACCAACCTGCGCTACGGCGAACAGGAGCAGCTGTTCCGTTCCCTGCCAGGCCTGGCCGAGGCCGAATTCGCCCGGCTCGGCTCGATGCACCGCAACACCTTCCTGGATGCCCCGAAGCTGCTCACGCCGCAGCTGGAGTGGCGCGAACGCCCCGGATTGAGCTTCGCCGGGCAGATCACCGGGATGGAAGGCTACCTGGGCAACATCGGCTCCGGGCTGGTGGCGGCGCGCAGCGCGATCGCCCGGCTCCAGCAGCGCGAGCCGCAGCCGCTCCCCCGCACCACCCTGCTCGGCGCGCTGACGCACCACGTCGCCGAGTCCCCCGCCGAACCCTTCCAGCCGATGAAGGCGGAGTTCGGCCTATTGCCGCCGCTGCCCGGCCGCGTGCGCAAGAAAGAGCGCAAAGCTGCCTACGCGGCCCGCAGCGCGGCGGACCTCGCCGCTCATCTGCGGCATAATGGGGCTCCCGCGGCCCCGGCCCACCCCTAAAGGAAGATGCAAACCACGTCTGAAATCACTCCCTTCGTCAACGAGCCCTTCACCGACTTCTCCGTCGAGGAGAACGCGGCCGCTTTCCGCGCGGCGCTGGAGAAGGTCGAGGCTTCGTTGCCCGTCGTCGTCCGTCTGCACATCGACGGCGAAGACTGCGACGGCGGCGCCGGCACCTTCGAGTCGATCGACCCCTCGCTGACCAGCCGGGTCGTCGCCAACTCGGCCAAGGGCAACAAGGACGACGCGCTGCGCGCCATCGCCGGCGCCCATAAGGCCTTCGGCGAGTGGTCCCGCCGCCCGGCCGCCGAGCGCGCCGAGTACCTGTTCAAGGCCGCGCGCATCATGCGCCTGCGCAAGCACGAGTTCTCGGCCATGATGGTCTACGAAGTCGGCAAGTCCTGGGCAGAGGCCGACGGCGACACCGCCGAAGCCATCGACTTCCTCGAGTTCTACGCGCGCGAAGCGCTGCGCTGGGAGCGTGAGCAGCCGCTCACCCGCGTCCCGGGCGAGGACAACGAGCTGCACTACATCCCGCTGGGTGTAGGCGCGGCCATCCCGCCGTGGAACTTCCCGCTCGCCATCATGGTGGGCGTCTCGATGGCCCCGATCGCCGCGGGCAACTGCATGGTGCTGAAGCCGGCCTCGGACAGCCCGGGCATCGCTTCGATGTTCATTGATCTGATGAAGGAAGTCGGCCTCCCGGCCGGCGTGCTGCAGTTCGTGCCGGGCGGCGGCTCGGAGGTCGGCAACCTGCTGGTCGAGCACCCGCAGATCCGCTTCATCAACTTCACCGGCTCGATGGAAGTTGGCAAAGGCATCTACGAGAAGGCCGGCAAGACGGGCGAAGGCCAGATCTGGCTGAAGCGCGTCATCGCCGAGATGGGCGGCAAGGACTTCATGTTCATCGACGAGGACGCGGACGTCGATAAGGCGGTGCAGCACAGCTACGCCGCGGCCTTCGGCTTCCAGGGCCAGAAGTGCTCGGCGCTGTCGCGCCTGATCCTGCACGAGTCGATCCACGACGAGTTCATGGACAAGTTCCTGCCGCTGGTCGAGGCCACCACCATCGGCCACCCCAGCGAGCAGAAGAACTTCCTCGCCGCGATGATCAATGAGTCGGCGATGAACGATGCCATCAAGGGCATCGAAGAGGCCAAGAAGGCAGGCAACAGCCTGGTCGCCGGCGGCGAACGGGCCAGCGAAGACGGCTGGTATCTGCAGCCGACCGTGTTCACCGGCGTCGGTCGCAACGATTACATCTTCCAGACCGAGCTCTTCGCTCCGGTCGTCGCCGTCCACAAGGTGGGCAGCTTCGAGGAAGGCATCGAGGCGGCGAACGACACCATCTTCGGCCTGACCGGCTCTTACTTCGGCAAAGACGAAGAGAAGATCGAGCGCGCCAAGCGCGAGCTGCACTGCGGCAACCTCTACCTCAACCGCAAGTGCACCGGTGCGCTGGTCGGCGTCCACCCCTTCGGTGGCTTCAACATGTCGGGCACCGACAGCAAGGCCGGCGGGCGGGACTACCTCGGTCTCTTCCTGCAGGCCAAGTCGATTACGCGGGCGACCAAGTAGTCCTCTGCATGAGCGGCGAACGACTCGATCGCCGGAACTTCTTCCGCCACGGTTTGCGCTCCCTCGCGCGGACCGTGGCGGATTCCGTTTCGTCGGACACGTCGCCTGCCGGGGCTTCCGCGGCTGCCACCGACGGCCGCCCCTTCCGCCGCCTGCGCCCTCCGGGCGCGCTTCTGGAACCCGCGTTTCTGGAAGCCTGCACCCGTTGTGACGCCTGCTTCGACGCCTGCCCGGTCGACGCGATCGTGCCGGTCCCCGAGGGCCACCTGGATGCCGGCACCCCGCGGATTCTCGCCGCCGAAACGGCCTGCACCGTCTGCTCGAGCCTGGCCTGCACGCAGGTCTGCGAGCCGGGCGCGCTGCTGCCGCTGCAGTCTCCCCAGGAGATCGAGATGGGGCTCGCGCGGGTCGATCCGCAGCACTGCGTGACCCACCACGGGCAGGCCTGCGACGCCTGCGTCACGATCTGTCCCACGCAGCCGCCCGCCCTCGGCCTAGTCGACGGTCACCCGAGCGTGCAGGCCTCGCTGTGCATCGGCTGCGGGCTCTGTGAGCAGCTCTGCCCGGTCTATCCGAAGGCGATTCAGGTCGAGGAGCCGGCGCGCGAGGCGGCGCTCGCGGCGGCGACCCGAGCCAAGCTGGAATCCCAGGCCTCGCGCGACGATGCTGGAAGGGTGGAGTCCGCCCCGCAGCCCTCGGAGGAGAAACGGCGCACCCGGCGCCGGGTGGAACCGATCGCGGAAACGGTCGACGAAGCCAAGCTGCCGCCTTCGACGGTGCCGCGCCCGCTGGCCGCATTCCTGCTCGTCGCCGGCCCGCTGTTCGCGCTGCTGGGCGTCTTCGGTTGGCTGATGCTGATCATGGGCGCGCCGGTGGCTCAGCCGCTCGAGCTGAAGCTCGGCGCGCTGCTCGCGGACCTCGCCCTCTGCCTGCTGTTCATCGTGCCGCACTCGCTGTTCGCGCGCGGACTCGGGCGCCGCTGGCTGAACATTCCCTTCGGCCCCTGCGGGGAACGGCCGCTGTACGTCTTCGTCGCCGGCACGACCCTGACCCTGCTGGCCTATCTCTGGCAGTCCTCCGGCCCGGTGCTGTGGGCCGCCGACGGGGTGGTCGCGCTGGTGCTGCGCGCGATTCAGTTTGGCGGCCTGGTGCTGGCCGCTTGGGCCGCCTTCGTGGTCGGCGGCGCGCAGATGCTAGGCCTGCCTCATCTGCGCGCGCTCTCGCTGGGCCGCAAGGAACCCTCGGCCGAGCTGGTCGCGCTACCGCCCTATTCACTGCTGCGTCAGCCCCTCAACCTGGGGATCCTGATCGCGCTTGCGTCGATGCCGCAGGTGACGCTGGATCGGCTGCTGCTTGCGATCGTGTTCGCGGTCTGGATTCTGTTTGTCGCCCCCTACGAAGAACGCGACGCCGAGATGCAGTTCGGGGAAGGCTATACGGTCTATCGCGACCGCACCCCGCGCTGGATGCCCCGGCGCAAGCCACCCACCGCATGAGCGCGACCGGCCTTCCTCCGCTGCTACGCCAGCGCCTCGAAGCCGCGGTCGGAACCGAGCATGTCCTGACCGACGCCGGCAGCCTGCTGGCCTACGAGAGCGACGCGCTCACGCTGTTTCGCTGCCAGCCCGGCGCGGTGGTGCTGCCGGCCGATGCGCAGCAGGTGCAGGCCTGCGTGCAGGTGCTGCACGAGGCCGGCGTGCCCTTCGCAGCGCGCGGCGCGGGCACCGGGCTGTCCGGGGGGCTGCTGGTTCCTGCGGGCGGCGTCATCCTGGCCCTCAGCCGCATGAATCGCGTGCTCGAGATCGACGTCGAGCGCCGGGTAGCGCGCTGTGAACCCGGCGTGGTCAACGCGGTGCTGGGCCGCCACGCCGCCCAGCACGGTTTGCGCTATGCGCCCGATCCGGCGAGCCAGACGGTGAGCACGCTGGGCGGAAACGCGGCCGAGAACGCGGGCGGACCGCAGTGTTTCCTGCACGGCAACACCACTCAGCATGTGCTCGGGGTCGAGGTCGTGCTGGCCGACGGTCGCCGCGAGACCTGGGGGGGCCCCCACGCGCTCTCCGACGACCTGGATCTGCGCGGCTTCGCCTGCGGGTCCGAGGGCTCGGTGGCGGTTCTGACCGGCCTGATCTTGCGCCTGATCCCCCAGCCCGAAGCCGTCGGCACGCTGTTCGGCGCCTTCGCCGATGTGGCCACGGCCTGCCGCGCGGTGTCGGCCATCGTCGCGGCGGGGTTGCAGCCGCTTGCCCTGGAGGTCATGGATCAGCGCGCGATTCACGCGGTGGAAGACTCGGTGTACCGGGCCGGGTTGCCGCGCGAGGCGGGCGCGGTGCTGATCGTCGAGGTCGAAGGGACCGCGGCGCAGGTCGAGCGAGACGCCGCGGCCGTGGAAGCCCTGCTCGGCGAACACGCCCCGCTGCAAATTGAACGCGCGCAGGACGAGGCCCACCGGCTGCGCATCTGGAAGGGCCGCAAGGGCGCGGGCGGGGCCCTCGGGCGGCTCGCCCCCGATTCCCTGGTCATGGATGGCGTGGTGCCCCGCTCCCACCTCGCCGAGATCATGGAGTTCGTCGAAGAAGTCGCTGAGCAGACTGGACTGCCCGTCGCCAATCTGTTTCATGCTGGCGATGGAAACATCCACCCCCACTTCTCCTACGACGGGCGCGACCCAGATCAGTGCGCGCGGGTCGAGATCGCCAGCACCAAGATCCTGTTGAAGTGCCTGGAGCTGGACGGCTCGATCAGCGGCGAGCACGGCATCGGGCTGGAGAAGCAGCACCTGATGGAGTCGCAGTTTGATGCCGAGGAGCTGGCGCTGATGCAGCAGCTGCGGCGCGTCTTCAATCCGGCGGATCTGCTCAATCCGGGCAAGGGCCTGCCGATGAAGCGCGGCTGCGCAGAGGCCTTCCATCGTCACCGTCACCTGACCTTGGACGAGGAGTTTCCCGCGTGAGCCCGCTCGGCACCCAGCAGCTGCTCGAAGCCCGCAGCGCCGAGGAGGCCCGGGAGATGGTCCAGGCCGCGGCCGAGGCCGGCACCGCGCTGCGGATCCGCGGCCACGCCAGCCGCGCCTGGCTGCACCCGATCGACGCCCGCCCGGATTGCAGCGAGCTGCGCCTCGGCGGGCTGCGGGGCATGCGCTGGATCGATGCCGGCGACCGTACTTGCCGGGTCCAGGCCGGGACCTCGCTCGCCGAACTGGACGAGGCGCTGGCCGAGGCCGAGCTGATGCTGCCCTTCTGGGATGGCTCCGCGGGCAGCGTGGCGGGCGCCTTTCTCGGCGGCGGTCCCTCGCTGTTCGGCGCCGCCTGGGGCATGCCGCGTGACCAGGTGCTGGGCGCGCGCTGGATCCTGCCCGACGCGCGCGAGGTGCGCAGCGGCACCCGCGTCGTCAAGTCGGTCGCGGGCTACGATCTGACCCGGCTGCTGCTCGGCAGTCGTGGTCGCCTCGCCGCTTGCACCGAGCTCACGCTGCGGCTGCGTCCGAGGCCGCGGCAGTGGGCCTTCCTGCAGGCGCCCGAGACCACGCCGGAACAACGCCTCGGAAGCTGTCTGGCGGTGCGCCTGCCCGGAGGCTCAAGCGCAGGCCAGGATCTGGTGCTGTGGTCGGATCCGCTGGCGGTCCCGGCCGCGGTCCGGGCCGAGCCGCTGGCGCCGCAGGAGTTGGAGGACGCCGTCTTGGCCCGACTGCGCGAGGCTCTGCGTCCGCAACGCGGCTGGGAACCCAGCGGCGTCCACGCCGACGAAGACGCGTTGCTGCGAGACCTGAATCAGGGACTGTCGGTGTTCTCGGTCGCGCGTTCCACCGGCTGGCCGCGCGCGGACTCGAACTGGCTCCCCGCGGTGCAAGCGGTCTTCGCCGGCTCGGCGATTCCGTTCGGCGGTTGAGCGCCCGGGCGGCTTAGGCCGCGTCCACCGGCGTCGCGCCTTCCAGCATCCACAGCGCCGCGCCCATCGCCGCCACCGTCACGACGACAAAGGACCAGGCCAGCAGCCGATGCCACTTGCGCACGCCCGGGCGCCGGATGAGCAGGAAACCCGAGACCGCGGCGCAGGGCAGCAGCCCGAGCGCGGTGAAGGCCAGGCTGAGGTGGATCCGCAGCCGCATGGCCGGGATCACGAAGCTCTCGCCGTAGATACGGGCCTGCACGATCGCAAAGGCCAGCGACAGCACCGTGGCCACCGCAAAGGGGTAATGAGCGCGGCGGCGGCCGCGCAGCCCCGTCCAAATCGTGCACCCGAGCAGCAGCACGGTCACGACGAGGGACACGACGAAGATCGTTCCGTTCACGGCGGGCGATAGCTTAGCGTCGCGGGGGTACAATCGGGGCCGTGGGCACCCTGATCGAAACGGGCATGATCGACCTCCCCGCCGACTTCGGCTCCGCCGAGACGCAGCGCGCGCTGACCTCCATGGCAAACGCGATGCAGGCCTCGTCGATCCTGACCATCGCCAATCAGATCCGCGAACGGAAAGCCGCCGGCGAGCCGGTGGCCAACCTCACGGTGGGCGATTTCGCCCCCGAGCTGTTCCCGATTCCGGCCGGGCTGCGCACGCGGCTGATCGAGGCCATCGAGCGCGGCGACACCAACTACCCCCCGCCGCAGGGAATGCCCGAGCTGCGCCGCGCCATTCAGGGCTACGTCGCGCGCACCCAGGGCATGAATCTGCCGCTCGACGCCATCGCCGTGGTCGGCGGCGGCCGCCCCACGCTGTACGCGACCTACCGGCTGCTGGTCGAGCCCGGCGAGCTGGTGGTCTTCCCGGTGCCGTCGTGGAACAACCACAACTATCGCGACGTCTGCGGCGTGCGGGTGCACGAGGTGGCTTGCCGTGCCGAGGATGCGTTCCAGCCGACCGCGGCGCTGCTCAAGCCGCACCTCTCGAAGGCGCGGCTGTTCGTGCTCAATACACCGCAGAACCCTTCGGGCGGCGTCATGCCGCGCGAAGAAGTCGCGGCCTTCGGCGAGCTGCTGGTCGAAGAAAACGCGCGCCGCGAACAGGCGGGCGAGAAGCCGCTCTATCTGCTCTTCGATCAGATCTACCAGGCCATCACCTTCGACGATCACGTCCATTACTCGCCAGTGCAGCTGGTGCCCGAGTGCGCCCCTTACGTGGTGCACAGCGACGGTCTGTCGAAGAACTTCTGCGCCACCGGGCTGCGCTGCGGCTGGGTTTACGGCCCGCCCGCCTTCGTCCGCAAGCTTTCGGCGCTGCTCACTCACGTCGGCGCCTGGGCCCCCAAGCCGGTGCAGGTCGCCGCGGCCGGCTGGCTCGACGACGTCGAGGCGGTCGACGCCTGGTCGCAGGATCTCAACGCTCGCGCCCAGCACAGCCTGGAAGTGCTCGCGGACGGGATCTCAGCGCTGCAGGCCGACGGTCTGCCGGTCGAGATGATCCGACCGCAGGGCGCGATCTACCTCTCGGTGCGCTTCGACCTGGTGGGCCGCAAGACTCCGGCGGGCGAGGTCCTCGCCGACAATGAGGCGGTCCGCTCCTATCTGCTCGAAGAAGCCGGCTTCGCGATCGTGCCCTTTGCCGCCTTCGGCGCCGACGAAGCCGATGCAGAAGGCTGGTCGCGCGCCAGCGTCGGGGCCGCCAGCGCCGACGAGCTGCGCGAGCGGATGCCGCACCTGCGGCGGGCCATCGAGGCGCTGGCTTAGGCCTCGCCCCCGCGACCGCTCGAGCGTCGCTCGCTCAGGGTGCGGATCTTGGCGTCCAGGGCGTGGATCTCTTCCTGCTGCTGCTCATCCGGCACCTCGTCGTTGAGCACCAGATAGAGCGCCTCCTGATAGAGATCGAGCGCGCGTCGGGCGTCGCCTTTGAACTCGTGCCGGCGGGCCTCCTCGACGATCGCCTCCAACCGAGCGACGTGGAGCAAGGCCTTCAGTTCGGCGACCGGCTGCGCCACCCGGCCCTCCGGTAGCAGGCCTTCCCACTCCGCCGCCTTCTGCAGCGCCTTCTGAACGATCCCCACGCGCTTGTCGAGATCAGCCGCTTCCTGCGCGGCCACCGCCTTGCGCACGATGGTCTCGATCTCGGCGCGAATCAGCTCTTCACGCTGCTGTCGAAAAGCCGGCAGGATCTGACTCGGCGGCGGCGAGATCGTGGGTTCGCCCTGCAGCTCAAAAGCCTGCAGCTCTTCGCTGGCACGAATCAGTTCGTCGAGCAGACTGAGCCGCGTCGTGGACGCTCGCGCCTTGTCCAGCTTGGGCACCCGCTCATCGATCGCGACCGCGAGGCTCTCAATCCGCGCGCGCAGCTCGGCGGAGCGTCGGCGGCCGCCGCGCCCGAACCATCGACCCAGAAAGCTCATGCCGTTGCGCGCGACTCGACCAGCGCTTTCAGCCGTTCGAGATCCTCGGTGATGCGCTTGCTGATCGCCCCTCGCATCATGGGCATCATCAGCTTGAACAGAAAACTCCCGGCGTAGAAGCAGTTCGTGGAGCGGATGACCGTGGCGTCGCCCTCCGCGCTGAAGCGCATCTCGCAGGTGTTGCTCATGCCCTTGGTCGCGGCCTCGAAGGCGAAGCGCTCGTGCGGGTCGAAGGCAGTGACCGTCTCGATCATCTCGATCTGACGCTTGCCCTCCTGAAACAGCAGTCGGTGCTTCGAGCCGACGGTCTCCGGCTCGCCTTCGATCGTCTCAAGCGAGACGAAGCCCTTGCACCACTGCGGCATCAGCTCGACGTCGGTGAACATCGTCCATACCTGGGCGACGGGCCGGTCGATGCGCACTTCAATCTCGATCGGTTTCATGCGGGGGACTCCAAGGGATCGCGGTGCAGCCTAGCAGTCGCTCAGCGTTCGAGGGGAAAGCGCAGCTCGGCGAGCTGCTCGCCGTTGAGGAAGAACAGCGCTGCGCACTCGCCATCCAGCAGCTTGGCCGCCTTCCGGTCGAAGATCCGCTCGCGAATGTGGAAGCTGGAGGTGCAGAAGCCCGGGATCTCCACGGCCCCGGCCCGATACCGCTGCTTGCGCGGCCGACCGGCGACTTTGCCCGGGGTCTGAATCTCATAGACCAGGTCCGCCTTGGTGGCCTGATCGCGATTCTCGATCTCAAGCTCGAACACCAGGGCGGTGTTGGGCCTGACCGGCTGCTCGCTGCGCAGGCGGGCATGTGCCACGACGTCGAGTCGACCAAAGCCGAGCAGCTGCAGCGCCCGCGGGTCGCCGCCCCGCGCCAGCCCGCGCAGCGCCTTCCGCACGATGTGCTCCTGCCACGGTCCGGCCTCGCCTTCCTCCTGCCAGCGCGCGCAGATCTCGAGCACCAGCTCCGCCTTCTTCTTGGCGATGTCGTTGAGCGCGTTGCCGACCGCGTTGGCGACGAAGCGCGAATGGTCGCCGCGCAGCTCCTCAAACAGCGGCGTCAGAAAGGCCGGGGATTCCACTGACCAGGCCAGGTGCTTCACCCAGACCCCGCGCGGCCGCACCGCCTCGACCGCGGCGCGACGGACGTACTCCGAAGGGTCGCGCGCCCAGTCAAGCAGCAGCTCCAGCACCTCGGGGCCGAGCGACTCCGCCTGCGGGCGCACCCCGAAAGCCTGCACCGCTTCCGCCACCATCGGGTCCTCGTCCTCGGCCAGCGGACGCAACTCGTGAAGCGCCGCCTCGGGCCGGTCGGCGAGCCAGCGCGCGATCACTCCGGGAACATGGAAGCGCAGCCGCGGCTCGCTCGAGGCGGCGAGGGCACGCAGCTGCCCCAAGGGGTCCTCCGCCTCGGCGACGCGCTCGGCCAGACGCTCCTGCGTCAGCCGCCACTGCTGCACCACGCCTTCTGAAAAGTAGCCCGCGGCTTCGAGCTCCTGTTCGAGGCCCAGCGCCCGGGGCAGACCGACCGCCAGACAGGCGGCTTCCAGCAGAGGCAGACTGCTCGTCTCGCGCGCCTCGGCCGCCAGGCCCGAGCCGCGATTCGCACGACGACGCAGCTTGCCGGGCATCGCCGCTAGCTCGCCGGAACCGCTTTGCCGAGTTCCGCCGCCAGGTCCTCGAGCGCGAAGCGCACCGCCGGGGTGTAGTACGGACGCGGCCGGCCGTGCATCCGGAGCAGCACCCGACCGTCCTGCTTCTCGGTCAGCCGCATGTAGTAATGCTGAGAGAAGCTGTCATCGGAAGCCACGAGGTAGAGGAACCAGCCGTCCTCGGCGCGGAAGACCTCTTTCACTTCGTAAACCGCATCCCTTTGGGAACCGCGCCGACCCGTGAGTGCCTGCACGGCCGCGTCTTGGGGTGCATGAGGAAGACGAATGACTTTCATTTCTTCGGACAGGATGCGTCGGGGCGCGACGGCGGGTCGTTCCAGGCGGACCACCACACGATAGGTCTCACGGCCGAGCTCTTCCCACTTGCGCTCGTAGCGGGTGTGGAACGCGCGGACCGGGCCGGTCTCGCTGCTGACGATCGAGAAGGGACCGGCTGCGCCCAGCACCGCTTCGGTTTCGGCGGCGTACCAGGCCTGATCGGTCACCAGCTCAAACTCGCCGCCGGGGCGCAGGACATCGGCCAGAGTTGCCGCAAACTCGGGCGAGTAGACCCGGTGCTTGGCGTGCTTCTCCTTCGGCCAGGGCATCGGAAACTGCATCAGCACCCGCTCCAGCGAGCCGGTGCCGAATAGCTCGCGCAGCAGGTAGCGGGCATCGCCGCGCAGCAGCCGCACGTTGTCCAGCCCGGCGCGCGCAAACTGAGGAACAGCGCGCAGAACGCAGTCCTGCGGCAGCTCAATGCCGACGAAGTTCCAGTCCGGCTGCTGCTGCGCCCACCAGCACAGGTACTCGCCTCCGCCGTAGCCAATCTCGACCGCGAGCGGGGCGGAGCGGCCGAACACCGCCGTCCAGTCGATCGGAAACGGGCCCTGCTCGGCAGCCGCAAGCTCGTAGCGCTCCAGGAGTTCGGGGCGAGGCTTCATCGCAATGCGCATTCTCGCATCGCGGCCCCCTGCCGCGGTAGCATGGTTCCATGCTCCTCAAGATGATTCGCTGCGATGTGGCAGCGGAGCGCCGCGAGGCCTTCGCCACAGGACAGCAGGCGTGGTCCGCGGTCGCCGAGCGCCCCGGTTTTCTGGGTCAGGCCGGCGGCTGGACGGAACGCCAGGCCTGCCTGGCCTCCTGGTGGACCGATTGGGCGGCCTACTCCGGCTTTCGCAAGGAGCTCCATGACCACCTGCTCGCGCGCAGCGGCCACGGCCTGGCCTGCGATCGGATCGAGGTCTCGTACTGGGAGGCCGTCCCGGAAGAGCAGGTCGACCGCCGCGGCAGCTCGGATGTACGAGAGGCTCCGGGTCTGCTCCAGGTCGAGCTGCTCGAACTGGCTCCCGGCTGCCTGCCCGAGTTCCGCGAGTTCCTGACCTGGCGCTGGCACAGCGCGCTCGCCGGGTCCACCGGTCTGCACGAAGCCCGCCTCTGCCGGCACCGCAAGCGCCCGGGTCGTTACCTCATCTGGTCGCTCTGGGCGGCCGGCGCCCGTCCGACCAGCTTTGCCGGTCTGCTCCAGCCGGGCTATCGCATTCCGCAACGTCGGCTCCAGTTGCTGCGCAGCCACGAGGCGATGCGCATGCCGCTCGAGACCACGTGGTCCGTCCCTCAAGCCGAAGCTGGAGAGACCAGCTTCCTCGTCCCAGAAGAATCCTGATGCTCAGCACCCTCATCCTTGCCTTCAGCGCGCTGGCGCAGACGCCGGCCGCCCCCGCAGCTCCGGTTGCCCCGGTTCAAGAAGCTGCCCCCAGCTGGGAGGCGCAGACGATCTGCCCGGTGTCGGCAGAACCGCTCGACGGAGAGAAGAGTCACTTCGTCGACTTCGAAGGTCAGCGGATCTACGTCTGCTGCAAGAAGTGCGTGAAGAAGGCCGCCGCGGATCCCGAGCAGATGCTCTTCGTGCTCGCCCAGGCCGGGCAGGCCACAGAATCGACCAACACGATCTGCCCCGTCTCCGGCGAGAAGCTGGACGGACGTGACCACGTGGTCTGGGTCGGCAACAAGAGCTTTGCGGTCTGCTGCAAGAAGTGCCACCGCAAGGCCAGCGGCACTCCCGCGGTGTACCTCGACAAGCTCGAGGGTCGGACCAAGCAGACGCTCTGCCCGATCTCGGGCGAGAAGGTCGACCCGAAGGTCGCCACCGAGGTGAACGGCTTCCAGGTCAAAGCCTGCTGCGAGAAGTGCGTGGCCAAGATTGAAGCGGATCCGAACGCTGCCCTGGCCAAGCTGGCCAGCCAGAAAGTCGTGCTCGAGCCGATCGCCAAGACCTGCACGCTGAACCCGAAGGAGAAACGGGATGCCCAGGTCTTCGTGACCGTCGGCGCGCAGCGTCACTACTTCTGCTGCAATAAGTGCCGCGGCAAGTGGCTCGCCAAGCGGGCCGCGCCCAAGAAGACCGAAGCCGCGACCGCCGGCGCGCTCCAGTTCCTCGGCGGCGACGGCCGCTAGTCCAGCGCTGCTCCAGGCAGGCCGGCTTCCCGCGCGGAGTCGGCCTGCCTACGACCAGGCCGAATCCTGCAGGCTGTCGAGCACGCGGTACGCCACTTCCACCGCTGCTGCTCCCGCCTCGCCGCTGACCTCATAGGCTTCGCCTGCGCGCACCGCTGCGGCGAAGGCCTCCAGTTCCGCGCGCAGCGGCTCGGTGTCGTCAAGATGAAGCTCTTCGACTTCGAGCAGGCTGCGGAAGCCCTCGACCGGATTGCCGGAGGCCGCGGCCTCGGCCACTTTGTCGGGGCTGAAGCCTTCGGCCTTCTGCACCAGGAGCGCATAGCGATCGCCGCTGTCGACCGAGACGTAGCTGTCCGGGCCGAAGAAGCGGAAGCGGCGCATCGGCTTGAGCGAAAGCCGGGAGGCGGTCAGGTTGGCCGCGCTGCCATCGGCGAAGCGCAGGCGCGCGGACACGATGTCTTCGGAGGGGCTGAGGGTCGCGCCCCCCACCGCGTCCACTTCGACGACCTCCGAACCCGTCCAGGCTAGGCACAGATCGATGTCGTGAATCATCAGATCGAGAACCACGCCGACGTCGGTGCTGCGGAAGGTGTAGGGCGCGAGCCGGTGCGCTTCGATGAAGCGCGGACGGATGCCCAGCTCACGCGCCCGGCGGACCGCCGGATTGAAGCGCTCGACGTGGCCGACCCCGACCATGGCGCCGCCGGCCTGCGCCGCGGCGAGGATCCGCTGACAGGCCTCTGGATCGGGGGCCATCGGCTTCTCGATCAGGCAGGCCTTGCCCGCCGCAAGAAAGGGGGCGGCGCAGGCCTCGTGCGCCACGGTCGGGGTGGCGATCACAGCGAAGTCGACCTCGCCCGCGAGCTCCCCGACCTCGGCCTGCCAGCGGCAGGAGTAGCGGTCGGCGATTTCCTGGCCACGGCTGGCATCTGCGTCGACCACGGCGACCAGCTCGACTCCTTCGAGCTCGGCCAGAATGCGAGCGTGGTGGCGGCCCAGGTGGCCGACGCCGACCACGCAGGCGCGGAGGGTGCGGGAGGGATCCGACATCGCCGCAGAGTCTAGGCTTCCGGCTGCGGCGGGCGGCGCAAAGCCTCGCGATATCGGCCCTGGTAGCCGCGCTCCATGTCGCGCAGGAAGGAGACCAGGCGCAGCACCTCGGGCGTGAGGCTGGAGACCGACTCGAGCTCGTCGAGGACCAGCGCGACCGGCGCCTCGTCCTGGTAGAGCTTGCGGTACGCGGCGCGCAGCTGGCGGATCGCCTCGTCGGCCTTGCCGCGTCGCTTCAGCCCGACCAGATTGACGCCACGGACCCGCGCTGGGCTGCCTTCGATGGTCATGAACGGCGGCACATCCTTGACCACGCGGCTCATTCCGCCGACCATCGCCAGGCTGCCGATGGTCACGAAGTGATTGACCGCGGTGCCGCCGGAGATGATCGACTGATCTTCGATGCGGACGTGGCCAGCCAGCAGCACGTTGTTGCCGATGATGACCTCGTCTTCAATGACGCAGTCATGGGCCACGTGCGCGCAGGCCATGATCAGGTTCTGATTGCCGACAGAGGTCACCCAGGACCCCGCCGCGGTGCCGATATTGATCGTCACGAACTCGCGCACCACGTTGTCGTCGCCGATCACCAGCGCCGACTCCTCGCCGGTGTACTTGAGATCCTGCGGCTTGCCGCCGATCGCCGCCTGGCCCACGAAGTGATTGCGCTCGCCGATTGTGGTCTTGCCCTGCACCACGACGTGCGGACCCAGAATGGTGCCCGCGCCGATCCGTACCCGGCTGCCCACGTAGCAGAAGGGCCCGACGACCACCGAAGGGTCGAGTTCCGCGCCAGGGGCGACGAATGCGGTCGGGTGCACGCTGGTCATGAGGCCGGCTCGATCATGGCGAAGGAGAGCATGGCTTCGCTGGCGATGCGGCGCCCCACCTTGGCCTGCGCCTTGACCTGCGCGCGATTGCGCTGCAAGCGGAGGATCTCGACTTCCAGGCGCAGCTGATCCCCCGGCACCACCGTGCCGCGGAAGCGCACCTTGTCGATCGAGGCCAGCACCCCGAGCATGCCCGTCATCTCGAGCTTGCGCTGCAGCAGGAAGCCGGTGAGCTGGGCGAGCGCCTCCAGCTGCAGCACCCCGGGCATGATCGGCTGCCCGGGGAAGTGCCCCTGGAAGAAGGGCTCGTTGATCGTGACGTTCTTCAGGCCCACCGCGCGGCGGAAGCCTTCGACCTCGATGACCCGATCGACCAGCAGCAGCGGGTAGCGGTGCGGCAGACGCCGCAGCACCTGCTGGATGTCGTACTGGATCCCGTAGCCCTCGCCGCGGATCTCTTCGGCGTCGAGTTCTTCGCGCAGGTGGCGCGCAACCACCTGGTTGAGGTTATGACCGCTGCGGTTGCAGATGAGATCGCCGCGCAGATCCGCGCCGACTAGGGCTAGGTCGCCGATGACGTCGAGCACCTTGTGGCGGGTCGGCTCGCGCTCGAGCCGCATCGACGGCTGCTCCTCGCCGCCGAGGACCAGAGTGTTCTCCGCGTTGGCCCCCTTGCCGAGGCCGGCTTCGAGCAGCTTGTCGATCTCGGCGGCCCGCACGAAGGTGCGCGCCGGGGCGATCTCCGAGAGGAAATCATCGCCCGCCAGATCGAAGAAGAAGGGGCTGGCGTCCACGCCTTCCGGGTACTCCGGGAAGTAGCGGATCTTGAGACCCTCGCCGGTCGGCGGCAGCAGGATGACCTCAGCGCCGTGCTCGTCCCGGAAGACCTCGGGCTGCTCCACCACGTATTCCTTGCGGTCCTCCTTCTGCTCGACGATGCCGGCGCTCTTCAGCGCTTCGGCATAGGGCAGCGAGGAGCCGTCCATGCCCGGCAGCTCGTCGCCGGAGACATGCACGCGCAGATTGTCGACCTGCAGGCCGTGACAGGCGGCGAGCAGGTGCTCGACCATGCCGATCATGTTGTTGCCCGCGCGCAGCACCGTGCGGCGCATCGACACCGTGAGGTTGCCCGCCAGCGCCGGAATATCGGCCGGGTCGTCCAGGTCGCTGCGGACGAAGACCACGCCGGTCCCCGGAGGGGCGGCATCCATGCGCACCTGCACCGTCTCGCCGGAGTGCAGAGCCACTCCTTCGAGTTCGATCGACTTCTTGATCGTGCGCTGGCGGCGCGGCATGGCCGGTCTCTAGCGGTTGAGGATCGCGGTCACCTCGGCGGTGACGTCACGCTCGGGGTGAATCCAGAAGGTGGTGCGGTTGCGCAGCAGGTCGCGCGCCGCGTTGGGGTTCTCCCAGGGAATCACCGCGTTGGTCAGCGGGCTGATCACGATGTGCTCGTAGCCCTTCTCCTGCGCCAGGATCTCGACCGCATTCTGGATCATGCGCTGGGCCTCGAAGGCCAGACCTTCGTTGACCTGGCCCGCGGCTTCGGAGAGCAACTCGAACTCGGACTTCAGATTCTCTTCGCGGATCGCCAGGTTGACCTGCATCTTCCGATACTCGGCAGTCCCCTCTTCCAGCAGCTGGAAGGTGGCGTTGTCCTCGTCGAACTTCTCCTTGCGGGCATTCCAGTCATCGCCGAGCGCGCGGATCGGCCCCATGCGGTCCTGCCGCATCTGGTCGAAACGGGCGACCCCGACCAGCGCCTGGTCGATGTCGACGTAGTAGGTGCCGGCCGTGACTTCGGCGGTGCCGAGGCTGTAACCGGTGACTCCCCCAGCGAAGGCGCCGAGGACGAGGATCAGAGAGTGTGGGATTCGCATCTAGAACTCGCCGAAGTTCAGGTGGAAGACGCGCTCGTCGTCGAAGCGCTCGTCTGCGAGCGGCCAGCCGAAGTCGAGCGCGATGGGGAATTGTGGCATCATCGGCAAACGGATGCGAATGCCGAATCCGGCCGAGACCCGGGTGGGGTCGAGATCGCCGAAGTCGTCGCCGTAAGTGCCGGCATCCACGAAGAATGCGCCGCGCACCCACTGGAACTCGTCGACCTCCTCGCGGACGCGGGCCGACATGATCGGGAAGCGCAGCTCGGCGGTGGCGTTGAGCGAGGCCTCACCACCCAGCGGGTAGCCGCCCTGCAGACGGCCGATGCCCCGGTAGTCGAAGCCGCGCACGGTGCGCGTGCCGCCCAGCCAGTAGCGCTCGGTGTAGGGCACCGTCTCGTCCGACCACGCCCGGCGGGCCCGGCCTTCGAGGGCGATGGTCCAGTCGCGACCGAGGGTGTCTTCCCAAATCCCCCAGTACTTGCCGAAGCGCACGTCCGCCTCGAAGTAGTCGAGGTCGCCCCCCATGAACTCGCCGTTCTGGCGCAGCTCGAGGCGGATCTCCTCGGAGTCGACCGGCGAGAACTGGTCCTCGATGGTCGAGTAGGACACGCCGGTGATCAGGCTGTGCTTCCACAGACGATACTCATCATCGAGGCCGATGCCGGCGGGCGCATCCGCATCAATGTCCGCCAGGCGGATCTTCTCGAAACGCGGTCCGGCGAAGATTGAGAAGTAGCGACCGAAACGCCGGCTGAGGGTGACACCGAAGCCGGTGCGGTCCTCGTCGTGGGTCCGCAGGAAGCGGTAAGTCTTGTAGAGATCGAGGCGCAGCCCGAGCCGCGAGATGTGCTCGCGCAGCAGGTCGGGCTCGTAGAAGCTCAGGCGATAGGTGCTGAACTGCGAGCCGGGCGCCAGGAACAAACGCAGCGTCTGCCCGCCGCCCGTGAAGGCCTCACCCCCCAGAATCTCGCCCGCGGCGCGTCCCCAGCTGGACGGCACGTCGGTGATGTCGAAGTTGGTCTTCTGCAGGTTGATCGAGATGAACGGGCCGCTGTTCGAGGACAGACCGCCGCCGAACAGGATGTTTCCGGTCCCGCGCCCCTCGCGGACCTCGTACTCGAGGTCGACCAGCCCCGGCTCGTTGGTGGGCAGGAAGCGATAATCGACCCACGGCTGACCGGTGCGCTCGTCGAGGAAATAGGAGCTACCGAGCAGTCGACGGTGCGAGGACGCGGCCTCGGACATGTCGGCGAGATCGCCGGGAGACAGGCTGATCTCGCGGCGGATGACGCGGTCCTGCGTCTGCCGGTTGCCGAGGATGAGCACGTCGCGGATCCGCTTGGGCTCGCCTTCCTGAATGCGGAAGATCACGTCGATCACCCCGCGCTCGGGATCCGCGAGCACGCGCTCGGTCTGCAGCCGGAAGAAGGTGCCGTCCTGCGCCACGCCCGTGGCGCTGGTGTGACCGAGGCCGCCATAGAAGCGCCGAATCGCCCGCTCGTCGCGGCTGATCCGCGACTTCTCCAGCGCGTCGCCGGTGCTCAGCTGCAGCTCGGCCAAGAGCTCCTCGGCGGAGTACTGCAGCGCCGGCGCGCCCTCGATGGGCTCGACGCCGACCTTGCCGACCGTGAACAGCTTGCCTTCCTCGATGTGGTAGGTCAGCTTGACCCGCGAATCCGAGCGGTAGTACTCGGGCTCGCGCGCCGTGATCTTGGCTTCGAGATAGCCAAAATCGTGATAGAGGCGCTCGAGGGAGACGATGTCCAGCCGTTCGGTCTCGCCCTGGACATAGGGAGTGCCCGGGAAGATGAACCAGCCCGTGCCACTCTCGACGGTGCCTTCGAGGTCGGTGCCGACCCAGCGATCGGCCAGCAGCGCCTCGTTGCCGGTGAAGCGGATCTGGCCGACCCGCACCTTGGGGCCGCTCTCGATCCGGAAGATCACCTCGTCGTCCTCGATGCTGGCCTCCGGCGTGACCTGCACGAAGTGGAAGCCCTTGGCGCGGAAGGCGCGCTCGATGTCGCCGACCACGCGCGGCAGCTGCAGCTCGTCGACGTACTGCGCGCCAGTCAGCCCAGTGGCTAGCAGCAGCTCGTCACGGGAGAGGTCCCCTTCGTCGTGGCCCAGGAACAGGACGCGACGGAAGGCCTGGACGGGCGCGCAGTTGATCACGACGCGGACCTTGTTGTCTCCCAGATCCTCGACTCCGATCCCCTCGAGGCGCACGCGCAGGCGCGACCAGAGGAAATCGACGTCCTGTCGCCAGCGCGACATCAGCTGCTCCCCGGTGAGCTCTTCCCCCACCCGCAGGCTCAGCGCCGCGCGGATCTGCGCCTCGCGTGCGCCCGCGCCCTGCAGCTCGATCTCGGCGATCGTGAAGGTCTCGTTTTCGGGTTCCTGCCAGCAGTCAGGAGCCGGAAGAGCCGCGAGCCGTCCCGTTGCAAGTGCAATGCAGGAGCACAGAATCAGCCCAAGAAGGATGCGGGGATGCGACATCAGGGAAGATCAGAGGACGGGGTCGCGCACCAGGTTCTCGAAGCGCATGCACTCGGGGGTGAAGCGCAGGCGCACGTTGGTGGTCGACCCGTGGCGGTTCTTCGCCACGATCAGCTCGGCGACGCCGGCGTTCTCTTCGGTCGGCGTGTAGTACTCCTCGCGGAACAGCATCATGACGAGGTCAGCGTCCTGCTCGATGGCGCCTGATTCGCGGAGGTCCGACAGCATCGGACGGTGCGAGTCGCGCTTCTCTGCCGAGCGGTTGAGCTGAGCCAGCGCCATGACCGGAATGCGCAGCTCCTTGGCGATTGCCTTGAGAGTACGGGAGATCACCGTGACCTCCTGCTGGCGGCTCTCCGCGCGGGTGGTGAGCAGCTGCAGATAGTCGATCACGATGAAGTCGAGCTCGCCGTCGTTCTTGAGACGGCGTGCTTTGGCGCGAATCTCGGCCAGACTGGGCTGCGAGGAATCGTCGATGAACAGCTTCGACTGACTGAACTGCGAGGCCGACATCGTGATGCGCTGGCGCATGCCTGCATCGAGACGGCCGGTCCGCAGCGCGTCGTGCCGGACCCGCGCATGCGAGGACAACATACGCGTCATGAGCTGGTCCGACGGCATCTCGAGCGAGAACAGCAGCACTCCCTTGCCGTACTCCAGCGCCAGGCGCTCGAGCATGTTGAGCGCAAAAGCCGTCTTGCCCATCGCAGGACGCGCCGCCAGCACCACCAGGTCGCCGGGGCGGAAACCCTGCAGCTCGTCGAGGTCGTTGTAGCCGGACTGCAAACCACGCGGCGAACCGTCGTGGTTGAGGATCTGGTCGAGGTACTTTTCGATCAGATCCTTGGCGCGGACCATGTTGCCGTCGACCAGCCGATCGCCGACGCCGAAGACCTGCTCCTCGGCGGCGTTGACCAGATCCTTGACGTCTTCGTGATCGCCGGATCCGACGAGGCGCTGGATGTTGCCCGCCGCCTGCAGCAGTCCGCGCTTGACCGCGGTGTCGTTGACGATGGCGACGTGGTTCTCGAGGAAGGCCAGGGAGGGCACCGCCTCCATGAGCTCAATCAGATACTCACGTCCGCCCAGTTCCTCGACCTTGCCGACCCGTTCGAGTTCGTGTGCGACCGAGACGGCATCACAGGAACCGGTCGCGCGCGCTTCGAGCTGCGACATGATCTGCATCAGCTCGCGGTGGCGCGGGGCGTAGAAATCTTCGGGGCGCAGCCGCGCGATGACATCCGGCGCGCAGCGTGGATCACGCAACACGCTGCCGAGCACGCTCTTCTCCGCGACGAGGTCGAACGGGAGCGTATCAGGGAACTCGGAGGCAGCCATCGGGACCGACCAGGATACAAAGACCGGCGGCCAGGTTTTCCCCAGCCGCCGGTGGAATCGGAGCGAAAGCCCTAGGCTTCCGCTTCTTCTTCCTCGGTCGCCTCAGCGACCACCCAGACCTTGATCTCGGTGTTCAGCTCGGCGTGGATGTGAATCGGCACCTCGTACTCGCCGACCGCGCGGATCGGCTCGGGCAGACGCACCTGGTTCTCAGCCAGCTCTAGGCCCTGTTCGGCCAGGCCGTCGGCGATGCGCTTGGCGGTGACGGCGCCGAACAGCTTGCCTTCCTCGCCGGTGCGCTCCTCGAAGGTGAGTTGCACCCCTTCCAGGCGCTTGGCGAGTGCTTCGTATTCCTTGGCCATCGCGGCGCGACGCTCTTCAGCTTCGACGCGGGCCTTCTCGATGCGCAGCATGCCGTCTTCCGAGTAGGGATAGGCCTTGCCGCGCGGGATCAGGAAGTTGCGGGCGTAGCCCACCGAAACCTCGATGACGTCGCCGACGTGGCCCAGCTCGGGCAGGTCCTCACGAAGGATCAGACGTGTCTTCATCAGTTCGCGTAGGGCAGGAGGGCCAACGTGCGGGCGTACTTGACCGCGCGCTTGAGTTGCCGCTGCTGACGCGCCGACAGACCGGTGCGCTTGGCGGAGTAAAGCTTGCCCTGCGAGTTCAGGTAGCGCTGCAAGGTCTCGATGTCCTTGAAGTCGAACTTCTGCGGGGTCTTCGGGGTGTCCTCAGTCATGACTAGGCCTCCTCCTTCTCGGTGCTCGCGGTGGCGGCTTCAGCCGGCTTCTCTTCCGACTCGCCTTCACCGTCCTTCTTAGTCTCGGCGTCGCCTTCTTCGGCATCGCCGCTCTCATCCGAGGACTTCTCCTCGGAGGAGTCGTCCGACTCTTCGTCTTCCTCGAAGAGGGCCTCGGCCACCGGAGTGTCGTCGAGGACCGTGATGTCCTCGTCCTTGACCTCTTCGATGCCGAAGGCGAGCTCCTCGGCGGGGATCTCCTCTTCCTTCAGGAACAGGTTGCGGAACACCGGACCGAGCAGATACATCTCGTGCTTGGTCGCCGAGACGGTCTTTTCGGTGCCCTGGATCCAGCCCAGGACGTAGGTGGCGCGGGCGCGGCCCTGGATCGGGTACGCGAGCGGACGCTCGCCCCAGAAGCGCAGAACCTTGACGGTGGCGCCGTGCTTCTCGAGGGTCGACTTGACCCACTCGCGCACGGCATTGAAGCCCTGCTCACGGACTTCGCCGTTGTCGAGCAGGAACATTGCCTGGTAGATGTACTGGTTGTCGTTCATGGTGCCTTTCCGGTCATCCGGTTTGGCTGGCGGGGAATCCCGGCAGCATCACGCCTGCGGCTTGCGGCGGTTGTAGCGGGCCTGGAGGTCTTCGACGGAAGCGCCTCGCGTGGCCCAGTCTTCCGCGGCCCAGGAACAGGTCTCGAGGGTCTCCTCGATGATCGGTTCTTCGGCGGCGCGGAAGGTGTCGAGCACGAAGTCCACCGTGCTGTCGCGCGGCTCACCCACTCCGATGCGAAGCCGGGCGTAATCACTGCTTCCCAGACACTCTTCGATGGAGCGCAGCCCGTTGTGGCCCCCGCAGGAGCCGGCCGCGCGGATGCGAAGAGCACCGAGCGCAAGGTGGAAGTCGTCCGTGACGACGAGGATTTGTGCCGGATCGGCTTCGAAGTAGCGCAGAGCCGCTACCACGGCGCGCCCGGAAAGGTTCATGTAGGTCAGCGGCCAGAGCAGGACGAAGCTCTCGTCCTTTGCGACGAGGGCATCCGCCAGGGTCTGACCAGCGACCGAGAAGCTCTCGGGTTCGCGTTGCAGTCGATGGGCGTAAAGATCAAGAACGTCGAAGCCGACGTTGTGGCGCGTCCCGGCGTACTGCGCCCCCGGATTCCCGAGGCCGACGACGAGGCGCGGACCGCGGGGCGCAGCAGGTTCAGGCTGTGCCTCCACGGGGTGCCGAGCCTAGTCTTCCTCGGCTTCGGCCTTCGCCTTGCGCTCGGCGAAGATGCTGCCGTCGGCGTCGCGCAGGAACTCGACGTGGAGGATGTCATCCCCCATCGAATCCCATTGCACTTCCTGCAGGCAGACGCGGGTCTTGGCCCCTTCAAGCTCGAGCTCGAAGGCGCGGAAGCCCTTGCGAACAGCCGCGTCAAACTCGCGGCGGTTCACGGTGATCACCTGGGTGGGCTGGCCCCCGCCGGTGATGTTGGCGGGCATGCCGCCTTCCTGGCGGACTTTCAGAGCCGCGCGGGTACCGGATTGGTCGCGCGCGGTGACAGTCAGGACGGTGGTTTCCATCGGTTCGGATCGCTGGTCCCGAAATTCGGGCCGAGCATTGTAGCGCCGCAATCCCTAACCGAACAGAGCCGAAACCGACTCCTCGCGGTGGATCCGGGTAATCGCCCGGGCCAGCAGCGGAGCCACCGAAACCGCCCGCATCCGATCCGGGATGTCCCCCCGCAGCGGAATGGTGTTGGTGACCAGAATCTGCTCCGCAGGGCAGTTTTCGAGCCTTTCCCGGGCCGGACCGCACAGAACCGCGTGAGTCGCGGCGATGAAGACCCGGGCGGCGCCCTTGTCCTTGAGGATCCTGGCCGCCTCGGTAATCGTGCCGGCGGTCGAGATCATGTCGTCGGTCAGCAGCACATCGGCCCCGTCCACCTCGCCGATGATGTTCTCCATCACCACCGAGTCGCCGCCGGTGCGGCGCTTGTCGACGATCGCCAGGCCGCAGTCCAGCGCTTTGGCCCAGGCCCGGGCCAGCTTGACCCCGCCGACGTCCGGGCTGCAGATCACCAGGTTCTCGAGGCCGAACTGCTGGATCTCCTCCTGCAGCACCGGGCGAGCCCAGAGGTGATCCACCGGGATGTCAAAGAAGCCCTGAATCTGCTGGGCGTGCAGATCTACCGTGAGCACCCGATCCACCCCGGCCGAGACCAGCATGTTGGCCACAACCTTGGCCGAGATCGGCACCCGGCCCTCGTCCTTGCGATCCTTGCGGGCGTAGCCGAAGTAGGGCATCACCGCGGTGATCCGGCCGGCCGAAGCACGCCGCAGCGTGTCGACCAGCAGCATCATCTCCATGATGTACTCATTGACCGGCGGCGAAGTGGGCTGGACCAGAAAGACGTCCGCCCCGCGCATGTCATCGTTGACCTTGATGTCAATCTCGCCGTCCGGGAAGCGGCCGACGTAGGCCGAAGCCAGCGGGACATCGAGATGCGCGCAGATCTCGTGAGCCAAATCCGGGTGCGCCGTCCCGGAGATGACTTTGAAGCGTTCGTAGCCGAAGGCCATGGGATGCTGGAGGGGGAATCGGGGGGATTGCCGAGGGGATCGGCTACTCGACCGGTTTGAGCGGACGAGCGGGGACGCCGGCGACGACGGAATCGTCTTCGACGTGACGTCCCTTGAGGACCACCGACCCTGCGGCGGTCATGGCGCCGGCACCGACGCGCACCGGCGCCACCAGCACCGTGCCCGAACCGATGAAAGCGCGCGCACCGATCTCGGTGCGATGCTTGTTCTTGCCGTCGTAGTTGGCCGTGATCGTGCCGCAGCCGATGTTGGCGCGCTCCCCCACTTCGGCGTCGCCGAGATAGGTCAGATGCTTGGCCTTGGCGCCGGCGGCTAGGGATGCGTTCTTGGTCTCGACGAAGTTGCCGATCACGCTGCCTTCCGCCATCTGGGTGCCGACGCGCAGCTGCGCGAAGGGGCCGATCTCGCAGCCCGCGCCCACCTGGACGCCGGCACGAATCACCGTACAGGGGTGGATGCGCGTGCCGGGCCCGATCTCGACGTCGTACTCGATGAAGGTGGTGTTCGGATCGTCGATGATCACGCCCGCGGTCATCAGCTCGTCGAGGCGGCGCTCGCGCAGCAGATACTGCGCGGTGGCGTGCTGCTGCAGAGTGTTGACCCCGAGGATCTCGGCTTCGCCATCTTCGAGGCAGACGCAGACGCCCTCGTTGCTGCGCAAAATCTCGACCGCCGCGTCGGTGAGGTAGAACTCACCCTGCGCGTTGTCGTTGTCGGCTGCGGCCAGCGCCTTGCGCAGCGATGCGATGTCGAGCACGTAGACCCCCGCGTTGATCTCGCCGACCTGCTTGATCTCCTCGTCGGCGTCCGCTTCTTCGACGATGCGCAGGATGCGCCCGCTCTCCTCGTAGAGCACGCGGCCGTAACCGGTCGGGTCTTGGCACAGCGCGGTGAGCAGCGCGTCGCCGTCCTGGTCGGCGAGCGTCTGCAGCGTCTCGGGGCTGAGCAGCGGAGTGTCCCCGCAGAGGATCAGCAGCCGCCCTTCCTGGGGCAGGACTTCCAGGCCGCAGGCCACTGCGTCGCCGGTGCCCCGCGCTTCCGGCTGGATCGCGATGCTCCACTGCCCGCCCGCGTCGACGTGCCGCCCGGCCTTGTTCATCCAGGCCTCGATCGGCTCGCGGTGTTTGGGGCCGAGCACGATCGCGTGTTGCCCCGCGCCCAGCGGATCGACCGCGCGAAAGACGTGCTCAAGCAGCGGCAGCCCACACAGATCCAGCAAAGCCTTGGGCCCGCCGGTGCGAGTACGGGTGGAGTTTCCACCCGCGAGGACCAGGACGTGAAGTGCGGAGCTGTCGGCCATCGCGCCGCCTGATCATAGCGACGCTCGCGGCCGGATTCAGCCGCGGCCTGCGCCGGGGCTGAACGCCAGCTGGGCCCCCAGCCAGGCCACCGCAGCCTGGACCAGGGCGGCTTGCTGCGGCCGCTGTTCCGGCTGCCGCGGCAGATGGAGAAAGCCCATCCAAGGGCGCGGCGCCCCGGACATCGCCGCGCGGCGCGTGGCCAGCCAGAGCACCCCATTGCAGCAATGAGCCCCGGCATCCTGGCTCAGCTCGACCTGATGCCCCTGTGAGCGCAGATGTTCGGCCAGCGCGGCGGCCGGCCAATGAGCCTGGACCTGCTCCGGGCCGCCCGGCTCGAGTACGCCGGAAGCCGGTCCGCCGTCCGCCGCGGCGGCGTCCTCGCCCAGATCAAAGTGATTGCGGGCCACGGTCTCGAGCAGCGGGACGCCGTCTTCGCCCGCTTCGCCGACCGCCAACCAGAAGCGCGGCGCGGCAGCCAACGCCTGTTCGACCCGAGCCTCCAGCTGCGGGAGGATCGCCGGCCAGAACTCGACCCGGCAGGCGGCGGGAAAATCCTCGCGGGCGGCGGCCAGCCGGACCACCTCCTGACTCTGATTCTGCGGCCGACCCAGGAAGGGCTCATAGGCGGTCAGCAAAGCGGATCCGCGTGGCGAGGGCGACATGGCGGCAGCCTAGCAGGCGCCGCTACGATGCCGCACAGCGCGAGGCACACTCTTGGATCTGCGTCAGGTCTTCACCGCTCCCGGCGTCCCGCGTCGGCTGATCTCTTCCGGCGCCGGCCTCCTCGGCCGCTGCCCGGTGCCGCGCTTTCTGCGCCGCGGCCTGTGGGGCTTCCTCGGGCGCCGGCTCGGCATCGACCTCGAGGAAGTGCCGGGCGATCTTCGCGACTACCGCAACTTCCTGGCCCTCTTCACCCGCCCTCTTCCCGAGGGCGCGCGCCCGCTGCCCGAAGGCGATGCCTGGCTCTCGCCCGCCGACGGGCGCATCGTCGCAGCGACCCGTGTCTGTTCGGAAGGGACCTGGCTGATCAAGGGCACGCCGTACACCAGTCGCGAGCTGGTGCCAGGCGGCGATGTGCGGCTGCTCGCCGGCTATCAGGCGCTGCAGATCTACCTCGCGCCGTACAACTATCACCGCTACCACGCGCCGTGTGATCTGCAGATCCTCGAAGCAGTCACCGAGCCGGGCGATCTGCAGCCGGTGGACCCCAGCCTGGTGCGCCGCTCGATGCGCGTGCTCGCCACCAATAAGCGCATCCTGCTGCACTGTCGCACGCCGGACGGCACCCCGCTGTCGCTGCTCTTCGTCGGCGCGCTCAACGTCGGTGGCATGCACTTCCTCCACGATCGCACCTTGGGCCAGAAGCCCTTCCTGGAGGGCCGGCGCGTTTACGAGCCCGCCCCCACCATCGAGCGCGGCGCCGAGCTGGGCTGGTTTGAGTTTGGCTCGACTGTCGTGCTGTTCGCACCGGGGCAGCGCATTCCGCTCAAGGCGGAAGGCGAGGTCTGTCGGGCCCGGGAACCGCTGCTCGCCGGCACCCTCAGCGAACAGAACTAGCGATGACGGCTTCCCTCGACACGCTCTTCGCGCTCTGCGCCGCGGTGCACCGCGGCGAGATCGAAGCGATGCCCGCGGCCGCCGCGGCGGTCGAGCAGGAACATGGCCCCGGCGCCACGCGTGAGCTGCTGCGTCAGCTGCATCTCTACTTCGGTTTCCCGCGGATTGTTCAGGCGCTGAATGCCTGCGCCCCGGCGCTGGCGGCTCCGACAGCCGAGGACGCGGCCAGCGCTGCTCCCGCCCAGCCGCGCGAGGCCGGCGAGCAACTGTTCCGCACACTCTACGCGGAGGACGCGGACAAGGTGCTGCCCCATCTCGAGCGGCTCGACCCCTGCTTCCAGAGCTGGATCCTGGAGCACGCCTATGCGCGGGTGCTTGCCCGACCGCGCCTGGATCTGGCGACCAAAGAGCGCATCGCGATCGCCTGCCTGGCCGCGACGCGCTGCTGGAAGCAATGGGAGTCGCATCAGGCGATCGCCCGCCGCCACGGCGTCAGCCTCGCGGTGCTGCGGCAGGACCTGAGGGCCATCGAAGACTGGATTGGGCGCGCCAGCGTGCAGCAGGCCGAGCAGGCTCTGGACCGGCTGAGCTCATGAAGCCCGGTCTGTCTCCGCGCGGCTTCTGGGCCCTGATGGTGACCCAGGCGCTGACGGTGCTGAACGACAACCTGTTCAAGCAGATCATGCTGCTGCTCGCGGTCAATCTGCAGTTCAGCGGCCGCGCCGATTTCTGCGAAGACATGCAGGCCTGCGTGGGCTTCGCCTTCGCGATCCCCTTTCTGCTCTTCGCGGCGATCGCCGGCGACCTGGCCGATGCGCGCAGCAAGCGCCAGCTCGTGCTGGCTTGCAAGCTGGCGGAAGTCGGCGTGATGCTGGGCGCGGCCGCTGCCTTCTTGACCGGCAGTCTTCCGCTGCTGATTGTCGTGCTCTTCCTGATGGGCATGCAGAGCGCCTTTCTCGGTCCGGCCAAGTACGGCGCGCTGGTCGAGATGCTGGAGGCCCGCGAGCTGGCGCGCGGCAATGGAGTCATGCAGGCCTTCCTGCTGTTCGCCCTGCTGTTCGGCATGGGCGCGGCCGGCAAGCTCTATGACTGGGCGGAAGCCCTCGGCCCGGATCAGCAGTTCGCCCGGCTCGGGGAACTCGGCCTGGTCTTTGCCCTGATCGCTGCCGCCGGGGCCTTCGTCGCCCGCGGCCTGCCGCGCCTGCCCGCGGCGCGCCCAGGCCGCGCGCTGCGCTTCAACCCCGTCGCCCCGACCCTGGCCGGCCTGCAGCTGGCGCGCGCGACCCGCGGCATGCTGCCCGCGGTGCTCGGCCACGCGCTGTACTGGCTGCTCGGCGCGATCCTGGTCTTTGCCTGGAACGAGATGGGGAAGCTGCTCGGCATCGAAGAAGGCCCGTGGACGCAGCGCCTCGCCACGCTGTCGATCTCGACCGCGGTCGGCTGCGTCGTCGCCGGCAGACTCTCGAAGCGCAGCATTGCGCTGCGCATCCCCCTGCTGGGCGGGCTCGGACTTGCCGCGGCCTTTCTGCTGGTGGCCGCCGGGCCCCGCACGCCGGGCACGATCTGGGCGAGCCTCGTCGTCGGCAGCTTCTTCGCCGGGCTCTATCTGATCCCGCTGCGCACCCTGGTCCAGCGCCTTCCTTCGACCCAGCACACCGGACGGGCGATCGGCTTCAGCCAGTTCTGTGACTGGGTCGGAATCGTCTGCGCCTCCTTCGCCCAGACCCTGATGAAGCTGGCGGGGCTCAGCGCCTTCGACGCCTTCTGGGTCCTGGGCATCGCCCTGGGGCTCGGCACGCTGGGAGTCTACGGCGCGCTACGGCGCGCGCTCGGGCCGGTGGCCACGCTGCGCGAAGTCCGCGCACCCTAGAGCCGCACGGGGCGCAGCACGACGCGCAGCGCGCGAACCGGCAGCGAAGAGCTGGCCTCGGCACGCAGCAGCAGACGGCGGCCGCTGGGCGGATCCCAGGGGCCAACGTCGAAGGCGTCAAAGCGCACCCGTTCGCCGTCCCAGCTCAGGCGCTGGCGCGCGCCCGGCACGAGCACGACCCCGGGGGTGCGCTGGCTGCCGACCCGCAGCTCCCAGGCATTCCCTTGCCGCCGGCAACGGACATCCCCCCAGAGCTGGAAGCGTTCCGGGGCGCGGGCGGTCAGCGGCAGCTCCCACTCCATCTGCCAGGAGGCGAGTTCCCAGCGCCGCGCATCCAGATCCCAGTTCTGCAGCCAGGAGGGGTGGGCGTCAAAGTCGGTCCAGAGGAGTTCGACCCCCTGCTCGACCACGTTGACCTGGGCACCAAGCAGCTCGGCCCGGAGCTCGGCGGCGTAGCGCTCCTGAGGACTCCCGGGCTCCTCGAGCTCGGCCGGCTCGGCATTCTCCTGCTTCGCTGAGGCTCCGCCCTCGGCGGCGACCGGCGGCGGCGAGGCCGGACGCAGGGCCAGCTCCCGTTCCCATTCTGCGGCCCAGAAGAAGGGATCGGACTCGGCCGACCAGGCGCGCAGCGCGAGCCGACGCATCGTGTCGATCGCCCGCGCGACCTCGCCCTGCGCCCACCACAGCTGCGCCGCCAGCCAGTCGGCGTCGGCCGGATCCAGATCCAGCACGCTGCGCAGGGAGGAAGGGTCGAGGGCCATCAGATGCACTTCGATGCGCCCCCCCTGCTCGGGATCCAGGCGCCAGCGACGACCGCCTTCCGCGGGCAGCGAGACGCGGCCGCTGACTTCGCCGCCGCGCATCGGCACGGACCAGGGTCGGCCCAGGCGACTCGACATTTGCGCGGCGAGCGCGCGCTCCGCTTCGATAAGGCGCTCGATGCGCCAACCTTCCCGCCGCGCCAGCAGCGAGTGCTCCAGCAGACGCACGTCGATCTGCGTCCACAGCCCCCAGGCCTGCTCCAGCTCGCCCTGGCTGAGGAAGGCCGCGAGCCGCGCCCGCAGATCCGGCAGCAGCTTGTCCGCACGCGCCGACCAGGCTTCGCGGTTCTGCCGTTCGAGGGTGAGCTGGTAACTCTGCAGCAGCTCGTGGGGATTGTCACCCCCGGGATAGAGCGGCAGCTGCTGCGCCCGCGGCACCCGCCGATCCAACTCCGCCTGCGTCTCGCGCCGCCACAGTTCGACCCCGAAATCCCCGGCGCGAATCTGCTCGCGGGCGCGGTCCGACTGCGCCTGCAGCACCTCCGCCACGTCGACGAAGACCTCGGCGGCGCGCTGCTCGAGGCGTGCGCGCTGGCGCACCAGCTCGGAGCGGCGCAGCTGCTCAAACAGGCCGGCGTCCGCCTGCCGCGGCAGCGGGCGCTGCTCGAACAGGTCCAGACTCTGCCAGGCGATGCGGTAGGCCCCTTCCTCGTAGGCGCGCCGCGTGCGACGGAGGCTCTCCTCGGCCCAGCCTTCGTAGAGAGCCCGCTGCGCCTGGATTCCGCCCAAGCCTTCGGAGGCATCCTGGCCGCGACCGCGGTCGCTGGTCGCAGGGGCCGTCGCCTCCGTGGCGTCGGAGGACGTGGGGGTTTCCTCCGGGGACTGCAGCCAGAAGCTGCCGAGCTCGACCACCCCCCACAGCAGGAGCGGCGCGGTCACTAGCCCCACGGCCCACTGCCGACGCTGACGCCGACGGTGCGCGGTGTAGAGCCGCGGCGCGTGCCCGAGCAGCACGCGGCCGAGGTCCGCCGCGAGGTCCCGGGCGCGGGCATAACGGCGCTCGGGATCCTTGGCGAGCGCGGTGGCCAGCACTCGCTCGAGCGGCTCGGGGACCGCGGCCGGCAGCGGCTCCGGATCCATGTGCAGCACGCGATGGATGACCTCCCCGACCCCTTTGCCGAGGAAGGGCGGCGCGCCGGAGAGTGCGTGGTGCAGCGTGGCTCCGAGCGAATAGACGTCGGCTTCCGGGCCGACTCCGCTGGGATCACGCGCCTGCTCCGGGCTCATGTAGGCGGGCGAGCCCAAGGCAGCGCCGTGCCGGGTCAGCTCCGGGTCCTCGTTGCGGCGCACCAGCCCGAGGTCGGCCAGGACCGCGCCGCGCTCGGCGTCGATCAGCACGTTGTGCGGCTTGACGTCGCGGTGCAGGGCCCCGTGCCGGTGCAGCCGGTCCAGCGCGCGCGCCAACTGCACGCCGTAACGCGCCACCTGCTCCCAACCGAGCGGCCCCTGCTGGGCGGCCTCGCGCAGCGTCGGTCCGTCGATGTATTCGAGCAGCAGCCCGGGGCGCCCCTCGACCTGGATCGAGCCATGCCCCTGCACGAGGTTGGGATGATGCAGATCCTCGAGCAGCTGCGCTTCACGCTCGAAGCGCGTCAGCAGCCGCGGGTCGCGGCAGGCGCTTGCCCGCAGCACCTTGAGCGCGCGCTCCTTGCCGTCCGGCGACCGAACGAGGAAGACCTCGCTCAGCGGCGAGCGCCCGAGCAGGCGCTCCAACCGAAAGCCGGGGGGCAGTTGGGGAGGGTTCACGACTCCTTGTCGTCGTCAGCGAGCTCGTACTTCTCGAGTTTTCGCAGCAGCGCGAAGCGGGAGATTCCCAGGCTCTTGGCGGCTTGCGAACGATTGCCGCGGTGCTGATCGAGCGCGGCCTGAATGGCGCGCGTTTCCAGCGCGGCGACGCGCTCTGGCAGCGGCAGGCTGTCATCATCCGCCCGCGAAGCGATCGCGGAGTGATCCCGCACTTCGGGCGCGACTTCTTCGGCCAGGATCGGCCCTTCGCCCATCAGCGTCAGGCGGCGCACTTCGTTGCGCAGCTGCCGCACGTTGCCGGGCCAGGCGGCGCCGTCGAGCAGCTCGGCGGCCTCGTCGGAGAGCTCGCGGCGCAGACGCCCCTGCTCGACCGCCTCGACGTCGAGGAAGTGCTCGGTCAGCAGGCGCACATCCCCCTCGCGCACACGCAGCGGCGGGCAGTCGAGCTGCACGACGCGCAGGCGGTAGTAGAGGTCCTCGCGGAAGCGACCGGCTTCGACTTCTTCGGCCAGATCGACGTTGGTCGCGGCGATGACGCGGACGTCCACCTTGCGCAGCTCGTCCGAACCCAGGCGGCGAATCTCGCCCTCCTGGAGCACGCGCAGCAGGCGGGCCTGCATGGCCTCGGACATCTCGCCCACTTCATCGAGGAAGAGCGTGCCGCCGGAGGCTTCCTCGAAACGGCCGGCGCGGTCGCGCGTCGCCCCGGTGAAGGCCCCTTTGGCGTGACCGAACAGCTCCGACTCCAGCAGGGTGTCGGGCAGCGCGCCGCAGTTGACGACCACGAAAGCCTGGTCGGCGCGCGGGCCGTTGAAGTGCAGGCCGCGCGCGACCAGCTCTTTGCCGGTGCCGCTCTCGCCCAGCACCAAGACCGGCACATCGCTCTCCAGGATGCGCTCCATGCGCGCCTCCAGATCCTGCATGACCGGCGAGTTTCCGATCAGCCCGGTGAAGCGCGAGCTGGACAGCCCCTTGAGGCCCGCGAGTTCGGCTTGCTGCGCCTGCACGCGTCGGCCCAGCTGCGACTGCAGCTGCGAAGTGCGGCGCCGCAGGCTGCTGACCAGGCGACGGTCGGCCGCCGCGCCCAGCGAAGCGCCCGCGACCGAGGCCAGCCCCGAGAGCAGGTCGATGCTGTCCTGATCGAAAGCGTGCCCCTGGAGGCGATGGTCGACGACCAGCAGCCCGACTACCTCGCCGGCAAAGCGCAGCGGCACCGCCAGCAGCGAACGCAGGCCGAGGTCGGAGATACTGGCCACCCCGGCGAAGTCGCCGTCGGAGGCGGCGTCGCGAATCAGCAGCGGCTCGTCCGCGCGCACCGCGCGATCCAGCAGCGTCTGCGAAACCTTGGCCTCCGGGGAGGGCACCGACTCGCGGGCGAAGTTGCGCCCCATGGCGAGCGTCGTCTGCTTCTTCTCGATCAGGAAGACGAAGCCGCGCTCGGCTTGCGACAGCGAGATCGCCGCGTCGATGATGGCCGGGACCATCCGCTCGACCTTGTCCTCGCGTTCGAGGGTCTGGGCCATGCCCAGGAAGGTCTGCAGCCGCCGGCGCTCCGGGGGCACTTGGCGTACCAGCGTTGATTCGGTCGCGGACAGCGCCCGCCCGGCCTCTTCGCCCAGGAAGAGCTTGGTGCTGCCGATGCGCACTGCCTCGCCGCTGCCCCAGACCTGCCGGTCGACCTTCTCGCCGTTCATCCAGGTGCCGTTCGCCGAGTCGAGGTCGACCACGAAGATGTCGCCATCCAGCCGCTCGATCCGGCAATGCTGGCGCGAAGCCAGGGGATCCTCGAGGCGAAGCTGGCAGTCCTGGCCACGGCCCACCAAAATGGTGTCGGACTCGAGGCGCACGACCCGCTGGATCTGGTCGCGCTCGACGATCAGCTCGATGGACTCGGGCATCATGCCCAGGATAGCCCGACCCCCCCCCCGCCGTGACACGAACTGAGCCCCGCAATCCCGCGCAGCCGGCGCCTGAAGCGCCGTGGTGGGCCGACGGCTTGCCGTTTTCCTGCCAGCAGAGCGGGAAGTGCTGTCATCAGCGCGGGGGCTACGGCTACGTCTACGTCAACGCCCGCGAGCGGCAGGCCCTGGCGGACCACCTGGGGCTGAGTCTGGGGCAGTTCAATCGCCGCTACACCCGCTCGGAAGAGGACGGGGCGCGGGTGCTGCGCTTTGTTGCCCGGGCCTGCATCTTCCTCGAGGACGGGCTCTGCTCGGTCCACGAGGCCAAACCGGTGCAGTGCCGCACCTGGCCCTTCTGGGAAGAGCTGCTCGCCAGCCCCGAGGTGTACGAGCGTGAGGTGCGCTCTTTCTGTCCCGGCAGCCGCACCGGCCCGACCGTCGACGCCGCGTCGATTCGCGCGCAGCTGGAAGAGACCGAAGCCGCACTCTGGGAGGTGTGAGTTTGGGCGGTCGCGGGTACAATCCGCGGTCGCACCATGGCCGAGAATCCCAACGAATATGCGCTCCAAGTCATCGGACTGAACAAGTTCTATGACCGCACCCAGGCGCTGAAGGACGTCACCCTGGCATTCTTCGGCGGGGCCAAGATTGGCGTGATCGGCGCCAACGGTTCGGGCAAGTCCACCTTGCTGCGCATCCTGGCCGGCGCCGACGAAGAGTTTGAGGGCCGCCGGATTCAACTGGGCGGTCTCAGCCTGGGCTATGTCTCGCAGGAGCCAGAGCTCAACCCCGAGCAGACCGTCAAGGAAGCGCTCGACGAGTCGGTGGATCACGTCCACAAGATCCTCGATCGCTACAACGAGGTCTGCGGACTGATGGGCGAGGTCGACGGCGAGGAACTCGAGAAGCTCAGTACCGAGTTTGAGCACCTGCAGACCGAGATCGACACCCACAACATGTGGGAAGTCGACCGCCTGCTCGAGGTCGCTGCGGGTGCGCTCGATCTGCCCCCGATGGATCGCAAGTGCTCGGTCCTTTCGGGCGGCGAGGCGCGCCGCGTCGCGCTGTGCAAGACGCTGATCGAGTCGCCGGACATCCTGCTGCTCGACGAGCCCACCAACCACCTCGACGCCAACACCACCGCCTGGCTCGAGCACCACCTGGCGAACTACGCCGGCCTGGTGATCGTCATCACTCACGACCGTTACTTCCTCGACAACGTCGTCGATTGGATGCTCGAGGTCGAGAAGGGCGTCTGCACTCCCTACAAGGGTCACTACTCCGATTACTTGGCGGCCAAGGAAAAGGAGCTCGATCTCAGCGAGCGGCAGCAGGAGAAGCGCCGCAAGCGACTCAAGTCCGAGCTCGAGTGGGTGCGCACCAACCCGTCGGCGCGCGGGCAGAAGAACAAGGCGCGACTGGCGCGCTACGAGCAACTGGTCGAAGAGCAGCAGAACCTCCGCCCCGAGAAGATTGACCTGGTCATTCCTTCGGGGCCGCGCCTCGGTAACAAGGTCGTGGTCTTCGACAAGATCAATAAGGCCTACGGCGATCAGGTGCTGCTCAAGGACCTCAGCTTCGAGATTCAGCCGGGCGCCATCGTCGGCGTGATCGGCCCCAACGGCGCCGGCAAGACCACGCTCATGAAGATGGTCGCCGGCCTTGAAGAAGCCGACTCAGGCACGATCGATATCGGCTCGACGGTTGAGGTCTGCTTCGTGGACCAGCGCCGCGCCGAGCTGTCGGACGAGAACACGGTCTTTGAGGAGATCACCGAGGGCGTCGAGTTTCTGCCTTTCGGCGGCGGCGAGATTCAGTCCCGCGCTTACGTCTCGCGCTTCAACTTCAAGGGCGCCGATCAGGAGAAGCTGGTGGGCAATCTCTCGGGTGGTCAGCGCAACCGGGTGCAGCTCGCCAAGATGCTGCGCGTCGGCGGCAACCTGATCATTCTTGACGAACCGACCAACGACCTCGACCTGCCGACCACGCGGGTGCTGGAAGAAGCGATCGAACACTACGCGGGCTGCATGTTCATCGTCAGCCACGACCGCTACTTCCTCGACCGCATCTGCACGCACATCCTCGCCTTCGAGGGCGAGGCCAACGTCGAGTTCTTCTACGGCAACTACACCGATTACACCCAGTGGCTCGAGGAGCGACGCGCCGCCGGCGAAGTCGCCTACGAGTCGAAGGCTGCGAAGTACCGCAAGCTGACCATCTGATCGGTCGATAGGCTGGCAAGGACGCCTGCCGCCATGAGCCACGACCTCTCCGAAATTCGCACCCTCGCCGAGCAGGGCCACCCTGCCGCGCAGTTCAACTTCGGCATCTGCCACCTCCTGGGCGAGGGGGTGGAAAAGGATGCCGCAATCGCGATGGAGTGGTTCCGCGCCGCCGCCGAGCAGGGGCTCGCCGAGGCGGCCTACAACCTGGCGCTCGGCCATCACCACGGCGATGGCGTGCCGCAGGATCGCGGCGAATCACTGCGCTGGCTGCGCGCGTCGGCCGCCGCCGGCTACCCGGACGCGCTGGTCAACCTAGGCATTCTGCTGCAGGAAGGCGACGGCGTCCCCCAGGATCTGGAGCGCGCGCGCGAGTGCTATCTCGCCGCCGCCGAGGAGAGCCATCCGATCGGGCAGTACAACCTCGCCGTGCTCTACGCCGACGGCATCGGCACCGAGGTGGATCATGCCAAGGCCTATCTGTGGTTCCACGCGGCCGCGGAGCAGGGGCATGCGCCGGCGCAGGAAGCGCTCGGGATCGCGCTGCTGCACGGCCACGGCACCCCGATCGACGAGGCCGAGGCCGCCCACTGGATCCGCAAAGCCGCGGAGCAGGGCCTCGCCTCCGCTCAGCACAACCTGGCCGTGCTCTACGCGACCGGCCGGGGGCTGAGCCAGGACATGGATCAGGCCCACCACTGGGAAGCGCTCGCGCAGGGCGGCGAAGCCGTCTAGGCCTGCTCCGCGCCGCAGCGTCGACAGGCAGGCGGATGCCCCCAGGGCAGAGCCGAGATGGGCAGACCGCAGCGCGGGCAGCGCCAGCTCAGCCGCTGGGCAAGCAGACAGCCGATCACGAAGACGGTGAGGCCGATCTGGATCTGCTGATCCTCCCACCACAGCAGCGCCAGGAGGCCAAGGCCAAGGCCGCTGACCGCGAGGCGGGCAACCCGGCGCCGTCGGGCGAACTCGCTCATGCGTCTTCCTTGCGGCGGGGAACCGGAATCGTGACCGGTTCGCGCTCGGCGCCGACTTTGTAGCGATAGGGAATCTCGGCGGGCCCGTGCCCCCCGCCCGGGTGATCCAGCACGCGCAGCCGATAGCGGCCCAGCGCCGGCAGCTGCAGCACAGCTTCGCCCAGATTGTTGGTGCGCATCCGGCCGGTGCTGCCGTCCGGGGCCTCCCACTCGACCGTCGCCCCGGAGACGGTGCGCCCGGAACCCTCGTGCGCGATCCGCACTGTCAGCGGAAACTGCAGACTGCCGGCCTCAGAGGGCTGGGTGCGGCGCTCGAGCAGATCCATCGCCGCGTTCTTGTTCGGCGACCAGAAGAAGAACCACACCCAGGCCGCGAAGGCCAGGAACAACAGGCTGGTGAACCAGCGACCGTCGAGGTGCTTCTTGCTCATGCGCCTTAACGGCCGGCGAAGCGCGGCGCTCTCTTCTCGGCGAAGGCCGCGAGCGCTTCCAGCCGATCTTCGGTCGGAATGATGCGCTGATAGCAGGCCGCTTCGTGCTCGAGCGCCGCTTCAATCGCGAGATCCAGGCCGCCGTCGATGGCGTCTTTGGCGGCGCGCAACGCGAGCGGACCGTTGTTCTGCAGCGCGGCGAGCATCGCCTCCGCGGTGGCTCGCGTCTGACCCGCCGGGGCGAGCTGATGCACTAGGCCGATCGACTCGGCTTCGGCTGCGGTCAGTCGACGCGCCAGCAGAATCAGCTCCTTCGCTTTCGCAGCGCCGACGAGGCGCGGCAGGCGAATGCAGCCGCCCGCGCCCGGGATGATCGCCAGGCTGGTCTCGGTCAGGCCGATGAGGGCCTCGGCGTCGAGGATGCGCAGATCGCAGGCCAGCGCCATCTCGCAGCCTCCGCCGAAGGCGTGGCCGTTCATGGCCGCGATGGTCGGCTGCGGCAGCGCCGCGATGTCGTCCATGGTCGCGCGGATCTGCCGCACGAACTGAGGTACCATGTCCTCCGGCATGGTGCGGCGCTCCTTCAGATCGGCGCCGGCGCAGAAAGCCTTGTCGCCGGCCCCGGTCAGGACCACGGCCCAAACCGAGTCGTCCTCGCGCAGCTCGGCCAGCAGCTCGCGCAGCAGGTTGAGCGTCGGGAAGGACAGCGCGTTGCGCGCTTCCGGGCGGTTGATGGTCAGCCAGGCGGCGTGGCCATCCCGTTCGAGAGTCACGAGAGGAGCTTCACTCATGGCGAGCCCCGGATTCTACTCCTGCGCCCCTAAACTCGCGGCATGGCCCGCCTGCTTCCCCTCGCCCTCCTCGGCCTGTTTCTGACCAGCTGCCAGGCTGCGCCTCCCGCGGCCCCCGAGCCGGCGCTGCCGCCGCTCACCGCTGAGCTCGCCGAGCGCTTTGCCGGCTTGGCCGTCGAGGGGATCGTCCGCGAGTACCCGAACAAGCCGGGCAATGTGATGGTCGACGCGGCCGGAGTGCGCAGCCCGCGCGCGATGCACCCGGCCTTCTACGGCAGCTTTGACTGGCACTCCTCGGTCCACGGCCACTGGATGCTGATCCGCCTGATGCGCGTGGGCCCGCCGCTGCCTCCCGAACTCCTGCAGGAGATCCGTCAGGCGCTGGATGCCCACCTGCAGGCAGATGCGATCGCTGCCGAGGTGGCCTACTTCCGTGAGCCGGGGCAGCGCAGCTTTGAGCGGATGTACGGCTGGGCCTGGGCGCTGCGGCTCGCGGCCGAGCTGCATGCCTGGAGTGAATCGCAGCCCGATGACCCTGCGGTGCGGCGCTGGCGCGAGGCCGTGCGCCCGCTCGAGGACTATCTGGTCGAGCAGATCCCCCCGTACCTGGAACGCCTCGAGTGGCCGATCCGGATCGGCGAGCATCAGGACACCGGCTTTGCGCTGGGACAGATCTTGGACTACGCCGCGATCGTCGGGAATGAGGCGCTGGCCCGCACGGTGCGCCAGCGCGCCCGCGACTACTACCTGGCCGACCGTGCGTATCCGGCGGCCTACGAGCCCTCGGGCCAGGACTTCTTCTCGTCCGGGCTGAACGAGGCCGACCTGATGCGCCGCGTGCTGCCGCGCGAGGAGTACCGGCGCTGGCTGGACGAGTTTCTGCCGGGACTCGCGGAGGGTGCGGTGCCGCGCCTGCTCGAGCCGGTCGGCGTGAGCGATCTGAGTGACGGCAAGCTGGTGCACCTGGCCGGGCTGAACCTCTCGCGGGCCTGGTGCTGGCTAGGCATCGCGTCGGCGCTGGATCCGAACGACCCGCGCGCTCGTGTCGGTCGCGCCGCCGCCGCCGCGCACTATGAAGCCGGGCTCGGCTACGTCTTCTCCGGCGACTACGCCGGCGAGCACTGGCTGGCTTCCTTCGCGGTCTACCTGGTGACCGGTTCCGGTCGCTCGCGCTAGCCGCCGACTGGCTCGGCCTTCAGCAGCTCGGCGCCCAGCCACGCGGCGGTAGCCCGGATCTGCGGCAAATCGGTCGCGCAGGAGGTCCCCCACGCCGGCAGCGCTTCCAGCAGTTCCTCGCTGGCCAGATTGCCCTTCGCGCCCGGCGCGAAAGGACAGCCTCCGGTCCCACCGGTCGCAGCATCGAAATCGGCGATGCCCAGCTGCCAGGCGGCCTGGCAATTGTCGACCGCGTGGCCGTACGTGTCGTGCATGTGCAGGCCGAGCCGCGCGGGATCGGCAAACTCGAGCGCACCCGCGACCAGCGATTCGACGTCGCCGCGCTCGGCGACTCCGAGCGTGTCCGACAGCAGGATGCGATCGGCTCCGGCTTCGTAAACCGCACGCGTGATGTCGAGCACCTGCTGGGGATCGGTGCGCCCCTCGATCGGGCAGCGGAATGCCATCGAGATGTAGAGCCGCGAGTAGCGGCCCTGCTGCTTGGCGTCGCGGATCAGCCCGCAGGACTCCTCAAGAGCCTCGGCGACGGTCTTGTTGACGTTCGCCTTGCTGTGCGCATCGGTGGCCGAGACCAGCATCGTGATCTCTTCGAGCGAGGTCTCGAGAATGCGCTCGTAGCCACGCCGGTTGGGCACGAGGCCCGCGAAGCGCACCCCGGCGGCGCGCGCCTCGGCGACCCACGGCGCCTGCTCGAGCTGCTCGCACAGCGCCGGCGTATCCGCCATCTGCGGGAGCAGATCGGGGCGGACGAAGGAGCCGACTTCGATGCTCGCCGGGCGGGCCGCCGCTAGCCGACGGATCAGCTCCAGCTTGCGATCGGTCGCCAGAATGACCTTCTCGTTCTGCAGACCGTCGCGCGGCGCGACCTCGTGCAAGCGCACGCTACGGGGAGCCTCGTCCATCGTCACGGGTGCCTAGGATACTGCGCCCGGTTTTTCGAGCACGAGCATGCCGAAGGCGAAGCGAGCCTCGGGATGACGCTTATCGAGGACCTCGCGTTGACCGGCATCGTGGAAGGCCTGGGGTTCCGCCAGCTGCAGACCGGCGTCGGCCAGCAGCTCGATCATGCGCTGGAGCCGCTCCGCGTCTCGCCAGGGGGCCTCGCCAGGTGCCTCCTGACCGTATTCGAAGGTCAGCACCATGCGCCCGCCGGGGGCCAGCGCCCGCGCGAGCCGCGGCAGCAGACGCTCCTGCCCGGCGTACGGGATGTGCTCCAGCACGCAGTAGGAGTGCACCGCGTCGAAGCTGCCGACCGGCCAGCCGTCCGGCCAGACCTCCTGTTCGGCAGCCAGATCGGCGGTCGACGTGCGGATCGGCCAGGCGCGCGCGGCCGCCACCCGATCCGTAGCCGCGTTGAGCGCGGCGTCCGGGTCGAGCACGAAGACCTCGGCACCCCGCGCCGCCGCGAAACAGGGAGGCAGGGTGCCCCCACCCCCGAGGTCGAGCAGACGCTGCCCTGGGCCCACCGGCGCCGCGACCCAGCCACGGGCGTACTCCCAGAGCTTGAGATCGCGAATCCGCCAGCGAAAGCGCAGCACGCCGTTGATCGCGACCGGGGTCGCGCGCAGCGTGAAGGCGCGATGCAGGAAGCGCACCAGCTGGCGACGCGCCGCGGCGACCGGGGCCTCTTTCAGGTCGGCCCAGTCGTGCGTCTTCTGCGGAACGGCCAGCCGGCTCACGGATACTTCGGCGTGTGGCGCGCCATGCGCTGCTGCTTGGCCGCGATCTCGCCCGCCCAGCGGCGCACCAGCGGATCCACCCGCAGCTTGCCCAGATAGACCATCAGAAAGCGCAGCTGATCGGTGCGGCTGACGTTGGGCGGCAGCGAATGCAGCAGCGCCGCCAGATCCTTGACCAGCCAGCGCTGGCGCGGCGGGAAACGCTGTTCGACCCGCTGCAGATCGACGATGTAGGGACGCCCCCACCGCGGATCGTCGGCGACGATCAGATGGGCGCAGTAGAGATCGCGGTGAATGAAGCCGCCGCTGTGGAGGCGTCGCACCAGGCCCGCCAGGTCGCGGATCACCGCCTGCGCCAGGCTGGCCTCCCGCCGCCCCGGCTCGCCGGGCAGGCGGTCGCGCAGCATGTCGTGCAGATTGGGGCCGGGCACCTCGCGGGTGACCAGGTAGGACTCGGCGGGGACGGCAAAGGTGGCCCCGCTCTCGCCCACCGCGACCGGATCCGGCACGTCAAAGCCGCTGCGCCGCATCATCACGTGATTGTCGAACTCGATCCGGGCCGGGCTGGTGGCGCGGAGCCGGAACGGGAAATACCGCTCGGTGATCGAGAGGCCGCGATGCCGCTTGAGGAAGAACACGCTGCGCGGCCCCTCGATGCGGTGCGTGGTGCGGGTCCCGGCTTCGCGGATGAGTTGCCCACCACTGAAATCCATCGCGCCCCGCACCGTGTCGAGGCCGAGTTCGACGAGCTCAGCCTGATCCTCGGCGGCGGCCACGACCCGTCCTTCGTCCAGCTCGACCATCGGCCGGCGCCGGGCTCGGTATTGCTCCGGGGTGCGCATCCCCTCCATGCCGGAATGGTCCCAAGAAGCAGGCCCCCGCTGCAAGGATTTCCCGGGGCAAGGGGTGACGCGGCCCTTCGGAGCGGGATACAGTTCTCCGATTCTCGCCAGCGGTCCCCCCGCGCGAAGGACGTCCCCCGTCAGAGTCATGACAGCGATCCACGCGAGCGCCGAGTCGAACCCCTACGTCCAGATGACGCAGCGGCTCGATCAGGCGACCGGTCTCCTCGAACTCGACCCGGGCATGGCCGCGATTCTGGCTGAGCCCGCGCACGAGCTCACCGTTTCAATCCCGGTCCAGATGGACAACGGCACCGTTCGGGTGTTCACCGGCTACCGGGTGCAGCACTCGATCGCGCGCGGTCCGGCCAAGGGTGGCATCCGCTACGCGCCCGACGTCAGCCTCGACGAGGTCCGCGCCCTGGCGGCGTGGATGACCTGGAAGTGCGCCGTCGTCAACGTGCCCTTTGGCGGAGGCAAGGGCGGGATCATCTGCGACCCGCGCCGCATGTCCTCCGGCGAGGTCGAGCGCCTGACCCGCCGCTACACCGCGAACCTGCTCGACATCATCGGGCCCGAGCGCGACGTCCCGGCCCCGGACATGAACACCAATGAACAGGTCATGGCCTGGTTCATGGACACCTATTCGCACCACGTGCGCGCGACCCAGACCGCCATCGTAACCGGCAAGCCGGTCGGCCTGGGCGGTTCGCTCGGACGCCGCGAAGCGACCGGCCTGGGCGTGGCCATTTCGGCGCGCGAAGCGCTGAAGCACGTCGGCATGCCGGACTCGGGCTGCCGCGTGGTGGTCCAGGGCTGCGGCAACGTCGGCGGCCTGGGCGCCCAGTTCATTCAGGAGATGGGCCACAAGATCACGGCGATCTCGGACATCTACGGCGCGATCCACAATGAGAACGGCCTGGACATGCCTGCCGTCCTCAGCTTTCTCGACGAGCACCGCACCCTCGAAGGCTTCCCGGGCGCCGAACGCATCGACGGCAAGGAGCTGCTCGAACTCGACTGCGATCTGCTGGTGCCCGCCGCGACCGAGAACCAGATCACCTCGGCCAACGCTGCGCGCATTCAGGCCAAGGTCATCGTCGAGGGTGCCAACGGCCCGACCACGGCCGATGCCGACAAGATTCTCGAGTCGAAAGGCGTCTTCATCGTGCCCGACATCCTCGCCAACGCTGGCGGGGTGACGGTCTCCTACTTCGAGTGGGTCCAGGACCGTATGGGCTACTTCTGGGAGAAGAAGGACGTCTTCGATCGGATGGAACGCATCATGGTCGAGGCCTTCGACTCGGTGGTGGCTTCGGCCGAACGCCACAAGACCAGCCCTCGGATCGGCGCCTACTGCGTGGGCGTGGATCGGGTGGCCTACTGCCTGCAGATGCGAGGTCTCTATGCCTGATCCCACCCCTGAACAGCTCCGCGACCCGCTCGCCGGAGAAGGCCTCGAAGAGCAGCAGGCGCCGTCCCCCGCCCTCGACGAGGAAAACCCATTCTCGTCGATGATGGCGCGCTTCGACGAAGCGGCCGCGCATCTCGGCCTTTCCCCCGACGCCTACGCGGTCCTCCGCCGCCCGGACCGCCAGTTCAAGTTTGCGATCCCGGTGCAGTACCCGGACGGCACCGTTCGCGTCCATAAGGGCTACCGCATTCGCCACAACCTCTCGCTGGGTCCTTGCCTGGGCGGCCTGCGCCTGGAGAGCGACCTGAAGCGCGAAGAACTCGCCGCACTCGCTGGCTGGGCAACCTGGAAGAACGCCGCCCTCGGCATTCCGTTTGGCGGCTCGGCAGGTGGGGTCGATTACGACCCGCGTGGCCAGGCCGAGGTAACGACCGAAGCCGTCGTCCGGCGCTACACCGCTGGCCTGCAGGATCTGCTCGGCCCTGAGACCGACATCCTCTCCCCCGATCTGCACTGCAATGAGCAGATCATGGCCTGGTGCCTGGACACCTACTCCATGCACGTGCGCCATACCGAGAACGCGGTCGTGGTCGGCAAGCCGGAAGGCCTCGCCGGCACGCACGGGCGCGACTGCGCCGTGGGTCGCAGCGCGATCGTGCTGATGGAACGCCGCCTGGCCACGATGGACATCTCCGGCCCAGTCGACATCGTCGTCCAAGGCGCCGGCACGGTCGGCGCGCAAGTCATGCGCGAGGCCGTCGCCCGCGGTCACCGCGTCATTGCCGCCGGCGACTTCCGCGGCGCCGCCCACAATCAGGCCGGGCTCGACATCGAAGCTCTCCTCGCTCACCGCGCCGCCCACGGCTCCGTCGAAGGCTTCGCAGGCGGCGACGCCATCGACCCCTCCGAACTGCTCGCGCAACCCTGTGATGTCCTGATCCCGGCGGCCACTGCCGACCAGATTCACAGCCGCAACGCCGCCTCGATTCAGGCCAAGCTCATCGTCGAAGCCGCCAACGGCCCGACCAGCAAGCGCGCCGACGGCATCCTCTCAGACCGCGGGATCCCGGTGGTCCCTGATCTCCTGGGGAACGCCGGGTCTGCTGTGATCGCCTACTTTGAGTGGGTGCAGAATCGGATGGGTTATCAGTGGACTGAGGAGATGGTCTTCGAGCGCCTGGACCGGATGGTGATTGAGGCGTACGACAAGGCGCGGAAGATTGCGAAGGAGCATCAGGTGGGGCTGCGGCTTGCGGCTTGCATTCTTGGGGTGAAGCGGGTCGCTTACTTCGACAATATGCGCGGGTTATACGCCTGAGGCTGGCCCCTTTGAGTGGCGTTGACTGGGCGACATCCAGCTCGGCCAGCGCCATTGGAATGCCTCGCGAAAGGTGAATGCTGCTTGGCAGACTCCGGCGCTTTGAGCTGGCGTTGTCCGCGTCGAGTTGGTGACTCCTCGCACGTAGTTTCGATAGACACACCAGATCCACGCGTGCCGCTGCAGCCCCGTTCGCCGCTTGCTGTGCCCCCAACTTCGGCGAACGAGGCACGACATGCCATCGCGCATCATGGCAAGCGTGTGGTTGATCGGAAATAGTAGGTTCTTCTTGTTCCGCAGTGTCCTACTGCTCTCGGTGGAGTGAATGACCCGGCGGCGCGGCATGGCCTTTCGACATTCCACTGGATAGGTCGGCTTTCGATCAGTCTGGAGGTAGACAGCACAGCCGGGGCGAAGCAGCTGCGCAAGTGTTCGGAAACTACGCTGGACGCAAGCACTCGAATCCGATGCCCGGCGCCCTTCAAGCGCCTCCAATTCGATCGCCCTCTCTTCGTTGCGGCGATGCAATGGACGACGCGAGGCCAGCCTTCCCGCGCGCAGGTCCACGACGAAGTAACTTCGGCGCTCAATTAATACACTCATCGTGACCGGCTTGAGCAGACGGTGATGCTCGAATGTCTCGAGTTCATCGAGCTGAAACACACCTGATATCCCGCCTTGCGCCCGAGAAGAACTCAGCTTCCACCGATGGAAGTCTCGCGCGATCTGAGCCATGCGAACAAATCGCCGCTCGACGGTCTTGCGATTCACTCCCAAGATGCGAGCGGCCTGGCGGCGCGTCACCTTCGAGCAGAGCAACGGCAGTAAGGCGAGGTGCAGCACAGGCTTCCGATAGCGGAAGCTACTTCGGTACGTTTGGGAACTGAAGCTCCGGTCGCAGGCCGAGCAATGAAAACGTGGGATCCACCGCCCATCGCATTGGCGGCGATAACGCCCACGGCGGATCCAACGAAATGCCCGTTCTCCGTATGCCGATGGGCATCCTATTCGCGGGCAGAAGAGTGGTATGAAACGCAATCGTCCTCCTTGTGCTGTCACAAGGAGGACGATTTACCAGCGGCGAGGTGACACGATTTCAGATCACGCAGCGCCACTCAAAGGGGCCAGTCTCATTCCCAGACCTTGTCGAGCCAAAACTCAGCCCGCTTCGCGACCTTCGTCGCCCCATGCTTCTCAACAAACTTCTCCAAAGCCCGGCGATGCTTACCCTTCGGATCTTCGTAGAGCTTCTTCTCCAGCTTCCGCAGATCACTCGCCGCACTCAGCTCAGCCTGCATCGCATCTGACTTCAGATCCTCCTTCAGGGCTTCAATCCCTTCCTGCACGGCGTCGACACCCTTTGCGACTTTCACATAGTCCTTCAGGGCGTCTTCCGCTGCCTCGGCGTAACCGTTCTCGGCCATCCAGCGGATGCGATCGAGGTGAGCTTGTGCGCGTTGCAGGAGCTCGGCGCGCACCTTGGTTGCTGCTTCCGCCGTGGCTGCGTCGCCACCGCTGGGCTTTTCGATCTGCTTGTCCAGAACTGCCAGCGCCTTGCTGTACTCGCCCTTGCGCAGGTCGACAAATGCCTTAGCGACCGGCTTGGGGAGATCTTCGGGCGCGTCCTTTCCAGCATCGACCAGTTCTTCGATCTTCTCCTCCATCTGCTTCATCAGACGAGTCGAGATCCCCTTCATGACCACACGGCCATCGGCGTCGAGCAGGGCGAAGTTGGGCAGACCACCCGAGCCCGTGGAGAACGGGTACTCATTGGTCCACATCGCGTTCGTCCCCAGCCACTTGCGTTCGAGCTGACGACGGACGATCTCTTGATCGGTCCCACGCTGGGAGTGCACGAAGATGACCTGGAGATCCTCTCCGTACTCTTGTTGGAGTTTCACGGCCGCCGGCACGGACGACCCATTGCAGGGGCCTCAGTTGATGCCCCAGAACTCGACCAGCACCGGCTTGCCGCGCAGATCGGCGAGGGTCTTGACGCCCATGCCGTTCTGCACCGGGGTGCGGAAGCTGTACTCCGGCGTATCGCCTTCCTTGACCTGCGCCGAGAGCGGCGCGGACGCGAGCAGAGCGCCCGCAACGAGGAGAGAGGTCCGTTTCATGACTCCTCAGCCTAGCACGCGGGCCGACGGAAGCGGAAGCCCTGGTTTTCGGGCAAATCGCGCCGACGCTGGCCGAAAGCTGAGGGGCCTAGGAGACCGGAGGAGCGCCCCAGTGCAATTTTGAGCGCAGACGGGCGTAGAACAGCTGTTCTCGGTCGACGATGAGTTGAAAACGGCGTGAAGAAGGCGCCACGCGCACAACGTCGCCGGGCCGCAGCGAGCACTCTTCGTGCCCATCCGCGGTGAACATCGCGCGCTGGTGAACCCGCATATGCGCCGTTCGATGTCCGGGGAGGACCAGCGGACGCATCCCCAGCATGTGGGGCGCGATCGGCGTGACGACCCAAGCATCCAGGCGCGGCGAGAGGATCGGCCCGTGCGCGGCCAGGTTGTAGGCCGTGGAACCGGTCGGCGTGCTGATGATCACCCCATCGCCGCGATAGGTGCAGACCGGTCGGCGATCGACCAGCAGGCCGCAGTCGATCAGGTTATGGCCGGGCGCGCGCGCCACGACCACCTCGTTGAGGATGTGAGCGTCAATCAGCACCTGGCCGTCGCGCTTGACCGTGGCGTGCATCATCGCGCGGTCTTCGACCCAAGCCTTCCCGGCGAGCGTCTGCTCCAGCACGTTTGCAGCGCGCTCGCGCGAGACCGCCGCCAGAAAGCCCACGGTGCCAAAGTTGATCCCCATCACCGGAACACGGCGCTTGCCGAGCCGGCGCGAGGCCGCCAGCATGGCGCCGTCGCCACCGAGGACGACGACGAGATCCGGCTTCTGCCGAATCGGCTCGGCGCTGCGCTTGAGATCGACCCCGAGCACCTTGGCGCGCGCCGCCGCTCGAGGGTTGTCTTCCAGGAAGGAGACCAGCCGATCGGCGAGCTCGGGCACGTCAGACTTGGCGCGGTCGCCAAGAATCAGCACGCGCACCCGACGCGACTGGGGAAGCTGCAGCCGATCCGAGCGGACCGTGCGTGGGGTCGAGTTGGACGCCATCGTCACCGAGACGGGGAACGGCCGCGCGAGGCCGCACGTAGCTGGGGAACTCCTCCCCTAGGAAACCCTATCGGCAACCCGAGGCCGGGTCAGCCGAAATCCCTGCCGGAGCCGCGGCCGCCGCGAGCTCGCGCCAGGCAGCGACCAGGCTGTCGGCGTCGAGCCCACAGTGAGCCAGCTGCTCGTCCCGCGACGACATGTGGTCGATGAATCGATCTGGCACACCGTGGCGCGAGATCGTGCAGCGCAGGCCGAGGTCGGCTGCCGATTCAGCTACCGCCGAGCCGAAGCCGCCGGCGAGGGCGTGTTCTTCGACCGTGGCGATCCAGCGATGTCTCCGCCCTGCCGCCGCCAGCGCGCCGGTATCGAGCGGCTTGCAGAATCGGGCATCCCAGACCTCGAGTTCGATGCCTTCCTCTGCCAGGGTCGCCGCGGCATCGAGCGCGATCTCGACCATGGCCCCCAGCGCAAAGACGCAACCGTCGGCCCCGCTGCGGAGCCGCTCGGCCGTGCCCGGGCTGAGCTCCGGCCGGAATTCGGCCTCGGCACCGAGGCAAGGGTGCGCGTTGCCGCGCGGCCAACGCAGCGCCCACGAGCTGCTGCCGGCGATCCCGGCCTCCAGCATCCGGCCCAGATCGACCTCATCACGAGGCGAAGCCAGCACGAGGTGCGGCAAGGTGCGCAGGAAGGCGAGGTCAAACACCCCGTGGTGCGTCGGGCCATCCTGACCCACCAGACCGCCGCGGTCGAGCGCGAACACCACGCGCTCCTGTTGCAGCGCCACCTCCTGGAAGACCTGGTCGTACCCGCGCTGCAGGAAGGTGCTGTAGATCGCCGCGACGGGCCGCTTGCCCGCCGTCGCCAGCCCTCCGGCCAAGGCAACCCCATGCTGCTCGGCGATGCCGACATCGTGGAAGCGCTCGGGGAACTGCTCGGCGAACTTGCTCAACCCTGTGCCCGAAGGCATGCCCGCCGTGATCGCGTGCACCCGGTCATCGGCCGCGGCCAGGCGCAGCAGTTCGCGACTGAACAGGCCGGTGAAGGACTTGCGCTCGGGGGCCGCGGCGCGGGCCGCGACGTTGGCCGGCGAGGGAAGCTTGGCGGGAGGCTTGACCCCGTGGGCGCGCTCGGGATCGTCCGCCGCCGGCGCGTAGCCGCGCCCCTTCTCGGTGAGGAAGTGCAGCAGAATCGGCCCATCGAGGCGCTTGGCGCGCTCGAGCGAATCCATGACCAGCTCCAGATCGTGTCCATCGAGCGGGCCGATGTAATTGACGCCCAGCTCCTCGAACACGTGGCCCGGGACCAGAACGTGACGGATCACCTCGCCCAGCTCGTCGATCCGCGGCCCCAGCTTGGGGATCTTGGCGGTGAGCGCCTGCATGCGCTCGTAGACCTTGTTCAGCGTGCGCGAGGAACGGATCCGCGACAGATAACGAGCCAGCGCACCGACCGACTTGGCGATCGACCACTCGTTGTCATTCAGAATGACGATCTGCCGGGCGTTCGCATCCGCCGCCTGGGTGAGCCCCTCAAACGAAACCCCGGCCGCGAAACCGGAGTCGCCGACGAAGGAAACCACCCACGGGTCCTCCCCATCGCGCGAGGAGCCGCGCAGGCCTTCGGCAATGCCGTGGCCAAAGGAGATCGCCGTGCCGGCATGTCCGGCGGTGAGCATGTCGTACTCCGACTCGGCCCGATTGCAGAATCCCGAGAGGCCGTCGGTCTGGCGCAGGCGATCGAAGCCGGCGTAGCGGCCGGTCAGCATCTTGTGCGGGTAGCACTGGTGGCTTACGTCGAAGACGATGCGATCGCGACGGAAGTCGAAAACCCGGTGCAGGCCGACCATCAGCTCGACCACGCCCAGGTTGGATCCCAGGTGCCCCCCCGTGCGGAAGACCTTGTCGATCAGGGCCAGCCGCATCTCCTCGCACAAAGCCTCGAGGGCCGGCAGGTCCATATCCCGAAGCACTTCGGGAGATTCGATCTGGTGCAAGCGGACGCGAGTCATCGGCATCTCTCCAACAAGTAGGCGGGCAGCCCGGCCAATTCGACCTGGTGTCGTTCGGCCGGCAGGCCCGCGAGCAGGCTCTGAGCTTGTGCCGCCAGGGCCTCAGCGTAACGCTGCGCCCCCTCCAGGCCGAGGACAGCCACCAGAGTGGCCTTCTCGACCGCATCATCCTTGCCCGCGGTCTTGCCGAGCTCTTCCGTGCTGCGCGTGGCGTCGAGGAGGTCGTCCGTCGCCTGGAACAGGCGGCCGATCACCAGCGCCCAGGGTTCCCAGGCGGCGGCATCGCCGGCCGCGGCCTCGATGCCCAGCAGGAAGGAGTGCGCGAGCAGGGCGCCGGTCTTGCCGGCGTGCACCTCCTCGACCTCCGCCAGGCTGGCGCGCGCGCCCATGCCTTCGAGTTCCATGTCGAGCTGCTGCCCGCCGACCATGCCTTGCGGCCCGGCGGCGGCGGCGAGGCGAAGCACCTGGCGCTGCACCAGCGCGGCATCGCGCTGCGTGGCCAGCAGCTCAAAGGCCAGGCTCTGGAGCGCATCCCCGACCAGCACGGCCGTCGCCTCGTCGAAGGCGGCATGCACGGTCGGTCGGCCCCGCCGCAGCAGGTCGTCGTCCATGCAGGGCAGGTCGTCGTGCACCAGCGAGTAGGCGTGCATCAGCTCGACGGCGACCGCCGCCGGCAGAGCGAGCGCACGATCCTGGCCGCAGGTCTCGGCCGCGAGCAGGCAGAGCGCGGGGCGTACGCGCTTTCCTCCGCCGAGCAGCGCGTGGGCCATGCCGTCGCGGAGGCGCGGGGGCGCAGCCGCAGCCGACGGCAGAGTCAGCGCCTGTTCCAGCGCCGCCTCGACCTCGGGGCCGACCGCTTCCAGCCAGGCCTGGAACTCAGTCCTCATCCCCGTCGTCGTCATCCTCTTCCAGTTCGGCCAGGGTTTCCCGGAGCTGGCTCGTCAGGTCCTCGACGCGAGCCTCGGCGCCGGCGAGCTGCTGCTGCAGCACGGCAAGCAGTTCGACGCCTTCCTTGTAGTGATCGACGCCGTCCTCGAGGCCAAGTTCGCCGCTTTCGAGGGCCTCGACGAGTTCCTCCAGGCGGCCCAGCCCCTCTTCGAAGCTCGGCTTCTTCTTTCCGGCCTTCTTTGCCGCTGCCATCCGGCCATTCTCGCAGATCGGACCCGGCAGCCGGATCGAATTCAGGCCTCGGAGGGCTCGGAATCGGCCTGCTCGACGCGTGCCCGCAGCGCTCCCTTCGCCAGGGTGATCTGCAGCGCCTGCCCCACCTCGACGGCTGCCGCGTCGCGCAGATAGGCCGTCCGCCCCTCGACCGTCACGAGGGCGTAGCCGCGCTGCAGGAGCGCCGTGGGCGAGCCGGCCTCAAGGCGGCCGCGATGCGCGAGCAGAGAGCCTCGGAGGGCGTCCAGCCGTTGCCGCAGGCCGGCCGCCTGCAGCCGCCGGGCCTGGCGCTGCAAACGCGCGCGGCGCCGGGCAAGCCCGGCTTCCCCGACCTGGAAGAAGCGCCACTCCGCCTCGGCCAGCCGTTGCTGCGCGCGCGCCAACCGACGATCCGGGCGCTGGCCCGACAGCTGCAGCCTCGCCTGTTCCCAGCGCCGCAGCGCCGTCCGTCGGTGCTCGCGCCAGGCGAGCGGCAGCGTGCCAGCGGCGATCGTCAGTCGCTCGGCCGCGAGCGCGACCAACTCGTCGCCGGATTGGTGCAGACGCTCTGCCCAGCGCAGCAGCTGCCGCGCGGCGCGAATCCAGCCATCGGCCAGCAAGGCGGCCCCGGCGGTCGGGGTCTTGCAGCGCTGATCGGCGGCAAAATCGCAGAGCGTGAAGTCGGTCTCGTGGCCGACCGCGCAGACCACTGGAACCGGCGAAGCCGCCACGGCTCGGACCAGGGCTTCTTCATTGAAGGCCCAGAGATCCTCGAGCGACCCGCCGCCGCGCGTCAGCAGGATGACATCGACCTGCTGATCCGCCGCCTGGCGGAGCGCGCGGATCAAATCCAGCTCCGCTCCCTGGCCCTGCACCCGCGACGGGATGCGCACCACTTCGAAGGGTGCGCCAAGATCCTCCCAGGTCTGCTCGACATCGGCCGCCGCCGCGGAGGGAACCGCCGTGATTAGGCCGACCCGACGCGGCCGCGCCGGCAGCGCGCGCTTGCGCCCTTCTTCGAACAGACCCTCGCGCAGCAGGCGCTGCTTGAGCTCTTCAAAGCGCCGGGCGAGATCGCCCGCGCCGAGGTCGTGCACCTCTTCGAGCAGGAAGGACAGCATGCCCCGTTTCGGCCAAACGTCGAGCTTGCCGATGCCCAGCACCGCGCGGCCCTCCTCGAGCGCGCAGCGCAAGCCGCGGGCCGCGGTGCCGCGCCACATCTTGACGTCGATCGACGCCTCGCCGTCGCGCAGCTTGAAGTAGTAATGCCCCGAGCTGTGCGGGCCGCGGTACTCGAAGACCTCGCCCTCGACGGCGACCATGCCGACCGATCGATCCAGCGCCTGTCGGGCGCGTTCGATCAGCTCGCTGACCGAAACGACTTCGCCGTCAAAACGACTCACGGCTGCGGCTCGAGGATCGGCGCGCCGGCTGCTCGCCAGGCTTCGAGGTCCTGGTCCGCCAGGTGCAGGCGATACAGGCCACCCTGGAACGGCGTGAGCTTGTCCTGCCGGCGGAACGCGCCTTCGCGGAAGCGCAACTCGAGCCAGCCTTCACCTCGCGGCGCGATCTCGAGATGGTCGGCCTCGACGTACTGGAACAAACGACCGGTCGAGTCATACCAGGCGAGGCGCACGCCATGCAGACCGGAGTCATCAGCGGACTCGACGCGCTGCAGCTGGTAATGACCGGATGGGCGCGGCGTACTGATCAGGCCGTCAATCCCACGGCGCACCGACTCGACGCGGTCCGCGTCCCAGGCCTGAGGGGTGGTGGCAACTTCCGTTTCGGTCGTCGCCTCCGGTTCCGACGCAGGATCCGCGGCCGGAGCAGCCGCTTCGGTGCCGGCCGGCTGCGCTGGAGGATCGGGCGCATCGCCCGCTGCCACCCCGGGCTGATTGCGCGCTTCGCGCAGGGCCGGGAAGTGCTCCAGCCAGGCGCGCACGTCCACTTCGCGCAGGACGACCCGCAGGCCCCCGCCGGTGAGCAGCGTCTTGCTCGCACCCCGGGTGCGCGTGCCATCAAAGAAGCGCATCTCCAGGGTCGACGCGGATTGCTGGAGATGGAACTCGACGCGATCCGCGCGCACCACCGAATCGATCAGCCCATCTTCGCCGAACATCAGGAAGAGCACGTTGCTCAGATGCGAGGTGCCCTCGATGCGGGTTCCCTTGCGGAAGCGAAACTCGGGGCTGCCGCCGAGCGCGATCAGGCCGTTGGTCGCGCCCAGCCAGACTTCGTCCGGGTCAACCGGATCGAGCGGCGGATCGGGCGGAATCGTCGCGGACTCGACCGCGCCGTTCTCAGGCGGAGGAGCCTCGCCGACCGCAGGCTGAGCCTGCGCGGCGCGGTCGCCCGCGGCGGCTTCCGCAGCTTCGGCGGCTTCCGCTTGCTCCATATCCTTGAGCATGCGCATGACCCCGAGCTCGCCGTCGACCAGCCGACCGCTGAGTTCCGCGATCAGCCGCCGGTCCTGCTCCTGGGTCGCGCCGATTTGCTCCATCCGCGTCACGAGCGCCTCCAGCAGCGCGGCATCGATCCCGTTGTCCGGCGCCTGCACCGTGACGGCCGGCGCCTCGACCGTGATGGGCTCGGCGGTCGGCGTCGTGAGCTGGACTTCCACTGGCGTCTGGGGCTGCTGCTGCTCGTACCAGAGCAGCCCGAAGGTCGCGAGCCCGGCCCCCAGCACCAGCGAACCCAGGGCCAGCGCGGGCAGCACCCAGCGTCGCGAGCGCGACTCTTCGATGCCATCGAGATGCTCGAGCAGGGCCTCCTGAACTTCGGCCATGCGGCGGAAGGATCGACTCAGGGCCTGCACATCGCGATTGCGCAGCAGCACCTCGGACTGGTCCGCGGATGGCTGCGGCAGCGAAGCCCGGGGTTCGATCGGCTCGGGGGGAAACTCACTCATCGATCTCGGGGGGTTCAGCAACCGGCGTGAGCGCGGCATCCAGATGGTGGCGACGCGCGCCCATGCTCCAATCCCGACGCCGCAGGCTGTGCTGGGTGGCCCCGGCGGACCAAGTGACGATCGCGCTGTCGCGGATCTCGGCCGCATCGACCGGACCATGCAAGACCACGCTGCGGCGCACGCGCGGCGCGGCCGCTGGACTGGCTTCGGCTTCGGAGGTTGGCGCCGGAAGCCCCTGCAGGACGCTTTGCCACAGCAGCCGATCGGCTGGACTCAGCTCGGCGGGTGGCGCGGCGAAGGGCTTCAGCTCGGCTTGCGAGAGCTGCACCTTGCCGGGATCACCGACTGCGCCTGCCGGCCCGATCAGATGGAGCCGAAACAGCGCCTCCTGCGGATCCAGCGCGAGCCTTTCGCGCAGCATATTGGTCTCGGCGAAGCGCCGTTCCTTGGCCTCCTGGCGCAGGTCGACGGGCTCGAGCACCAGCTCGAGATCTTCGTCGCCGCCGATCCAGGCCCAGGTCTCGACCGGCACGGCCACGGTGATCTCGGCCGCGGGCTCTTCCCCGCAGCCGAGTGCGCCGAAACAAAGCCCGGCCAGGAGGCCTAGTCGTCGGACCAAATCTCCTTGTTCTTCTTGTTGTCGTTGTACCACTTGCGCCAGTCAAGCGGATCCTGGAAGGTCTGCCCGGTCATCTCGGAGAGCGCGTCGCTCATCGGACGGCCGACCATGCGATAGCGCTGGCGCGCCGTCGTGTCTTCCGGATTGGAGGCGGCGTTGTAGTAACTGTTGAGGAAGTTCACCAGCTTGGCGCAGACCTCAAGCCGCACCTTGCCGGGCGCGCCGCGGTAGTTCTTCAGCGCGGTCGCCGACGCGGCGATGATCACGTCCTCGTGGTGGTCCAGCAGGTCGACGAGGTCTTCCCACTGATCCCAATCCTTGGTCATGCCGATCTGCTCGATGCAGGTCCCGCGGAAGCCGACCTCCTCGCGATCCTTGAACCGCTTGTCGCCGTAGACCTTCCACAGATGCTTGGCGCCGTGCGGTCCCATCTGCCCGAAGGAGAACACCGCGGCCTTCCAGAGCCGACGATGGCCCTCGGTCATGCGCTTGCGCTCTTTGAAGGCCAGCCAGATGAGATCGGCGAGGTCCTCCTGCTCGTCGGCGATGTCCTTCGCTTCCTTCTTCAGCGCTTTGGCATCGCCTTCCTCGATCTCGAGCATGTCGGCGATCTCGACCAGGCGCTCGGAGTGGGCTGCGTAACGCGTCGTGAATGCGTCGATCAGCGCGATCGCTTCCGACTCGCGTTCGCGGTCGTCGAGGATCGACTTGTACTCCTTGACCTGTTCGGAAAGAGAATCCTGTGGCGCGGCCAGAGGCAACGCGGCCAGGGCGGAAAGGACGAGGCTGAGCATCATGAGTTCTCCTGCCGCGGAATCGGCGGCGGCGGATCGGGCAAGGCTGCGGGGTAGGCTGCGCGGAGACGCGGGAGCATGGCCCCGGAGCGGCCCGGATAGCCATCCTGCAACCCTTTGATCTTATCTACTGGAATTACGCCGATCACCGCATTGCTGATGAACACCTCTTCCGCTTCGCAAAGAAGTTTTTGCGAGATTTTTTGCTCGAAAGCCGGGATTCCGGCCTTCTGGCAGCCCTCCAGCAGCAGCGCCCGGGTGACCCCGGCGAGGATCCCGCGATCCAGGCCGGGCGTGCGCAGGGCGCCGTCGTGCCAGATCAGCAGATTGGCGGCGGTGCACTCCGAAACGTCGCCGTCGACCGTCGGCAGCAGCGCCTCCTGACAGCCGGCTTCGATCGCCTCGGCATGGGCGACCTGATACTTGGCGCGCGAAGTGGTCTTGGCCGCGCACAAGGGGTCGCGGGGATCCTGGCGGTAGCGGGACCAGAGCAGCGAGACCTGATCGGGCGGCATCGACACCGGACCGGCCGTCCACATCCGCACTAGCCGCCGCTCGTGACCGCGCAGCACCGTATAGCGCACGCGCCAGCGTCCTTCCGGCGGCAGCGCCGCAAGCACCTGGTGCGCATCGGCCATCAGCCCCTGCTCACCGAGCTCCATGCCCATGAGCTCGGCCGAGTGACGCAGGCGCGCTTCGTGCTGGGCCAGCAGGCGGGTGGGCTCGCCGTTGATGACCAGGAAGGTCTCGAAGATCCCCTCCCCGCGCAGGATGCCCGGCAGATTGGCGAGCAGCGCAGGCTGGCTTCCGTCCAGCTGCTGGCCGTCGATGATGAGGAGTTCAGCGGACTCGAAGCGATGCTGGCTCATGCAGGCTCTCCAGGTAGCGTGCCTTGACGAGGGTCTCTTCCCATTCCCGGCGTGGGTCGGAATCCCACACGATCCCGGCGCCGACCCGCAGATGCAAGCTTCCGGCCGCGCAGGATGCGGTGCGAATCAGAACCGAGAAATCGGCGCGGCGCTGGCCCGGTACCCAGATGCCCAGCGCTCCGCAGTAGGCGCCGCGCTGCTCCTGCTCCAGTTCCGCGATCGCCTGCAGCGCTCGCACCTTCGGGGCGCCGGTCACCGAGGCCGGAGGGAAGCTCGCGCGCAGGATCTCGGCCAGGCCCGCGCCGTCGCGCAGCCGCGCCTCAACCGTGGCGGTGCGATGGAACAAGGTCGGGTACGGCTCGACTTCACCCGGGCTGAGCACCTGCACGCTTCCCGGCTGCGCGACCTGGCCCAGGTCGTTGCGGGCCATATCGACGATCATGGTGAGCTCCGCGCGCTCCTTCTCGCTCGCCTCCAATGCGGCTGCGAGGCGCGCGTCTTCCTGCCGATCCATGGCGCGCGGCGCCGTGCCCTTGATCGGGCGCGTCTGCAGCCGCTCACCGTGCCAGCTTAGGAAGCGCTCCGGCGACCAGGACAGCAGCGCGCGCCCCTGCTCATCCTCCCAGTAGGCGGACATTCGCGTCGGTTGGGCCGGCCGCAGCGCCGCATAGCTTGCGCGCGGGTCGCCGCGATGCGGGGCGGAGAGGCGGTGGGACAGATTAGCCTGAAAGAGCTCGCCCGCTCCGATCTGATCGCGAAGATGAGCGACGCCCTGCTGGAACGCTTCGGCGCTGACGCTGCGCTCGAAGTTCAGCTCCGGGAGTCGAGGCGCAGGCAGCTGCTGCGCGGCGGCCACCACGCCGCGCGCTTCGGCCAGCCACGCGGCCGCCTCATCCTCGGTCCCTAGCACATAGGTCGCCTCCGGGGAGAACCACAAACTGCGCGGATAGCGCGCGAAGCTGGCGTGCGGGAGTCCGCTTGGCTCGGGCCGAGTCCACGGAAAGGGCAGGTAGGCATGGCCGGCCTCAAAGCCGAGAAAACCCAGCCAGCCGCCGAACCAGGGCAGGGACAGCTCGCAGCTCCAGGCTTCCTGCTCGGCCTCGCGCTGCCAGGCCAGCAACGGGTCCTCCGCGGCGATCGGCCAGCGCGCCGCAGGGCCGCCATGATCCTGCGCGGCCAGCCGCGGCAGAGTCCATTCGACCCGCCGATCCGGATGCCAAGCCAGCAGGCCCCCGCCCTGCGCCGAGTCGTCGAGCAATACCGGCGCGCTGCCCGCGGGCGTGGCGCGCAGCACCGCGGCTGGATCAGCCGGCGGCAGCTTGCCCAGCACCCGGATCCGGAACTCGCTCATCTCACCGCGTATGATAGAGCCAGCGATGGCGAAGCCTCTCGACGAGCTTCTCGAGGACTTCCTGCGCCACCTCGCCGAGGTGCGCCAGGCCTCGCCGCATACCCTGCGCGCCTACCGTCGGGATCTGGGAGAGCTGCTGGTCACGCTGACCGACGAGAACGAGGCCCCCGCCGCCCCGCCGCCGCGCGAAGTCCGCGCCACAGTGCTGCGGATTCATCTCGGCAGCCTCGCCGATCGCGGCCTGGGCACGACGACCCTTGCCCGCCATTTGTCGAGCATCCGCAGCTTCTTTCGCTGGCTGGAGGAGCGTGGGCTGATTGAGGCCAATCCCACCGTGCAGCTGCGCGGCCCGCGCCAGAAGCGTCGGCTTCCGCGCTACCTCGAGGAGAACGAGGTGGAGGCCCTGCTGGCCGCCCCGCAGCAGGAGGATCGCGAGGGCGCGCGGGACCGGGCGATTCTTGAGGTCCTCTACTCGACCGGCTGCCGGGTCAGCGAACTGGTGGCGCTCGACGAGGCCCACCTGGATCTCCGGCGCGGAGTCGTGCTGCTTCAGGGCAAGGGCAAGAAGGAGCGCCTGGGCATGCTGGGCAAGCCCGCCATCGAAGCGCTGCAGCATTACCTGATGAGCAAGTCGGTGCGCCGCCTGGATCGTGAACCGCTGTTTCTGAATCGCTTCGAAACGCGCCTGACCGACCGTTCGGTGCGGCGCATTCTGAATCGCTGCCTCGCGCGCGCCGGCATCCATCGCGAATGCTCGCCGCACACGTTCCGCCACAGCTTCGCGACCCATCTGCTGCGCCGCGGCGCGGACTTGCGCACCGTGCAGGAGCTGCTCGGTCACGCCAGCCTGGGCAGCACCCAGATCTACACCCACGTTTCGCTGGAGCGCCTGCGCGCGCTCTATCGTCAGGCGCATCCGCTGGCCTAGGCTCGCCCCGGCCGGCCACGAAAAAACCCGCTGGCCGAAACCAGCGGGCTTGATTGGTGACCCCAGGGGGATTCGAACCCCCGTCGCCAGGATGAAAACCTGGTGTCCTAGGCCTGACTAGACGATGGGGCCTGAGACGCGGTCGCGAGCGACCAACGTGGGCGGAAAGATTAGAGATCCGCCGCCACGGTGTCAAGACCGATCTCCGCGGCGGTCGCGCGGAGCTCTGCGGCCATGATGTCCACCAGCGAGGCTGCTTGCGCTTGTGCTGCGGCTCGCGGCTGCGCGCTGAGCAAGCTCTCCGGAAGGACGGGCAGCGTGTAGGTCTCGACCTCGAAATCACGACAGCCTGCCGCGTAGGCGGCGCGCAGCATGCTCTGCCAATCAGTCGGAGCCCAGCCCGGCACCGGAGCACCCAGATCGAGCGGCACGTGGCAATGCACCCGCAGCTCGCCGCTGCCGTCGGCGAGCCCCAGGCGCTCGATCCAGTTCTCCTCGGCGATCAGCGGCGGGAGGTCCGGCCAGGAGGCCTGCTGTTCCCCGGCGCTCCAGCGCGCCTGGTGGAAGTAACGATCACGCGCGAGTTCTTCGGTCAACGCGCGCGCCGCCGCGCCGAAGCCCGCCTCACTGCGCAGCGCTGCGGAGACCTGCACCTTGCCGAGCGCGACCTCTTCCCGCTGCAGCGCGGCGAGAACCTGATCCGCCGATTCCCCCACCACGGCGGCGTGACAAAGATCCCAGCAGATCCCAATCCTCGCGTGCCCGACCTCCGCGCGCAGCCAGGCGGCGAGGGTCTCGACGCGCTCCATGGCGCCGTCGGGTTCGGGCTCGATCGCCAAGGTCAGGGACACGCCGCTGTCCTCGAACAGCGCGTCGAGCTCCGCGCCCAGCGCGTGCAGCTGGGCTGCGCTGCGCGGATCGACGCGAGCGTCCGGACCGTAGCCCAGGGGGCAGGTCGAAAGACTGCCTTCCGTGCCTTCCGGGAGCAGCTCGCTCAGCAGCCGCGCCACGCCCAGGGTGTACTGCAGACGCTCCGGCGTGCGCCAGTCCGGCAGGAAGGCCTGCTCCTTGACGCGATCGCCGTGGAAGCCGCCAAAGGGGAAGGCATTGGCTGTCCAGACCGGCCACGCGGACTGCCGCCACGCGGCCAGGAAGGCCGCGCGCAGCTCGGCGTCGGCCTCCAGTTCGGCGACCGCCTGCGCCGCGAGGTACAGGCCGAAGCCTGGAGCTTCGCCGGCGCCGCCTGCCCGACGCCATGCCGCGTCCAGCTCGGGGACCCGCCGGTCGAGCACCTCCCGCGCCGCGCGCAGGTCTTCCGCGGGGAAGACGTTCCCGCACAGCGCGAGCCGTGCGGGACGATGCGGATCGAGCCCTATTGCCAACGGGCAGCGTGTTCGAGGAACAACGCGACTTCGCGCGGGAAGCGCGTCAGGAAACCACGCGCGAGATGACGCGCCCGCTCCTTCAGCCCACCCTCGGCGAGCGAGTCGTAGATCGCCAGCTCGGCTTCCGCCGCGAAGGGCGCGAGCTTCTGCCAGGCGCGCGCTGCCGCCACCCGGTTGACCTTGCCCTCCGGCGTCCCCGCGACCATGCAGGCGTCCTGATAGGCCTGGGCAGCCTCGGCGATCGGATCGGCGGCTTCGCTTGGCTCATCGGGCGCTCCTTCTTCCATCGAAGTCAGCGAAGCGGCGATGTCCTCGGCGGACTCCTCCGCGTCCGCGGCGGCCCCGGCATCCTGCTGTGCCACGACCAGGGACAGAGCCTGGAGCGGACGCTCGATCCGCAGAGCAGCCTGCCCGACCGTGGTTCCCGCAGCGCGCGCGGTGACGGTACCGAACCAGTACTCGCCCGCCGGACGGCGGGCCAGCGCGGGCGGAGTCAGCACCGCGAGGCGGGAGCCGCCGTACGGAATGCGCAGCCGCGCCCCGGTCTCGCCGGCGAGCGCCGCGTCGAGACTGTCCGCGACCTTGCAGGCTCCGCCGCCGGTCAGGAAACGGATCTCGGCGCCGGCGTAGGCCTGCTGCACCATGGCCGCACCCAGCGCGGGGAAGGTGAGTTCAAACTCGTAGCTGCCGGCATCGTGATGCCCCAGTTCGGTGTCGATCTCGTAGGCGATGTGGCGATGCAGCACCTTGCCCTTCGCGTCGCGCACCACCAGCATCAGGTCCTCGCGGAGCTCGGTGGTCTGGATGGAATGCGGCATGCGCAACACGAGATCACAGCCGCCTTCCGGCACTTCCACCGTCCAGCTGCGGACGCCCTGGAACATGCGCTTACCGAGACCCAACTCGGGGCGAATCGGATCCGGCCGCATCTCGAGCGGCGCCGTGACCGGCTGCGCATAGCCCTGCACCGTCGCAGCGATCTGCACATCCTGGTCGGCCAGCAGGCTCTGCCAGGCCACGTAGCCCAGATCCTGGCCAGCCGGGATCACCACCTCGGCCGCGTGCGGCAGGGCGCCGACAAACTGCACCTCGAGGCGGTACTTGGCCGTCGTGTTGGTCGCCCAGCGCGAAGCCATGGTGTACTCGAGGATCGTGCCCACTTCGACCGGCACCGTGGTCTCGTGGCTCTCGCCGTCTTCCAGGAAGTAGCGGCCGCGGGCCTGACGATCGCCCGCATAGCGAGTGCCGCTGACCGAGCCCGCGCCGGCGCGGATTTCGTTGCGTCCGCCGCCCTCCTGCACGATGCGCAGCTTCGCCGCGTGCGCGCCCGCGGGGACCTGGAGGAAGGTCCGTTCCAGCGCGCCCGGGCGCAGGCGGAACTGCTTGCTGAAGCGGTGATCGTCGGCCGCCGAGGTGTGCTCCGGCACGACAACCGTTACGGGCAACACGATCTCCGGGCCCAGTTCACGCGGCTGATCGACGTCGTAGAGCAGCACGCGCGTGGAGTGCAGACCGGGCTCGAGCATGCCGGGTTCGACGCGCACCGGCATCGGACGGCCGGCAGCGGTCACGTAGAGGAAGTCGGGGACGTCCACCCACTTGGCTTCGGCGACCGGCTGCAAAGTGCGCAGGAAGTCGGCCTTGACCGCGTTCGGCGCGTCCTCATCGAAGCGCGGAGTCAGCGAGACCTGCACCTCCTGGGCACGCTGCGACGCGACGCCACGCAGATAGACACCCGCGCCATCGCCAAAGGGATTGCGCGCGCTGACCTCGTATTGCTGATCGAGGGAGCCGTGCTCGTGCAGCAGGCGCATCGCCTCGAGCGCGGCGCTCATCTCGATGAAGCCGTGGCCATGCTCGACCCAGGCGTGCTGCTTCATCGGCTTGGCCGAAAGCCGCAGGGCGCGGTCGATGCGCGCCGGCGTTCGGCCCAGTGACTCGGCGCGCGCGGCGCTGTGCAGCAACGCGATGCAGCCAGCCATCTGCGGCGCGGCCATCGAGGTACCGTTCCAGTTCTCGCCCTTGGTGATCCCCCACGAAGGGAGCGGAGCGAGCGCTGCGCCCGGCGCGGCGTAGTCGATGCCAAGGGCGCCGGTCGGCAGCGGGCCACGACTGGAGAAGTCGAACAGCACCGGGTCGGCCGGATCCAGCGAGGAGTAGTTGGCGCGCGCGGTGTCGGGCCAGATGGCGGCGGCGATCGAGAACGCGGCTTCGGTCGTGGCCGGAGCGCCGACCGTGGTCAACGTGGGGCCCTCGTTGCCGGCGGAGGTCACGACGCAGAGGCCGCGACGGGTGGCTTCCTCGACGGCCCAGCCGTCCGGCTCGTTGCCATCGGCAGCAAAGGACGGACCGCCGAAGCTCATGTTGACGACCTGACAGCCGGACTCGACTGCGTAATCCAGCGCCTTCGAGATGGCGTAGCCGCTGGTGCTTCCACCGAACTTGCCATCACCGATCTTGATCGAGACGAGCTCGACCCCCGGCGCGATGCCGTTGAGTCGCCCGCCTTCGCCCTCGTAAGCGCCGACGATGCCGGCGACGTGCGTGCCGTGACCGTGAGCGTCGAAATACACGACGATCTGATCCCCTTCAAAGCCGATCGCGTAGTTCATCAGCGCTTCGTCGCCGAGCGTCGCCCAATCGCCCGATTCCCGGAAGCTGCGCAGCGCCGGCTCCTCGTCGAGGTCGCCGTCGCGGTCGTTGTCGATCACCACCTTGCGCTGCCCTTCGTGCTCGAAGACCAGCAGGTCCCAGACCGGGCCGTCGTCCTCGAACTTGTCAAAATGACGCGCGGTCTCGGCGGCGGACAGATCCTTGGCCGGGTCGCCCAAGGCGCCCGCGGCCTGATCGTCGAGATAGTCCACCTTGTCCGCAGCCCATGCGCCGCGCCGCTCGGCCACGAGGCGCGCTTCGAGGTTGTCCGGCAGCCAGTCCAGATCGAGCCGGATCAGGCCATAGCTGGCCCCCGGCACATAGTGCCGCCCGAGCTCGAGCGTGCGCCCGGAGAGCGCCAGCAGTTGAGTTCCCTGCGGCTGCGCGGTGTGCTGCACCGTCAGCCGACCGTCCGTGGTCGCGTCGTACCAATCGACGATCTTGCGTCCGCCAGTCGTGCTGCGCTGCAGGTACGGGTGGCCCGGATCGATCCCGGTATCGAGGATCGCCACGCGAATCCCGCGACCGTCGTATTCGGGGTGGGCCTCAAGAAAGGCACGAACACCGAGATCCTCTTTGGGCAGCTGAGCCTGGAGAGGGTCCTGGGGCGCAGGTGCGGCCAGAATGAGCGAACAGAGGGCCAACATTTGGCCCAAGTCTACCATGTTGGACTACTCAGCCCCGGCAGCCCAAACCTCTTGCGGCACCAAAATCCGGCCACAGGAGCGACAAGGAAGGAGCGCGTTGGCCGCGCTGACCTTGACCTGCTCGTTCGGCGGAAGGTTTGAGCCACAACCCGAACAGCTGTTGCCGCGCATGACGGCAACCGCGCGCCCCTGGCGCGCGTCGGCAACACGCGCGTAGAGCTCGCGCGCTGCGGTCGAGAGCGGCTGTTCGAGCTCGGCACGCTCCCCCTGAAGCGCGGCGAGCGCTTCGCCGAGGCTAGCCTCATCGGAAACGACGACTTCGCGGAAGCTCTCGAGTTCCTTGCGCTGCTCCTCGACTTCGGCCCGGGCGGTGTCCCGGTCGGCGGAATAGCGGTCGGCTTCTTCGAGCAACTGCAGCGCCTCTTCCTGGGCCGCGGCGACCTTGGCCCGCAGGCCATCGGCTTCGTGCTGCGCCACCCCCACCGCGCCGGCGTCGCGGGCGCCGTGAATCTGCTCTTCGAGCTTCGTGATGCGCAGCTCGTGCTTGGCGACGTCGTTCTCTAGGTCCTGCGCCCGCGCCAGGCAGGACTTGCGCTCGGCTTCGAGCTGCTCGGCCGCGGCCTCGCGCGCGGAGAAAGCGGCTTCACGCTCCCCCAGCTCCTCGGGGATCGAGGCGAGCCGTTTCGTCTGCGTCCGAATCCTCTCGTCGAGGTGCTGCAGACGCACGAGGGAGACCAACTGTTCCTTCACCCTGGAAAGGATGACGCGCCGGACCGATCCGCACAAGGACCGATCCGGCGCGTTTGCGGTTCGGGGTGTCGACCTAGGAGACGCCGTCGATAAAGCCGGCCAGCTTGCGCGCCCGGATCGGGTGCTGCAGCTTGCGAATGGCCTTGGCTTCGATCTGGCGCACCCGCTCGCGGGTGACGCGGAAGATCCGGCCCACCTCTTCGAGGGTGTAGGTGTAGCCGTCGCCGATGCCGTAGCGCAGCTTGACGATCTCGCGCTCGCGGAAGGTGAGCGACTCCAGCACATCCGAGATGCGCTCTTTGAGCATGCCCTGCCCCGCCCGTTCGACCGGGTTCTCCGAGGACTCGTCCTCGATGAAGTCGCCAAAGTAGCTGTCCTCGCTGTCGCCGATCGGTCGATCGAGCGAGATCGGGTGCTTGGCGATCTTCATGACGCGCTGCGCCTCGTCGACCGAGATCTCGGCGGCTTCCGACATCTCTTCGATCGAAGGCTCGCGGCCCATGGTCTGCAGCAGGCGTTTCTGCACCGCGCGCAGCTTGGACATGGTCTCGATCATGTGCACCGGGATGCGGATCGTGCGCGCCTGGTCCGCGATCGAACGGGTGATCGCCTGGCGGATCCACCAGGTGGCATAGGTCGAGAACTTGTAGCCACGGCGGTACTCGTACTTCTCGACCGCCTTCATCAGGCCGGTGTTGCCCTCCTGAATCAGGTCGAGGAAGCTGAGTCCGCGGTTGCGGTACTTCTTGGCGATCGAGACCACCAGGCGCAGGTTGCCCGAGGACAGATCGCGCTTGGCCTGCTCGTAGGCATCGACCGAACGGTTGATCCGATCCATGCGCACTTCGAAAGAGCTCAGCGGCTCGAGCGCTTGCGACTCGATGCGATCGAGCCGCGCTTTCAGGGCCCCGAACTCTTCCTTCCCGGCCTTGGTGCGCTTCTTGTTCGAATCGAATGCATCCGCCTGGGTCTGCAGCGCCTGCCATTCGGCGAGGCGACCCTGCAGGATGGCGATGATGTCGACGACGTGGTTGACCTGCAGGTGCAGCTCTTCGAGCAGCACGGCAATGCAGCGCTGACGTGCGCGCATTCCCCGCTGGAACACCGCGCGCTCGGCCTTGTTGAGCCGGCTGTCGAGGTGCAGCTCGTAACCAACCCGCGCGGCATCGCGCAGTTCCTCAAGCGACTGGATGTGTCCGCCCAGGCGCTGCTCGAGGTCCTGCTTGGTGAGCTCGTAGCCCGCACCCCCGTCGATGTTTGACGAGGCGCCTTCGGTGCCGTCCTCGCCGGCCTGCTTCTTGAGGCGGCGGTTGAAGTGGATGACGCCGAAGCTCGAGTTGGCCTGCGCCGAAGGGTTCACCTTCAGCGTGCGGTCAAAGGCGGCTTCGCCGTTCTTGACCTGGTGCAGCAAATCGAGAACCGGCTCGAGCGCGAGACCGGATTCCAGGACCAGACGACGGAAGATCTTGCGCGAGACTTCGGTCTTCTTGGCCAGCGAGATCTCCTCGTCGCGCGTCAGCAGCGGGATCTCGCCCATCTGCGTCAGGTACATCCGCACCGGGTCATCGATCTTCTCGAGGACCGGCGTGGAGGCGCGCCCCGCGTTGCCGCGGACCGCGGCGACGGCCAGCGGCTTGGTCGCGACGGGCATCGGCGCGGTGAGCTGCGGAGCCTCCTGAGGCTCACCAGCATCGCCGACACGAATGCCGGCCACCTCGAGGCGGTCGAGCACCTCGGTGAGCGTCTCCAGGGCGTTCTTGCCCTGCGCAGCCACAGTCAGGGCTGCGTTGATTTCATCGAAGCCCAGACTTCCGCCAAGCTCGCGCCCTTTTTCAATGAGCGCTTCGATGGCTTGTTCTGTCTTCTTGTTCAGGGTCGATTTGGACATGCGATGGACTGATCAATCGATCTCGTCGAGCGGCGACCATCTTCCTGGTCGCAAGTAACGGCGAAGGTCATCGTCGCTGGACCCGCTGGGCCGTCGCACCTTTTCCCGGTTCAGCGGGAGCGCTTCGAGCGCGGCTTCGAGCGCGCTGCGCGGTTGAGAGTGGCGACGGTAGCGGAGTTCGTCGAGCCAGGACTGCGCCGGATGGGCAGCAAAGGCCACCAGGGCCTGGTCGAGACTGCAGTCTTCTCCAGCAGTACGCTGCGAGAAGCACCACTTCAAGACCTCGCGGGCGCAGGAGTCCTCGAGTTCCTGGGCAGCGAGTCGCTCGCTGTAGGCCGGGAACAGCGAGGGGTCGACCAGCAGGGGTTCAACGACTTCGCGTTCGTTCTGAATCAGGTTCTGCTCAGCGGGATCGGTATTCGAGTTCGAGTTGGGAGTGGGCGGACGGACGGGCAGCGCCGGCTCCGGGGCAGGGGAAGTACCGGGGAGCAATCGCCGCAGCGCGTCCTCGGAGACCGCGAGCCGATCACAGATCCGACGCTGCCAAGCTTCCGCAAGCACTGGATTTGCCGTGGCTTGCACCCACTGAGCGAGTTCCTGAGCTGCTTTCGACTTGACCTGCGGATCGCGGAGATCTTGCTCCTGGTCCCACGCGGACAAACGCCAATCGATTATATCCCACGCTTTTGCAACGCGTTCACGGAGTTCTTCCACCCTTCCGTCGGCGACCAGATCGGCCGGATCGGCGCCTTCGGGCAGATCCACGGCCCGAACCTCGATCCCCTCGCGGACCAGGATCCAGGCGGCGCGCTTGGCCGCCTCGCGACCGGCCCGGTCGCCGTCCAGCAGCAGAGCCACCGGGCGCTTGGTCCGGCGCAATCGCCGGGCATTGTCCTCGGTGAAAGCGGTCCCCAGCGCGGCGACCGCGGTGGGCATGCCGGCCTGATGGAGCAGGATGACGTCCAGATAGCCCTCGGTGAGCAGAATGGGCAGGCGGTCGTCCTCGCGCAGCCCCTGGGCCAGCTTGTCCGCGCCGTAGAGCAGCCGGCGCTTCGGAAACAGCGGCCCCTCGGGCGAGTTGATGTACTTGCCGCGCTTGTTCTCTTCCGCCCAGGATCCGGGCAGGTAGCGGCCGCCGAAGCCCACGGTGCGGTCGCCGGCCTCGACGACCGGGAACATCAGCCGCTCGCGGAAGCGGTCATTCCAGGAGCCGTCCCGCTGCGAGCGCATGGCCAGGCCGGCCATCTCGAGGACCTCGCCCTCGTAGCCCGCCTGCAGCAGGCGCTGCGACAGCCAGTTCGACTCATTCGGCGCCCAGCCGATCTGGAAGGCGCGGATCATCTCCACGCTGACCTGACGACCCTCCAGGTAGGCGCGCGCCTGCGCGCCCTCCGGGCCGGCCAGCGCCTCGTGGTAGAAACGACGCGCCCGGGCGAGGGCCTCGCGAGCGAGCTTCTTGCGGTCGCGCTCCTCGCGGTCGGCCTGGTGTCCCCCCGGGCGCTCGGGCATCTCGACCCCTGCGGAGTCGGCCAGCATGCGCACTGCCTCGATGAAGTCGAGGCCGTCGATCTCACGCACGAAGGTGATGACGTCGCCGCCCTTGCCGCAGCCGAAGCACTTGAAGAAGTCGCGGTCCGGGAGCACCGAAAAGGAGGGCGACTTCTCGGCGTGGAAGGGGCACAAACCCCACAGCCGATTGCCCTTGCGACTGAGCTGCACCCGCTGCCCCACCACCTGCTCGATGGGCAGGTTCTGCTTGATGGCATCGATGGTCTGGCTGAGATCGCTCATGGAGGGCTGCCTTGCAGTCTGGCAAAGACACCGGGGCGGCGTCTAGACGCAATCCTCGTGCCGAGCCAAATCTTCGGCGGCCGCGCGCCAGGTGGCGGGGTCGACCTCTTCGGCCCGCGCCGACTCGGCGACGCCCAGGCCTTGCAGGGCGACCGCGGCCTCGGGCCATTCCTTGCTGAGCAGGCCCAGGACGCGCTTGCGCCGCTGGGCAAACCCGGCCCGAAGCATCCGGCGCAGGGCCGCGTCAGTGGCGGGGTCCGGCGCTACCGGGCGCGGCGTGAGATGCAGGAAGGCCGAGTCGATCTTGGGGCGCGGCCAGAACACCTGCGCCGGCACCCGGCGCCCGAGGCGCGCGTCGAAGTGCTGGGCGAGCCGAATCGGCAAGGGGCCGCGATCGGCCCGCTGCGCCGCCTTCTCGGCCACTTCCTTCTGCAGCAGCAGGCAGGCGCTGCGCAGCGGCCGCCCCGCCAGCCGGGCAAGAAACGGGCCGCTGATCGCATAAGGCAGATTGGCCACGACGCGCGGCGGCGGCCCGGCCTGCCACCAGTCCTCGACCTCCGGGTGGAAGCTCTCGTCCGGCCCGAGCACGTCGGAGTGGAGCAGCTGCAGCCGCCCTTCCGCGAGCTCGTCCGCGAAGCGCTCCCGCAGCAGCTTGACCAGCCCCGCGTCGATCTCCACGGCCAGGACGAGCGTGCCGGCATCCAGCAGTTCACGCGTCAGGGAGCCCGCTCCTGGTCCGACCTCAAGCACCCGGTCCCCCGGCTGGACCTCGGCATCCCCGGGGATGGCGGCGAGCAGCGCCGGGTCGATCAGGAAGTTCTGACCGAACATCTGTCGCGGGCTGAGCCCATGCTCCTCCAGCAGAGCGCGGAGTTCGCCGCGCTTCACTCGCTCTCTCCGTCGCCGGCGAGAAAGTCCGCGAAGGCGGTCTCCTGCGGATAGGCCTGGCGCCAGCGCCGAACGAGCGCGAGGCGCAGCTCGGGCCCCCAGTCGGCGAGCGCCTGCTGCATCCGCGCGAGCTCCTCGTCATCCGCGCTTCGCCAGCGCGGCAGCGTCTTCTGCTCGAGCCATTCCAAGGCCTCGACCACCGGGCGGAAGCCGACGTCCGAGGCCCGGTCATCCGGGCGCACCTGGCGCAGCGCCGCATCGCGCGGCCCCAAGCGGTAGTTGGCGAAGGAGCCACCCGCCTGAAAAGCCGACTGCTCCGAGCCATCCACGGCGTCGTCCGCCAGCCACTCCCAAACGTTGCCCTCGAAGTCGTAGCCACCCAGACCGGTACGCCCGCTCTGGATCGCCCCGACCGGCAGCGCCTTGCCCAGATTGAGCTCCAGGGTGTTGGCGCGGTCCACCTCGCGGGAGACCTGGCCGCCGGCGATCCGCAGGTGCATCCACTCGATCCGAGTCGGCAGGCGTAGGCCGCGTTCCGCGCACCAGGCCTGCGCCTCGGACCGGGTCATGCCGACGGCCGGCAGCTCCGCGAGCGAGCGGTCGGTCTCGGCCGCGTATTCAGCGCGCGTGACCTCGAAGCGCGAGACCAGCAGCATCGGCCCCACCGCGTTGGCGGCCGGAGCCAGGAAGAACTGAGCCAGAGGTTCGCTCTGCTGAGGAACCTGAACCGGATCACCGCAGGCCGCGAGCGCGAGCGCCACGCAGGCGCACCAGCCCGAAGCCATGCGCCCGATCCTCATCGCAGCCCGGGCTCAAGTTCGATCGAGTCTTCGTCCTGCGAAGCTTCCGCCTCGCCGCCGACGGCGGTGACAGCCGGCATGCGGAGCAGGATCTCCACCCGCCGGTTGCGCGCGCGGTGCTCTTCGGTGTCGTTCGGCAGCAGCGGCTGCAGCGGACCCATGCCGCTGACCGTCAGCGACTCGCGCGCCACGCCGGCATCCGCGAGCGCCTCGGCGACGACGAGCGCGCGTTGGCAGCTGAGCTGCACGTTGCCCAGCGGGAATCGTTCGGCCTGCTGACGAATCGGCTGATCATCGGTGTGTCCGACGACCTGGATCTGGGCACCCGACTCAGCGAGCGGCGCCAGGTCGGCCGCGAGCTTCGCCAGCAGCGCCGCGCCCTCTTCGTCCAGCTCGGTGTGGCCGCTCGGGAAGAGGATCTTGCCGCTCAGCCGCAGCCCGGGATCGCCCCCGGCGGTGAAGAACTCCAGCCCATCGCCGGCGCCCTGCTCGGCGAGCGCGTACTGCACGGCGCGCAGCGCATCGCTGAGGTCGAGTCCCTCGACCGTGGGCTCGTAGACCCGCGCTTCGTAGAGCTCGAGCTCAAGCTGCTCGAGTCGCCCCTGCAGCGCGGCCATCTCGGCAGACTCCGCTTCGGCTTCGAGCAGCTGATCCTGGACTTCGCCGATCTGACGCAGCAGAAACTCGCGCTCCTGCTCGAGCTCGGCGCGCGCCGAACGTTCGTGCTGCAGCGCGGCCTGCGCAGTGAGCAGCTCCTGCTCGGCCGCCGCCTTGGCCTCCTCAGCCTCCAGCGCCAACTTGCGCAGACGATCCGCTTCTTCCCGCGCCTCGGTGGCGCGCGCCGCCTGCTCGGCGAGACGCAAGGCCAGCGCTTCTTCGACCGTGGCCGAAGGCGCACCGACCTCGGCGACCGGATGGGTCGCCGAGGGCGCACGGGTCTCGCTCTCTTGCGCAGTCGGCAGCAGTTCCACCTCGCGGTCGGCGGCACCAAACTGGCAGGAGCTCAAGACCACCAGCAGCACTGGTGACCAGAGACGCAACATGCTTGCGTCTACTTGGCGACCATGTCGACGATGCCCTGGGTGAGCCCGGTGGAGCGAGCTTCCAGCGCAGCGAACACGAAGGCGATGCCGTAGACCATCACCGCAGTGGTGATGACGGCCATGGCCAGCATGCCGGTCGACTCCTGCTCGGCTTCGGCTGCCGGAGCAGCGGCGGCCGAAGCGCGACCCGAGCCGCGCCCCGAACTGCGAGAGGAACGCGCACCGCGCGCAGGCGCTGCGGCGACCGGCTCGTCTTCCATCTCGACTTCCTCGAGATCGAAGCCGTCGTCCAGCAGGGTGTCCTCTTCGGAGAGTTGGGTGGTCACCATGCCGTCGTCGCCATCGAAGCCGACTTCCTCGACTTCAAGGACCTCGCCGGCGTCGGCTTCGCCGACGGCACCGAGGTCGGTGGCCACGCGATCGACGTCCTCGGCGCGCAGGCGCATTTTCGAGCCATCGCGGAAGGCACGAATTTCGCCGGCGGAGATCAGCCGCTTGAGATCTTCCTCATCGAGGGAGAGCTTCTCAAGGGCCTTGTCGAAGGAGAAGAAGTCGCTGTCGCTCACGGTAATCTTTGGGTTCGCGCGGGGGGCCGCGGAGGGGAACAGCCAGGATACGGAATGCCGCCCTGGGACGCCAGAGGCCGGTTTAGTCCTCGATCGGGACGCCGCGGCGCTCGAGGAGCTCTTCGAGCTCCTTGAAGGAGTAATCGGATTCGTCGTTGAAGCCGTCCAGCTGGGTATCGAGGCCCACATTGCGGACCCCCACCAGGGCCAGACGGTGCGAGTTGGAGGCCCCGCCGCGCGCCTCGTAGACCGCCAGACGCTCGGTCTGCTGGTCGAGCACATAGAGCAGGGACACCCCGGTCTGATATTCGGCGGCGACCGCCACGTAACGGCGATCTCCGTCGGCGGACTGCGCCTGGACCGGCGCGGGCGCCAGGAAGCGAGTCGCCATCGCGCCCAGCAGGGCGGCGAGAGCGAGTGGCAGAATCAGGGAGCGGTCAGACATGGGCGGATCGGATCTCCGGGCGGAGAAGCAAGGATAGCGCGTGCTCGAGGTCGAGTACCCCATCCCATGCCTGTTCCGTGCCGACCAGCGCGAAAGAGACCCCCTCCGCGCGCAGCTGGGCCAGGGCGTCGGCGAGGTCCAGCTCCGGGCTGAGCAACGGCAGATCCACGGCAAGGGGCTCGAGCGGCACGGTGGGCGCCTCGTGAACGAGCCGGGTTCCCAGCAGCAGCCCAGGCAGGCGGCCGCGCCGTTCGAGCAGAGCCAGCGTGTCGGAGGTGCGCGCCAGCGCCACCCGCGCGTCGCTCAGGGGCATCCCGGCGTAGAGCAGCGGCAGGTCCGTGCGCAGGAAGGGCCCCAGGCCACGGCCTTCCGATTCCAGCGCGCGCAGAGCGGCCTGCAGCACCGGCGCCTCGCCGTGGCCGGCGCGCCCCCCTTCCAGCAGCAGCGCCGCCAGATGCCGGCGGCCGGCGATGGCCTCGGCATCCTCGCGGGCGAGCAGCTTGCCGAGGACGCCGATCAGGAAGGTCAGCGGCGCGAGCAGCACCCGCTGCACCACCAAGAGCGGGGTGACCCGCAGCAGGATGCCGAGCGGATTGTGCAGCACAAACTGCTTCGGGCCGACCTCGCCCAGGAGGAAGGTGACCGGGGTCAGCACCAGCGTCGCGATCAGCTCGGGTTGCGGCACCGTCCACGCCGCGAGCAGCGCCACCCCGGCGCTGACGGTCAAGTAGTTGGCGACGTTGTTGCCGATCAGCAGCATCGTCAGGAAGGCGTGCGGCGGACGCGTGAGCCGAAGCAGCAGCGCCGCCAGGCGCGAGCTGGCCGCGCGGACCCGCAGCTTGAGCGGGTTCAGCGCGTAGTAGCCGGTCTCGGTTCCGGCGCACAGCGCCGAGCCGGCGAGGCCCGCGATCAGCAGCAGCAGCGAGGCGGTCATTCCGGCGCCTCCGTCTCCTCGGGCAGCGGGTCGTGGCACTGCAACTCGAAACGCGCCGGTCGCCCTTCCTCGGAGCGCACCACCTTGAGGTCGTAACGTCCGCCGGGCCCGACCACACCGAAGGCATCGCTTGGGCCCAGGACCCGCCCTAGGCGTTCCTGGGCAAAACCGAGCACCGTCTCGGTCATCGGATCGGCCTCGCCGAGCTCACCGAAGCGATCCCGGAAGTCGTGAAGCGGCAGGTTCGCGGCGACCAGGAAGCGCCCCTCTCCTAGCTCGAGAATCGCCGGACCGAACTCGTGCAGCGGTGTCTG
>PAHY01000023.1 GCA_002705055.1 Planctomycetota bacterium
GGCGACTACCTGGACGCGGACACCGTCTCGGCGGTCGAGCCGCTCGAGCTGGATGACGCGGAGCCGGGCCTGACGCTGACCACGCGCGAGCTCATGACGCTGCGCAAGAACTGGTCCAGCGATCCGCGCACCAAGTCGGTCTTCGACAAGCTCAAGCAGCGCTGCGACCGACGCCTCGGCAACCGCCTGCTGGTGCCGAAGACCGGGGGCTCCTGGCCGCAGCTCTACCGCTGCCCGGACACCCACGTGCGGCTGGAGATGATCGACTTCCATACGCACCGCTCGCCGGCGACCGGCAAGGTCTTCACCGGCAGCCCGTACGACGAAGCGATCACGACTTATCGCCACAAAGCGCTGGGCGTGCAGGCCTTCGAGATGGCGCTGCTCTATCACCTGACCGGCGACATGCGCTACGCCGAGCGGGCCGAGCAGATCCTGATGATCTACGCCCATCGGTATCCCAACTATGAGCTGCATGACCGCTTTGGTACGCAGCGCAAGGATGCCGGGCGCGCTTTCAGCCAGACGCTGGAAGAAGCGCAGTGGCTGGTCGACCTGGTGCGCGCCCGCGACCTGCTGCGCGGCACCGGTCTGATTGACACCTATGAGGATCACACGCTGCGGACCCAGCTGTGGGAGCCGGCGATCGCCGTGATTCAGCGCAACAACGTCGGCATCTACAACATTCAGTGCTGGCACAACACCGCGCTGTTCCTGGCCGGGACCGAGAGTGGGGACTACACCACGGCCTTCGAGGCGACCTACGGCACGACCGGTCTAGTCGAGCAGCTGGCGCAGGGCATCCGCGCCGACGGCATCTGGAATGAAGGCTCGATCGGCTATCACTTCTTTGCCATCCGCGGCATGCTTCCGATGATCCACGCGATCGAGCGCACCGGCGTGCAGGCCGACTACACCGCGATGAAGCAGATGTTCCTGTCGGCCTGGGATCTGGTGCAGCCGAACTTCACGCTGCCGCTGCTCAACGACGGCGCATTGGAAAGCGCGGAGCTCACGCTGCGCGACGAATACGAGCAGGCCTATGCGCTGTTCCCGAACGAGCCGGCCATCGACGACCTGCTGGCAGCTTTCGGGCGCGGCAAGAGCCTGTCGGCCGTGCTGTGGGGGAGTCGTGACCTGCCCGAGGAGGGCTGGGAGGATCTGGAGAGCGAGCACCTCGCGGATACCGGCCTGGGCGTGCTGCGCACGGGCCCGATCGAGAGCCGCACGATGGCGCTGGTCGACTACGGCCCGCACGGTGGCTACCACGGCCACTACGACAAGCTGGGGCTGACTCTGTGGATGCACGGCGGCCTGGCGATCCGGGAGGCCGGTTCGGATGGCTACGGCCAGTCGATCTCGGAGGAGTACTTCCGCAGCACGCTGGCGCACAGCACCGTGGTCGTCGATGGCGCCAATCAGCTCGAGAGCAGCGGCACACCGAGCTACTTCGATACCTCGACCGGCACCACCCTGAGCACCACGGTGACCGATGCCTATCCGGGCGTCACCATGCGCCGCCTGGTGCACGTGACCGAAGAAGGCCATGCCGCCGACATGTTTGAGGCGACGGGCACCGGTACCCACACCTTTGACTACGTGCTGCACGGCTCGGGCAATCCGAGCATCAACCTGACGATGACGGAAGGCACGACTGGCTTCGGCGGCGCGTACAGCTACCTGCGCAACGTCAAGTCGGCGACGACCGATGACGACATCGTCGTGACCTTCACCCACGAGGGCATCACCAGCAAGGTGACGATCGTCGGCGAGCCGGGGACCACCGTCTTCCTGGCAGATTCGCCCGGCGCGCCGATCGGCTCGACTCATCCGATCCTGATCGTGCGCCGCACTGGCACTCAGGCAGTGTTCGCGGCGGGCTTCACCGAAGGCACGCCGACCCCTGGATTTGACGTCGATCTCGATACCGCCGGCTGGGAGCCGAAGCTGGAGGTCCAGCGCCCCGGCGCGACCGACCTGCGCCGCCTGAGCTTCGATCAGGCCCCAGGAATCTAAGTCCCGAAATCACCGTCACTTCACGCACGCCCCCCGGCCGAACGAGGCCTGGGGGCGTGTTTTTTTCAGCCCTGGTCAGGAACTCGGATCTCGATGTCGGAAGCTAGAATGAGCTCGCGCGGCTGCTTTGGCCGCGCCTTCCCTCCTCCTCCACCACGGCGCGGGCGCCGCACGACCTGATGGGTCTGGCCACGCTACTCCTTCCCCTCATCACCGCCATCCTCGCGCCCGCACAGTCGGGCACGATCGTGGCGTCCGAGCAGGTCGATGACCGGCTCGAGATCACGGTCCAGCACCCGAGCACAGCGATCGGCAAGTTGGAAGTGCGCCAGCATGGTGCGCTGCAGCGCAGCTTCAAGTTGCGCGCGGGCGAGAACCGGCTCGACTACCTGCTGCCGCGCACCGGCGCGCCGCTCGAGCATTCGATCGTCGAGCTGCTGCACCTGGACGCGGGCGGGCAGACGCTGGACAGCGCCAGCACCGAAGCGGTCGAACCCTTCGATCTGCCGGGGCATTCGATCCTCGCCCTGACACCGAATGACATTCGTTCACTGCGCAAGCGTCACGCGCTCGAGACGCGCGCGCGCAACGTGCTCGATCGACTGCTTGATGAAGCGGACGAGCAGCTGAGTGGCCCGGTCTTCATTCCGGACGACGGCGGCACCTGGACCAGCGGCTATCGCTGCCCGGATCACGGCGTCTTCCTGGAGATGGTGACGCTCCATTCGCACCGCTGCCCCGAGGATCAGAAGATCTGGACCGGGCGCGAGTTCGACATGGCGCTGGCGACCTTCCTGCACCTCGAGGCAGGACATCAGGCCTGGATTCAGAGCGTGGCGTACGCGCTGACCGGCGACCTGGCCCACGCCCAGCGTGTGCGCAGCATCCTGCTGGGATACGCGCAGAAGTATCCCGGCTATCCGCTGCACAACCAAGAGGGTCAGCCCGACGCCCGCGGCGGCAAAGCCTTCGGCCAGACCCTCGACGAGGCGATCTGGCTGATCGACCTGCTGCGCGGCTATGACTTGCTGCGCGGATCCGGCCTGTTCTCGACGCAACAGCAAGAGCAGATCGAGGAGTTCGTCTTCCGGGCAGCCGCGGACGTCATCGAGAACAACGACCTCGGCATCAACAACATTCAGAACTGGCACAACAGCGCGCTGCTGATCGCCGCTCTGACTCTGGGCGATGCCCCGCGGGCTGATCGCGCGCTGCACGGTGCAAGCGGATGGGACACGCAGGCGCAGCTCGGCATCGACGGCGACGGGATGTGGTTCGAGGGCAGCTTCGGCTACCACTTCTACACCTTCCGCGCGATGCTGCCGATGCTGCAGGCACTGCAGCGGATCGGTCTGGACCTCGATGTCGCCGTGGTCGAAGGCATGCTGACGATGCCCTTGCGTTCGGCCTTCCCGGACGGCTCGCTCGCCATGCTGAACGATGGCTCGCTGCAGACCTTCGCCGACAATCTGCGCAACGATTACGAGCAGGCGCTGCCATTCTGGCCGACCGCCGATGTGTGCAGCCCGCTGGTCGAGTACGGCCGCGGCGGAAGCTACGAGTCCGTGATCTTCGGTCAGGCGGATCTGCCGTTCCAGGATTCCCAGGACTTCCCCGGGACCAACTTCGAGAACTCGGGCGTGGCGGTGCTGCGCACGGGCCCGAAGGGCGATCGCACCACGGCGATGCTCGACTACGGGGACCACGGCGGCTTCCATGGTCACTTCGACAAGCTGGGACTCAGCGTCTGGCACAGGCAGAAGCCGATCCTGCTGGAAGCGGGCGCGGTCGGTTACGGCACCGAGATCAGCGACGACTACTACACCCGCACGCAGGCGCACAACACCGTCGTGATTGACGGCCAGGATCAGGCGGCCTGCACCGGCCGGCTCGAGTCCTACGACGAGCTAGGTCCGAACGCGCGCGTGCTGGTTTCCGCCGACGCCGCCTACCCGGGCATCGCGCTGCGCCGTCAGGTCGCGAACACCGAGTGGGGGCATCTGGTCGACGGGGTGTACGTCGAGGCGCCGCAGCCGGTGGTGGTCGACTACGTGCTGCACAGCGCAGGCACCATCGAGCACAACTACACTCTGCAGCCGGACACGCTGGGTTACGGCGGGGCCTACGACTATCTGACTGAAGTTCGTTCCCTGGCGATCAGCCAGGACCTTAAGTTCCGCTTCGAAGGGTCGGGCGGCAGCGCGGTCATCAACCTGGTCGGCGAGCCCGGAACCAAGATCTTCCTAGCCAAGGCGCCTGGCTTCCCGCTGGGCAGCGAGCACGAGGTGCTCATCGTGCGTCGCCAGGCGGCGACCACCATCTTCGGCGCGACGATCACCGAGTACGGCTCGACCCTGGACGGCTTTGAGATCGAGGTCGACTCGCAGCTCGCCGATCCCGCGGTGGTGCTGAAGGTCGCCGGCGCCGGCCAGTTCCGCCTGCCCTTCCTGCGCTGATTCGAAGGGGGCAAGAGAAAACGGGCGGCAGGTCTGACCTGCCGCCCGTCTTGTTTTCGAGCAGGGCGCCCGAAGTGGAGCCTTGACTACTCGCGGCTCGCGCCGAGCAGGCGCAGGATGTACAGGAACATCACCACGAAGTCGGCGAAAATCGACGCGGCAGCGGTGGCCGCCATGTTGGCCGGGTAGTTGCGCAGAATGTTCGAGGTGTCGTACAGCGTGAAGCCTGCCATGAGCAGGACCATCATCGCGGCGAAGCCGGTGCTGGCGACGAAGGTCTCGCCGATGCCAAAGAAGGCGGCCAGGATGATGATGCCGAAGGCCAGCGCGGCGCCGATCATGAGGCCGGCTCGCATGAAGCTGAAGTCCTTCTTCGAGACAAGCGCGTAGCCGGTGAGCCCGCCGAAGACCGCCACCGTCAGGATGAAGGCCTTGGCGACGATCAGGTAGCCACCGAACGCCTGGGCATACTTCCAGACAATCGGACCCGTCCAAGCGCCGTACAACAGGGCGAACAGGCCCAGGCCGACGATGTTGAGCGGGAAGCTCTTCGCCGTGACGCGAATCAGGACGAAGCCGCCGATGATCAGCGCGAGTAGGCCAAGCGGGCTGCCGGCGAAGATGCCGAGCACGGCTTGAGCCCACGCATCATTCGAGGCGATGACAGCAGCGCTACCCATCCACACGGCGATGGCAGCGCCGAACAACGAGTAGACCTTGCGGATGAAGGCCATCCGCACCGGGACCGTTTCGCGGGCGACCGAGACCTGACCCGGCGCGCCTTCGAAGGTGCCTGCAGTACCAGTTTGTTGGAACGACATGGTGTTTGGATTCTAGCAGTCGGACGCCTGCCTCTGGTTGTTGGGGCGGAGGCTCCGGCTGTTCAAGAGCTTACGCACGACGCCGCGCTTCGCCAGAAAATCGGGGCGCCGTGCGCGCGAAACCAGTCCCGGGGATCGTGTCAGGCGATCGCGCGCCGCCAGGCCCACTTCAGCGCGACCGCGCCGACGGCGGCGGTGAGCAGGCTGGGCATCCAGGGCTGCCCCAGCATCCAGCGGCCGGGCAGGAACATCAGGCCGTAGATCAGCGCGGCGCCGCCGGCCCAGCCGATCAGCACCGCCAGCCCCTGGCCGCGCGCCACCTGGTTGCCGACCGCGGCCTGATCGGCGCGGTGCGCGGCGGCGAAGCGCCCCCAGGCCCCGACCGGGCGGACCTTGGCGTAGAACTCGTGCAGGCGCTCTTCGCGGACCGGGCGGGTCAGCAGCGTGACCGTCACCATCACCAGCACCGCGGCGCCGATCGTGACCGCGTAGCTCAGCGGGTAGGTGGTCCAGGCCGGCGGCTCGAGCTCATTCGCGGTGTAGCTGCCGCGCAGCAGCGTGATCCCGATCGTGACCGTGGTCGAGGTCGCCATCGCGCTGATCTCGGTCCAGGCGTTGGCGCGCGACCAGAACCAGCGCAGCAGCATGGCCGGCCCCAGGCCGCCGACCAGCGACAGCGAGAAGGTGAACAGATCCGAGATGCTGTCGGCGTAGAAGGCCATCGTCGCCGCGATCGCGCCGATGACCAGCTCGAGGTAGCGCCCCACCCAGACGTAGTGGCGCGGATTCCGGTCCGGCGCCAGGAAGCGCCGGTAGCAGTCGTTGACCAGGTACGCCGACGCCAGGTTGAAGTGGGTGTCGAGCGTACTCATGAAGGCCGCCAGGAAGCTCGCGCACATCAGGCCGAAGACGCCCGGCCCGAGGAATTCCTTCATCATGTACGGGTAGGCGGCCTCGTGATCGACCTGGCCGTTCGCCATCAGCGGCAGATCACTGATCTCGACCAGCGCCAGCGAGGCCAGCGCGACGAAGATCCACGGCCAGGGGCGCAGCGCGTAGTGAGCGATGTGGTACCAGAGGGCCGCGCCGCGCGCGTGGTGCTCATCCTTGCAGGCCGAATAGCGCTGCACTGCCGGGCCGCCGCCGTCGGCGTTCTTGTTCAGCCAGCCCTGGACGCCGATGAAGATCAGGAAGGCACCGAAGCCGCTGCCGGTCCAGTACAGCGCTTCCAACCAGCCCAACGGCTCGCCGTTCTGGTCCACGTTCGGCGCGGGCACGAGCGCGGTCAGCTTCTGATCCAGGCCGGCGAAGGCTTCGCGCGCGCCCTCTAGGCCGCCCAGCGCATCTGCCGCGCTCCATGCCAGCAACAGCGCGCCGAACAGGGCGAGGAAGAACTGGAAGAAGTCGGTGATGACCACTCCCCAGAAGCCGGACAGGAAGGAGTAGCTCAGCGCCAGCACCAGGCCGCCGCCGACAATCCAGCCGTCGTAGCTGTCGTCGGGCAGCTCCAGCACGACGCGCACGACCTTCTTCATCGCCAGCAGCACCCAGGTCAGCACGATCGTGTTGGTGACCAGCGCGTGATACGCGCCCAGGAAGCCGCGCAGCGCTTTGGCCTGCCGGCCGCCGTAGCGATGCTCGATGATCTCGGCATCGGTCGTGACCTCCAGGCGGCGCCACCAGGCTGCGAGCACGATGATCGACAGCGCGCCGCCGCCGGCCATGCCCCACCACAGCCAGTTCTGGGAGATGCCGGCGCTGCGCACCCAGCCGGTCACGACCAGCGGGGTGTCGGCCGCGAAGCTGGTCGCGACGATCGACGTGCCCGCCACGTACCAGGGCAGCGAACGCCCGGCGAGGTAGAAGTCCTGGGTCGAGCGCGAGGCTCGGCGCGCCATGTAGGTGCCGACCCCGAGCGCGAAGGCGACGTACGTGCCGATCGCGACCCAGTCCAGCCAGTGGAACACTGGCCTACTCGGCTCCTTCCTGCAGCAGCAGCGTCAGCAGCGCCGGCGAAAGCCCGGGCAGGAACCAGCCGCGGGCGCTGGCCGGAGCGACGTCGACCGCATCCGGCGAACCGGCGACGTAGACCACCGGGTGCTCATGATGCAGGGCTTCGAGCCAGTGCGAGGGCAGGTTGGGCAGGCCGTGGCCTTCGCGCGCGCCGCACAGCACGAGGATGGCGCGCGGCATCTGCTCGGGGACCGGCTCGTCCGGCTTGACCACGGCGACGCCGAACTCCTCGAGGAAGTTCACCGCGTCGGGGGTCGAGGCCAGGTTGATCGCGATGTCCGGGCGCGGGTGGCTGCGGCCGTGCGCGCCGCCGGGCAGCGGGCGCAGCAGCGACTTCAACGAGCCGCCGAGCACCAGCGGCTTCGGCGGTGCCGGGTCGGTGTCGAGGGCATGCCGGATCAGCTTCTCGACCCGGGCCACGGCCTCGCGCACGCGCGCTTCGCTCAGATCGCCGCGGTCCAGCGCGTCGCGCAGTGCGACGGCGACGGCGACCGGATCATCCGGGTAAAGCATCAGATCGCAGCCGGCGTGGATCGACTGCACTGCCAGTTCTTCGACCGGTTCGCTGCCGAAACCCGCCATGTTCAGCGCATCGGTGACCACGCAGCCGTCGTAGCCGAGGTCCACCCGCAGGATGTCCATCAGCTTCTTCGAGCGGGTGGCCGGCAGGCCTTCCTCGTCGATCATCGGGAACTCGATGTGCCCGGCCATGATCGAGGGGCACTTCGAGGCCAGGGCGCGGTACGGCTCGAGGTGCATCTCGATGTCGTCGAAAGCGACCGCGGCTTCGGTGTGGCTGTCCTGGCTGCACGCGCCGTGCCCGGGGAAGTGCTTGGCGCAGGGGATCCCGCCGGCGTCGAGCACGCCCTGAATGAAGGCGCCGCCGCACTCGATCACGCGCTGCAGCTCGGGGCCGAAGGCGCGGTTTGCCACAATCGGCGAACTGACCACGTCTTCGCCCAATCGGTGCAAGTCGAGCACCGGGGCGTAGATCCAGCGCACCCCGGCCTGCGCGGCTTCGGCGGCGGTGCGGTGGCCCGCGTCGTAGCAGGCCTCCTGGCCGAGGATGCCCAGCGCCCAGGCGTCGGGCAGCGGGGTGAGCCCCTCAAACTGCTGGCCTGCGCCGCGCTCGAGGTCGGCGGCGAACAGGATGGGGTGGCCCGCCTGCTCTTCCAGGATCTCGTGCAACCACGAGACGTCCTCGGCGTCGCCGCCGAAGATGAGGAAGACGCGCGGGTCAAACTCGCGCAGGCAGCGCAGGGCCTCGGCGAGACCTTCGCCTTTGTCGAGTCGCAGCGCTGGCGCGACCAGGGTATCAGTGATGCGTACGGACACGGGGGAGTGGGGACGCGGCCTGAGTCGAGGGTAGGGGCCGGCCGTGCCCGAGTCCACGGCCGGCGCTAGAATCCCGCCCCGTGACTGCTCCGATGATCCTGGTCCACGGCGGGGCCGGCGATGTGCCGCCCGAGTCGCGGCCGGCCCACGAGGCCGGCTGCCTGGAAGCCGTGCGTGCGGGGGGCGTGGTCCTCGCCGGCGGGGGCAGCGCTGTGGAAGCGGTCTGCGCCGCGGTCGAGGTGCTGGAGGGCCTCCCGCAGTACAACGCCGGGACGGGCTGCGCCCTGACCCGCGACGGCCGGGTCAGCCTGGATGCCGCCGTGATGGACGGCGAGACGATGCAGGCCGGCGGCCTGGCCTGCCTGGGCGCCTTTCCCCATCCGATTCGGATCGCGCAGCGGCTGCTGCCCGAAAAGGAAGTGCTGCTGGTCGGCCCGCCCGCCGAGGAATGGGCGCGCTTGCAGGGTTTCGCGATGGTCCCGGAGAGTCGGCTGATCACGGAGCGGGTGCGCAAGACCTGGCGCGAGGTCGTCGAGAACGGCGGCTCCGGGAACTTCGCCGGCGGCACCGTGGGCGCGGTCTGCCGCGACGCGCGCGGTCGCCTAGCCGCCGGCACCTCGACCGGCGGGACGATGGGCAAGACCCCGGGCCGGGTCGGCGACTCGCCGCTGGTCGGCGCCGGCACCTACGCCGACGAGCACTGCGCGATCTCGGCGACCGGCGAAGGCGAGTCCTTCATCCGCGCCTGCTTCGCCGGACAGGTGGCCGAAGCGCTGGCCGACGGCATGGAAGCCGAAGCCGCGCTCTACTCCCAGCTCGAGCGCGTGCGCGACCGCTACGAAGGCGTCGGCGGGGCGATCATGCTGACGCCCACCGGTCCGCCGATGGCCCTGCGCACCACCGAGACCATGAGCTGGGCCTGGTGGTCCCCCGAAGGCGAAGGCTCGGGGATCTGAACCAGAAGGATTAGTCCTTCAGGAACAGGTAGTACATGCGGCCGCGCGAGAGCACGTGGCCGGCGCGTTCCATGGCGTCTTCGCCGAGGCCCATCCAGATGTCGCAGCGGCCGGCCGAGCGGATGGCGCCGCCGCGGTCCTGGTCGAAGGCGAAGAAGCGCTCGGGGCGCTGCACCATGCCGCCGAGGGCGTCGAAATCGGGCAGGCGCACCTCGACGAACATCAGCCCGGCGCGCGGGAATACGTCCTTGTCGGTGGCGACCGAGCGCATCTCGGTGACCGGCTGACCGAGGCAGCCGTACGGTCCGCCCGGGGTCTCCTGAAAGAAGACGAAGCTCGGGTTCATGGGCAGCACGCGCTCGATCTCGCTGGGGTTTTCGCGGAAGTAACGGCGCAGCCGCGCGAGCGAGAGCTCTGATTTGCGGATCTTGCCTTCGTCGATCAGGATCTGGCCGATCGAGCGGTAGTCGTACCCGTTCTTGCCGGCGTAGCCGACTTCGAGCCGCGTTCCGTCCTGCAGATCAATCATCGCCGAACCCTGCACCTGCGCGGTGTAGGCGTCGAAGGCGTCGGCGAGCCAGACCAACTCCTGGCCGTCGAGGTGGTTGCCATCGACGAGCTCGCGGTGGGTGTAGTAGGGCACGACATCGCCCGAGGCGGTGCGTCGGCCCAGGATCTCGCCGCCGTCGCCTTTGACCAGGTCCTCCGGCAGCTTGTACAGCGGATAGCGGAACTCGGCGGTGCGGGTGCGCGAGCCCTGGTAGATCGGCGTGCCGTAACCGGTGAACAGCACGTCGCCGGTGTTCGAGCGCCCGCGCGCGACCCACACCTCAAACTCGTCGCGCAGCGCGTCGAGGAAGACCTCGCTGGAGGGGCTTTCGACCAGCAGCTCGCGGAAACGCTCGAGCGAGCGGACCATCCTGTCGTGATCGATCGGCCCGTAAGGGAAGTAATTCTTCGAGCTGGGCTTCGACAGGTAGGCCAGCGATGCATCGACCGCGTCGGCCATGTGCTCGCGGATCGGCCAGCCGATCGAGAAGTCCGGCCAGGGCGTGTCCAGCGGCAGCGGCACCAGCCCGAGCTGACCCGGTTCGAGTTCGAGGGTGTACTCGTCGAGCACCGCCTCTTGGGTGGTGGTGCTTTGGCAGGCGCCAAGCAGGGCGGCGAGGCCGAGCAGAGCAGGAGCCAGCGGCTTGGGCGCGATCCGGGGGCCGAACATGGGCGCAGCCTAAAGAAGGAAAGGGCTGACGTTCAAGTATCCTGCGGCGATGGAGTTCGAGTATCGGCGCGAGGTCGCGGGAGGCGCGACGCTGAGCACTTTCCCCTTCACCAGCAGCGTGCTGGAAGGGAACGCGCTGGGCGATCCGGTGCGACGTTCCCACCCGCTGCTGGTTCCGGCTGGGGGCGCCGCCGGGCTGCCGTTGGTGGTGGTGCTAGTCGGTTACACCGGTTTCAACCACAAGGTCTTGTCGAAGACCTCAATGTGGGCCGAGACGCTGCCCGAGCGGCTGGCACGCGTCACTGCCGAAGGGCGGATCCCGCCGGCGGTCTATCTGTGGCCGTCCTGTGAGACGCGGCTGGGCGGATCGCAGTACCTCAACTCGCCCGGGACCGGCCGCTACGAGGACTTCCTGATCGACGAGCTGGTGCCCGCGGTCGAGGCGCAGCTCGGCTGCGGCGGCGCAGGCCGTCGCGTGATTGCCGGCAAGTCGAGCGGCGGCTACGGCGCGCTGCGGCTGGGCATGCAGCGGCCGGGCTACTTCGCAGCGGCCGCATCTCATTGTGGTGACATGGGTTTCGACATGAGCCACTTCCGCGGCTTCGCGGATGCGCTGACCTGCTGGGAGAAGCACGGCGGCCCCGAGGCCTTCCTGGAGAAGCTGCCCACCCTCAAGCTGGGCTACGCCGAGCACGCCGGCATCGAGTGTCTGGCCATGGCCAGCTGCTACTCGCCCAACCCCGACGCGCCGCTCGGCGTGGACCTGCCCATGGACCCGGCGACCGGCGAAGTGCGCCCGGAGATCTTTGATCGTTGGCTACGCAACGACCCGCTGCGCATGATCGAGCAGCCGGACAAGGCCGATGCGCTGCGCGCCCTGCGCACGCTGTGGCTGGACGCTGGACACACCGACGAATTCGCGCTGCAGTGGGGGCTCAAGCGCTTCGCCAAGCGGCTGACCGAACTGCAGGTTCCCGCAGAAATTGAGTTCTACGAGGGCGGCCACTTCGACACCGACCACCGCTACGAGCAGAGTCTGCCGCGCTTGCTTTCGCTTTGAACCTCTTCGCGTTTTCGATTCTCAGCCTGGCACCTGTGCTGCAGGAGCCTGCCGCGCCGCCTCCTGCCACGGAGGTGCGGACTCTCCCCGCGGATACCTTTTTCGTCGCCGAGGTCTCGATGCAGGCCTGGTTCGAGCGGCGGCTCGCGAGTCGTGCCCATGCGGTGATCCGTGATCACGATCTGTTATCGCGGACCATCGAAGGCCTGGAGCAGGCTGGCCGAGTTCCGGCCGAGAGCCTGGACCAGAAAGGGCGATTGCGGGAAGCGTTGCGCTTCACGGATCTCGTCTTCGCGCTCAGTTCATCGGGGATGGAGGCCGGCGGCCCGATCATCCTGGTCCTGCCGCGAAACTCCATCGCGCGTGAGTATCCGTGGCGCGAGCTGCTGGAGCAGCAGATCGGGACGACGATCGCCGCCGGCAGTGGCTGGGTGGCCATGCCGGGCAAGGAGGACACCGTGCGCGCCTACCTGCAGGGCTGGCAGGCGGCGGAATCTGGCCTTGGAAGGCTGGACTCTGATTCGGCCTGGACGGCGCTGCGTCAGCGCCTGGATCGCGAAGGCGACCTGCTGCGGATGCAGTTCCGCGGCGAGCACTTCGATGTCGAGGATCTCAAGCGACTGCTCAAGCCATTTCCGCAGATCTTCGATGTGGGCGAGGAGTTAGGGCAGTTTGAAGACACTCTGGAGCGGGTCGGCCCCTGGCTGCACGCCGGCCTGAAGGAGTTGGGGCTCCTCAGCGGTGTTGCCTGGACCATGTCGATCGACGACGACGGTGACATCGTCGATCGCGTTTGGATTGCGGATCGAGCGGAGGGGCCGGCTTGGCCCTACTTCACCACACTGGGCTCTCCGCAGGCGGCGCTCGATCATCTCGGGTCGATTCAGGTTCCTGGTTCCAGTCAAGTGGCCTGGGAAGGAGTCGACTTTCCGTTTCTCGCGGGCGCCTTCGAAGCCTTCCTGCGCGCGGAACTCGGCCTCCTGGAGGAGCTGCGAGGGGCAGATGCGCTGGTCCGAAAGGAGACCCAACTTGCGATGGCGAGCGTCAAGCTCTCGGTTGCCTCGCTGGCGCCTCGCGTCGAGAGCTGGAAGCTCATCGCGGTACCGGATGAGGAACAGGTCGGCGAGGCACGGATCCCGGTCCTTGCGCCGGATGTGCTGGACCTGGCTCTGAACTCGCTCCCGGAGGAATACTCCGGGATCTGGGATCCGCTGCTCCTCTTCATGCTCTCCCTTGAAATGAAGGGCGACCGGACCTCGGATGCCTTGCGTGTGCGCTCGATTCGACTGGGCGAAGGCGAACGGCGCCCCTTGCAGGAATACGTCCCGTCGTTCGCCCAGGCACGCGCGGAAATGGAAGAGTTCCTCGCGGGCCGCGAGCCTCTGCTGCTCCGTTTCGTTCCCGCCGCCGAGGATCGATTCCGACTGGAGAACGATGGAGGGTGGTTGTTCCTGCTCGAGATGCTGGGAAGGAGAGAACTCAGCCCGCGCGCCTTCGATTCGGATGCGCTCGCGGCGCTTCAGCCGATGTGGACGGCGGCGGTTCGCGTGGACGGCGGCGTGCTTTGGGAGGCCCACTCCAACTTCGGCTGGCTGGATCCCCTCCTGCTGCCCCGCTCTGCTCCCGACGCCCCGGTGGCCAAGCGTTTCTTCGGACCGGAAGGGGTCGGCGAACTGGACGAGAGCGAGTTCTAGGAAGCCGGCTTCGCCGAGGGCGAGTATCCTGGAGGGTCCACTCCCTTCGAGCCATGCTTTCCACTCTGCTTTTGACATTCGCCTGTGCGGCGCCCGCACAGGAACCCGCTGCGGTCGTTGATTCGCTTCCGGCCGACACTCTCTTCGTCGCTCAGATGAGCCTCGAGCCCTGGGACCGCCTGCGCAAGAACACGCGCGCGCATGGCGTCCTGCGCGGCAAGAACATGCTCAAGTCGATCCTCAGCGAGGGTCTGGAGACCGAGAAGGAGGTCACGGAGATGCGCACCAGTCTGGGTGCGATCCGGGTGACCATGGCAGCCACGATCGAGTCGCTCGGGCACGGCGGCATGCTGATGGTGATCGAGCCGGTCAACGTCGGCGCGGCCGCCCAGGACTGGAACCAGCTGCTGACCGATGCCATGGGCTTTGCGCCGCAGCGGATGGGCAAGTCCTACCTCAGCTTCGTCGGCGAGGACTACGGTCGCGATGAAGAGGCGCTGCAGACCTTCCTGCAAGGCGTCGCGAGCGGCGCGGCCAAGAGCGAGGGCACGCTGGCTTCCAACGCCGCCTGGCAGGATCTCAGCTCGGCGATCCGCTCGTCCAATGACCTGGTCCGCTTCTATGTCCCCGGCGGGATTCTCGCCACGACCGAGGCCTGGAGCGCGATGGCCGCGCTCGACATTCCGCTGAGCGATTCCGAGATCACCATGATGGTCGGACTGTCGAAGGCGATGGCCTTCGATCGCGGCATGGCTTGGACGATGTCGATCGACGGCGCCGATGTCGTCGACCGGATGTACTTCCCGCGCAAGCCGGAAGAGAAGACGGTGTACGCCTCGGTGGGCAACGTCAAGGAAGCGATCGATCGCATCGGCAAGGTGCGCGGCGAGAACCTGCTCACCTCGGTGTATGGCCTCGATTACGAGGCGCTGTTCGCGCTGATTGATCAGGTGATCACGGCGGTTGCCGTGATGGAAGGCGAGTCGGATCCGATGTCCGACCCGACCGTTCAAGGCGTGCTCACCACGCTGCGCGCTTGCACGCAGCACCTCGGGCCGCGCCTGGTCGGCGTGCAGTCGATCGGCGACCTGGCCTCGGACTCGGTGATCGGCAGCTTCGAGGTGCAGGTCAAGGATCGCGCCAAGCTGGTCGAAGCCTGGGGCACGCTGCCCGAAGAGATCGCCGCGTTCGTGCCCTTCCTGGTGATGTCGCTGGGCGAAGGCAACCCGAATCCGGTTCAGCTGTTCGACGATCGCCTGGTCATCAACGGCCCGGCCGCGGACAGCGAGGCACCGATGCTGGCGCAGACCGATGACTTCAAGATGCAGCGCCCCGAGCTGGAAGCCTGGGCGGAAGGCGGACCGCTGCTGTTCCTGCAGGTCTGGCCGCGCTCGGCGGACCAGGACGTGCTCAGCGAACTGAGCACCGTGATCGAGTTCCTGGGCATGTTCTCGGGGACCCCCATGGAAGCCCCCGAGTTCGCTGCCGGCGACCTCAGCAAGCTGCGTCCCGGTTGGGTGGGTGCCCAGCGCACTGCCCGCGGGATCGAGGTCTACGGTCGCTCCAACTTCGGTCTGCTGACCACCTTCGGTCTGCTTGGGGTGCTCCAGGAAGCCACGATGATGGGCGCGGAAGCCGCCTACGACAACTTCGAGGAAGAGGAGTTCTAACTCCACCGCGATCAGCGCGTACCTTGGCGGGCGGACGGGTTTCCCGTCCGCCCTTTCCCTTGTCATGACACCCCTCCTCGCGCTTCTCCCGCTCCTCGTCCCGGCGCAGACGGCCCAGCAGTCCGCCGTCGATTTCCTGCCGCAGGACACCTTCGTTGCCATCGAAATCTCGGCCGAGCCCTGGCAGCGTCTCGGCGATCAGGCCGCGGTCTCGCAGCTGTTCCAGCAGCAGCCGATGGCCGACATGTTCACGCCGATGAAGGCCGAGATCGACGTCGCGCTGGCTCAGGCTTCGGCGCAGATGGGCTTCGACCTGGGCTCGCTGCTGACTGGCAGTCGGCTGTACGTCGCGGTGCCCTTCGCGCTGCTCGAGAACCAGGGGCAGGGTCAGCTGGTCTTCGCCGCCGATCTGCCTCCGGCCATCGCCGAGGGCGTCAACCTGGGCCAGATGCTCGATTCCTTCGGGCAGGGCGCCTGGTGGCAGGAGGGCACGGTGCTGCTGGGCACGGTGCAGCCCGACGAACTCGAGACGGCGGATCGCCGCCTGCAAGGTGGCTTCGAGACGGGCGTCTTTGAACCGAGCCCGGCCCGCGGCGAAGACGCGGACTATCTCGCCGGCCTGATCGACGCCGGGCGCAAGGGCGCAGGCCTCAGCGGCCGTCCCACCTTTGCCACCATGGCCGCCAAGGCGCGCTCCGCCAACGACCTGATGGGCATCTGGCTCATGGTCGAGCACATCGACCGCGAGTTCATCGAGATGGTCGGCGAGGAAGAGCTGCCGGAAGGCATCGAGCAGCTCGCCGAGCGCGCCGGCATCAGCAAGCTGGGCGGCGTGGGCTACTCCTTCTCGGTGTCGCCGCCGATGCTCGAGGATCGCTTCGTCTTTGCCGGCGAAGGCTTTGGTGCGGGGCTGTTCCCGCCGGATCTGCTCGAGCTCGTCGACCTGCGCGGGCTGCTCAGCGCGCTGCCGCATGATGCCGTCCAGGTGCAGCTCTCGGCCATGGATTACTCGGCCCTGGGCGACATGCTGGAAGGCCTGCTCGACTTCGCGCTAAGCATCTCGGGCGAAGAGATGCCGGCGGAGGTGCAGCCGATGGCCGATGCCGTCTGGCTGGCACTCGATTCGATCGGTCCGGTCGCCGCCGGGGTCACCCGCATCGACGATTTCGACCGCGGCAACCCGGGCGAAGCCTGGATCCAGGTGCGCAACAAGGAGGGTCTCGAGGAAGCTCTTTCGGTGATTCCCCAGGAAGTCTTCGACGGCATCTCCTCGGCCATGCAGATGAGCCCCGGCGCGCCGCAGCTCAAGCTCGCGATGCAGGGCGAGCGCTTCGTCTTCATCGAGTCGCTGGGGCAACCCACGACCGAGCGCCTGCTGACCCAGGCCGAGTTCCAGCCCTCGGCGGACTGGCTGCGTCAGTTCCCGGCCAACCAGATCGCCGGTATCGAGTTCGTCCATCGCGATCTGATCGTCGAAGGCTTCGATCTGATGCGCGAGCGTGGCGACGACATGCTCTCGATGATGGGCGAAGGCCTGCCGGTCAGCTTCGAAATGCTGCCCGAGCCGGTCGTCATGCGCGCGATCCTGCGCCCGATGACCGGGGTCATCCTCAGTGATGGTCAGGGCGTGACCAGCGTCACGCGTTCGCCGCTGGGCGCGATGCCCACCCGCATGCTGGTGGCGCTGCCCACGCTGATGAACATGGTCGAAGCCATGGGCATGGGCTTCTCCTCGCAGTTCGACGAGGAAGAGTTCTAATCCTGGCGCGCTGCCTGGGTCCCGGCCAGCCGGCCGGTGACCCAGGCCCACAGGAAGTTGTGGCCGCCGATGCGGCCGATGCAGTCGAGGATCTCGCCGCACAGGAAGAGCCCCGGCTGCTTGCGGCTTTCCAGGGTCGAGGGCTGCACCTCGGCCAGCGGGATGCCGCCCCCGGTGACTTCCGCCACGGCAAAGCCGCGATTCCCGGTCACCGGAAGCGGGAAGTCGCCGAGCACGCTCAGCAGACGATCGCGCGCCTCGCGCGTGAACTGGGCAAGGACCTGATCCTCGTGCAGCTGCGCGCGGGCCAGCAGCGTCTGGGCAAGTCGGCGGGGCAGGTGTTCCTGAACAAAGCTGCCCAGCGTGCGTGCCGCCGTGTCGCGCAGCAGGGCAGACCAGGCTTCGCGGTCGTGGCCGCCCCAGCCCAGCCGCAGTTCAGCGCCGTCGCGCACCACGCTGTGGCTCGCGTCGAGGATCGCCGGACCGCTCATGCCCTGGTGCGTCAGCAGCGCGGACCGCACGCCCTGCTCCAGGCGCTTGCCGTCCTTCCAGGTGCTCCAGTGCACCGGCACCGTGACCCCGGACAGCGCCAGCAGGTCCGCTTCCGCGTGCTTCAGCGGGACCAGCGCCGGATAGACCGGCAGCGTGGTGTGCCCCAGATCCCGCGCCATCTTGTAGCCGTGCCCATCGCTGCCGGTCTTCGGCACGGACTGTCCGCCGGTGGCCAGGATCACGCGATCGGCCTGCAGGGGCGGGTGGGCCTCGCCTTCGGCTTCGATCAGCCAGGCCGGCTGGCCCTCCTGCGGCGGACGCAGACCAGCCACGCGCCAGGAGGTCTCAATCTGCACGCCCAGACTGCGGCAGTGCTCGACCAGGGCATCGCGCACGGTGCGCGCCTTGTCGGAGCGCGGGAACAGCTTGCCCGACTCTTCCTCCAGCTTCAGCGCGACGCCGAGTTCGTCCTCAAACCAGCGGCGGATCTCGGCGTGCGGCCAGGTGCGGAACAGTCGACGCAGCACGTTGCGCGAGCCTTGGGTGAAGAAGGCAGACTCGTCGAACTCGCCCGGCAGCACATTGCAGCGCCCGCCGCCGCTGATCAGGATCTTGGTCCCGATCTTGGCGCTGCCTTCGAGCAGGATCGTCGGCCGACCCTGCGCGGCCGCGCTGGCCGCGGCCACCAGCCCGGCAGCGCCCGCCCCGATCACAACGACGGGTCGATCCAAGGCGCGGGGCTCGCTGACCATCGCGCTATTCTGCCAGGGCGGTGTCTTCCTTCGCTGTCACCCCCGACCCGCCGTACGTCGCGGTCATCTTTACCACCTTGCGCCCGGCGCAGACCGAAGCCGAGCAGGACGACGGCTACGCCGCGGCCGCGGCGCGCATGGACGCCGTGGTGGCGACTCAGCCGGGCTTCCTCGGCGCGGAATCGGTGCGCGGCGAGGACGGTCTCGGCATCACCGTCTCCTACTGGGAGTCCGAGGCGGCCGCGCGGGCCTGGCGCGAGCAGGCCGAGCATGCGGCGGTGCGGGCGATCGGTCGCGAGCGCTGGTATCGCGGCTACCGCCTGCGGGTGGCGGTGGTGCAGCGCGAAGAGCCCTAGAACGCCGCCGGATCGGTGAGCGGCGCACGGCAGTGCGCGCCTTCGCAGAAGTAGAGCGTGGCCTGGCCATCGCGCGCCGGACGGTGGGCGAACAGCCCGAGCTCACATTCGGGTGCGGCCGATTCGCGGAACACGAGGAGCGCCGGCGGGGCCTGGGCGCTATGCAAGAAGGTGCGCCAGGCAGTCATCGAGTCCGCGGAGCCGGCGCCGATCACGACCGCGACGCGTGGTTCGCCGGCCGCAAGCGGTAGCAGTCGCAGCGTGGCGGCGAAGGCGCGCGGCATCCGTCGCAAGGAGCCAAGCAGCGCGTGCAGCCCGCGCTGGGCCGGAGCGCGCCACGCTTCTTCGAGGGTGAAGGCGTGCAGCATCAGCAGGGATTCAATCGCCACCGCGTTGGGCGAGGGCGTGGCTCCGTCCCAGGGAGACTGCATGCGATGCAGGACGGTTGCGTCGCGACCGTCGGTGTTGAAGAAGACGCCGCTGCGCTCGTCCCAGAAGTCGTCGAGCATGATCTGTCCGAGCGCGGCGGCTTCCGTGAGCCAGCGCTCGTCGCCGGTCGCCTGAAACAGCGCCAGCAGGCCGCGGCAGAGATAGGCGTAGTCCTCGAGGACCGCATCGTGCTGCGCCTTGCCGGCGCGCCAGCTGCGTCGCCAGCGGCCGTCTTCGCCGCGCAGCGCGTCGAGCAGGAACCCGGCCGCGTCGCGGGCGGCCTCGGTGTAGCGGGGCTCGCCCAGGACGCGTCCGGCCGTGGCCAGCGCATCGATCGCCAGCCCGTTCCAGGCGGTCAGGATCTTGTCGTCGTTGCCCGGCGCGATCCGCTGGGCGCGCGCGGCGTAAAGCGCGGCGCGGACCTCCTCTTCCCACTCCGGCGGCGTCCCGGCGGGGGCTTCCAGCTCGCGCAGCACCGAGGTGCCGTGCTCGAAGGTGCCGGCCTCGGGCACGCCGTAGCGGGCCGCGGCCCAGGCGCCTTTCTCTTCGCCCAGCACCTCGACGAGCTGCGCGGGCGTCCAGGCGAAGAACTTGCCTTCGACTCCTTCCGAGTCCGCGTCGGTCGCGGACCAGAACGCCCCGCCCGGGTCACGTCGCTCGCGCAGCAGGTAGTCGCAGCTCGCGCGGGCGACCTCCTCGAAGCGCGGCTGACCGAGCTGACACCAGCCATCGAGGTAAGTCGGGATCAGCGTCCCCTGGTCGTAGAGCATCTTCTCGAAGTGGGGGACCCACCACTTCTCGTCGACGCTGTAGCGTGCGAAGCCGCCGCCGATCTGGTCGTACATGCCGCCGGCAGCCATGGCGGTCAGGGTGCGATCCACCATGGCGCGGACGGTCTCCGCTTCGGCTTCGGGCAGCCAAGGCAGCGCGGCCAGCATCCAGCGCAGGTCGTCGGTCCGCGGAAACTTCGGCGCGGCGCCGAAGCCGCCCCACTCCGGATCGAACTCGGCGTGGAAGGCGCGCACGCCTTCCCGCAACAGCTCGGCCAGCGCCTCGCCCTCCGGCAGGCCGCCTTCCTCGGGGGCTTCGGGCAGCTCCAGCACCAGGGCATCGCTCAGCTCGCGTGCGCTCTGCTCGATCTCCGGGCGCCGCTCTCGCCAGGCCTGCTCGATCCCGCGGATCAGATCCAGGAAGCCGGGCCGGCCGTGGCGCGCGCTGGGGGGGAAGTAGGTGCCGCCGTAGAAGGGCTGCAGCTCCGGCGTGAGAAACACGGTCATCGGCCAGCCGCCCGAGCCGGTCATCTTCTGGACCGCCGACATGTAGAGCTCGTCCAGGTCCGGGCGCTCCTCGCGGTCGACTTTGATCGAGACGAAATGCTGATTCAGAAAGGCCGCCACGAGCTCGTTCTCAAAAGACTCGTGCTCCATGACGTGGCACCAGTGGCAGGCCGAGTAGCCGATGGACAGGAAGATCGGCCGATCCAGCTCGCGGGCCCGGGACAGCGCCGCCTCACCCCACGGATACCAGTCAACAGGGTTGTTTACATGCTGCAGCAGGTAGGGGCTCGTCTCGCCGACGAGGTGGTTGCGGGGGCGGGGCGAGTCCGCTTCCGGGGCCCCAGGCTGCTGGCAGGACATCAGAAAAAGGAGGCCGAGGCGGGCGAGGCGGGGCATCGCGGGGGGCATCCCCCCGACTCCGCTCTTGTGGGAACTCCGCGGCGACGCAACAATGTCGGCAGTATGGGCTTGTACCGACGCCTCTTCAAGGGAGCGTCGAGCCGCACGGAAGATGCGCCGCGCTCTCCCGAGGAAGCCCGAGCTGCTTCAGACCTGTCTGAAGAGCTTCGGGCCCTCAAAAAGGAGATCAAGAAACTTCGGGAAGCCCTCGACACCGGATCGGATTCGCAAGAGCGAAAACGAGGCCGGCGAGGGGGCAGGAACCGTAGTGGACGAGATTCACGTGATGACGACCGCCAAAAAGGCGGCTCGTTCTCGCAGCGCGGCCGCCGAGACGGCGCGCCGAAGACCCCGCCGGAGGATGCTCCGACAGGTCTGCTCGTCGACTACCTGAAGAAGCACAAGGTGATGGTCTTTGAAGGCCAGGATGACCTCGGTCAGAACGAGGCATTCGAACACCTCGCGCGCCACATGGGTCAGCACTTCGATCTGCTCGCTCCCTTCTACGAGAAGATGAAGCGCGCGGTCGCCACGGGCAAGACGACCCGGGTCGACATCGAGAGCTACTCCGAACAGGAACGTTCGGCCGCCGTGCAGCTCGGCACCCTGCTTTACCGGCACGGGATGCTGAAGGACTTCTACTACCACCGCAGTCCGAAGAAGCAGCTCCGCGTCATCCCGAACAAGGACGGCGAGATCCAGCAGTTCCTCACCGGGGGCTGGCTGGAGATCTACGTGGTCTGGCTGCTGTCGCGCCGCCTGCGCGCGCGCATGAGCCCGGCCAAGTACCAGGTCATGTTCAACGTCAAGGGCACCCTGCCCGACGAGCGTGAGTTCGAGTCCGATCTGATGGCCTGCATCGACGGTCGTCTGCTGTGGCTCGAATGCAAGACCGGCCAATGGCAGGACTACAGCGCGCGTTTCCGCGGGCTGGTCAAGACCTTCGGCACCGATCGTGCCGGTGCCGGTCTGGTGCTCATCAAGCCGCCGGATGGCTCGACGCGTGGTCGCGCCACCGACATGCTGGATATGACCCTGCTGTCGCTCGGCGAGGTCGCCGGTTTCATCGACGACTTCCTCGGTGTCCCGGCGGACGAACGTCTGGACGACACCGATCGGGGCAGCAGCGGACGCCGCCGTGGAGGCCGTGGTCGCGGCCGCGATCAGGAGGGTTCCAATGACCGCACGGCGCCGTTGCCGGTGGGGGTCATCCCGCCGAAGAGCGAGGACGAGATCCCGCTCGAGAACCCCGAACCCGCCAAGAAGCTCGGCAAAGTCGATCTCGAAGCGAAGTCGGACAAGAGCGAGTCTTCCAAGGAAGAGGACGGGGTGCCGCGTCGGCGCCGCCGTCGTCGCCGAGGTGGGCGCGGTCGCGGAGGCAGTGGCGGCAACGACAGTCAGGGCAGCAGCGAGTCAACCTCGCGGAGCAGTCTGCGCGAAGAGCTGCCGGTTTCCCCGATCGACGAGGAAGCGGCTGAAGAGCTCGAGGCCAAGCAGACCTCGGCCGAGGTCGACCAAGTCGAGGCGGAGGCCGCCGAAGCTCAGGAATCCGAAGCCACGCAGGCCGATGCCGAAGGCAAGGACGGAGGGGAAGACAAGCCTCGCCGTCGTCGTCGCGGATCACGCGGTGGGCGTCGTCGTAAGAAGACGGAAGACGGCGAGCAGTCGGAAGAGGCCGAAGCTGAAGCGGATGCCGAGGTGGAGGCGGAAGCCGTTGCTCCATCGGAGCTCGAGCCCGAAGCCGAGGTCGTCGAGACGGCAGCTCAAGCCGATCCCGAAGAGGACGAAGCGGACGAGGAAGTGGCCGAGCCGGCTGCCCCCGCCGCCGAAGCTCCGGCGATCCCCGCGGGCATGGTCGTCAAGCGACCCGACTGGGCCCCTGAAGCCAAGACCGAGACCCCCGAGCGCAAGAAACCGGAAGCGGCGCCGCGCGTGCCGCGCACCGAGCGCAAGGGATCGGTGATCGCCCCCGATCTGTCGGCCATGCTGGCCGGCGGCAGCAAGGACGACACCTCGGACGCCGGCGAAGAGGAAAAGGAAGCCGAAGCCTAGGCGCGGCATCCCCAACAAAAACGGCCGGCCCTCGCGCAGAGGGCCGGCCGTGTGTCTTGGTGGGAAGAGGCGGAATCGAACCGCCGACACATGGATTTTCAATCCATTGCTCTACCAACTGAGCTATCTCCCCGGTGGGGCGAAAAGCTTAACAGCGCGAGTCCGGTGCGGCTAGTTCTTCCGCGCTGCCGCCTTCGATGGGTAGATATCGGCCAGGAATCCGCCAGCTCTGGAGCAGTTCGGGGAGTCGGCCGCGCGCCTCGTCGACGTCCTGCCCGATCGCCGTCCGCAGCGCGTCCATATCCGGGAACTCGCGCTCAGGCCGGAGCCGCTCGAGCAGGAAGACCTCGAGGACCTGCTGGTAGAGATCGCCCTCAAAGTCGAGCAGGTGGGCCTCGATCCGCACCTCCTTGCCGGCCAGGCTCGGCCGCTCGCCGATGTTGACGACCGCCGGGTGGAGCTGCTCCTGGTGGAGGACCATGGCGAGGTAGACCCCGTGCGGCGGCCGCAGCTCGTGATGCGGCCGCAGGTTGGCAGTGGGGAAGCCCAGCTCGCGGCCCAGGCGGTCGCCGGGGACCACCGTACCCAGCAGGCTGACGGGTCGGCCGAGCATGCGGGCGGCGGCCTGCAGATCACCCAGCTGCACCGCCTCGCGCACGAAGGTGCTGGAGACCGGGCGCTCGCCGAGCGCAACCGGCTGGACCTCCTCGATCCCGAAGCCCAGCTCTTCCGCGAGCGGCCGCAGCGACTCCGGGTTGCCGCCGCGATCGCGGCCGAACTTGGAGTCGAAGCCGAAGATCAGTTCGCGCAGGCCGAGGCCGTCAAGCAGCACGCGGCGGACGAACTGCTCGGCCGTCAGGCCGCGCAGCTCGTCGGTGAAATCGAGCACCAGCGTGGTCTCAATGCCGGCGCGTTCAAACAGGACCAGGCGGTGCTCCAGGCTGGTGATCGTCGGCGGCGCGTGGCCGAGCAGCACCGCCTTCGGGTGCCGCGCGAAGGTCACCATGACCGGGCGCGTGCCCAGCTCGCGGGCGCGGTCGACGACCCGCCGCAGGACCATGAAATGGCCGAGGTGGACACCGTCGAACACTCCGACGGTCGCGACGCAGCCCTGATCCCGCTCGAGGTCGGGCAGGGCCTCGAGGCCATCAAGAATCCGCAAGGCTCTCTTGGTAGGCCCGCTTGAGGTCGAGCAGCGCCGGCTTCAGCCGCGTCTTGTCGCTGGGGCTGAAGCGGTCGATGAAGAGCACCCCATCCAGGTGGTCAAACTCGTGCTGGAAGATCCGCGCCTCCCAGGCGCTGAACTCTTTCTCGAAGGTCTCGCCCTGCAGGTCCTCGGCCTCGATCACGACCGACTCGTGGCGCAGCACCGGGGCGTAGATTCCCGGAAAGCTGAGGCAGCCCTCCTCGCCGGAAACCCGGTCCTTGGACTTGGAGACGACCCGCGGATTGCAGAGCACGACCTCGTGCTCCTTGGCCTCGGGCTTGCCCTCCTCGTTGAAGACCAGGAGCTGACGGTTGACGCCCACCTGCGGTGCGGCGAGGCCCACGCCGCCGGTGCGGTACATCGCTTCGAACATCGCCGCGGCCAGCTGCGCGAGCTGCTCGTCGAAGTTCTCGATCGGGGCGTTCTTGGCGCGCAGGCGCGGGTCGGGGAAGAGGACGATCTCCATCGGAAGCATTCCAGGATACAGGCCCTGTCGAGGCTTCTAGGATGGGGGCAATGGATCTGAAGAAGCACCTCGACCGTGCCGAGCAGGCGCTGTCCCGCGGCCAGGCCGATTTTGCGATCGAGCTCTGCGATCAGGTGCTCGATTTCGCGCCTGGCGACGCCAACGCGGCCGGTCTGCTGGCCCGCGCGCTGGTCAGTCTGAAGCCGAAAGGCGGGCTGCTCGGCAAGCTGGGCGCCGGGCCCAGTTCGCTGGGCGCGCGGCTCAGCCGGATGACCAAGAACCCGGACGGCGAGGCCCGTCAGCTGCGGCGGGCCTTCATCAAGAATCCGGCCAACTTCCAGAAGGGCGCGGCCTGGGCCGACGCCCTCGAGCGAGCCGGATACGCCGGGGCCGCTCTCGAGGCCTTCGGCGCCCTGGCCGAGGCCGATTCGGACTGCGCCAAGCGGGCCAGCGCGCTGGCCGCCGCGCAGGGCGAGGTGGACCGGGCGCTCGAGTACCTGGAGAAGGCCTTGGCTGCCAACCCCCGCGACACCGAGGCGGTCCGGATGCGCAAGAATCTGGCTGCCGAGCAGGCGCTCAGCACCAAGCGCTACGACCAGGCCGAATCGGCTCAGGACGTGGCCTACGACCCGGACGCATTCCTGCGCGCCGCCCGCGGCCAGGACGCTCCGGCCCCCGAAGAGCCGGAACAGCCCGAGGCCTAGGTCCAGGCAGGATTTCCGGGTCGTTGGGGGGCTTGCCGGCTGCCCCAGGCCCGGTACAATGTTCGACCCGTTTCACGGAAGAAGACCGAATCAGACGATGCCGAACACTCCGTCCGCCAAAGCCGAGATGAAGAAGAGCCTCAAGCGCCGCGAGCGTAATCGCGGTCGCCGCTCGGCCATGCGCACCTGGATCAAGAAGACCATGGTGGCGATCGAAGAGTCCAACATCGAGGAGGCCGAGAAGAGCTTCCAGCTGGCGACCAAGCTGATCGACAAGAACGTCAAGTGGAACCAGCTGCACCAGAACACGGCGGCCCGCAAGAAGGCCCGCCTGGCGCGTGCGCTGAACGCCGTCAAGAACGCCGGCTAAATCTCCAGCCAGAAACGGAAAGCGACGGGGCCTTGCGGCCCCGTCGCCTTTTTTTGCGCCCGCCCGTTCGGGCCTAGCGCGCGCCCAGCACCCGGGCGTAGCGGTAGTAGACCTCCAGGATCAGGGTGCAAATCGCGGTCGAGTACACCCGGCCGCCGTCCTCGCCCCACGGGCCCACCGGGTCCCAGGATCCGGTCAGGTTGTCGTTGCCCTGGTGCTGATTCGGCAGCACCGCGGTCTCGATCGCCTTCTTCCAGTTCTTCCAGTGGCTGCCACCCCACTGGTTCATCGCGAAGGTGGCGTAGTACCAGTAGTACATATCGCAGGTGCCGCCTTCCTCATCCCAGACCGGCGGGCAGGCAGCGATCAGATCGGCCTGCTTCTTGAGCAGCTCGTAGTTCTCGTGGTCCTTCCAGCGCCGCACCTGCTCGGTGTCGGTCAGGAACTCGCGGCACAGCAGCGAGACGGCGGTCAGCGCCTCCGAGCGCTCCGGCGGGAAGCGTTCGAGGTAGATCTTGACCCGCGATGGCCGTCCGCCCGGGCCGCCGCCATCGCCCATCGCGTAGCCGGTGCGGCCGGTCCCGCGATCGGTCATCGTGTTGAGGAACTTGAGCGCGCCACGGAAGGTGTCCTTTGGCACCTGGGCGCCGGCTTCGTCCGCGGTCTTCAGCGCGAAGACCATCCAGCCGGTGATCGACGAGTCGTTGTCGCCGTTCGGGTCCAGCGAGTAGCGCCAGGCGTTGTACGGGTTCTGCGCGTTCAGAATCAGGCTGACCCCTTTCTGCAGCTCGCGCGCCCGGATCGGGCTGGGCACCATGTACTGCGCCTCGCCCACGGCCATCGTGGCGATGGCGTGGTTGTAGAGCGTCGAGTTGCCGACCTCCTCGCCGTACAGACCGCTGCGCGGATCCTGCACCGACTTGAGCCAGGCAATGCCGTCGGCGACCTGCTGGCGATACTCGCCGTGCTGAGTGCTGTGGTTATTGCCCATGAAAGCCAGCAGCGCGAGGCCGGTCAGGCCGACGTCATTGCTGGGCGAGCCGGGGCCGGTGCTGGCCGGCTGGTCCGGGTACTTGTCCTGGTACATGAACTCGTCGGCGTCCCAGTAGCCGTCCGGGCTCTGGTGATCGCGCAGCCAGCGCAGACCGCCCTGGACCGCGGCTTCGGTCTTGCTGCCGCCGCCGCCACCGCCGCCGCGGTTGCCCATCGGCCCGCCGGGAGGGCCACCGATGCCGACCACATTCTGGCCGGTGGTGAACTCGGTGAAGGGCGCGTCGATCGGATTGTCATTCGGGTCGGCCGGCAGCTCGGTGGGGTCGTCGCTCGGCGTCACTTCCGTCGGAACCAGGTCGACCTCGGTCGGCGTGGGTTCGACGACATCAGGAGGCTTCGGCGGCTCAGGCGGGTCGACCACGTCCGGCGGCGGCGGCGCGGGGGCCATGACGATCACCGGCGTTTCGGTTTCCTCCTTCTGGAAGAGCAGGAAGCCCGCGATGACCAGCGCGACGCCTGCGTGCAGAACCATCGAAGCGATGAGATACGGAGCGCGGCGCAGCTGCTCGGCGAGGACTTCGTTGAAGTCATGCGAGGGATGTTCCATGCAGGGCCAACGCGGGCACGTCGCATGCGGTGCGGCAGGGTTCCGCGAGTTTCTGCCGCCGCGAGGTCGAATTGCGTCGAACCGTCGCGCGGGTGGAGGCGTTCGCGCGATGGCCGCCGGAAAAGCGAGAAGGCCGATGCTGCTTGCAGCACCGGCCTTCTGTTGGAGACGCGTCGTCTGGTTTAACGAGCGCCGAGCACCTGAGCGTAGCGGTAGTAGACCTCGAGGATCAGCGCGCAGATCGCCGTCGAGTAGACGCGACCGCCGTCTTCACCCCAGGGGCCGACCGGGTCCCAGGAGCCCTTGAAGTTGCCCTTGTCCTGACGCTGGTTCGGCAGCAGAGCTTTCTCGATGGCCTTCTTCCAGGCCTTCCACTCGTTGCCGCCCCACTGGTTCATGGCGAAGGTGCCGTAGTACCAGTAGTACATATCGCAGGTGCCGCCCTCTTCATCCCAAACCGGGAGCTTGTTGGCGATCAGCTTGGCCTGCTTGTCGAGGATCTCGAAGTCTTCGTGATCCTTCCAGCGCTTGACCTGATCGGTGTCGGTCATGAAGATCCGGCACAGCAGAGCCACCGCGGTGAGGGCTTCGGACTCTTCCGGGGGGAAGCGTTCGATGTAAGCCTTGATTCGCGACGGACGACCGCCGGGGCCACCACCATCGCCGAAGGCATAGCCGGTACGGCCGGTGCCCTTGTCGGTCATGGTGTCGAACCACTCCTTGGCGCCGCGGTAGACCTCCTTACCGACCGGGAAGCCACCGTCTTCGGCGGTCTTCAGTGCGAAGACCATCCAGCCAGTGATCGACGAGTCGTTGTCACCGTCCGGCTCGAGCGAGTAGCGCCAGGCGTTGTAGGGGTTCTGCGCGTTCAGGATCAGCGAGGCTGCCTTGTTGACGTTGCGCTTGAGCAGCGGCGACTTCGAGAAGTAGTACGCCTCGCCCATCGCCATCGAGGCGATCGAGTGGTTGTACAGGGTGGCGTTGCCGACCTCTTCGCCGAACAGGCCGTTCGACATGTCCTGCACCGACTTCAGCCAGTTGATGCCGTCCGAGACCTGCTTGCGGAACTCACCCTTGTTGGTGGTGTGGCCGTTGCCCAGGAAAGCGAGCAGAGCCAGACCGGTGACGCCCACGTCGCAGGACGCGCTGCCCGGGCCGTCCGAAGGCGGCAGATCCGGGTACTTGTCCTGGTACATGAACTCGTCACAGTCCCAGAAGCCGTCCGGCGACTGGTGGTCGCGCAGCCACTTCAGCGCGTCGAGCACTGCGGCCTCGGTGGGGGAGCCACCCTTGCCGCCGCCACGACCGCCCCGGCCGCCGTACTTGCCACCGGCGCCACCGCCCAGACCGACCGCGTTGTTCCACGCGTCCGAGTCGAAGGCTGCGTCCGAGGTGAAGTCCGGGTCGCCGGTTTCTTCGAGGGACTCCTGCTCGACGACTTCCTCGAGCTCGGATTCCTGGATGACGGGCTCTTCAATGACCTCTTCCACCACCTCTTCCGGCGGCGGCGGCTCTTCTTCCTCGACCTCAGGCGGCGGCGGGGCCGGCTGCATGACGAGGGTCGGAGTTTCCGTCTCTTCGTTCTTGAGCAGCATGATGCCCGTGATGATCAGGCCGATGATGCCGTGAAGCACCACCGAGGCGATCAGATACGGAGCCTTCTGAAGCTGCTCGGCGAGAACGTCGTTGAAGGAGGTTTCCTCCTCCCAACGGCGGTAAGTCTCGAATTCGAGGGGTTCGTGGTCGGACATGGCTACAGCCATTGAACGCACCGGGACCCGGCGCGGTTCAAACGGGGGGAAAAGATTCTACAGCTCTTCCTCGGACGCGGTGCGCAGGTTGTACACGTCGTCCAGAACGGCGGAGAGCTCGGGGATCGTCCAGACATAGCAGCGCTGCTTCTGCCGGTTCAGCGCTTCGTCGAGAGCTTTCAGGCGCTTCTGCTCCAGGAGCTTGTTTTCGATCAGTCGATGCGCCTCGCCGATCGTAAGCTGCTTCTCTGGCTGGACTTGGTGCGCTTGGACGGCGACCAGGTAGGCCGATTTCCGTACGATTTCGGAAATCTGGCCGGGCTCGGCGGTGGCGAGGAACTCCTTGAAGCTGCTGACCTGGCCCTCGTTCTGGGGGTCGACCATGCCGGTCAGGTTCTGCTTGCTCTTGCCGAAGGCCGAGTGCTTCTCGCAGGCGCGGGCGAAGGCCAGCGCATCCGTGGCCGAGGCGGCCCGGGCGTCCTCGATGATCTTGCGGGCGGCGTCCTCGTCGTCGCCGATCCGGACCATGAGGATCCGGGTGTTGACCAGGCGTGGGGTCCGGAACTCGCCGTTCTGGCTCTCGTAGTACTCCTGAATCTCGGCCGGCGCGACCGTGATGAAGCTGCGGTAGTTCGAGCCGCCCAGCTCGGGGGCGATTCCGAGCTCGGCCTGCTGGAAGTAGGTCGCCACGATGGTCTGGCGAATGGTCCGGCGCTCCACCGCGATATTGCGGCCAAATGAGGCCAAATGGCGCTCATACGAGGCCAGCGAGCCAAACTCGCGGATCTTGCGCTCGATCTCGTCGGCGACGATCTGATCGACGATGGCCTCGTCCAGGCCGGCCTGGCGGAAGCCCTCGGCGAACAGCATGTCGGTGATCATGTTGCGCGCGACGTGCCAGCCCAGGCCCGGGGTTTCCGGCGAGATGCCGCGATCCTGGGCGAATCGGACCATCTCGATCTCGACCTCGCGGCGGGTCAGAGTCTGGTCGTTGACGATCGCGAACAGCTGATCGGTGACCAGGAACTGGTCGGCGGCCGAAGCCGGGTCTTGGGCGGGGGCAGCGGGCGCGGCCGCGGCCAGAGCAAGCAGGGTGGTTGCGAACAGCATCAGGACGATGCGCACCGGCGAGCAGCTAGCTGCGCCGGGGGCGAGCCGCCGATTGTCCCCGCTGCCGGGGCAGACGGCAAGCCACCGCCGACTCATACAGGTAGTCGAGGGCTTGTTCGGGGCTGCAGTCGGGCTGCGGCAGCATCCAATGGGCGCGTCGCGGGGTGATTACCCGCAGATCCACGCCGTCGAGGCTCTTCAGCGCCTTCTCCAGGGTCTTGAGATCGCGCAGCTTCAGCAGCAGGTGGTCGCCGACCCGCTGGACGCCGGCCAGGCCGAGCGCGCCAAGCCGGTACTTCAGGTAGAAGAGCTGAGCGAGGCGGCGGACCCCGTCATCCGGGGGGCCGAACCGGTCGCGGACCCCGACCAGCGCGGCCTCGAGCTGCTTGGGATCGCGGACGCGGTCGAACTCACGCAGGACGGCGAGCCGGGCCTCTTCATCCGGGACGTACTCGGCGGAGAGCGCCGCGGGCACAGCCAGCGAGACATCGGCCACCGGCTCGATGCCTTCGTCGCGGGCAGCGGCGACCTCGCCTTCGCGCTTCAGCCGCGTGACCGCGTGGTGGAGCAGGCGGCGGTAGGTCTCGTAGCCGACCGCGTGGATGTGACCGGACTGCTCCGATCCCAGCAGGTTGCCGGCGCCGCGGATCTCGAGGTCGCGCATCGCGATCTGGAAGCCGGCGCCGAGGTAGCGCAGCTCTTCCACCGCCTTCAGGCGTCGGCGCGCATCCTGCGGCAGCGACTGGCCGCGCGGAATCAGCAGCGTGCAGTAACCGCGCTTGTCGGCGCGCCCCACCCGCCCGCGCAGCTGGTGCAAATCGGCCAGCCCGTAGCGATGCGCGTCATCAATGAAGATGGTGTTCGCGTTCGGGATGTCGAGGCCGGCTTCGATGATCGTGGTCGAGACCAGGATGTCGGCCTCGCCGCGGACGAAGGCGAGCATGGCCTTTTCCAGTTCGCGCGGCTCCATCTGACCGTGACCAGTCACGATCTTGGCCTGCGGCACCATGTCCTGAAGCTTCGCCTTCACCACCTCCAGGGACTTGATGCGGTTGTGGACGAAGAAGGCCTGGCCGCCGCGGGCCAGTTCGCGCTGCAGGCTGTCGGCGATGAAGCTGCGCTCATCGGCGTAGCGCAGCTCGGTGTGCACTTCCTGGCGACCGGCGGGCGCGGTGGACAGCGTGGTGATGTCGCGCAGCCCGGCCATCGCCATGTGCAGGGTGCGGGGCACCGGGGTCGCCGACAGCGACAGCACGTCGACCAGCGCGCGCTTCTTCTTCAGCTCTTCCTTGTGGCGCACGCCAAAGCGCTGCTCCTCGTCGATGATGACGAGGCCCAGCTCGGCAAACTGCACATCGCGCGACAGCAGCCGATGCGTGCCGACCACCATGTCGACGCTGCCCTGAGCGAGCCCCTCGAGGATCTTGCGGCGATCGGCCGGGCGGGTCAGGCGCGACAGCTGTTCGATGCGCACCGGCCAGTCGGCGAAGCGCTGGCGCAGGGAACGCGCGTGCTGTTCGCACAGCACGGTGGTCGGCACCAGCATGGCGACCTGGGTGTTGGCGTCCATCGCGCGGAAGGCGGCGCGGGCCGCGAGCTCAGTCTTGCCATAGCCGACGTCCCCGCACAGCAGTCGGTCCATCGCGCGCGGAATCGACAGATCGGCATGGATCTCGCGGGTGCCCTGCGCCTGATCCGGCGTGTCCTCCCAGGGGAAGGCGGCTTCGAAGGCGCGCTGCGATTCGGCGGGCTCGGGGAGGGCGCGCCCTGGCATGGCCGCACGCTTGGCCTGGACCTCAAGCATCTCGGCGGCCAGATCTTCGACCGCCTCGGCGACCTTGCGGCGGCGGCGCTCGAAGGAGCCCGAGCCCATCTTGTCGAGCTGCGGCGCCTCGCCGCCGGCGCCGATGTAGCGCTCCACCAGGTCAACGCGCGAGACCGGGACGCGCAGCATCGCGCCGCCGTCGAACTCGAGCAGCAGCAGATCCTGGCCCCCTTCCTTTTCTGCCGACTCGATGCCGCGGAACTCGGCCAGCCCGTGCACCGCGTGCACGACCAGGTCGCCGGGGCGCAGGCTGGTGACGCTCTCGACGGCCTCGCTGGCATGATCGCGCTTGTGTCGCGACTTCGGGCGGTGCGCGCCGTGCCCCGGCACGAACTCGCGATGGTGGATCACGGTGACGCGCGCCTCCGGAATGCGGAAGCCCCGTTCCAGCCCGGCCTTCTGCAGCTGCAGGCGGCCCTCCGGATGTCCGGCGTCGCCCAGAATCTGGTTGAGCCGGTCGGCCTCCGCCTGGGTCGCGCACATCACGTAAGCGTGCTCGCCGTCCGCCGCGCGCTCGGCCAGGATGCCGGCGCCGTCAACCACGCCGCGGCAGTATTCCTCGACCGACATGGTGGTGAGCGAACCATCACGGCCGGGCAGCGCGGCGAGCTGCAGCACCGGGTGGACGCGCAGGTGCTGGTCGACGCGGTTGAGCGCGTTAACGGCCTCGGGCCCCAGGAAGCGCAGGCGTTCCCTGGCTTCGTCGTGGCTGCTCGGTTCCCAGATCAGGATGCGGGTCTTGGCAGGGAAGCGCTCGAGCGGCAGGGTGTCGTCGGCCCCGCCCACCGGGGCAAGATCGTGCGCCAGCGGCACGCGCACGGTGCGCAGTACATGGCGGGTGCGCTGACTTCCCAAGTCGAAGACGCGGATGCTCTCCAGTTCGTCGTCGAAGAACTCGAGGCGCAGCGGTTCGCCCATCGCGGGCGCAAACAGGTCGAGGATGTCGCCGCGTCGGGCGAACTCGCCACTCTCCTGGATGGCCGGGACGCGCTCGAAGCCGGCGCTGACCAGCTGGGTCATCAGCGCGTCCGGGTCGAGCTGCATGCCTTGCTCGAGGTGGATTTCGGCTTGCGCGTCGGCCTCGGCGGGCACCGGCTGAATCAGCGCGTGCAACGGGGCGACCAGCGTGCCGGTGAAGCCGGGCCGCGTGACCAGATCCATGGCGTGAAAGCGCTCACGCAGCACTTCCGGCTCTGCGCCCAGTCGCGACTCGCGGGCCGGGAGCATCGCGGCGCCGCAGCCGAAGGCCGCGAGGTCATCGAGCGCCAGTTCGGCCGAAGGGCCGTCAGGAAGAATGATGAGGTGGGGGGCTTCGGCTTCGGCGGCGAAGGCGGCGCTGAGGCAGGCCTTGGCCGAACCCCAGAGGCCGCCCCAGTGGAGCGCTGCCTGATCGGCCTGGGCCCAGGCTTTGCGCAGGTCCGCGAAGGAGGGCGTCGCGCGCAGCCGGTCGACCGGGCTGGCGTCGGCGCCGAGCTTGGTCTTGCGCCGGCTCACGAGTCTTCCTCCTCGCTGTTCGGAGGATCGAGCTCGCGCAGCGCTTCGGCTGCCGCGCGGCGTTCGGCCTCGCGCTTGGAGCTGCCCCAGCAGCCCGGATAACGGCGGCCCGCTAGCTCGACCTCGACGCGGAAGGAATGGGTGGCCGGATGCTCGAACTCGTCGGTCAGCTGGTAACTCGGCAGGCCCAGGCCTTCCGCCTGCGCCAGATTCTGCAGCGCGTGCTTGGGGCTGAGCGCCGGCTCTTCCTCGATGCCGGCGAGTTCAGGGGCGAACCACTCCTGCACGCAGGCGCGGCAACGGGCAAAGGCCTCGGCGGGAGGGGCGTCCAACCAGATCGCGCCGAGCAGAGCTTCGAGGGCATTGCCCAGCAGCGAGCGCGGCATGCTGCCGCGATTCTCCAGGCTGCCGCCGGTGCGGACATGGGCATCCAGCTTCATCCGCGCGGCCACCCGCTCGACGGTCGCGCGGGCCACGAGGCGTGCCTTGCGCTCGGTCAGCAGACCCTCGCGGGCCTTCGGAAAGCGCACGAATAGCTCCTCCGCGACGACGAGGTTCAATACCGCGTCGCCGAGGAACTCGAGCCGCTCGTTGTGCGCCTCGCCGGTCGAGGCGTGGGTCAGGGCCTCGCGCAACAGCGCGGGATCTCGAAAGCTGTGGCCCAACTGCGACTCCAGCGGGGAATCCGCCGAGGTCATGGCTGGGATTCTAGGCCGATTCCCTCCGGCTTCGACCGCGCAGAGGCGGCATCTTTGCCGTCTCGCCCGGTTTCTCGCACAATGGGGGGCTCGCCGGCTGCTCCCACCCGCTCGGAGCCCGGTCCCCCCGCCGTTTCGCCGGTCCCCCCCGCACCCCAGCTGGCCCCCGCATCATGATCCTCGAAGGCAAGAAAGGCGTCATCTTCGGCGTCGCAAACAAGATGAGCTTGGCGTGGTACATCGCCAAGGCCGCCAAGGAACAGGGCGCCGATTTCCTGCTTGGTGTCGCCAACGAGCGCTTCCGCGAGAAAGTCGCGCCGCTGGCCGAGGAGCTGGGCGTCCCCGAGCCGCTGATCTGCGACGTCACCAGTGATGAGTCGATTCAGTCGACCTTCCGCGTGATCGGGGAGCGCATGCCGAAGCTGGACTTCATCGTCCACGCGATCGCTTTTGCCCAGAAGGACGATCTGCAGGGGCGCTTTGTCGACACCTCGCGCCTGGGTTACCACACCGCTCAGGACATCTCCGCCTACTCGCTGGCGGCCATCTCGCGCGCGGCCGAGCCGCTGATGCCGGACGGCGGTTCGGTGCTGACGCTCAGCTACATCGGCGCGGTCCGCGCGGTGCCCAGCTACAACGTGATGGGGGTGGCGAAGGCTGCGCTCGAAGCCTCGGTGCGCTATCTGGCGACCGATCTGGGCCCGAACGGGATCCGGGTCAACGCGATCAGCGCCGGCCCGATCAAGACCTTGTCCTCGTCGGCGGTGCGCGGCCTGAAGGAGAAGCTCGATCAGCAGCAGGAAGCCACGCCGCTGCGCCGCAATGTGACCGGCGAAGACGTCGGCAACTCGGCTGCGTTTCTGCTCTCCGATCTGTCCGCCGGCATCACCGGCGATGTGCTTTACGTCGACTGTGGTTATCACATCCTGGGTGTGATCGGTCCGCAGTAGCGCAGGCATGGCCATGCTGATCTCGGTCGCCGGGAATGATCCCGGCCCCGGCGTGCGGGCCGGGCTGCAGGCCGATGCCGAGATGGCGCAGCGCGTGGGGGTCCACTTCCGCGGGGTGGTCGCCGTGGAGACTGAGCAGGATGAAGGAGGCTTGCGGCGGGTCGAGCCCCGCCCTGCGGAGGAAGTCGAGCATCAGCTGCGCGAAGCGCTGATGGAAGCCGCGATGCTCGGAGAAGTCGCGATCAAGACGGGGGCCCTGGGCACGGCCGAGGTCGTGCGGGCGGTGGCGCGGGTGGCAGCGGACTGGCCCGAGGTGCCGCTTGTGGTCGATCCGGTGCGCCAGGCCTCGCGGCGGCACGAGGGAGTGCCGCCCCTGCTGGACGAGCAAGGCTGGCAGTGCATGCAGACCGAGCTCTTTCCGCTGGCCTGGCTGGTCACTCCCAACCGCGCGGAATACGGCGAGGGCAGCGAGTTTGCCCGCGCGCGGGCCGTTCTGGTGACCGGCGGAGACGAGGATGAGCTGGCCGATGTGGTGGACCTGCTGATCGTCGATGGCGTAGCGCGGGAGCGGCGCGAGGCGCGCCTGCCCGGGGCCGAACACCTGCATGGCACGGGTTGCCGGCACGCCGCAGCCCTGGCGATGGGCTGGATGCGGTTGGGCGAGCTGGATGCCGCAGTCGAGTTTGCGGCGATCCCGTTGCGCAGCTGGATGGCGGAGCAGCTGGGCCTCGCCGACCCGCGCCGCGACTAGTAGCTGGGCAGAATGCCGCGCTCGCGCGCAATCTTCTCGACGTAGCGGTCGGTCATGCCTGCGACGAAATCGCAGACCGCGCGCTCGTGAGAATCGGCGGTGTCGAAGAACTCGGCGGGGACCGCGCTGGGGTTCTCGAAGAGGTGCTGCACGAGGTGCTGGAGCAGGTCCGTCGAGCGACGGACGTGCCAGTTGACTTCCTCGCGGAAGTACATGTGCTCGTAGAGGTAGGCGTGCAGCTTGGCGACCATGCTGCGGAACTCTTCGCTGTGTCCGATGAGGCGTCGCTCGGCAGACTGCGCCTCGAGGGGCGTGGCCGGCTGGGCTTCGGCGAGGCGTTGCTCGGACTCGCGCCGAATGTCGCCGATGGTCATGCCGAGCATTTCATTGACGACGCGCTGCCAGAACAGTCGATCCGGCTCGACGGCGGGGTGACGCTGGCGGGTGGCGGAGCAGGCGCGTGACCAGATCTCGAGATCCTGTTCCATCTGCAGGGGATCGAGAATGCCCTCGCGGATGCCGTCGTCGACGTCGTGGTAGTGGTAGGCGGTGCTGTCGGCGAGATCGACGAGCTGAGCTTCCAGCAAAGGGAAGCGCAGGCGGGCACCGCTGTCCGGGTCGATGACCTCTTCGTGCTTCTTGAGGCAGTCCTTGACCTCGAGGGTGAGGTTGAGGCCGCGGTACTCGGGGCTGCGCCGTTCCAGCACATCGACCACGCGCAGCGACTGCTTGTTGTGATCGAAGCCCCCGTACTGCTGCATGCACTTGTCGAGGGTCTCTTCGCCCGAGTGCCCATAAGGGGGGTGGCCCAGATCGTGGCTGAGCGCGATGGCTTCGCAGAGCGGCTCGTTGAGATGGAGCGCGCTGGCCAGCGAACGCGAGACCTGCAGCACCTCCAGGGAGTGGGTCATGCGCGTGCGCTGATTGTCGCCGACGTGATTGACGAAGACCTGGGTCTTGTACATCAGGCGGCGGAAGGCCGAACAGTGGATAATCCGGTCTCGGTCGCGCTCGAAGCGGGTGCGCCAGTCATCCGGGAGTTCGTCGACGGCGCGCCCGCGCGATGCGCTGGAGCGGCTGGCGGCGGGATGGAGGTTTTGGGCCTCCCAGGCCTCTTTGGCGAGTCGATTCACAAGCGGCGCCCCAGATGGGTGCAAAGGCAACAGATTAGCGGAGCGGCTGGATTCCGGGGCTGGGCTGGACTATTGACCAAAAACCCGGCGAAACCTATGATTTTGCGCCATTTTCCCGGGGGGTCCCCCCGGATCTGAGATGCATCCTGTGCACGTGTTGTTGGCCGAACAGGCCGGAGATCTGCCCCCGCTGCGGGTGGCCGAGAGCGTGCGCGCGCGTGCCGAGGAATGGGGCCTGCGGGCGCAACTGCCGCGCTTTGCAGGGGATCGCGGAGATCGCACGATGAGCGTGCAGCCCTGTGGCCCGGAGGTGGCGGCGAAAGTGATGCAAGCATTGCTGGAGTTGCCAGGGGTGGAGGCCGTTCATCAAGGGCCGGAACCGCTGTTTCGAGTGGTGGACCCCGCGCGTACCGCGAGCTCCCTTCACTTGGAAGACGCGCAGTTCGGCAAAGGTGACACCTCGATCGTGGCGGGCCCTTGCTCGGTCGAGTCGCTTGAGATGCTGCTGCCGTTCGCGCAAGAGCTTCGCGACTCCGGTGCAACTGCCTTTCGCGCAGGCGCTTACAAGCCGCGTACTTCGCCCTATCACTTCGATGGCCTGGGCCAGCAGGGGCTCGAGATTCTGGCCGAAATTCACCGGGCGACCGGCCTGGCCATCGTCACCGAACTGCTGCGTCCCGAAGACGCCGAGGCGGTCGCCTCGGTGGCCCAGCTGGTGCAGATCGGCTCGCGCAACATGAGCAACACTGCGCTGCTGCGCGAAGCCGCCGCGACCGGCCGCCCCGTGCTCCTGAAGCGCGGCATGGCGGCGACCATCTCGGAGTTTCTGCAGGCCGCGGAAGCCCTGGCCGATGCCGGAGCAAGCCATATCCTGCTCTGCGAAAGGGGTTTGCGGCACTTCGACGGAGAAACGCGTAACCTTCTCGACCTCGGATCCGTCCCCCTATTGAAGGCACGGACGCATCTGCCCGTGGTCGTCGACCCTTCTCATGGCCTCGGTCGCGCCGATCTCATTCCGCCCATGATGGCGGCGGCGGCGGCGGCAGGTGCCGACGGTCTGCTGGTCGAAGTCCATCCCACTCCTGCGCAGTCGGTCAGCGACGCCGCGCAGGCTCTATCGCTTGAAGAGTTCCAGCGTGCGGTTCGCCCGCTCGCGCCCATTCTCGAAGCCGTCGGCCGCCGTCTCGTCACGGCAGCTCGCGGTTTTTCCACACCCCTCGGTTCCCCTGATGACACGTCAACCCATCCTCGCCGGTAACTGGAAGATGCACCTGACCAAGCGCAAGGCCTCGGCCTTGGCGCGCGACGTCGCCGCTGCTCAAGGCATGGCCGGCGGCCGCGAGTGCGTGGTCTTCCCCACCTTCGTGCACCTCGATCACGTGCGCCGCAACCTGAAGGGCAGCAACGTCAAGCTGGGCGCTCAGAACTGCTGGCCCAAGAAGGAAGGTGCCTTCACCGGCGAGATCAGCCCCTACATGTTGCGCGACATGGGGGTCCAGGTCGTGCTCATCGGCCACTCCGAGCGCCGCCACGTCATCGGCGAGACCGACGAAATCATCGCCGAGAAGGTCAAGCTGGGCCTCAAAGCCAAGCTCGAGGTCATGCTCTGCGTGGGCGAGACCCTCGAGGAGCGCGAAGCGAATCTCACCTTCGACGTGCTGGCCCGCCAGCTGAAGGCGCTCAAGGTGGTCAAGCCGATCTATTTCGACAAGATCAGCGTCGCCTACGAGCCGGTCTGGGCCATCGGCACCGGCCGCACGGCCACCCCCGAGATCGCCCAAGAGGCTCACGCCGAATGTCGCCGCCTGATCGGCGATGTCCTCGGAGCGGAAGTCGCATCTTCCATCCGAATTCTGTACGGAGGCAGCGTCAAGCCCGACAATGTGGCCTCGCTGCTCGCCCAACCCGACGTCGACGGAGCACTGGTCGGCGGCGCATCCCTGACGATCGAACAGTTCGGTCCGATCCTCCACGCGGCTCCGTCCGCCTAGTCTCCAGATCGATGGAGTACCTCTTCTACACCCTGTTCTTCATCTCCGCTCTGCTGCTGACCCTGGTGATCCTGCTCCAGGAAGGCAAGGGCGGCGGTCTCTCCGACGCCTTCGGTGGCGCGGGCGCGGAAACTTTCGGCGTGCGTTCGGGGGGCATCAACCGCTTCACCTTCGGCGTGTTCGCGGTCTTCGTCCTGTCGGCCATGGCGCTGCACTGGATGGCCGGCGACCCGCTGGCCGGCTCGGTCATGCAAGGCGTGCCCGGCGTCGAGAATCCCAGCGTGATCGACCCGACGGGCGGCACCGGGGGCACCGGCGGCGCCACTCCTCCGATCGTGCCTTCGGAAGGTTAAGCATGGGCGCAGCCCCGCAAAGCGAACGCGTGCTTGAGCTGCTGCGCGAGTCGCAGGCATTGCTCGAAGGCGACTTTCTGCTGTCGTCCGGTCGCTATGCGCAGAAGTACGTGCAGTGTGCACAGCTTCTGCAGTACCCGGACAAGGCCGAGGAAGTCTGCCGCATGCTCGCGCAGTCCATCCGCGAAGCCACCGGCGAGCAGCAGCCCTTCGACGTGGTCGTCGGGCCGGCGATGGGTGCGGTCACCATCGGCTACGAGATGGCGCGCGCGCTGGGCGTGCGGGGCATCTTTGCCGAGCGCAAGGCCGAAGGCGGCTTCCAGCTGCGGCGCGGTTTCACGGTCGAGCCGCATGAACGCGTGCTGATCGTCGAGGACGTCGTCACCACCGGGGGTAGCGCCAAGGAAGTGCAGACCATGCTCGAAGGCATGGGAGTGGGGCAGATCGCCTACGCTTCGCTGGTCAATCGCTCGGGCGTCGACAACCCCTTCGGCGAGGTGCCGTACTTCCCGCTGCTCGCGCTCGAGATCCCGTCCTGGGATCCCTCCGAGCTACCGGCCGACCACGAAGGCCTCGCGCGCGCGGTCAAGCCGGGCAGCCGTCCTTCCGCCACCTGATCGACGATGGCCGCGGCAGCGCTCGGGACGGTTTTCAGCATGACCGGTTACGGTCGCGGCGCCGCCGAGAACAAGCAGGCCGCCGCCGAAGTCGAGCTGCGCAGCGTCAACGGCAAGACGCTGCATCTCAAGCTGCGCCTGCCTTCAGATCGACTCGAGCTCGAGTCAGAGCTCGAGGGCCTGGTGCGTCAAGAGATTGAGCGCGGCTCGCTCAACGGCTCGCTGCGGGTCCGTGTCCTGGCGGGCACCACGCCCACGCCCGATCGCAGCGCGCTGGCCGCCCATCTCAAGGAATGGCGGCGCACCCAGAAAGAGCTCGGGCTCGCGGCGAAAGACCCTTCGCTCAGCGAGCTGCTGGCGCTGCCCGGCGCCTTCCTCCCGGCCGCCGAGGATGCGCGCACGACGCGCGCCGTGCGCAAGGCCGCCCAGGATGCAATGCGCGCAGCGATCGCAGCTCTGCGCGAGGCGCGGGCTCGCGAAGGCGCGCGGCTCGCCCGCGAGTTGCAGCGGCTACTGAAGAAGTGTGCTGCGCATCTGGCGCGCGCCGAGAAGCGCGTGCCCAAGGCCATCGCGGCCGCGCAGGCCAAGATGCAGGAGCGCGTCGATACCGCGCTGGCGCGTGCCGGCGAGCACGAGCCGCTCGATCTCACCCGCGAACTGGTCGCCCTCGCCGACCGGGCCGATGTGCGCGAAGAGATCGCGCGGCTGCACATGCACCTCGGCGCGCTGCAGGATCTGCTGGTGCGCGGCGGCGCGGTGGGGCGCGAGTTTGAGTTCCTGCTCCAGGAAGTGCATCGCGAGATCACCACGCTCGGCAACAAGTCTGCCGACACGCAGCTCTCCGAACAGGTCGTGGCCATGAAGCTGCTCGCCGGGCAGCTCAAGGAGCAGGTCGCCAATGTCGAGTAAGCGCGGGCGCCTTGTGATCGTGTCCGGGCCGACGGCCTCGGGCAAGTCCACCCTGTGGCGGCGGCTCGTCGATCACCCGCGGGTGCGGTTCTCGGTGTCGGCCACGACGCGCGCGCCGCGCGATGGCGAAGTCGACGGTCGCGACTACTGCTTCGTCGAAGATGCGCGCTTCGACGCCATGGTCGAGCAGGGCGAACTGCTTGAGTGGGCTGAAGTGCATGGTCGGCGCTACGGCACTCCGCGCGGTCCGGTGGTCGAGGCGATCGATGCTGGCTTCGACGTGGTGCTCGAGATCGACGTGCAGGGCGCGGTGCAGCTGCGCGAGTCGGGCCTTCCGACGATCTCCATCTTCGTTTCTCCGCCGTCCCGCGAAGTGCTGGAGCAGCGCCTGCGCGACCGCGGCACCGAAACCGAAGAGCAGATGCAGCGCCGCCTGACCATCGTCGATCAGGAAATGGCGGCGGCCAAGGAATACGATCACGTCGTGATCAACGACGACCTCGAGCGCATGATCGCGCAGGTCGAAGAGCTGCTCGGACTCAACCAGGAGCAAAGCTGATGGAGATCCTGCTCGGTGTCAGTGCGTCGGCGGCCTGCTTCAAGGCGGCGGCGCTCGCTTCCCTGCTGGTCAAGGAAGGTCATGGCGTCACTGCGGTGCTTAGCGCCGGGGCGGCCAGGATGGTCACGCCGCTGCAGTTCTCCTGCCTCACCGGGCGGGCCACGCTGTCCGACGAATGGCAGCCGCAGGATCCCGCTGGCATGGATCACATTCAGCTCGCCCGCCGCGCGGATGCGGTGCTGCTCGTGCCGGCCACGGCGGATCGCCTGGCCTCGATCGCGCACGGTCTGGCCTCCGATCTTTTGGGCAGCGCGCTGCTCGCGGTCGAGGTCGAGAAGCCGCGCATCGCCGCGCCGTCGATGAACCCCGAGATGTGGCGGCAGCCGGCGGTGCAGCGCAACGTCGCGCAGCTCCAACAGGATGGTTGGCAGCTGGTTGGTCCGGTTTCGGGTTCGACTGCCTGCGGCGAGCAAGGCCTCGGCCGCATGGCCGAGCCCGCCGAGATTCTCCAGGCAGTGCAGGCGCTCGGCTAAGCGCGATGGCGCGCGTCCTCGTCACCGCCGGTCCGACCCTCGAGCCTCTGGACCCGGTGCGCTTTCTGAGCAACCGCTCAAGCGGGCGCATGGGCTATGCGGTGGCGCGTGCGCTGCTGGCGCGCGGGCACGAGGTGGTGCTGGTCAGCGGGCCAGTCTCGTTGCGTCCGCCTGCGGGAGTCGAGCTGCACTCGGTCGAGTCAGCCCGCCAGATGCTCGCGGCCTGCCGCGCCGCCTGGCAGGACTGCGATGCGCTCTACGCCGTGGCGGCGGTCGCCGACTACCGTCCCAAGCGCGTGGCGCGCAATAAGCTCAAGCGTCACGAGGGCGAGGGCCAGTTCATCGAGCTGACGCCGAATCCCGACATCGTCCGCACCCTGGCGCGCACGAAGGGGACGCGGATGGTCGTGGGCTTCGCGCTCGAGAGCCAGCGCGGCGAGGCCGAAGCGCGGCGCAAGATGATGGCCAAGAAGCTCGATTTCGTGGCGCTGAACGGCCCCGAGGCGCAGGGAGCCCAGGCGTCCTCGCTCACCGTTCTAGGCAGGGATGGCAGTCGCAGCGAGCTGGGACCGGCGCAGAAGAGCGCGCTGGCCCGGGGGCTGGTGCGGGTCACCCTGGGCTCGCGCGGCAGCTAGCGCGGCGGTTCGCGCAGCAGTTCGCGCAGCAGTTCGCGCGGCAGCGGGCGCGGCGGGGGCCAGGAATCCCGGCCAGCACGCAGCCGCTGCTGGAACGCCGCTGCTTGCGCGTTTAGGATGACGGCGAGGGCGATTCGTGGCGGCCAAGAAGAAGAAAGCGACCCGGAAGAAAGCGCCAGCGCGCAAGAAGAAGGCGTCGCGTTCCAAGGCAAAGAACTCTGGGTTCTTCGGCGAGATGCTGCGCGTGGTCGGCGGCTGGGTTGGCGCCCTGTTTGTCGGCCTGGGCTCGCTGTTCAGCTGGGCGGGCCGCCGATTCTGGGATGCGCTGCACGGCCGCAGCGCGCGCCAGCCCTTTGGCCTGGCGCTCGCGGCGCTGTCGCTGTTCACGCTGGTCGCGATGCTCAGCTACTCGGCGGGTTACCCGGCGGGCAATCTCTGCGGCCGCGTCGGCTATCACTTCGCCGACAAACTGGTGCGCATCTTCGGGCTGGGCGGCTTCTTCATTCCGGGCTTCGGCTTGTTCTGGGGAATGGCGCGCCTGTTCCGCGAGCATCAGGGCGGCAACCCGCTGCTCAAGCTGATCGGCGTGATCGTGCTGGCGATCTCGGTGGGGCTCAGCGCCTATGCCTGGGTTGGCGAGCGCGAGCCGAGCACCACCTTCCCGGTCGGCGTAGGTGGTTGGTTCGGCAACCACTACTACCCGCCGATCGAAGACGCGCTGGGCGACTTCGGTTCGCTCACGCTGCTGGTGCTCTTACTGGGTCTGTCCAGTCTGTTCGCGACCGAGTGGGCCTTCGTGCCGCTCATCCGCGAGCTGGCGCGCCGCGGCCGCGAGTCGCTGCGCCAGCCGGACCTGCCGCTCACCCCGGATCGACGCAGCCTGCGCGAGGAAGCGCGCGAGAACCAAGAGCGCGCCGCGCGGGGCATCGCCGGTGCCTGGAATCGGGTCAAGCGGCTGCTTGCTCCGTATCACCCCGAGGATGAAGTCGGCGCGGCGGCCTCCGCAGCGCCTCCGGCGGGCAAGGCCAGCAAGGCGGCAGCCGCCGCGGCTCCGGTCGAGGAGGCGCCGCAGCGCCGTCCGCTCGAGTCGATCCCGGCCATGATCCCGCAGGCGGGTACGGTCGAGGCCCCCGAGGCCGAAGAGGCAGTCACCGAGCCCGAGCCGGCACCCGCGCCCGAGCCGGCACCCGCTCCGCGTCGCCCCGAGCCGGTCGTTGCCGCTACAACAACCGCCGAGGGCGGCTCAACCGGCGCGGACGGTACCTCGCTGCCCGGGATCTCGGCGGCGCCGGAGGAAAAGAGCGCCGCGCTCGAGTTCGAAGATGAGGCGCCGGTGCGCAAGCGCCGCAAGAAGCCCCGCCTCGATTCCCTGCCCTCGGCGTCGAAGATCCTCGAAGCGGGCGAGAAGGTCGACCGTTCGGCGATGCAGTCCGAGATCGACGCCATGGGCCGCCGCCTGCAGGACGTCTTCGACGCCTTCGGCCTGGACGCCCGGGTGGTCGGCGCCGAGCGCGGACCCACGCTGACTCTGTTTGAGGTTCAGCTCGCGCAGGGGGTTTCGGTCAAGAAGCTCAACAGCCAGCGCGACGACCTGGGGGTCGCCCTCGGTTCGCACGGGGTGCGCATCGTTTACCCGCTGCCCGGCCGCACCACGGTCGGCGTCGAGGTGCCCAACCTGCGCCGCGATCCGGTGCGTCTGAAGGACGTCTTCGAAGGCGCCGATCTCGACGTCTCCCGCAACAAGCTGCCGATGGTGCTGGGCCGCGACACGCTGGGCAAGCCTGCGGTCGAGGACCTCGCCAAGATGCCGCACATGCTGGTGGCGGGTACCACCGGCTCGGGTAAGTCGGTCTGCCTCAACTCGATCCTGCTCACCATGCTGCTCACCCGCACCCCCGAGCAGGTGCGCATGGTGCTGATCGATCCGAAGCAGGTCGAACTGCAGCTGTATCAGGACATCCCGCACCTGCTCTGCCCGGTCGTGACCGACATGAAGCGCGCGCCATTCACCCTCGAGTGGGGGGTGCGGGCGATGGAGGACCGCCTGCATCAGTTCAAGATGGCGGGGGTCCGCAACATCACGGACTACAACGCGCTGGGCCGCGCCAAGCTCCAGGAACGCCTCGGCGACGACTACGACAGCGAGGAGTTCCCGGACACCATCCCGTACTACGTGCTGGTCATCGACGAGCTCGCCGACCTGATGATGGTGTCGAAGAAAGAGGTCGAGATCGCCATCTCGCGCCTCGCCGCCAAGGCGCGCGCGGCCGGCATTCACCTGCTGGTCGCCACCCAGCGCCCTTCGACCGACGTCGTCACGGGTCTGATCAAGATGAACCTGCCGGTGCGGATGGCCTTCCGGGTGACCAGCCTGGTGGACAGCCGCGTGATCCTCGACGAGGGCGGCGCCGAGGCCCTGCTCGGCAACGGTGACTTCCTCTACAAGCCGCCCGGAGCCTCCGGCATGGTCCGCGGCCAGGGCGCCTTCGTCAGCGAGCAGGAAGTCCGCGAGGTCTGCGATCACCTGCGCGAGCACGGCAAGCCGGAGTTCCTCGAGGATCTGGTCCAGATGAAGGGCTCGGCCGGCGGCGGCGGCGAGGTCGACGACCCGCTGTACGCCGACGCCTGCCGGATCATCCTGCAGTCGGGCCGCGGCTCCGCCTCGCTGCTCCAGCGGGCGCTTTCGATCGGCTACACCCGCGCCAGCCGCCTCATCGATATCATGACGGAACAAGGCGTGCTGGGTCCCTTCGTTGGCTCGAAGGCTCGCGAGGTGCTGATGACCCTCGAAGAGTTCGAAGCCACCCAGCAGCAGTAGGCCCGTCAAGCTGCGATGACTGTCCGCGACATTCGCGTCGCCCTGGTTCACCTGGGCTGCGCGCGCAATCTGATCGACTCCGAGAACATCCTCGGGCGGCTCGGCTCCGAGGGCTTCACGCTCACCGGCGAAGTCGCCGGAGCGGATGTCGCGGTGCTCAACACCTGCTCCTTCATCGGCGAGGCCCGCGATGAATCCGAGGGCGCGATCGAGCAGATGCTCGACGCCAAGCGCGCCGGCGCGCTGCGCTCGGTCATCGTCGCCGGTTGCCTCCCCGAGAAGTTCCGCGATGACGTCGAGGCGAAGTACCCGGAGGTCGATGCCTTCCTGGGCCTGAGCGACTACTCGAACGTCGCGCGCATCGTCGAGGAGGTGCTGAAGGGGCGCAAGGTGCGCGAGGACGCGGGCGGCCGCGCGCCGCAGGGCCAGGGCGAGTTTCTGCGCCTGCTCCAGACGCCGCGCAGCTACGCCTACCTGCGGCCCTCGCACGGTTGCGATCACAAGTGCGCCTTCTGCATCATCCCGGCGATTCGCGGTACGCAGGCGAGCAAGCCGCTGGAGGTCGTGGTCGAAGAGACGGCGAACCTGGTGCAGCAGGGGGTGCGCGAGGTCGTGCTCGTGGCCGAAGACACCACCGGCTACGGCACCGACTTCGGGCCCGATGGCCCGCGACTCCCGGAGCTGGTCGAAGCCATGGCCCAGGTGCCGGGGCTGCGCTGGCTGCGAGTGATGTACGCCTATCCCAACCGTTTCCCGTGGCGTCTGACCGAGGTCATGAACGCTTACGACACGGTGGTGCCCTACCTCGATATTCCGACCCAGCACATCTCGACCCCGGTGCTCAAGCGGATGCGCCGCGGCGGGACCGGCGACTCGGTGCGCGGCATCCTGTCCCGCCTGCGCGAGGAGGTGCCGGGGATCACGCTGCGGACCACGGTGCTGGTCGGCCACCCCGGCGAAGGCGAGGCCGAGTTCCAGGAGCTCTGCGATTTCCTCGAGGAGTTCCGGATCGATCGGGTGGGGGCCTTCGCCTACTCGCCCGAGCGCGGGACGCCCGCCGGTGACGATCCCGATCGCTGCTCGCACGAGGAAGCCCGCGAGCGTCAGGGTCGGCTGATGGAGATCCAGGCCCGGGTCCACGCCGAGCTGCAGGCCGAGCGGGTCGGCGAAGAGTGCGAAGTGCTGATCGATGGCAGTGAAGGTGACTGGGCCATCGGCCGCGCCGCCAGTGATGCCCCGGAAGTCGACGCCATCGTGCGCGTCGCCGACCCGCAGCACAGTTACAGCACCGGCTCGATGCTGCGGGTACGCATCACGGCAGCGGACGGCTACGATCTGGAGGCCGTCCCGGTGTCCGCCGCCGCAGCGAAGTGATCCCCTCGCGCCACATCCCGAACCTCGTCACGATGAGCCGCCTCGTGCTGGCCATCGGCGCGTTCTGGTTTATGGGCGAGGTCGTCGACGCCGATCCCAGCGACAGCGAACGCATTCGTTCAGCCTCGTTCTGGGCATTCTGGCTGTTCCTGATCGCCGCCGTCTCGGACTTCCTGGATGGCTGGCTCGCCCGCCGCAACGGCTGGGTCACCGCCTTCGGTCGTGTCGCCGATCCGGTGGTCGACAAGGTGCTCACGCTGGGTTCGCTGATCTACATGGGCGCCAGCGATCATCTGGCGCGCGAAGGCGACCTGCTGGCGGTCATGCCGGTCTGGGCCGTGGTGCTCATGCTGGCCCGCGAGTTTCTGGTCACGGCGCTGCGCGGCCTGGTCGAGAGCCACGGCCTGTCCTTTGGCGCCGACCGCTACGGCAAGCTGAAGTTGATCCTGCAAGTGGTCTACATCGCGGTGCCCTTTGGCGTGGCGGGTGGGATCCCCGAGTTCCTCGGTCTGCACTTCCTCGAGCACACCCGCCATCCCTATCTCTTCGCCGGGATGTTCGCCCTGATGGTGGGCCTGACGGTGGTCTCCGGGCTCAACTACTGCGTCCGCGGCGCGCGTCTGCTGGCCGGGACCGAGCTGAAGTAGCCATGGATCGATTGCCGGAGCAACTACGCGAGCTGCTGGATCAGGCCGACCTTCTGCCCGGCCCCGAGCGTCGGGAGCTCGCGCTCCTGATGCGCGGCTGGGCCGACGCTCAATCCGAGGCCGAACCCGCTCCGGAAGGCGGTTTCCCCGGTCAATTCGGCATGATCGGCCAGTCGCCGGCCATGGAGCAGGTCTTCGCGCTGCTGGCGCGGGTGCTCCACACCGATGTCCCGGTGCTCGTCACCGGCGAGACCGGCACCGGCAAGGAGCTGATCGCCAGCGCGCTGCACAAGCACGGGCCGCGCCGCAAAGGGCCGCTGGTGGCGGTGAACTGCGCGGCGATTCCGGCCACGCTGCTCGAGGCCGAGCTGTTCGGCCACGTCAAAGGCAGCTTCACCGGCGCGCACAAGGATCGCCAGGGCTACGCCGAAGCGGCCGACGGCGGCACGCTCTTCCTCGATGAGATCGGCGAGATGCCGATGGAGATGCAGGCCAAGCTGCTTCGCTTCCTCCAGGAAGGGGAAGTGCGTCCGGTCGGCGGCAACTCGGTCAAGCACGTCGATGTGCGGGTCGTGGCGGCCACCAACCGTGCCCTGGAGCAGCAGATCAAGGCGGGCGCCTTCCGCGAGGACCTCTACTACCGGCTGGCCGTGCTCACGCTGTCGCTGCCGGCCCTGCGCGAGCGTCCCGAAGACATCGAGCCGCTGGCCAAGTTCCTGCTGCACCGCAACGAAACCGAGGGTCTGCCCACCGCGAAACTCTCGGAAGAGGCCATCGAGGCGCTCCGCGGCAGCCCCTGGCCCGGCAATATCCGCCAGCTCCAGAATGAGCTCACGCGGGCAGCCGCCTTCGCCCGCGACGGGCGGATCGAGGTGGCAGATCTCGAGCTGGTCTCGGCCTCCTAGGCCGGGAGCCGCATGGCCAGCTGGTAAGCCTCGAGCGTCTGGAGCGCGCTGCGCTCCCAGGTGAGCTCGGCCGAGCGGGCCAGCCCCTGCTGCCGCATGCGCTCGCGCAGCTCGGCATCGCCTTCGGTCTGCAGCAGCGTGCGCGCGATCGAGGCCGGGTCATTGGGCTCGAAGAGCAGGGCCGCGCCGGCGGTGACCTCCGGGAGGGCGCCGCGGTGACTGCACAGCACCGGCGTGCCGGCGGCCATGGCTTCCATGGCGGTCATTCCGGTGCCTTCGTGGCGCGCCGGATGGACGAAGCCCGAGGCGCCGGCCATCAGCGGGGGCAGATCAGCCGCGGCGATGTAGCCCGGCAGATGCAGTCGGCCCTGCAGGCGGGTGCGCCGCGCGCAGGCTTCGCGAATCCGGCGGCTCTGCCAGCCGTGCGGCCCAGCCAGCACCAGGTCCGCTTCGAGGCCCTGGTCCAGTGCCAGCTCGAAGGCATCGACCAGGTTCTTGATGTTCTTGCGCGGCTCAATCGCCCCCAGGAACAGGAAATACGGCCGCTGATCCAGACCGAAGCGGGCGCGGACCCTTTGGACCGCGCTTGGATCCTGGCCCGCCTGGGCAAAACCGGGCGTCGTGCCGGGGGGGATCACGACGGTCCGGCCGCGCGGCACGTGATAGAGCCGGACGAGGTCCTCGCGGGTGCCCTCACTGGCGCAGATCCACAGGCAGGCGCTCTCGACCATGCCCTGGAGGCCTTGCTCAAGGCGCTCGACCTGCTTGGGCCGGTAGAGCTGCGGGTGGTCCCGGTGCAGCAGGCTCTGTACCGAAACGACGACCCGCGCCCGGGTGGGCAGAAACCAGCGCGGATGGCTGAGGTGCAGCAGATCGGCCTTGCCCGGCCCCAGCCATTCGGTGCGCACCCCGAGCCGTCCCAAGGTGGCGATCACCGAGGCGCTGGCCCAGTGGTGGTGAATGCTGGCGCCCTGCGCCGCCAAGCCCGGCAGCATGCCGGTGCGCCAGGGGTAGGCCGAGGTGGTGAGCAGGCCAAACTCGAAGTCCTGCGGGGCCTGGCCGAGCAGGGTGGGAACGAGCAGGCGCCACGCTGCATCGAGGCCGCCGCGCTGGCGGGCCCGTGTGAGCCTGCGACCGTCAAGGAGCACCCGCATCGAGGCAAGATTCTGCCACTTCCACGGCCTCAAACTGAGAATTCTCCACACGGAGATGCCCCCTATATAAGGATAGTCCTCGTACTCGCGCCCGATTTGGTGACGCTTGCCCCCAAAGCGGCCCTTTTTTGCCGCGCTCAGCCTTGTTTCACCAATTTGAAGCTAAGTCCTTTCTGAATAGAAGCTTAACGCAATCTAAGCGAGCCTAAGCGGCGCAGTTCGCTGCGCTCTCAGTATTCTTCAATGCAATAAGTCTTTATAAATAAGCACTTTAGAGGACTTAAGCAAAAACCGCGGCAAGCTCGGTCGAAAACGAGAAAACCCCCCGAGGTGCTGCCGATGTTTACGAGAAGGAACGCCGGAGGACGTGCCTCGTCGGGCCAGAAAGGGCTTGCGCGGGGAACATCGGACGGCAAAATGTTCCGCCAACTTTGTGCGCATCCACCCGGGTGCCTCGGAGTTGTCTTGAAAATCTCTCGCGAGTGGCCCTTCGGGGTTCGGGTCCATCCTCACTCGTGTCGGATTCTCATCCCCTTCGGGGGAAGCCAATCAGCCCCCTTGGGGGCAAAAGGAGGAAGTGATGAAGGTTCACATGATCATGGCCGCTCTGGCCGCTGCGTCGCTGAGTGCGCAAGGGGTCGCCCAACAGGGTGAAGACTCCCTTGAGCGCGCGCTCGCCGATTTGAACAGCGGGCTGACTGCTTCGGCTACTTCGAACGTGGATATCTCGGGCGACGCCCGGATCCGCAACTACTACATGTCGGGCGGCGACTCCAAGGAGATCGACGGCCGTTACCGTCTGCGCTTCTCGTTCACCGTGAACGAGCAAGTCGGCGGTGTGCTCGGGATCACCGGGTTCGAGAGCTGGGGCAGCCAGGTCGTCGACAAAGTCGTCGCTCCTGATTCCTCGCGCATCGACACCCGCATCGATCTCGCGTACTTCTACGGCAACGATGTCTTTGGCGACGGTGGCACCATCACCGTCGGTCGCAAGTACTACACCCTGGGTTCGGGCCGCATCCTTGGCTCGGACGACTGGGATCAGGCCCCGCAGATCCAAACTGGTTTCTGGTACAACCACGAAGCTGGTGGCGCGAACATCGAGCTGTTCCTGCTGAACAGCCAGCACGATAGTGACGCCGCTGCTGCCATCGGTGGTGCCGTCCCGGCCTTTGACGATCTGTTCGGTCTGACCTTTGACTGGGTCTTCGAAACCGACAGCTCGATGGGCGATGTGCACTTCGCACCGTACATCCTGTCGGGTCGCGATGGCGGCCTGAGCCTGGAAGATGGCTGGTACCTCGGTACCCAGATCGCCGGCGAACTCGCTGGCTTCGGCTGGGACGCTGAGTGGGCCACGCAGGACGAAGGCGGCGACGCTTTCGCTCTGTCGACCACCATCGGCCTCGACGCGCTCGAGTCGATCCCGGGTGTTGAAGATGGCGGCCTGATGATTCAGTTCACCGGTGCCGACGACGACTTCTCGCCGGTCATGTACCCGTGGGGCGCCGCTGGCGCGGTCCGCCACGCGGTTGCTGGTCTGCGTGACTTCCTGCCGAACGGTATCTGGACCTCGGACACCGACACCATGACCGCTCAGCTGGGCTTCGCCCCGGGCGAGAACTGGAACGGCAAGATTTCTTACTGGGCCATCGACAACGCTGGCGCGGACACCACCGAATGGGACCTGCAGGTCGGCACCACCCTCGCCGGCGCGGTCGATCTCTGGATTGGTTACGCTCACACCTCCAGCGACGATGCTGGCGGCGTGGACGACGACATCATCTGGACCACCATCGGTACCGCTTTCTAAGGATCACCGGATCCTTTCCCAGCAGGGGCGCTTTCGAGCGCCCCTGCTTTTTTTGTGTTCCGCTGCAGGTCTAGCAGGCTGGGTCAGCCTCGCGAATCAGCTCGATGGTCAGAATGGGCTGCGAGGACCGGCGAAGCTCGGTGGGCGAGCAATGTTCACAGAGCTGGGCGCTCTCCCAGGTCTGGATCACCGACCAGTACGCAGCTGCGGGCGAGGCGAATCGCCCCACGATGCGCCGCTGACTGGGCCGCGGCATCCAACGACAGCCGTGCGCGTGGATGAGGGCGATCCTGGAGTCGCGAGGTCTCAGGCTGAGATAGTAGTTGGGTTGAGCGTGATTTTGCATAAGGTGGCACCTGCGAACACGACTTCCGAGGGCCCGCGCCGCCAGGATTCCCGACCGGGCCAAGACCACGCGATGCGGCGGACCGGCACCTCGCGCATGGCGGCATGGGATCGACGGTGAATCCCCCGGCGGATCAGTGGTTTGGCCTGAAATCTGACCGATAGAGAGACATGGGAGCTCAGATTGCCCCGCTGCCTGACGGCCCGCTCGACCTGGTCGGGGATATCCACGGCGAGATCGAGGCGCTCGAGCGGCTGCTGGCGCTGCTGGGCTACCGGCCGGACGGTTCGCACCCGGAGGGGCGGCGGCTGGTCTTCCTCTTCATCGCGCAGAAGCGTTAGCGGTACGTTTGCAATCTTGAGTCGCACGGTTGCAAGGGCCTGCATCCGGCGTCGAGTTTTTTTCGACGCGCTCAATCCGTGCAACTTCGGCACGTTCCGAGACTTGCTGGGAAGTTGGGAGAGAGGAGCAATGCGTGAGCGGACCTCGGCGCGAGTTTTTGCGTTGCCGAGTCGCGTTGGTTCCGTTACCACGGAGTAGTCAACGGTCTCGCCCCAAGTGTGACCGTGCTCTTTTCTCTCAACCACTTTCACAACATGCCGAAGTTTCTGTCGGATCGTGGTGGGTTTGATCTCATCGCGCTTTTTCTTCTCCTTTTGGGTCTCCTGGGATTGGGGGCGAGTTCTCTTTACGAGAAGCTTGCAAACTCCACACCTCGTCCGCGTCTGACGACGACCGACCCGCTGGATCTGACGACAGGCTTCGCTGATTGGGCGTTTTGTAGCCACGAACAACGGGTGGAATCGCACCCGAACTGGTTCTTTGACCCGCAGTGGGGGCCAGGGTTCGTGTCCGGCGCGAGTGGTTGCGGCTGCGGAGGAGCGGCGAGCTTCAATGGCAACCCGGAAACGGCCGCGATGGGCTTTGGCCTTGTGCCCCCGAATGACATCGCCGCCGGCAACGCTGGCCAACTCCCGCCGGATGGCCATGACCATCCCCTCGTCCTGGCGAGCACTGGCGAAGTGGTCTACGTCGAGACCGACTTCGTGGTCCCTGGGGTGGGCTTTGACTTCCGTTTCACGCGCTTCTGGCGTGCTGGACTCCCGGATCTGAATCGCGAGTTTGGGCCCGGCTGGTCGCACAGCTGCGAGATCGCGCTGCGCGAGAGTACGGACCAGCTGACGGTCGAGGCCTTCTTGGGGAATGGCCGCGTCGAAGACGCCTACGTGTGGAACAGCGGCACTTCGGAGTACGACATCCCAGCAGGTCTGTACGCGAAGCTCGAGAAGACGACGCCAGGAGGCGGCGCCGACCCATACTTCACGCTGACGGACAAGCACGGTGTCGTCTGGACCTTTGATAACTACATCGACGCGACGAAGGACCTCTTCTACTGCACCAGCATCGAAGACCCGTGGGGCAACGAGATCACCTTCGATTACGACACGACCAACGCGCACCTCGTCGACACAGTGACGGACACCGAGGGCCGAGTCCTGACCTTTACGCGCAACGGCAGCCTGCAGGTGACCGGGATCACCATGAGCAGCACCGGGATCGGGGACTACGGCAATGTCGATATCGACTACACCTACACCTCGGGCGAGCTGACGAAGGCCGAGAAGACCAATACCCGCCTGGTCGACGGTGGCACGAAGTCGCGTCCCTATACCGACTACACCTGGACGAGCACGGCGAACCCGGATGACGGCATGCTCAACCTCGTCAAGGACTGCGGGACGACGGTGCTGGATTTCGACTACACGGTCTACGACTCGACGACGCCGCGCTGCACGCTGGTGACCGACGCCGACGGCTTCGAGTACACCTATACCTACGACGTCTCCTCGAACAACAACTTCGTCACGGAGGACGTGACGCGCTACATCGACCCGTACGGGCAGAAGCAGGAGTTCATCTACACGGACCTGAGCGGGGGAGACCGCACGATCGACGGCCGCCGCGACTTTCTGGAGGACGAAGCGGGGAGTGACATCACGAATGCGGCGATCACGACCTTCAGTCGTGACTGCGACTGCGGTCGAATCGATGAGATTGTGTACGACGACGGGTCGGAAGAGGAGTGGGTCTACGACACCTGGGGCAATGTGACGAAGTACACCCGCGTGAGCTCGGATACGAACGACACAAGCCTCGTGAAGCAGTGGACCTACGACGACTTTGACGACTATTGCCGTCCGCTGACGTCGAGTGGCTGGCTCCGAGCGGAGTCGAACCCCTCGAGCAAGGTCACCTGGGCCTGGAACTCCGATGGCACGCTCGCCAGCGTGACGCACCCGACGGTGACGAGCGGGCAGCCGAGCTCGCAGTCGATTCAGTGGACCTACGGCTGGAATGACATCGGCGGAGGCATCACGGATGGCCGTCTCGGATCGATCACGAACGCCGCCGGCGAGAAGACGGGGTACGGCTATTCCGGCGACACGATCACGAAGACCTTGGATCCCGATGGGGGCGGCCTGCAGCTCGCCTACAAGAACGTCCGCAACGTCTTCGGGCAGACGACGCAAACGGAGGATCCGAGTGGGGCGACATCGCAGTGGGATTACACCGTGACGCCCGATGGGCGAGTCCTCAAGATCGAGGGCCCAAACGGCCAGGAGATCAAGTACGAGTACAACCTGCGTGGCTTCCGAACCGAAGAGGACAAGCTGCTCGAGGACTCTCCGTCCAACCGCGTCGAGACGACCTATGCCTACGAGAGCAGCGGGCGCATGGACTCGATGACGGCGGATGCCGCGACCGGCGGCATCCAGGCGCTGACGGACTACACCTTTGACGAGTCGAATCGCTACTCGCAGACGATTGGCCCCGACGACTACGGATCGAGGTCTGTTTTTGGCTACGGGAGCCATAACCTGCCTTGGAAGGAGTACAACGTCGACGACTCCGGGATGAGCACGACCGAGACCCTCGTCCAGACGATCGAGCGAGACACGATGGGTCGCGTCGTGACGGTCGTGGACCGGGGTGGCCACGAGACCGACTACGAGTACGACGGCTTTGGCCGGCGGATCAAGGTGATCTCGGATCTGCCGAGCTCGAAGACGCGGGAGGTCATCACGACGCTCGAGGATGACGGGAGTCCGGAGAAAGTCGAGGTGAAGGTGGTCGATGGGATGACGACGACCACGTACGCCACGACGAACTACTACTACGACCAGGCGAATCGCCAGTACCAAACGACCCGCGTTGACCCGGAGAGCACGCTCTCGGACCGCGTGACGAAGGTCGAGAGGGATGAGATTGGCCGCGTCGCCGTCCGTGTCGATGAGCGCAACAAAGAGTGGGAGACCCAGTGGGATGATGCGGGTCGCACGAGCAAGACGATTGATCCGATCGGCAATGAGGTCCAGTACTCCTACAACGTCTCGACGCGCAAGACGACGGTGACCTCACATGAGTACAACACCGACACGGCGAGCTTTACCGACTACGTGACGGTGACGACGACGGATGCGAGTGGTCGGACGACGAGCATCGACAGTCAAGGCTCAGCGAGCGGGAGTCTCGAGACCACCTACACCTATGACGAAGGCGGCCGGCGTCTGACGCTTCGTGGTGAGGAGAACCGAGAAATCGACTGGGAGTACGACGACCTCGGGCGGCAAACGAAGGAGACTCATCGCATCGATGCCTCGACGGATGCGATTACGACGACCTACTGGTCTGCCGGCGGCCTGAAGGAGCGCGTGTCCGATGCCAACGCCATCAATACGCGCTGGACCTACAACAGCTTCGGTCAGGAGCTGACGGTCGAGTACGACGACCAAACGGCGCAGACTTACACACGGACCTATGACTCGCATGGGCGTCTCTCGACGGCCACGGATCCGGCCGGGGTCGTGACGACTTACGCCTATGACACGGCAGATCGGGTCGACTATGTCGATTACAACTACGCAAGTTCCGGGCTTACGGGTCCTGATCGAATCGACTACACCTACGACGACATGGATCGGATCACGTCCGCGAAGACGCAGGACTACGTGAGCATGAGCTACACGGACCTGATTTCGGTGACCCGCGCCTACAACGGATTCGGGGAGATGGACTCCGAGACGCAGCATGGAGGGCATACGATTGCCTACACCCACTTTGAGAATGGCGCGGTGAAGACGATCACCTACCCGAGTGGTGGGCCGGTCGTCGGGGTCGAGTACCTTCTCGATGACAATGGGCGCATTGATAGCGTCAAGAGGAAGCTATCGACCGACGTCGAAGGGATCTCGACGAGTACCTGGGAGACGACCGCGGAGTTTGAGTATGCAGGTCACCGTGAGTACGAGCGTTCCCAAACGCTCTACGACCTCGTCCGTGTGCAGACCTACACGAGCTTCGGTGAGCCGGATGAACTCACCTACAAGGAGGCGTCCTCGAGCACACTCCTCAGCGGCCTCGATAGCGATTGGGATGATGCGGGCCGCATGGTGGTGCGGGAGCGGATGCATGACGAGTCCGGCGGCACCGAGATGGGGGAAGCCTTCCGCTATGACGACATGGGCCGCCTCGTGACGATGTGGCGGGAGCTGGAGAGTCCGCACAGCTGGACCGCGACGGACCCGACTGCAGCGACGGCGAACTTCCAAGACAAGGTCGCGTACACGATTGGCAAAGTCTACGAGCGGGATGATGTGACGATCACGCCAGAGGCCGGGACGCCGGTGGAGAGTATCCCGGTGTCGCTCAATAGCCTCTATCAGACGACGTCACACGACGGGAATACGTTGACTTGGGACACGAACGGCCAGCTGACGGACTACGGAACGACCAAGGATTTCGTCTGGAACGGCCAAGGGCAGCTCATTGAGGCGCAGATCAGTGGCCAAACGGACCGGGAATACGACTACGACGCCTTTGGTCGTCGGGTGAGCACGACGGTCGGGAGCCAGGTCAACGAGTTTCTCTACCACGGTTGGCACATGGTCGGCGAATGGGATGACAACGCCGGCGAGTGGCTATGGCAGGAGATTCCCATGCGACGAGGCGAGCGCATGCTCGAGCACATCGCGCTAGATACGAACGATCTTGACTCCGACACGGATACAACGGAGTATCGGCCGTATGCAGTCCACGAGGACTTCCAGAGCACGGTGTGGGGCTTGAGTGATACTGACGGAGACATCCTCGAACGCTATAACTACACGGACCCGTACGGAGTGAGCGATTCAGAGGATGTGACCTTCCCCCGGTTTGATGGACACCGGGTTTACGCTGCTTCCGCAGCAAGGGATTGTTTTTCAAACTCCGCCGGA
>PAHY01000024.1 GCA_002705055.1 Planctomycetota bacterium
CCTCCACATCGCTCTCGTAGGCCCGCCTGGTGTTCGGATTGTCGATGTTGGCGAGCCAGACGAAGACGGCCGGCACATCGGCGAGCCTCTGAAACTGCTCTCGTGAGAGCAATCGCGTATCACCTTTCTGGACAACAAGATCGCGCGGCTGGTCTTCGGTCATGAAACTCCCCTACCGGCCACGCAACGGTTGATCATGTGTTCTTATCGCGATAGAAGTAGGCGGCCTGGGGGTGCTGCCGCTGGACAAGGAATCACGCCGGAGGACATTGCCTCGCAGCGGATCTGACCGATAGAGAGACATGGGAGCTCAGATTGCCCCGCTGCCCGACGGCCCGCTCGACCTGGTCGGGGATATCCACGGCGAGATCGAGGCGCTAGAGCGGCTGCTGGCGCTGCTGGGCTACCGGCCGGACGGTTCGCACCCGGAGGGGCGGCGGCTGGTCTTCCTGGGGGACCTGGTGGACCGTGGCCGAGACAGCATCGCCGTGGTGGGGCTGGTGCGCGAGCTGGTGCGGGGCGGTCATGCCTTCTGCCTGCTCGGCAATCACGAGCTGAACCTGCTGCTCGACAAGCACCGCGAGGGCAACGAGTGGTTCCGGGGCGAGGTCCAGGAGCTGCGTGAGGGCGGGCGGGTGCCGCAGGCGCTCGCCGGCGAAGCCGAGCGTGCCTGGATCCTGGAGTTCCTGCGCGAGCTGCCGCTGGGCTTTGAGCGCACCGATCTGCGGCTCGTCCACGCGGCCTGGTCGCCGGCGCTGAAAGGCCAGCTCCGGCTCGTGCCTGGCCCGGCCGACCAGGTCTTCCACGAGTACCAGCGGCGGATCGAGGCCGGCCTCAAGCAGGAGGGGGTGCCGCTCAACTCTCAGGTGGCGGATCTCCGCCGTCAGAATCAGAATCCGGTCGCGGTGGCGACCTCGGGAATCGAGCGGCCCACCCCTGAACCCTTCTGGGCCGGCGGCCGGCTGCGTCGGGTCGAACGGGTGGCCTGGTGGGAGAGCTACCAGTCGCTGCGCAGCGTGGTCTTCGGGCACTACTGGCGCGCGCTGGCCGAGCCGGAACGCCCCGCGAAGGCTGGCCCCTATCTGTTTGAGGGCACCGAGCCCGAGGACGCGCTGGGGCCGCGTGGCAACGCCTTCTGCGTCGACTTCTCGGTCGGGGTCCGCAACATCGAGCGGGCACAGAATCGCGCCTACGGGCTCGACAACGCCTTGGGCGCCTTGCGCTTCCCCGAACTGGAGCTGGTCTTCGATCGCGGCGACGCGCGCCGCGTGCGCCAGCCGGACTACTCCTCGGTGGGAGCGTCGCTGCCGACTTCTTCGGCGACCGGCGACTCGTCTTCGCCCTCGGGCGTGATCTCGTAGCGGTCGGCGTCGGCCCAGAGTTCGTCGAGGGCGTAGAACTCGCGGGCTTCCTCGGTGAGGATGTGCACCACGACGTTGCCCAGGTCGATCAGCAACCAGGCAGAGCGCTGATTGCCTTCCACGCGGCCCTTGTGCCCGAGCGCCTTCTTGGCGGTCTCGTTGAGCGCATCGGCCAGGGCTTTGGTCTGGCGTGCGCTCTGCGTGGTCGCCAGGACGAAGTAGTCCGTGACGTAAAGCAGTTCTTGAACGCCGAGGACGCAGACGTCCTCGGCCTTCTGTTCGTCGGCCGCAAGAGCCAGCCCGAAGGCCAGCTCTTGCGACGACCAGGTCGCCGGATCGGCGGGAAGCTCAAACACTGGCCTAGTTGGCAGTGAAGAACGGCAGCAGCAGGAGACTGACCACCGACATCAGCTTGAGCAGAATGTTGAGCGAGGGGCCGGAAGTGTCCTTGAAGGGGTCGCCCACGGTGTCGCCGACGACGGCCGCCTTGTGCGGGTCGCTGCCTTTGCCGCCATGGTGGCCCTTCTCGATGTACTTCTTGGCGTTGTCCCACGCACCACCGGCGTTCGACATGAAGATCGCCATCATGACGCCACCCGCGAGCGAGCCTGCCAGAAGGCCGCCCAGCATCTTGACGTCGTAGAGGCCGACCGCGATCGGAGCCAGAATCGCCAGCATGCCCGGCGCGATCATTTCCTTCAGCGAGCCCTGGGTCGAGATCGACACGCAGGAGGCGTAGTCCGGCTTGCCGGTGCCCTCGAGGATGCCCGGGATCTCTTTGAACTGACGGCGCACTTCCTCGATCATCGAGTAGGCAGCGCGACCGACGGCTTCCATGGTCATGGCGCCAAAGACGAAGGGCAGCATGCCGCCGATCAGCAGACCCATGACGACGTCCGGGTCGGTGATCGACAGTTCGACGTTGGCCTTCTCGCCGAAGGCGCTGAAGAAAGCCAGCGCGGTGAGCGCGGCCGAGCCGATGGCGAAGCCCTTGCCGATGGCGGCGGTGGTGTTGCCGACCGCATCGAGAGCATCGGTGCGCTCGCGCACTTCCGGCGGCAGTTCGGCCATCTCGGCCATGCCGCCCGCGTTGTCAGCGACCGGGCCGTAGGCGTCGACGCCCAGCGAGATGCCCAGCGTGGACAGCATGCCAACCGCAGCCAGCGCGATGCCGAAGATGCCGGCCTGCTGGTAGGCCACGGCGATGGCGACGACGATCAGCATGACCGGAATGGCGGTCGACTTCATGCCGACGCCGAGGCCGGCGATGATGTTGGTGGCCTCACCGGTCTCCGACTGCGAAGCGATGCTCTGCACCGGCTTGAACTCGAAGGCGGTGTAGTACTCGGTGATCTTGCCGATCAGCACGCCGGCGACCAGGCCGGCGATCACGGTGATGAACAGGTTCATGCCCTCGAACTCGCCGAAGGCCAGGCCCGCCATGTTGGTGATGTAGTACGCGCCGGCAGCGAAGATCAGCGAAGCGATCAGCAGGCCGCGGAACAGCGCCGAGTGGATCTTCTCTTCGTCTTCGGTCTTCACGAAGAAGGTGCCGATGATCGAAGCCACGATGCCGAGGCCGGCGAGGGTCATGGGGAGCTGCACCAGGCCGGCGCCGCCATCGGTGGCGGTGGCCGCGGCGACTGCGCCCAGGGTCATGGCCGCGATGATCGAGCCGACATAGGACTCGAACAGGTCGGCGCCCATGCCCGCGACGTCGCCGACGTTGTCACCGACGTTGTCGGCGATGGTGGCGGGGTTGCGGGGGTCGTCCTCGGGGATGCCCGCTTCGACCTTGCCGACCAGGTCGGCGCCGACGTCCGCGGCCTTGGTGTAGATGCCGCCCCCGACACGAGCGAACAGCGCGATCGACGAAGCGCCGAAGCTGAAGCCGAGAACCGACTGCAGCGCGGTTTCATCGGTGCCGTACATGCTGGTGAACACCGAGACGCCCAGCAGACCCAGGCCGACCACAGTCAGGCCCATGACGGTGCCACTGCGGAAGGCGACAGTCAGCGCGCCGGCGAGGCCCTCGCGGGCAGCTTCGGTGGTGCGCACCGCGGCGCGGGTCGCCGTGTGCATGCCGATCCAGCCGGCGGTCGCGGAGGCAGCAGCGCCGGCCAGGAAGGCCACGGCGGTCTGCATGCCACCGCCCTTGTCCTCGCCGAGGAGGAAAAGGCCGGCCGCGACGATCACCACGAAGATCGTCAGAAGCTTGTACTCGGTCACCAGGAAAGCTTTGGCGCCTTCCTGAATAGCCGTTGCGAGTTCCTGCATGCGATCAGTGCCGGCCGGAGCGGCCATCACCTTACGCTGCAACAGGATGGCGACGACCAAGCCAAGGCCGGCGCCGATCCAAGGGAGCAGTTCTACCACTTGTTCCATCGTTTCTGGCGGAGACGGGGGTGCAGGCCACTTTTCGTGCTTTTGCACTTGGCCCTGCAAATTGAGCCGGGAATTCTACCGTGGCGAAGGCCGCTCGGCAGCGATCCTCACTCGGTTCCTGAGGCTTCCTTCGAGCTCTTCGACCTGCCGCGGGCGGCGCGGGCGTGATGGCGCTCGGTCCGCTCGCGCTGCAGCTGATCGAAGCGGGCGATGCGACGATTGCGGCGGATCCGCAGCGCCAGCAGCAGCACGGCGACCCCGAGGATCAGGACCGGGATCTGATACTTGTGCAACATGGCCTGAGCCTTGTCCAAGTGTTCCGCCAGCATGAAGCCGGCGTAGACCGAGATCGGAACGGTCACGACTGCACCGATCGAATCGAGCAGGACGAACTTCCAGTAGCGCATCCCCAGGTTGCCGGCGACGAAGTAGGCGACCATGCGAAAGCCAGGGAGGAAGCGCGCCAGGAACACCGCCAGCGTCCCATGGCGGAAAAACAATCTATTAAACTTGTTTCGATGCCGCGCCTTCATATGGCTGCGCAGCACTGGCCAGTGGTAGACGCCTTCGCCGACCCAGGCTCCCAGCGCATAGATGATCGAATCCCCGGCCAGGATGCCGGCGAAACACCAGAAGACCGCCTCCTGGTAGCTCAGGGCACCTTCGGCCACGAAGTAGCCGCTGGCCAGGATGACGATCTCCTCGGACCACGGCGGCAACCCCAGTCCGCACATCAAGAGCAAACCGAAGGTTGCCAGCGCCGGCGCGCTGGCGAGCACCTCGAGGACCGTTTCCAAGGCTCCAGATTCTAGGCGCTGGAGGCGCTTCGGGCAGGGATAGGATGTCCCCCCGTGAAACTGCGTCGCCGCGAATCCGGAGCCGAGACCGAGCTCACCCCGGGCCTGGTAGTCGGCCGCCTGGCCGAGTGCGGGCTGCAGCTGCAGGACGGCAGCGTCTCGCGCCGCCACGCCAAGCTGGAGCTGCGTGGATCAAGCTGGTGGGTGGTCGACCTGGGGTCGTCCAACGGCACCTTTCGCAACGGCGAACGCGGCAAGGAGTTCGAGCTCCGCGGCGGCGACCTGGTGACCTTCGGCGCGGTTGCCTTCGAGTTTGTCGCGGCGCCCGAGAGCGATGCGATCGGGGCGGGAAGCTCGGTGCCCGAGCTCGGCGAGCTTGATCTGGGCAGCGAGATCGAGCTGGAGGATCCGAGCGAAGCGATGCCCGCAGCGGCAGCTGCACCCGCCCCGGCCGCGGAAGACGAGCCGCCTTCGCGCGCGACGCTCGCCGACCAGGAGCGGGCGCGGATCCGTCAGGAGCTCAAGCAGGCCAAGCGATCGAGCGGCCTCGGCGACCTCAGCCAGCTGAGTTTCCCGATGCAGTGCCTGGTGGCGCTGCTGGCGATCGCGGTGGTCGCGGGCATGGTGCTGGGCATCCGCGCGCTCTCGGGCGCGATCGCTCCGACGGCTTAGTCCCGCCGCGTGCTGAGCGCCTGCTCGAACTCGCGCTGCAGCTTGTCCTTCAGACGAGGGAGATAGTTGCGAAAGGCGCCGTCCAGCTGCGGGTGATCGGTGCTCATGGCCTGCAGTCTCGTGTGGTACTGGCGCACCGTGTCGGCACCCAGCTCGTCGCGCAGCTGCTCGACCTGAATCGCCTCGTCGAGCGCCTGCCAGGCAAGCAGCCGCACGAAGTAGTTGGATTCGTCCGGGCTGGCATGGTGCAGCAGGGTCTCCCAGCATCGCACGAGCTGGCTGCGGCGCGCTTCCCGCTGTTCCTCGGGCACCTGCTGCGGCCAGTGAATCTGGGCGATGGCCAGCGCGACCCGCGTGCCTGCTTCGTCCTCCTGCGAGGCCGAGCCAAGCAGCGCGGCGCCATAGCCGCGCGCCATCTCCCAGCCGTGGAAGGCCTGCCACCAGCGCACGATCGGATCCTCGGGGATCTGCAGCGCGCCGGTCGCGTAGGCCGCGTCGAGATGCGAGAGCTGGAACTTGGCCTTGCCCGCGGCGAGGGTCTCCGCGAAGAGGTGCTCCGGGATGAAGCCCAGATCCTGCGTGGCGATGATCGTGCGGCGCAGCTCTTGAGCGAGCGTCTTCATCGCTGGGACGTCCACGCCGTTCTCATGCAGATCGAAGATCTCATGCGGATCGCTCTCGAGGTCGAAGAGGTCGACCCGCCCGCGCGCATTGAACCAGTAGTCCCGGATCGCCTTCGGAGCGCCCGGGTTGTCGCGCGCGTACTCGTACCAGACCCGCGTCGTCGGCGTGATGAACTGATAGTCGACATAGGCGCCGTGCGGGCGGGTGGCGTCGATGTTCCAAAGGTAGACGTATCGCCCGTCGGTGATGACGCGCACTTCGTCCATGCGCTCGTCCATCCGGCCGCGGTAGCCGAACAGGAATTTCTTGGCCGGGCCGTCGAATTTGCCCATGAAGGGCACGCCCTGCATCCCGGCGTCGGCGGGCACGCCGGCGAGGCTCAGCACCGTCGGGCCGAAGTCGACGAAGGCCACCAGTCGTTCCAGCAGCGCGCCGGCTTCGTAACCCTGGGGTGCGAGGTGCTTCCACTTCTCGGGCACGACCACGATCAGCGGCACCCGCTGCCCGGAGTCCCCTGGCCAGCGCTTGTGCCGCGGCATGCCGGAGCCATGGTCGCCGAAAGCGAAGATGATCGTGTCCTCTTCAAGGCCATCCTCGCGGAGCTGCGCCAGCACCTGCCCCAGCCGCGCGTCCATCTCGGTGCCTTTGTCGTATTCCTGCGCCCAGTCGCGGCGAATCTCGGGCAGGTCCGGGTAGTAGGGGGGCAGCTCGAACGCGGCCGGGTCGTGCTTCAGTTCGTGCGGCCGCTTGCGGATCTGGCTCTCGTGCGAGACCGTGATGTTGAAGACCGCGAAGAAGGGCTGGCCGGCGGCCCGCTTACGCCAGTGCGCGGCGTTGCCGGACATGTCCCAGGTCCCGGCCGGCTTGGCGAGGTTGTAGTCCTCCTTGCGGTTGTTGGTGCAGAAGTAGCCGGCCTCGCGCAGCAGCTGCGGGAAGAAGCGCACGCCGTCCGGGCAGGCCAGTCGGCTGCGATGATGATGCGCGCCCAGGCTGGTGGCGTAGCGCCCGGTGATCAGCGTGGTCCGCGCCGTGGAGCAGACGGGCGCATTCGACCAGCAGCGTTCATAGCGCACGCCGCGCGCCGCGAGCGCATCCAGCACCGGTGTCTCGGCGTATTCGTCGCCGTAGCAGCCGAGCTGCGGGCCGTGGTCCTCGAAGCTGAGCCAGAGAATGTTCGGTCGCTCCGCCTGCGCGGCCGCCGCCTGCGGGGCGGGCGCTTGCGGGACAGCGAGCAGCAGGACGGCGAGCAGCGTCGACATGCTGCCAGCCTAACGCGCTAGCCGTAGTGCTCGACCGCCTTCTGGTAGGCGCGGTGCGTGAGCTGGGCCGTGTTCTCCCAGGTGAACTCCCGCGAACGTCGAAGCAGAACGGCCGCGGCGTGCTTGCGCCACCAGTCTTCCGCAACGATGCGCTCGATGCCCTCGGCGATCGAATCGATGTCGCGGGTGTTGACCAGCATGCCGGCGTTGCCCGCCACCCAGGCAGGCGAGGTGCCTTCGCCGACTACCACCGGCGTGCCGCAGGCCATGGCCTCGAGCACCGGCAGGCCGAAGCCCTCATGCAGCGAGGGGTGGATCAGCGCCAGCGCACCCTGGTACAGCTCGCGCAGCCGATCTTCCGATTCAGCGTGTGAGATCCAGGTGATGCGGTCGCGATGGCGCGACCTTTCGAGGCGCTCCAGGAAGGGTTCGTGCTCCCAGCCGGGGCGGCCGAGGATGATCCAGTTGGGTGCCAGGTCGCGATCCCAGCACTGCTCAAGCGCCTTCAGGATGCGCGGGTAGTTCTTGCGCGGCTCAATCGTGCTGACCGTCAGCAGGTAGTCGCGCGGGGCGTGCTTGTCCTCGGGCGGGCAGAAGAACGGGCTGACGCCGTGCGGCACGACGTGCACCTGCTGCGGATCGAGGCCCAGCAGTTCGGCGTCGTGCAGGGTGGGGGCGGTGGGCACCAGCACCACGTCGGCCTGGACCATGTGGCGGCGCACCCGGTCGAGCAGCCGCGATGTTTCCCAGCCGTGGAAGGTGGGATCGACCGCAAAAGCGGCGTCGTGCATGGTCATGACCGTCGCGCAGGAGCGTACGGTCGGAAAGGTGAAGTCCGTCCAATGGAAGACGTCGACCTTGGCCGGGTGGCGGCCGGCGTCCATCCCCGGCAGATGGTTGATCCACTTCATGGCCCGTCCGGGCAGCCAGCCCCGGTGCTGGCGATGGCGCTCCGGGTGCAGGCCCTCGGGCACCTTGCGGCCGCCACGCCAGCTCGGCGCGAACATCTCGAGGTAGGGGCCGTCCTCGAGCTGGGTCAGAGCCACGCCGACCTCCCGGACGTAGCGGCCGATGCCGGCGTAGTCGAACAGCGCCGGGCGAATGTCGAAGCCGACCTTGAGCATGGATCGCAGGGGACAGGCGGTGCGGGGCACCGCGCATTCGCGGAAGCTTACCGAAGGAAAGCGGGGGCGGAAGCTAGATTCGAGGACATGTCCCGATCCCTCGCCCCGCTCGCTCGGATTCTGCTCGCCCTTGGTCTGTGTTGGCTCAGTGCGTGTCATGCGCCGGGGAGCGGCGTGGGCGCGACTTCGAGGGACGGTGCGCCGGCCGAAGCCGCAGAGCTGCTGCGGGTCATGAGCTTCAATATCCGCTACGGCACCGCCAACGATGGCGAGCACGCCTGGCCGGCGCGGCGCAGTCGGGTGGCGGATCGGATCCGCGAGCAGCGCCCGGATGTGCTGGCGATTCAGGAGGCGCTGGACTTTCAGCTCGAGGAGCTGGCTCCGGAGCTCGAGGGCTACCGCAAGCTCGGTCAGCACCGCGAGGGCGGGCTGCGCGGCGAGTACTCCGGGCTGTACGTGCTCGAGGAGCGCATCCAGGTGCTGGAGAGCGGTGAGTTTTGGCTGTCCCCGCAGCCGGAGGTCGTGGCCAGCCGCGGTTGGGATGCGGCCCTGCCTCGGATGGCGGTCTGGGCCGAGCTGCAGCTGCGCGCAGGCGGGCCGGCGGTGCGGGTGTACGGCACGCACTACGACCACCGCGGGGCCGAAGCCCGGCGGCAGTCCAGCGCGCTGATCCTGCGCGACGCCGCGAACGCGCCCTGCGTGATCGCGATGGGCGACTTCAACGCGGTCGAGGATGCGGCGCCGATCCGGGCTTTCCTGCAAGCCGGCTGGCAATCCGCGGTGGCCCTGCTTCGGCCCGAGGACACGCGCGGCACCTTCAATGGCTTCCAGGACCCCACCGGTGGGCGGCGGATCGACCACGTGCTGTTCCGTGGGGTGCGGCCGGTGCACGCCGACATCCTGGGCGGTCGTGTGGGGGAGCTCTTCCCGAGCGATCACGACGCGGTGGTGGCCAGCTTCGCGCTGACCCCGCGTCGCGACTAGCGCGCGCTGTCTAGAGCGGGTCCGCGTGCACCGTCACCTGCGAGCGGGGCACCGCGCGCTTGACGGCGTCGCCGACTTCTTCGGCGAGGTCATGCGCTTCGACGAAGCTGGCGTGGCGCGGGATGTCGAGGTGCAGCTCGATGAACAGTTCGGCGCCGGAACGTCGCGCGCGCAGGTCGTGGAAGCCCGCGACGCGCGGCGCGAAGCCGAGCACGGTGCGCAGCACGGCGGCTTCCTCGGCGGCCTCCATGCCGGTGTCCATCAGCCCCTCGGTGGCGCCGGCGAAGACCTCGCGCGCGGTGTTCAGGATCACCAGCGCGATGATCAGGCCGACCAGCAGGTCCGGCCAGGTCCAGCCGGTCAGCGCGTAAAGGCCCAGGCCCAAGGCGGCGGCTAGGTTGGTGGCCAGATCGCTGGCGTAGTGCGCGCTGTCCGCGTCGAGCGCGGGCGAGCCGGTCTCCTTGGCGACCTGGCGCAGTCGGCGGACCAGCCACAGCGTGACCGCCGAACTGCCGACCATGACGATCACCCCGGCGGCGCTTCCGCCGAGGGTGTGCTCTTCGTCGAGGGCGCGCTGAATCGTGTGGTAGGCCAGCCCCAGACCCGAGACCAGAATCAGCACCGACTGCAGCAAGCTGGCCAGCGATTCAGCCTTGCCGTGGCCAAAGGGGTGGTCGGCATCGGCCGGTCGGGCCGCCGCGCTGACTGCCCAAAGCACGACCACCGAGGCCACCAAGTCGAGGCCCGAATCCACCGCCGAACCCAGCACGCCGGCGCTGCCGCTGAGCGCGAAGGCGGCCAGTTTCACCAGGCAGAGGCCGCTCGCCACCTTGACGGTGGTCTTGGCCATGCGGGTCTGGGCAGCGTCAGAAACTTGTGACATGGGCGAGGTCGGTCAACCAGGAGCCGGGAACAGGATACTCTGAGGCGGAATGGCGCCGCTGACCTCCACCGACTCGCGCCGCTTTCCCGTCTGGGGCTGGGCGCTCCTGGTCGGAGCGCTGCTGGCCGTGCTGGCCGTGGTGTTCGGCCCCGGAGCCGCGCCCGCGCCGGCGCCGTGGGAGCCCGAGCCCGCCGAAGTGGCGGAGCAGAGCCAAGCCGAAGGCCCGCTGGCGGCGGATCCAGGCGAGATCCCCGAACAGAGCTGGGCGGCCGACCTGCTCACGGTCGAGCTGCGCAGCCTGGGTGGCATCGAAGCCGAGCGCATCGCGCCCAAGCGCAGCGGCGCGCTCGAGGGCGCGGTGCTGAATGAGAAGAAGGAGGGCATCGAAGGTGTCCGGATGACCATCGTCGGCGGCCCGCAGGATGGCTGGTCGACGGTGTCGCGCACCGAGGGCCATTACCTCTTTCCGGAGCTGCTTCCGGGCACGCACTTCATCCGCCTGGAGATTCCAGGGTATGGCGAGACGGTGCGCAGCCACCGCGTGCGCAAGAACGGCCGCAGCTGGCGGGACTTCCGGGTCGCGCCGCCGGTGGGGGTGGCGCTGCAGCTTCGTGACCACGAAAACGATCCGCTGGCCGGGGCACGCGTCATCCTGGGGCTGGATGGTCCCGAGGTTCAGAGCGATGAAGAAGGCATCGTGAACCTGCCGCCGATGGTCGGAGGTGAGCGCGTCCTGCTGACGATTCGCGCGGCCGGGCACGTGCCGGTGCGGCAGGAGCTCAATCTGGTGATTCGTCCCGCCGGTGCGCCGCCGATCGAGGTCCCGGCGCTGCCGCAGGGGGGGCGGGTGATCGGCAAGGTCAGCTCGTGGCCGGGCGGACCCTTCCCGCAGATCAGCGTGGTGCCGCGCAGCAATCAGATCGGAACCCACAAGGTCGCCTGGGAGACCTGGCAGGGTGTGCAGGTCGAGAACGATGGCAGCTTCGTGCTCGAGGATCTGCCGACCAGTCATCTGGTCGACATCCGCGTGTCGCATCCTTCGGGCGTCAGCGAGCCACGCTTACGTTCGGTCAAGCCGATGAGCCACACGCCCACGCGGGTTGCCTTCGTGGTCAAGCGGGGGCAGGGTCGCGTGGCCGGGCGCGTGCTGGACCTGCAGGGGCAGCCGCTACCGCAGGCGACGCTGGTGCTGGAGGCCTCGGATCCGGCCGCGATGCTGGGCGCCCTCTACCCGGGCCTGGAAGATGTGCCCTCGACCACCATGCTTCCGGTCCCGGCGGCGATGCGCCGCGAGCTGCGCGCGCGGACCGATGGCGGCTTTGACTTTGCCGTCGGCGACCACCCGGACGGCACCGGCGCGCTGGTCCTGACGGCGACGGCGCCGGGTTATCAGGCCCGGCGCGTGCTCATTCAGCGCAGCTACGCCGATCTGGAGGTGCAGCTCAGCCCGGATGATCGCTCGGCGAGCATGCGCATTGATCTGAGCGATCGCGGCCGCGTGCCCAAGATCGAGTGGTACCTGGACGGTCGCCCGATCGATGAAGTCGAAGGCGTGCAAGTCGAACGCGTCGCCAAGCGGGAGACCCTGACCGGATTGTCGAGTGGGATCTACGACGTGCTCGTGCGCGCCGGCGAGGACGTACTCCGGCATGACCGCGAGTTCCGCGTGCGCGGGGCCGCGGAGCTCGAGCTATGAGTCTGACCCCCCTGAGTGGGCTCGATTCTCGGGTCGACCGGTAACTTTCGAGCTCGCAACGCGTCCTCTAGGTGAACCCATCTGGAGGACGCTTCTTGTTTCACCCACCTTTCTGCCCGCGCTTCGGCTGCCCCTCCGCCGAGCGCGATCTCGCCTTCCGCTATCGCCGCTCCGGCTCCTATCACCGCAAGTGTGACGGTCGCTGGATTCAGCGATTCCGCTGCCTCGTCTGCCACCGAGGCTTCAGCACGCAGACCTACAAGGCCAACTACCGCTACCGCAAGCCCTTTCTCCATCACGCCTTAGTCCACGCACTCTGCTCCAAAGTCACGCGTCGGCAGGCGGCCCGGCTCTTTGGGGTGAACAAGAAGACGGTCGAGCGCCGCTTCGTCCGGATGGCGCAGGTCGCCCGGGACTTTCACCTGTCTCGACTGCGAGAATGCACAGAAGCCGGCGGCATCGACGGCACCTTCCAGCTCGACGAACTCGAGACCTTCGAGCATCACCGCAAGCTGAAG
>PAHY01000025.1 GCA_002705055.1 Planctomycetota bacterium
ACGCGCCCCAGCGCAGCGGCATCCTGCGCCGCGAAGGCGCGGCCTCCGGTCGCCCGGGCCAGCTCCTGAAGCGCCGCGGGCTCTGCGCTGGCGATCGCGATCGGGTAGACGCGCACACCCCAGGCGCGACACAGCGCCGCGGCCTCGAGCGGCTGCAGCGAACCGGGCTCGGCCGGAGTCGCGACGTTCTCCTGGCCGTCAGTGAGCAGCACGACGATCTTGGAGCTCGCGGAGCGCGGCCGCAGCACCTGCGCCGCGCGCGCTACCGCCGCGCCGATCCCGGTCAGGTCTTCGGGGCCGTCGCGCTCGACCATCTCCACCTCCGCCAGCAGCTGCAGCACGGCGGCATGATCCAATGAGGTCGGGCTGAGCAAGTCGGGATAACGCGCGAAGCCGATCAGGCCGATGCGGTCTTCGCTTCGTCCCTCGACGAAGCGGGTCGCGGCATCGACCGCGACCTGCAGCCGGGTGCGCTGGGCGTCGAGATCGCGCGCCTCCATCGAGGAAGAACGGTCGATGACCAGCAGGATCTCCATCCCTTCCTGCTCGGGTGGCAGCGGCACCCGTTCGACCGGCCGGGCCATCGCGAGCGCGAGCAGGACGAGCCCCAGGCTGTGCAGCAATCCGCTGAGGCGCGGCGCGAAGGCGCCCGATGAGGGCAGCGTCGCGAGGACAAAGGACGGACCCAGCGGGACGGAGCGGGGGCCACGCCGGCGGCTGCGCTGATAAAGCGCGTACACCGCCGGTACGAGGAGCACCAGGAGCCAGGCTGGCTCACGCAAGCTGGTGAAGCGCAGGGAGTCGATCACGCCTCGGCCTCCCGGGTCTGCTCGACCGCGTGCAGCACTTCCGCGAGCTCATCCAGCTCACGGTCGAGCTGCTGCGACGCGGCCTCGCGCGCGAACAGCGATGCCTCGCAGGCGCGCAGCAGTTCCATCAGCGTGGCGCGTTCGGTCTCGGGCAGCGAAAAGCGCGCCCCGAGGCGTTGCGCGAGTTCCGCGCCGCCCCAGGCGCGGCCCGGCTCCAGCTGACGCAGCAGCTCGCGGATCGCCGCGCGCGCCGCGGCCCGTTGCGCAACGGTCTGCTGCGGCAGCAGCTGAATCGCCGCGAATGCATCCCAGGGGTCCCAGCTGGCCGGACGAGCAGCCGGCGGCCGGCGTCGGGTGCTTTGCAGCAGGAGCAGCAGCAGGAGATAGGCCGCCAAGACGGACGCCGCGGCGAGCGGATGCTTCCCCCAGGGGCTGCGCGGAAGCGGCAGCGGCTCGGGAAACTCCGGGCGCGGGTCGGCGTCGGCGGGCAGCGCGGGCTGGATCGCGCAGGTCCAGATCAGCGGTTCAGCCTGATGCTCCTCGCCTTGTTCGGGGTCGAAGGCCGCAAACCCGAAGCGCAGCGTCTGCTCCCCCGTCGACCAGCAGCGCACGCGCAGATCGTGGACCTCCTCCACGAAGGCGCCGCGCGCGCGCAGCTCGGTGCTGCGCACCTCAAGCTCGAAGGGTGCCCAGGCCGCCGGATCGAAGGGCGCCGGACGCCAGGCCTCGGGCCAGCTGCGCACGATCTGCAAGGTGAAGGGTTCGCCGCGCTCGAGCGTGGCCGGCGCCTCGCCCACCCAGCGCAGTTGAACCGGCTGCTCCCGCGCGCAGGCTGCGAGCAGCAGAAGCAGCCACGCCAAGACTGAAGCCGCCGGCTTCATGGCGCCCTCCGCGCACGCTTGCGCCGCTCGAAGTATCGCTGCAGCGGCCGCGCCAGCTGCTCGAGGGAAGGCTCGCGGGGCACCTCGATCTCGACCCCATCCGCCCCGGCACGCTTGAAGTCCTCGCGCCAGGCATCGCGTCGCGCCTGTGCCGCGCGCTCCCAGGCCTCGCGCACGGCCGGCGAGCGACCGTCGACGATCTGCGTCGTGCTCGAACCCGGCCGACGGAAGCGAACGCGCGCCTGCGGAGGTGCGAAGAACTCGGCAGGCAGCAGCGGCAGGGCGACGACGTCGTGATGCCGTGCGCACAGACGCATCGCGTCCTGCCAGCCGCTCTGCAGGAAATCCGAGAGCACAAAGACGGTGCTGCGTCGACGCACCATGCGGGTCGCGCGCTCCAGCGCTGCGCTCAGCCCGGGCCCTCCGCTCGACTGCGGCAGCGCCAGCGCGTCGCGCACCACGCCGAAGCCGTGCCGCGGCCCCTTGCGCGGCGGCACCGCGTGCTCGACCTCGCCGCCGAAGGCGACCCAGCCGACCGGATCGTCGTAACGCTGCGCCGCCACCACCAGCAACGCCGCGAGGCGCACCGCCGCATCGCGCAGCGACCAGACGCCGAAGCCCGCTTCCATGGACGGGCTCAGATCCAGCAGCAGCAGCAGGGTGCGTTCGCGTTCGTCGACATACTTCTTGATGTACGGACGCCCAACGCGTGCGGTGACGTTCCAGTCGATCGAACGCGGGTCGTCCCCGGGGACGTACTCGCGCACCTCGTCGAACTCGATGCCCGCGCCCTGAAAGGCCGATCGATAGCCGCCGGCCAGCTGATCGGCGGCGAGGGACTCGACCTGCAAACGGATCCGCCGCACTTCCTGCAGCAGCTCATGGAGATCCGCTTGCCCGTCCGCGGTCATCGGCTCAGGGAATCGCCACCGTGTCGAGGATCTGCTGCACCAGGTCTTCGGCGCGGCGGCCTTCGGCCTCGGCTTCGAAGCTGGGCACCACACGGTGACGCAGGACGTCGTGCGCGATGGCCTTCACATCGTTGGGCGTGACGTAGGCGCGGCGATCCAGCAGCGCCTGCGCGGCGGCGGCGCGGGTCAGAGCGATCGAAGCGCGCGGCGAAGCGCCGTACTCGATGTGGTCGCGCAGCGCGGGCAGACCGGCCGCTGCGGGGTCGCGGGTGGCAAAGACCAGCTCCACGACGTAGTGCTCGATCTTCTCGTCGATGAAGACCTCGTCCAGCGCCGCCCGCGCATCGAGGACCTGCTGCGGCGTGGCCACCGCCTGCACCTGCGGGCGCTCGCTGCGCCGCATCCGCTCGATGATGGCGCGTTCCTGCTCGCGGTCCGGGTAGTCGACCACCACCTTGAGCATGAAGCGATCGAGCTGGGCCTCGGGCAGCGGATAGGTGCCCTCCTGCTCGACCGGGTTCTGGGTGGCCAGCACCAGGAAGGGATCCGGCAGCTGGCGGGTCTGTCCAGCCAGCGTGACCTGGCGCTCCTGCATGGCCTCGAGCAGGGCGGACTGCACCTTGGCCGGCGCCCGGTTGATCTCGTCGGCCAGCACGAAGTTGCCGAAGACCGGGCCTTCGTGCACCGTCCAGTCGCCCGTCTTGGGGTTGTAGACCTGGGTTCCGATCAGGTCGGAGGGTAGCAGATCGGGGGTGAATTGGATCCGATGACAGACCCCGCCCACCGCGCGGGCCAGCGAATCGACCGCCAGCGACTTGGCCAGCCCCGGCATGCCCTCGAGCAGGATGTGGCCGTCGGCGACGAGGCCGATCAGCAGCCCGCGGAGCAGCTGCTCCTGGCCGACGATCACACGCTCGACTTCGGCCGCGATGGCATGCAGCCGATCGGCGGCCTCGGCCACCCGGGAGGCTTGGGACGCGTCGCTCACGAGGTTCTTCGCCCCGGAATGGGGCCGAGTGAGTGTAGCCCCGCCGGGGTTCGGATAGGCTGGAAGGCCGTCCGAAACGGAACCATGCCACGCGCCCCCCACCTCGCCGTCTTGCTCACCGCCGCTCTCGCGGCCAGCCCGCTCGCGTCCGCGCAACAGGACGGGCTGCCCGAAGGCATCACTCGGGAACAGATGTGGTACGCCCCGACCGCCGAGGACTGGGCCAAGCCGGTACAGATTCAGTGGCAGCGCACCTGGGAAGACGCCCTGGCCGTCGCGCAGGAGACCGGCAAGCCGATCCTCGTCTGCGTCAACATGGACGGCGAGATCGCCAGCGAGCATTACGCCGGCGTCCGCTACCGCGACCCGGAGATCGGCAAGCTCTATGAGCCTTACATCTGCGTGATCGCCTCGGTGTATCGCCACAACCCGAGCGATTACGACGAGGCCGGTCATCGGATTGAATGCCCGCGCTTTCATGGCGTGACCTGCGGCGAGCACATCACCATGGAGCCGATTGTTTACGAGCGCTTCCTGGATGGCACACGCGTGGCGCCGCGGCACATCATGGTCGAGCTGGACGGCAGCGAGACTTACGACGTCTTCTACGCCTGGGACACCGATTCGGTCTTCCGCGCCATCCGCGAAGGCATCGAGAACCGCGACCGTCAGCCCAATCCGCCGCGCGGCGACCGCAGCCTGCTCGACAAAGTGGCCAGTCGCGACGCCGCGGACCGGGAAGAGGTCGAAGCGGCCTATCTGGCCGGCGACCCCGAGCTGAAGCAGGCCCTGCTGCAGGCAGCCCTGGAGAGCCCGGAAGCGGAGCAGAGCGGCTTGGTGCGCCTCGCGCTCTACGACCTGGACGAGAACCTGAACAAGATGGCTCGGCTGAGCCTCGCGCAGTCGAACTCGACCCAGTCGATCGACCTGATCCTCGAGGCGCTGCGCGGCGTGATGCCGGAGGACGAGCGCGCTCAGCTGGTCGCCGCGCTGCAGCGGCTCGGGCAGCAGGACGTCCGCGCCCGGACGCTGGCCAACGTCCAGCAGGGCCTCGGCGGCGACACCGCGGCGGTGGATGCCGGCAGCTGGAATGCCGCGCTGCAGGGTGCGGAGTACCCGCCCCCACCCAGCGCCGAAGAGATCGAAGCCAAGCTGGACGCAGTCGAGGACTCGGTCGCGGAAGAACCGGCCGACCCGCAGGCACAGCTCGAGGTCGCGGTGGCTGCTCTCGAGTTTGCGGTCGCCCCCAGCACCGCAGCGCGCCTCGCGCGCAACCCGGCGACGGCGGAGCGCTTCAGCCGCGCCTACTACCAGGACGCGCTCGACGCCGCGCTGGAAGCCGAGCGGCTCGGGGCCGAGGACTGGCAGCTCGACGCCGTCGTGGCGATCTGCTCTTTCCGTCTCGGTGACACGGCGACGGCCCACGCGCGCGCCGAGGCCGCCGCCGCCGCCCTGCCGCCGGGCGACGTCAGCTGGAACGGCATGGCCGTGCTCGACATCTTCGCCGATGGTCGCCGACGCGCCATCGCCGACGCGGTGCGCGCCAAGCGGGATTGGCCTGCGCAGTGGATGAGCGATCTGCACGCCACTTACTCGATTCTCGCCCAGCACCCTCTGGGCAACGTTGTGCAGGTGATGACTCACCATGACTTCCTGGTCGCGCTCGGCGCAGAACGTCAGGCGGGTCGCGCGCTGCAGAATGGCCTGGATCGTTACCCGGAGAGTTGGGATCTCCACCAGCGCTTCCGTGATCGCATGCTGCGTCTGCGCGGCGTCGAAGCCATGGAGACGGCCTACGCGCGCTGGCTCGAGCAGGAGGACGCGCCGAAAACGCTGCGCTGGTACGCCGGCTACGCGTCGATTGCCGCGGCCGAGGCCTGGCGCAAGTCGAATCGCCCCGAGCCCGCGCTCGCGGCCTATGACCGCGCGCTCGCGCACTACGAAGCGATGATCGCCGCCGATGAGGCGACGCGCGCCAACTCGCTGACCTACATGGCCATGGCGCTCGCCGGACGCGCGCGCCTCAAGATGGAGGCCCAGGATCTGGAAGGCGCCTTCGCGGACCTGACCCGATCCTTCGAGCTCTCCCCTAGCACGGCAGCCGTCCTCGACGGCCTCAACCTGAGCGCCTACGTGACTTCGGTCACGCTGCGCGCCCGTCTGCTGGAAGCGGGCAAGGACGCGCTGGCCGTGAAACTGCTCGAGGCCGTCAACGCGCTTCCGGAGGAAGCTCGTCAACGGCCTGCCTACGACACGCCGGGCGCGCCCAGCTCCGATGCCTCGCGCTTCGGCGGTGGCCCAGGCGGACGCCGCGGTGGGCGCTGATTACTTCGCGTCGGCCAGCAGACCCACCAGATCGTCCGCATGCTCTTCCTCGACGGCGAGGATCTCTTCGAGCATGCGGCGGGTGGTCGAGTCACCGCTTCCGAGCCAGGTGATGATCTCGCGGTAGGTGTCGATCGCGATGCGCTCAGCCACTAGATCCTCGCGGATCATCTCTTCGAGGCTCTCGCCCTCGACGTACTCAGCGTGGCTGCGGCTCGCCAGACCTTCCGGGGAGAAGTTCGGCGCGCCGCCCAGCTGGACGATCCGCGCGGCGATCTGATCAGCGTGCTGCTGCTCCTGCGTGGCATGCTCCAGAAACTCGGCCGCCGCGGCCTCGGCGTTGAGGCCTTCGGCCATGTAGTAGTGACGCTTGTAGCGCAGCGTGCAGACGATCTCGGTGGCTAGCGCCTCGTTGAGAACCTCGAGGACCTTGTCGCGGTCCGCGCCATATCCTTGCGTGACGGCGCCGTCCTCCATGTGGGCACGGGCACGATCACGGATGGTCTGAATGTCGGTAAGAAAGGGCTTGTCGCTCATCTTTATCCGCGACCATAAGGGAAGATCCCGGCTCTTCCAAGCTGCAGCGGACGCAAGTCTTGCGGAGATTCAGAGAAGTTTTGTGCCGAGCGGCACCTCGCCGTCCGGCTGACAGAGGCGAACCCGCCCCTCTTCGTCGTGGAAGCCGGTCACCAGACACTGCGACCGATGCGGCCCGACCTGCTTCTCGGGCAGGTTGACGCAGGCGACGACGAGCTGCCCGACAAGCGCAGTAGGTGCGTAGTGTTCGGTGATCTGCGCGGTGGACTTGCGCACCCCCAGCTCGGGACCGAAATCGACCTGCAGCACGTACGCCGGCCGGCGCGCCTCGGGGAACTCCTGCACCTCGACCACGCGGCCGACCCGAAGCTCCACCGCCAGGAAGTCCTCGAAGGAGATCGTCTCCATGCTGCCATCCTGCCAGCGCGGCGGCAGAATACGAGCATGCGCGCACTCCTCCTTGCAGCAGCTTCCCTCTCGCTGGTCGCCTGTGCCGGCCCCGGCAGCGCCGGTTACGGGGACGGCATCCTGTTGTTCAACGGCCAGAACCTGCACGGCTGGTACAGCGATGTCCCCGCGGCCGATGACAACCCGGAAGTCACCCCCTCCTTCGCGGTCGAGGACGGTCTGCTGCTCAGTCGCGGCAAGCCCGGCGGTCACCTGATCACCGAAGACAGCTACAGCGACTACCGCCTCGAGGTGGAGTACCGCTGGACCGCCGAGCCGGGCAACTGCGGCATTCTGGTCCACGCGTCGACCCCACGCCGGCTGTACGGCATGTTCCCGCAGTCGATTGAGTGCCAGATGCACCACGGCAACGCCGGGGACTTCTGGTGCATCGGCGAAGACATCCGGGTGCCGAACGAAGTCGAGCGCCGCGGCCCGCAGGAAGAGTGGGGCGTGGATGAAGGCAAGCGTCGGCGCATCGTCAACCTGACCGATGGTTCCGAGAACCCGGTTGGTGAATGGAACACGATGGTGATCGAGTGTCTGGGTGACACGATCTCGATCTGGGTCAACGGCGATCTGGTCAACGTCGGCCACGACTGCACCGCGAGCAGCGGGCAGATCGCGATTCAGGCCGAAGGAGTGCCCTGCGCCTTCCGCCGCGTCGAGCTGTTCCCCTACGAGTAGTCGCGCGATGACGCGTGTCGCCTACCTGACCGCTTCCTGCATGATCGCCGGGAGCCCGGATGAACGGGCCGACGCCTGGGAGCATGCGGCGGAGATGCGCGCGCTGGTGCCCGCCTGCGCTGCGCGCGGGATTCAGCTGGAGGAAGCGGTCTGGAATGATCCGGCGCTGCCGGTCCAGGACTACGCGGCCTTCGTGATCGGGACCACCTGGGACTACCAGGAGCAGACGCCAGCCTTTCTGGCGCGCCTGGAAGAGCTGGAGGCGCACGCTCCGGTTCTGAACTCGCTGCAGACGGTGCGCTGGAATCTGCACAAGCGCTACCTGAACGACCTGGAAGATCGCGGCCTGCGGATCGTGCCCACGGCCTGGGTCGAGCAGCTGACCGCCGCGCAGATCGAGGCGCAGTGTGCCGCCTGGGGATGCGACGCGGTGGTCGTCAAACCGGGGATCGGCGCCGGCGCTTGGCGGCAGGCGCGCATCGAACGGGGCGCGCCCCTTCCGCCTGCGGAGGAGCTTCCACCCGTGCTCGCCCATCCGTTGGGGCACACGATGGTCCAGCCGTTTCTGCCCTCGATTCAGACCGAAGGCGAGCTCTCTTTTCTGTTCTTCGATCGCCAGTTCTCGCACTGCCTGCGCAAACGCCCGCAGCCCGGCGACTATCGGGTCCAGGCGCTGTACGGCGGCGCGGAGGAGGTGCACCCGCCCAGCGAGGAGGAGATGCGCTTTGCCCAGTCGGTCGCCGAAGCCCTGGGGGATGAGCTGCTCTATGCGCGCGTCGACCTGGTGCGGCTGCCGGATCAGCAGCTGGCGGTGATCGAGCTCGAACTGATCGAGCCCTACTTCTACCCCGAACAGGGTCCAGAATGCGGCCCGCTGTTCGCGGCCGGCCTGCGCCGGCGGCTGGACGAGACCTCGTCGAACTACTTCGCAGCGGCGGCCAGCAGGCCCACCCCGTAGTCATCGCCCAAGCGGCGCCAGATCGCGTGAATGTGATTCACGCCGAGCTCGCGCGAATCCATGCCGTTCATCTGGGCGAGCTCGATCCAGTTGCGCTTGCCGTGGATGCGGAAGGCATAGGACTGCGCCGGATCGCCGCCGCCGAACCAGGCAAAGTGCACGCCTTCCTCGAGATCCTTGCGGAACTCGTGCATGCCCTGGATGGCCAGCTCGCCGCGATAGGTGTCGACGAACTCGCGCACGATCTGCTCGAGCAGCTGGCGCTGATCCCCATCGAGCTGATCAACCGCGATCCCCTGCCGGGCGCCGATGAGATCGGCCTTGCCAGGTCCGGCGAGGATGTCACCGGGCGACTCCTTGGCCACGACCGCCACCGCCTTCTGCTCGTCGGTCAGGCTGTGATAGAGCTTCAGCGCGAGCTCATCCGGCTCGGACATCACGTTCCATCCAGCGTACGGGCCGTGCACGACCTCCACCGGGTTGGCCCCGAGGAAAGTCGGCGTGACGCGCAGCTGCCCGCGCGCTGCGGTGACGTTCAGCGCCAGATGGTGGCCATCCAGCTGCAGCCCCCACGCCCCTTCACCGCGCGGATCCCCGAACAGCCCGATCCAGTAGAAGTCATGCCCGTACTGCGGCGTGCGCCCTTCGGGCAAGGCCCCGTAGCTGGCCATCAGGATGTCGTCGCCGCGCATGATCCCGGTCGCGCGTAGGTAGCCGGCGCTGCTCAGCACGCTGCGCAAGAGCTGATGCGCCGCGCGCCGCTGCGCGTCGTCCATCTCCCCGAAGGCCACGCCCTGACGCGCGAACATCGAGTGCGGCAGATTGCTCCAGGCGCGGCGCTCGGCGTGGTCCATCGGAAAGACCGCCTGTTTGGCGAGCTGCGGACCCAGCGCATCGAGCCAGGCGACGGCCGCGCGTCGGGCGTCCGCTTCGATCGCCGAAGCCGTGAGGGACTGGGAAGCCTGTGACCAACCGGCCAGCAGCGCGAGCAGCAGGAGGAGCGGGGAGAGGCGCATCACAAAGAACGGCCGAGGGGGCCTCCCCCACTCTACTCCTCCGGATCCGAACCGGGTCTAGCTTCCGGTGCGCTGCGCCTCGAGCTGGGCGGGATCGGGGTTGCCGCCGGAGATCGTGACCGCGACGCGCAGCGGGTTCTGCGCGGAGCGGCCCTGGAGCAGCGCGGCCGGCAGCATGCCCTCGCGGATGGCGGCATAGGCGCAGGCGCCCGCCGGCTCGACGACCTCTGCCTTCCAGCCGGGACCATCGTTGACCAGTGCACGCTGCGCTGCGTAAATCGCCGCGTCGTCGGGCGTCAGGACGCCGTCGAAAGTCTGCGCGGCGATCGCGATGTTGAGCGCGCCGGATGCCGGCGGGCACAGCCCCTGGACGGTGGTGGTGATCTCTTCCAGCACCACCGGGCCGCCCGCGGCCAGGCCGTCGCGCATTGAGGCGGAGCCGATCGGCTCGACACCATAGATCTGGACGGCGTCGCCCCGCTCGCGGCGCAGGGCCAGCGCGCTGCCGGCGGACAAGCCGCCGCCGCCGACGCAGATCAGGACCACTTCCACCTCAGGCCAGTCCTGCGCGATCTCGAGTCCCACCGTGCCCGCGCCCTCGATGGTGCCCCGCCGATCGTAGGGGTGAATCAGCACCCTGCCCTCGGCAGCCAGCTGCGCGGTCACCACGTCGGCATCCAGCCGATCCTTGGCCAGCACGACTTCCGCGCCTTCCGCCCGGCAGGCCTCGATCTTGTTCGGATAGGCATCCTGCGGCATCACGATCGTGGCCGGGACTCCGGCGCAGCGGGCCGCCCAGGCGAGCGCGCGGCCGTGATTCCCCGAACTCGAGGCGACCACCCCGCGCGCGCGCTCCTCCGCGGTCAGGAGCGCGATGTTGTTGCAGGCCCCGCGCGCCTTGAAGGCCCCGGTGACCTGCTGGTTCTCCATCTTGCCGCGCAGCTCAATGCGCTCGTCCTCGCATGGCAGCGCCAGCAGCGGCGTCCGCTTCACCTGCGCAGCAATCCGCGCAGCGGCGGCGGCGAAATCGATGTCCTCGAAGCCGAGAGCAGCGCGCGCAGGATCGTCCGGGTTCATGCGCGGATTCTACGCCCGTAGGAAACGACCGCAGAACCTATCCGAGGCCACGCTAAACCGCTTGGCCGTTTTGGAAGCTCGACGAAGTGGCCGGGCGCTCGCTGCGGTGAGTCGACCCGTTTCACCTGCGGAGGCTCGATTTCACCGGCTGCGAGGCCTGCCGGGTACACTTGGAACAGCGCTTGCGGACGACGCCACCTCAGCTCGCAGGCGCCTCGCTGACCCATGCCTGCGCCGTTCTCGTCGTCGTTCCGCGCCACCTCCGCCTGGTCCTGGATCGCTCTGCTGCTGGGCAGTGCGGCGTTCTGGGGCTTCGTGCTCTGGTCCCCGGCCCAGCCCGCCGGCCAGGGCGAAGCCGCCCCCGAGGAAACCGCGGTCTACGCCCGACTGATCGCGCCCATCTTTGAGGCGCACTGCCTGAGTTGCCACGAGGGCACCGACGCCGACGCCGGCCTGCGCCTGGACTCGTACGAAGAGGTCCTGTTTGGCAGCGAGCTGGGTCCGGTCGTCGTCCCCGAGAAGCCGCACGCCAGCGCGCTGATTCAGGTCCTGCATCTGCCGCAGGAGCATGAGCGCCACATGCCGCCGAAGCGCAAGCCGCAGCTCAGCGAGGCTCAGATCGAGATCCTCAGCTGGTGGGTGCGCATCGGCGCGCCCCAGCAGGCCGAGCTCAAGGACCGTTTGCTCCCCGAGCCGGTGCAGCAGGCCCTGGCTGCGGCCCCTGCCGCGGACGACGCGGCGGAGAGCACCACCGAGTCCGCCCCGGCCACGCAGGAGAACGCGGAGCCCATTCTGGCGATGGATCCCAGCACGATCGATTACGCCCGCGAGCTAGAGCCGCTGCTGAAGCGCTACTGCTTTGAGTGCCACGGCGCGACCAAGCAGAAGGGCGACATTCGGCTGGACGTGCTCAATCCGGACATCGTGCACGGCCCGGACGCAGAGGGCTGGCACACCGCGCTCGACATGATCAACGGCGGCGAGATGCCGCCGCGCCGCGCCGAGCAGCCGAGCGCCGCCGAACGCCGCCTGATGGTGGGCTGGATGACCGGCGGCCTGAAGGAAGCCGCCAAGCTGCGCAAGGGCGAGCTGCAGGCCGTCGTGCGCCGGCTCAACAAGCCGCAGTACACCCGCACGCTGCAGGATCTGCTCGGGCTCGGGGTCGACTTCGGGCGTCCGCTTCCCGATGACGGCAAGTCCGAGATGGGCTTCAGCAACAACGGCGAAGTCCTGCAGGCCTCCCAGCTGCACATCGAGACCTATCAGGAGATCGCCCGGGCCGCGATGGAGAAGGCGATCGTGATCGGCGAACGCCCCGCGGCCAAGCGCTATCGCGTCACCTTCGGCAAGGGAATCGGCATGGGCAGCCTCGCGGGGCGCACCGGCGGCTACCAATCGGTCCCGCTCTCGACCGATGACTTCCTGCTCGAGATCCTCGACGCGGAAGGCCAACCGATCGAGCCGGCCGACGAGTCCGAGCGCGCCGAGATGGAGCAGGTGCGACGCAAGATCTCGGTGGGCCTGCGCGGCTCCTCGGGCAGCCGGTTCCGGGTGGTCGAGAACGGCATGGTGCTGTACGGCGCCCTGCCCCACCGCGAGGTGGCCCCCGGCTCCTGGCAGGGACCGTCGCCCAACGTGAAGATGGAGCTGCAGCGCGTGTTCCCGGATGAAGGCGACTTCGTCATGCGGGTGCGCGCCTCGCGGGCGCCGCTGATCCGCACGCAGGAACGGGTTCTGATTCAGGTCGAGCCGCCGGTGCCGCTGGCCTTCACCCGCGAGGGCATCGCGGTCGCGCCCGGTGGCGCCACAGTGCTGCAGGCGGTCCACGGCGGCGGCCGCAAGAACCTGCGCCAGGAGGGCGACTTCCTGCTGCCGGTGCGCGTCCCCGACGCCGCCGAGGCCAGCTTCGACTTCGAGACCGAGCAGGCTGGCTATTTCCAGCTCGACCTGGTTCATCCGCCGGCGCCGATCGACGCGATGCCCTCGGCCCGCTTGTCGCTCGGCAACCTCACCCTGGACCAGCGTCTGCACCTGACCGGAGCACAGCTCGACGAAGAGCGCCTCGTGACCCCGCTGGGCGCAGCCTTCCTGCCCGCAGGGAAGCACCAGTTCAAGGTGGGCGGCCGCTTCTTCGTCGGCTTTGAAGCGCTGATCATCACGCCGATTCCCGAAGATCACCCCGCGGTCGCTCCGCTTCAGGCCGCGACCGAGGCCAAGGAAGCCGAGCTGCTGGCGAAGCGGCCGGCGTTGCGCGCCTTTGTGGGCACGCGCACCGACGACGGCATGGACTACGCGACCTTCGGCGGCTCGCAGGAAGTCGATGCCCCGCTGGGCGAGCCCGTGACTTACAGCTTCTACGGCCGGCTCGAAAACCTTCCGCTGCCGGCCCCCGACACCGGCGACACCGAGATCCTCTCGGGCTTCTCGCTGTTTGGGGTCTGGAACGACCACCTGGTCAAGTCCTCGCAGGATCCGGGGCCGCCGCTGCTCGTTGAGTCGATCGAGATCGAGGCGCCTTACTTCGAACAGTGGCCGCCGGAGTCGCACAGTCGCATCTTCTTTGCCTCGCAGAATCAGGACCGTCAGGAGGTCTATGCGCGCGAGGTCATCGAGCGGTTCCTTGAGCGGGCGTTCCGTCGCCCGGTCGCCGCGGCCGAGGTGGATCGCTACCACGACTTCTGGCTGAGCATGCGTGATGAGTTCGGCAGCTTCGAGGAGAGCGTGCGCGAAGTCCTGATCGCGGCGCTCTGTTCGCCGAACTTCCTATTCCTCGCCGAGACCGAGGAGCGCCAGCACGCTCTGGCCACGCGCCTGAGCTACTTCCTCTGGAACGCGCCGCCGGACCCCGAACTGCTCGAGCTCGCCGAGGCTGAGCTGCTGGATGGGCAGATGAGCCGTCAGGTGGATCGCCTGCTTGACGACGCCCGCGTCGACGCCTTCGTCCGCTCCTTCGCCTACGAATGGCTGCGGCTCGACCGCCAGCAGCTGGTCACCATCGACGCCGGACGCTTCCCCGCCTACACCCGCTTCGTCAAGCGGGACATGGCCGAGGAGACCTATGCCTTCCTGCGCTACGTCATCGATCAGGATCTGCCCATCAGCACGCTGATCGATTCCGACTTCGCGATGCTGAATCAGAACCTGGCCGAGTTCTATGGCATCGACGGCGTGGAAGGCAATCACTTCCGCCCGGTGCCGCTGGATCCTGCGCTGGGCCGCGGCGGCCTGCTTTCCCAGGGCGCCTTCCTGGTCGGCCACTCGGATGGCCGTCAGCCGCACCCGATCAAGCGGGCGGTCTGGCTGAAGGAGAAGATCCTCGGCGACGAGCCTCCGGCCCCGCCGCCGAACGTGCCTCAGCTCGACCCGGAGACGCCGGGCTTCGAGAAGCTCACCCTGAAGGAGCAGCTGGAGCTGCACCGGGACAACCCCTCCTGCCACGATTGCCACGCTGGAATCGACCCGTATGGCATCGCCTTCGAGGAATACAACGCGATCGGCCTGCTCGAAGACGAGCGCATGGGCCGCCCGGTCGACGCCAGCACCGAGCTGCCGGACGGCACCCCGGTCGATGGCGTCGCCGAGCTGAAGCGCTACATCCTCGAGCAGGAGCGGCAGGCATTCCTCCGCTCGCTGGTCGAGCATCTGTTCGCCTACGCCTTGGGCCGAGACCTCAGTTTCGCCGATGAAGAGGAGGTTTCACAGATCGTGGCGTATGCCGAGCAGCACGGCGAGACCATGCGCGCAGTTCTGCGTGGAATCGCCCTCAGTCCCTCCTTCTCCATGCGTTAAGGTAGCGGAAGCCCCCCAGCACCATGAGTCGTAAGTCCTGGCAACTCGATCGCCGCAGCTTCCTTCGAGGCATCGGCGTGATCTGTGCTCTCCCCTACCTCGAGGGCATGTCTTGGGCGCGTCCGGCGCGCGACGCCGTGAGGCCCAAGCGGATGGTCTTTGTCTACTTCCCGAACGGCTGCAGCCTGCCGGGACGCAAGGACAAGGAGAACGCCAAGTGGCGCTGGTTCCCGGTCGATCCGGGCCGCGACTACGAGTTCACGCAGGTGCTCGAACCGCTCGCGCTTTACCGCGAGCAGATGACCCTGCTCGGCGGCCTGAGCCACCCCAAGAGCCGCGAACTGCTCGGCCACCTCGCCGGCGACACCTGGCTGACCGCCGGCGACGTCCGTGGCGATCGCTATCAGAACTTGATCTCGGTCGATCAGGTCGCCGCGCACGTGATGAAGAAGCACACCCGCTTCCCCTCGCTGGTGCTGTCGGTGGACGGTGGCGTGGGCTACAAGTCGCGCGTCTCGACCATGTCGTTTGACGCCGCGGGCAAGCCGGTGCCGGCCGAGCATCGCCACCGCTCGATCTTCGAGCGCTACTTCTCGCCGGATGGCGGGGCCTCGAGCGCCGACCGTCGCAAGAGCCTGGCCCAGGGCAAGAAGATCGTCGACCTGGTGCTGGAAGACAGCAAAGACCTCCAGAAGAAGCTGAGCGAAAAGGATCAGCAGAAGATGGAGGAGTACCTCGATTCGCTGAACTCGGTCGAAGAGCAGGTGCGGCGCAGCGAAGAATGGCTGAACGTGCCGATGAAGCCCTTCGATGCCAGCCATCTGCAGCTCGACCCGGATCCGCGCGTCGACCCGGTGCAGTACGTGCGTACCACCTACGACCTGATGGCCCTCGCGCTGCAAACGGACATCACCCGCGTGATGACCTATCAGTGCGGCCGGGAAGACGGCATGGGCTTCGGCGACAACTTCCCCAACCTGGCCCTGGGAATCAAGAAGGGCCACCACACCATCAGCCACGACAAGGTCGATGGGCACTGGGAGGAATGGGGCCGCTACGACCGCTGGGTCGCCGAGCAGTTCGCGTACTTCATCGACCGCCTCGCCAACACCGAGGACGAGTTCGGTCCGCTGCTCGACAACACCGTCGTCACCTACGGCAGTTCCTGCAGCACCACCCACAACGCGCGCAACTACCCGACCGCCATTCTGGGCGGCAAGTCGATGGGCTTCCGCCACGGCGACTACCGGGTCTACGACGAGGAGACGCCGTTCTCGAACCTCTTCGTCACCCTGCTGAACGGCGTGGGCGTTCCGGTCAAGTCCTTCGCGGATTCCACCGGCGGCATCCCCGACCTGCTCACCGAACAGGCCGGCTAGCCCCGCACCGCAGCAGAACAAGACGAGACGGAGTCAGGTCGAGAGGCTTGACTCCGTTTTGCATGGAATCGGCCGCCACAAACAGAAACAGGGAGAGAAGCAATGCTTCTCTCCCTGTTGATTGGTAGCGGGGGCAGGATTCGAACCTGCGACCTCCGGGTTATGAGCCCGACGAGCTGCCAGCTGCTCCACCCCGCGATGCGGACCAGAAAGTCTACGCCTCCGGGAGCCCAAGTCAAGCCCGAAGGCCGCCATCTGCGCCGGATCCATCCCCTTGCGCAGCCGGCTCTTGAGAGCCCGTTTCGGGCTCGGGTTTGCCGCCTCCCCCGCCGCTTCCGGAGGGCTGGGGATCGTCGGTCTTCGGCGCCTCCGGCTCGGGCTGCTTGCCCGGGTCTTCGGTAGCCGGCTGTTCCTGCGGCTTGGCAGGAGCTTCGGTCGGGGTCTCGGCACCGCTGCCATCGTCCGCCGGCGGCGGCGATCCCTGGGGATCACTGGTGGCGAGGTTCTCCGCGGGCTTCAGTCGGCCGACCACCTCGGCGAGCGCCGCTTGGGCCTCGGGGGTGGACATCGGCTTCAGACCTTCGGCGAGCGCTACCCCGCGTTCGGCGAGTTCTGCCCGCTCGGCGGCCTGGAGAGCTGCCAGCGCCAAGCGATCCAGCTCGGTGCCGGTCGGCAGGCCGGGCAGGGCCGCCTCGAGCAGCCCGAAGGCCTGGGCGTCCTGATTCAGGCGCAGGTGCACCTGGGCAAGGAGCAGCGGCCAGGAAGAATCCTGCGGCTGCTTTTCGCGCATCCAGTTGACGCGGCGGAAGGCCTCGGCCACCTGCCGATCTTCCGCGGTGGGCGGAATCGGGTTGTTCAGCACCCAGGCCGTCTGCACGCGGGCCCGCAGGGCCTCGCGCTCGAGATCCGGGGTCTCTGCTTCGAGCTGATCGCTGAGCTGCGCGTCCAGGCGCCAAGCCAGCTCGTAGTCGGCGCGCGCGTACAGCGATTCCATCGCCTGCAGGCGCAGGCCTTCATCGCGCTCGATCTGCTTGTCGAGGACATCGCGGTAGAGCGAGCGCTGCTTCTCGGACGGGTCGTACTTCAGGAGCGGACCCACCGTGGCCGGGACACGGCCCTTGCCCAGCTGCCGCAGCAGCCGGTTTTGCATCGCCGTATTTTCGGTCTTCAGCGACAGCCGATCCGCCAGCATGACGAAGGCCGCCTCGACGCCGGTCGAGCCCAAAGCACCCGCCGCCGCGAAGCGCACGTCATCGTTTTCGTCGTTGAGCAGGCCGTGAAGCAGATCAAGGTGCGCCTGCTCGACGCCAACCCGACCCGCGACGGCACCGAAGGCCTCGATCGTGGCCTGCCGCGCCTCGATCGCCAGGCCCTGGCGTGGGACCAGGCCCCCGAGGGTGCTGAGAAAGGACTGATCCGTGCCAACGACGCCGACCAGGCGGCAGAGCGCCTGCAGCATCTCCGGGGACTGCTCGTAGGCGAATGCCGTGGCCAGGGCGCCCTCCAGCTGCTGCAGCGGATTGCGTTGGCCATCGGGCACGCTGGCCTCGTTCGGGCCGGGGTCGGCCTTGCCGCCCGCCCGCAGGAAGCGCGCCGTCTCTTCGTTGACGTTGACCAGCTTGTGCAGGCTGGAGATCAGCTTGACCCGCACCGAGGGAGGGCCCCAGTTCTCGGCCATGCCCGGCGCGTAGGCGGTGCTGAGCTCGGCCACGAAGGCGAGCGCGGCCTGCTTGCTGTCACTGGCCTGTGCCAGGACTTCCGCCGCGGTGGTGCGCACCGCGTTGGAGCGCTCGTTGTCGGCCAGGATGTCCTGCAGGACTTCGACCTGCGCCTCGACCGGGTAGAGGCGCGGCACCATCCGCACCAGCTCGACCTGAACGCGCGGCTCGACCTCGCCACTCAAAGCCGCCGTGACGACCTCAGTGACCGCGCGACCCGAGCCATCGGTGGCGTCGCCCGGGACCGCAGCGAGCTGACTGAGCGCGAGCAGGCGAATCTCGACCCGTTCGTGCTGAAGCGCATCGAGGGCCTTGGCGGGGTTCGCCGCGATCAGATCACGCCACAGCGAGATGACCTCGAGCGTGGCTGCATCGGCTTGGCTCAGCACCCAATCGAGTCGCGGGAGTGCGCGGGCATCCTGCCACCAGGCGTCAAAGGCGGCGCGGTGACGGAACTCGCGTCGAGTGATCCGGACCAGGGCGCGGCGCGCGTCGGGGCCGAAGCCGTTGACGTCGAGGAAGGCAGCGATGGCCTCGACGCGACTGGGGTGCTCGAGCTCAAGCATGCCGGCCGCGCGAAGCGCACCGTGCACGAGGGCTGCCTCGGCCGGGGTCGCGTGATGCTCGAGGCCGTGGACCAGCACCTCTTCGATGCGGGCCGAGAACGGATTCCAGGCGAGCTGATGCCGTTCAAGGACCGGCTTGAGATCGACGATCTCGTTGAGGTCATCGCGCGCGGCGAGGCCGAGCAGGAAGTCCGCGGCGGCGGCCGGATCGGCCTGCTGGAGCTCGGCGAAAATGCGCTCGGCGGCGTTGCGGCGCTCTTCGGCGGTGCCCTTCTGGAGGGCGGCCGGGTACTCCTGGACGAGCTCTTGGTTCGCCTTCAGCTTTGGCGGCAGATCGGGCCAGGACGCATCCTGGAACCCGAGACACCAAAGCAGGACGAACAGAATCACAACAACAGCTTAAGGCGTTGCAGAAGGCGATGGAAGGAATCCGCCTTCATTCCTTCTACGTCTATCCATCGGCCAGAGCAGGCTTTTTCATAAAGCGGGAAGCGCCGTTCGTGGAGTTCGCGGATTTCCTCTGCGAGCGGTCGGTCGGTCAGAGCCGGCCGCTCGTCCGCGCCGCCCCGGCGCGCCAGCTCGGTCTCGGGCCGGATCCGCAGCCCGAGCACCCGCGGATGCCCCGCGAGCAGGGTGAGCGCGGCGGGAGTCTCGACGATTCCCCCGCCCAGCGCGACGACGCAGGCCGGGCGGAGACTCAGCTCCTCGAGCAGCGCCGCCTCCGCCGCCCGGAAGCCTTGGGGATCACGCGGCAGCCAGTCGCGGATCGCCTGCCCGTGGCGACGCTCGAGTTCGGCGTCAGCGTCGAGGAAGGGCCAGTCCAGGACCTCCGCGAGCAGCCGCCCCAAGGTGGACTTGCCGGAGGCGCGCGGACCGGTGAGCAGAATCGGCGGACTGGCCAAACCGAGCGCGGCTTCGAGCACGCAGCCCAGCGCCCCGGCAGGCGCCTCCTGCCCGCGGTGCAGCCGGTACTGCTCAAGCATCTGAGCCAGCAGCATGCGGTGCCCGCGGACGGTGGTCGCCCCGGCCTCGCGGGCGCGCGCCAGCAGCGCCGTTTCCGGTGGGTGGTAGATCATGTCCAGCACCCAGCAACCCGGATCGAACTGCTGTGCGGGGAGCGGATCGCCGGGGCGCTCGACGCTGCCAAGCGGCGTCGCCTGCACGATGCCCAGTTCAGCGGAGCCGCCACGCACCTTGGTCCACAACTCGGACGCATCCAGCGCATGGACCGTCGCGTCCCGAGCGCCCTGCAGACCACGCTCGGCGAGATCCGCCAGCATGGCGCGCGCCGCATCAGGGCGCCGTGCCGCGACGCCCAGTCGGCGGCCGCGGCGGAGGACCTCTGCGGCCACGCCGCGTGCTGCGCCGCCCGCGCCGATCAGCAGGATCGGGGCCGACTCGGGCAGACCCTGCTCGGTGAGCGCGGCCAATGCACCAGCCCCGTCGGTCTGCTCGGCGCGCCAGCGCCCGTCGTCGAGCCGGCGCAGAAAGTTCGCCGCCCCCACCTGCTGCGCGAGCGGACTCGCCTCGTCGGCGACCGCCAGGGCCTGTTCCTTGAGCGGCGTCGTCACCGAGAAGGCGCGGAAGGCCGGCGCGGCATAGTCGAGCCGAAAGTCCTCGAGGCGGGCGTGCTGCACGCGCGCGTAGTGCGCCGGGCGCGGGGCAGCCTCCTGACGGCAGCGCGCCAGCACCTGCTCGGCGCGGAACGCCGTCATCCACAGCTCGGGGCTGCGCGAGTGCTCGATGGGATCTCCGAAGACGCCGTGGAGATCGAGGTCCTGCCAGTTCTTGCGCTCGGGGAGCTCGTGCTCCGACCACTGCCCGGGCGCGGTGGCCTCGCCGCGCCAGCAGGCGTAGCTCCATGCCGAGCCCAGAGCGAGAGCCCACAGCCGCGCCGTCCGACTGCCGGGACCTTGGGCGAAGGCCACCAGTCGACCGCTGTCCTCCTGCTGCAGGAGACGGAGCGCCCGCATCGCCTGCTCGTGCCGGTCGGCCCAGGCCACGATCTTGCAGTAGTCTCCCGGCCGCTGACGCTGAGCGAGCTGCTGACGAATCGTCGTCAGATCGGTTTCGGGGCTTTCGGCGGCTTCGTGCCAGGACCAGACCACCGGTATCTCGGGATCAAGCGCGGCCGGACGCTCAAACTCCGGCGGGACATCGATGAGGCAGGCCGGCGCAAAGGCCTGGACCGCCTCGAGGATGCGGGCTTCCCATGCTGCCTCCCCTGCCGTCCAGGCGCCCCCCTGGCTGCGCGGGACGCAGGCCAGGATGATCTGCAGCCCGCCGCGCGCCGCGGCCAGTGCATCGAGATCGACCCTTGGGTCGATGCGATCCAGCCGCAGCTCCGCGACGCGGCGCGAGGCAGCGAGCACCTTGAGCCGCGCGGCCAGCGTCTCGGTGCTGTCGCCGAACAGCGAGACACAGACCGTCACGCCTGGCCCTCCTCGCGCGCGAAGGCCCGCATCTCCTCGCGCAGCGCTGCGGCGCTCGCAGGCTCAAGCCGGCCACAGGAAACCGCGACCTCCAGCAGCTCCTCCAGCTGACTCAGGTAGCGCGCAGCATCTTCGGCGTTCAGGCCGCGGAGGTGCGCGCGCAATGTGCCACGGTCGCCGCGCACGAGCGGCCCCGTGAGGGCGTCGGCGGCGCCGTGTTCGCGGAGGCGGTCCAGCGCCGACTCGGCCAGCGCCAGCACGCCGGCCTGCGCACCCTCCGGGCCCAAGGCCGCGGTCGCGAGCTCGGTCGCGCGGATGAGGAGGCCGGTCAGGTGGTTGGCAGCCAGACTGCAGGCGAGGTGATAGCGGCTTCGATCTGCCGACTCCGCGAAGGGAATGGCGCGGGCGCCCACGCTCTCCACCCACTGCTGGGCCGCCGCGCGCGCCGTGGCCGTACTCGCCAGCAGCGTCAGCGGCGCACCCTGCAGGGCGGCTTCGGTACCGCGCGGCGGCAAGGCCCGCATCGGGTGGATCGCCAGCTGCATGGCCGCCGGGAAGCCCGCAAGAAGCTCGAGGCCGAGGGCGCCGCTTCCGTGCGCCACCGCGGCCACCTCTGCAGGCAGGACCTGCTGCCACGCGCGGACAAGCTCGGGCAGAGCATCGTCCGGCACCGCGAAGAAGCAGACGGTTTCGGGCCCGAGCAATGCGGCCTGAGGCTCGCTGACGAGGGTCTCGATCCCTCGCGCGGCAGCGAAGTCCTGCCAGTCGCCCGCACGGCGACCCACCAGCCTCACCGCCGTCCCCGCGTGGGCGAGCGCAGCAGCCAGCGCGCAGCCGAGCCGCCCGGGGCCGATCACCAGCCAGGGTCGCTTGCCGAGCTCGGTCACGCTTGGACCTCCTGCGGCTCGCGCAGGACGCGATGGAGCTGGGCCCGATAGCCGGCGATATGCAGCTGATGGAGCAGGCTCGCTGCTTCCTCGTCCGTGCACGGATGGAACCAAGCGGCGCCTGAACCGCTGAGCTGGAACGGGGCGAAGCCGTGCAGCTGCGTCCGCACCGCGGCGAGCGCCGGGTTTGCCTGCAGCGCCGCCGCTTCGAGCTCGTTCCCGCTCGGCTGTGGCGGGAAGCGCTCGCTGCCTGCAGGCTCGGGGGCAGGGTGGAACTCCGGCGCACCCAGCGCGGCAAAGACCTGCGGGGTGGATGCGTGGACCTGGGGCAGCACGACCACGATCGACTCGAGCTGCGGTTCGGCCTCGGCGAGCACCCGCTCGCCCCGGCCGCCCAGCAGCACGGCCGGGGCATCCATCAGGAAGAAGGGCACATCGCTGCCCAGCTCCAGGGCGAGCTCAAGGCAGCGATCGCGGCCAAGTGGTCGCGAGCTGGTGGCCTCGAGGACGCGCAGGACTCCGGCGGCATCGGCCGAGCCCGCACCCAAGCCCGAGCCTGGGGGCAGGCGCTTCTCGAGGGTCCAGGCCCAGGTCGGCGCCACTCCGCCGGCGGCGCGCCAGGCCGCATCTGCCCGCAGCACCAGATTGGAGCTGTCCTGCGGCACGCCCTCGCCGTCGGATCCGGCCAGGTTCAGACCAGTCGAACCTTCCTGCCAGGCCAAGCGGTCGCCTCCGTCGAGGCGCACAAACCAGGAGCGCAGCTCGTGAAAGCCATCCTCGCGCCGCCCCAGAACCCGCAGGCTCCAGTTGACTTTGCAGCCGAGGCACAAGCTGCCCATGGCTAGCGGGTCGATCCCTCCCGGGCGTCACCAAGCTGGAGGTTGTCGATCAGGCGGGTTTCCCCCACCCGCACCGCAGCCACGGCTCGCCACGGCCCGGGGTTCTCGCCGTCGGCCGGACGGAAGCTGCGCTCGTCCACGACATCGGCATACTCGATGCTGGCCAGAGGCTCGCCGCGCAGGGTGTCGTGCATCAGGCGCTCAAGAGTGGCCACCCCACGCTCGCCGGCGACAAAGCGCTCGCGGCAGAGACGCAAGGCGCGGGAGACGATCGGCGCTACCGCGCGCTGCTCGGGGGACAGGAAGGCGTTGCGGCTGGAGAAAGCGACTCCGTCCTTCTCGCGCACGGTCTCGCAGCCCAGGACCTCGATATCCAGGTCCAGGTCGGCGGCCATGCGCTGCACCAGCCAGAGTTGCTGCGCGTCCTTCTCGCCGAAGTATGCCCGCGTCGGGCGACAGCGCTGAAACAGCTTCAGGACGACCGTGAGCATGCCCTCGAAGTGGCCCGGGCGGTGATAGCCCTCGTAGAGCTCGCCGCCTGGCCCGGAGCGCACCCGGGTCTCGTAGCCCTCGGGATACATGTCGAGGCGATCCGGCAGATAGACCGCATCGACGCCAAAGCTCGCGAGCAATGCGCAGTCTTCGTCCTCGGTACGCGGGTAGCGCTTGAAGTCCGCGCCCTCGTTGAACTGCAGCGGGTTGACGAAGATGGATGCGAGGCTCACGGCGTTCTCACGCCGCGCCGCTTCCAGCAGCGTGCCGTGGCCGCGATGCAGCGCCCCCATCGTGGGCACAAATCCCACCGTGTCCTGGGGCGGCAAAGTGTCTCGCCAGGCACGCAGTTCGGCATGGCTGCGAAGGCGGAGTGGCGTCGTCACGCGCTCAGTCTAGAGCCGCGAGATGCTCCGAGACGGACTGGCCGTCGACCCGCAGCCGCGGCACCAGCTCCGCCCAGGGCGCGAGCACAAAACGGCGCTCTCGGAATCGCGGGTGCGGCACCGTGAGCTGCGGCTCGCGGACGGACCGGCCGCCGTACCACAGCAGGTCGAGATCGCAGGTCCGAGGCCCGTTTCGCACCGAGCGCTCGCGCCCGAGCTGACGTTCGATCTGCAAGCAGGTGGCCAGCAGAGAGAGGGGCGCCTGGGAAGTCTCGACCCGGGCGACCGCATTGAGGTAATCGGGCTGACAGGGCCCCCCGACGGGAGCCGTGGAGTGAAAACGCGAGACCGCGGTAATGCGCACGCCGCGCTCGGCCAAAGCGACCAGGCTCTGGCGCAACTGTTGAGCGCGGTCGCCGAGGTTCGCGCCGAGAGCCAGAAACGCCTCGGTCAAGGCTGCTGATCTTGCGAAGACACCGAGTGGCGTGCCCGCCATTGCCCGGGCAGCGCCCGCAGCGCAGGCACCAGGGTGAAACCCAAGGCGGCGCCCAGCAGGCAGAATGCCGGTTCGATCAGCAGCAGTCCGAAGACGATGACGGTCTCGGCCGTCGCGCGGAACGGATTGCGGCTGCGGGTGAGCCAGGAAAAGAAGTGCGGGTACGGAACCCGCGAGACCATCAGCACCGCGACGAAGACCAGGATGAAGGGCAGGGTGCGCAGGATGAACTCCTGGATGCCGTGCACCACTTCGGGCGCCAAGGGCAGCAGGAAGTCCGGATCCTGAATGTTGAAGAAGAACAGGACCAGAGCGGTGGGCAGACCGGCCGCTGCGGGCGAGGGCAGACCGACGAAACCACGGCCGCCCGCCTGCTGTGGATCTTCCTGTTCGTGCTCGACGTTGTAGCGTGCAAGGCGCAGCACCGCGCAGACCGCAAACAGAATCGGCGCCACGAACAGCAGTCGCGGGTGCGGCCGCGTATCAAAGACCGGCTGCTCGATGATGACCAGCGTGCGCGCCATCAGCGCCGGCGCCACTCCGAAGGTGATCGCGTCCGCCAGGCTGTCGAGCTGAGCACCGAAGTTGCTGGCCGACTGAGTGAGCCGAGCCACCTTGCCGTCGAGCGCGTCAAAGATGGTGGCGAGCACGATGAGCCAGCCCGCGTACTCGAGGACCGCGACATCGTCTCGGCGCAGGGCCTCGGAGGCCCAAATCATGGCGGCCACGCCACACGCCAGATTGCCGAGCGTGATGAGGCTTGCCGGTGAAACCGAGGAACGAAGGCTGGGGCCTCCCTGCATGGCCGGAATTCTAGCGCGGAAGCCGAAGTTGCGAAGCCGCTACCCTGGACTCATGGCACTGCACGAACGCGCTTGCGAACCCTGCCGCGGAGGAATCCCGCCCCTGAGCGAGGAGGAGTGGGCCCCTTTGCTGGCGGAGCTTCGTGACTGGGCGGTGGTGGAGGGTCACCACCTTGCCAAGGACTGGCGATTTCCTGACTTTGCCTCGGCCCTGGCCTTCGTGAATCGAGCCGGGGCGCTGTGCGAGGAGGCGGGCCACCACGCTGACTTTGAACTGAGCTGGGGCCGGGTCGGCGTGAAGCTGTGGACTCACAAGATCGATGGGCTGGCCGAAGCGGACTTTGTGTTGGCGGCCCGCTTCGACCTTCTTTAGTCCCTAGAGCGCGTGCGGCTCGATGGGGACGCAGGCGCGCTCGTGGGACACACCGTCGCGGTAGCGGACCTGCAGACTGGGCCGCACCGCTTGCCCTGACCAGCGCAAGCGAGGGAACCGCGTGACCCCGGGGCGGGCCCCCAGCGCCTGCCGGGTGGCGAGTACCTCCTGTGCGCGCACCCGGCCGTCGCCGTCGACGTCGTCGAAGACGGTGAGCTCGAGGGACCAGCACCGCGGCGCGTCGGCGCGAGGCTGCACTTCGAAGCTCACCCCGGTGAGGCGGCTCGCGCTGCCAGCCTGATGGACCGCACCCCAGCGCAGCGAAGCGGAGGCGAACTGAAGCTGATGCGCGCTGGGATGGGCGGAAGGAGCGACGCACCCGCCCCCGGCGCCGAGGCTGAGCAAGAGGCCGAACAGCCAGATCTGGTGCCGCGCGATCATCACAGGAACAGGCCCTGGATGGAGTGGTTGAGCAGAACCCAGGAGTGGTGCAACACCTGAAGCTGCGCCGCCGGGGCCCGACCGCCAGGGAGCCAGGCGGACGGCACCCGCGCCAGCAGACTTCCATTGGCTTGGCGCTGCAGCTGAAGCGGCGGATGGCCAAGAAGCTGGAGGCGTGCCGCCGTGGGGAGGACGTCTTTCTTGAGGTGCGGGAGGTCGGCGCCCAGATCGAGGACGCGGACGAGCCAGTCCCCCGCCGGATGGGCCGGCGCCTCGACCCGGACCTGGAAGCCGTAGTCGTGCACCGTGAGCCAACGGGCCCCCGTGCTGCGCGCCGGCGCCCCAGGCTGCTGGGCGTGCGCGAACCAGAGCGAACCGCCCAGCAGCAGCGCGAGCAGGACGAACAGAAATCGAAAACGAATATGCATGGATGGATCCCCCTAGAAGTTGCCGGAGAAGACAGAGCGATCGCCGTCCGGGTACTCGACGGTGACCTCCCAGGAATCGGCGAACTCGCTGGAGTTGCCATGGTTGTCGACTTGCGCGATGCGCACTTCGTGCGTGGGCTGCCCGCCCGTGTTGGCATGGACCTGCTGCACCAGAAGATCCGGGGGTTTGCCGTCGGCCTGGAAGCCGGGCACCGAATTGCGCTCGCGATAGGCCCGGTATGCCACCCCGGCCATGGGCTTACATTCCTGGCGAGTGCGAAAGATGACCGTGCTGGCGCTGACCCGGACCCCATCGCGCTGCACCTGCGACGCGATGACTTCGAGACAGTCGGTTTGCACGATGGTGAGCTTGCAGGCCCCCAACAGCAGCGGGGCAGCAAGGATCGGAAGAATGAAGAGTCTCATCGTTGCAGGGAGGGAGAGGCCCCCCTCCACCCGGAAGACGGACAGCGCGGCAAAAGGTGACAGCCCCCCTCCGCCTCCAGCGCGTATGCTCGATCCCGATGAAGCTTCGCCACCTCCTCCTTCCCCTGGCGCTGCTCGCCCCCACGGCAAGCGCGCAGGAGGCTCTTCCGGTCACCGGCCTCCCCGCCGAAGACCCCGTCACGCAGGCGATCCTCCACGCCGAGGACCTGCAGGTGATGGACCACCTGGAAGAGCTCTCCGAGGGCATCGGCCCCCGCCTGACCTCCTCGGACAAGCTGACCGAGGCCTGCGCCTGGGCCGCCGATCGCTTCCGCGCCTTCGGCCTGGAAAACGTGCGCCTTGAAGAATGGGGCACCTTCCCCGTGGGCTACAACCGTCGCGTCATGGACGGCCGCATGGTCGCGCCGTTCAAGCGCCGCCTGGTCTTTGCCTCGCCCGCTTGGGGTGCAGGCACCGATGGCATGCAGGTCGGCCCCGTCCGCATCGCGCCGGCCAACGCGGAACAGCTCGAAGCCGCGCGCGGCAGCTTTGGCGGCGCCTGGGTGCTCGTGGCCAACACCCGCCCCCGCTTCGACCGCGCGGCGGACAGCGAGGACTTCCGCGATCAGCTAGGGCGCTTCCTTGACGAGGAAGGCATCCTCGGCACCATTCGCGCCGGCCGCCGCGAGCTGGTGCACACCGGCGGCAACTACCGCATCTCCGCAGATGCGCTCCCCACGCGGGTCAGCATCACTCTGCTGCGGGAGCAGTGGCAGGAGATGTTCTCGATGCTGGAGCAGGATCAGGAAGTGCAGATCGGCTTCGACATCGAGGCCGAGTTCGTGCCGGGTCCGATCCCGCTCTACAACGTCATCGCGGAGATCCCGGGCGAGACGGACGAGCTGGTGATCGTCGGCGGCCACATCGACTCCTGGGACGGCGCCCGTGGCGCGCAGGACAACGGCACCGGCACCTCGACCACGCTCGAGGCAGCGCGCCTGCTGGCAGCCAGCGGCGTGCGCCCCAAGCGCACCATCCGCTTCATGCTGTGGTCCGGCGAAGAGCAGGGCCTGCTGGGTTCCCGCGCCTACATCGAGCAGAATCCCGAAGAGCTCGACCGCATCAGCTGCGTGCTGGTGCACGACGGCGGCACCAACGCCTGCGCCGGCATCTACGCGACACCGGGGATGATGCCGATGTTTGAAGAGGTCTTCGGCCCGATCGTCGAGCACTTCGCCGACCACGAAGACGAGGACCTGCGCTTCCGGCTGCGTCCGCTGGAACGGCTGCCGCGCGGCATCGGCTCCGACCACGACGCCTATCTCACGGCCCCCACGCCGGTTCCGGGCTTCTTCTGGGATCAGCGCGGCCAAACCAGCTACGGCTTCATTCACCACACGCAGAATGACACGATCGAGCACGTCCGCCCGGACTACCAGGAGTTCACTTCGCGGGTCGTGGCGGCCGCCGCCTGGCGCTTCGCTAACACCGAGCAGATGGTGCCGCGCGGTGACATGTTCGGTCCGCCTCCCAAGCGACTGGGCGTGCTGCTTGCCGATGACGGCATCACCGTGTCGAGCCTGACCGAAGGCGGCAAGGCCGAAGCCGCCGGAATCGAGGCAGGCGATCAGCTGCGGCAGATCGGCGCGGTTTCGATTGAGAGCCAGGACGACATTCGTCGCGCCATTCGTGAAGCGGAAGGCGAGACCGAAGTGATCGTGCAGCGCGGCATCGAAGAGATCGTGTTCCGGATCGTCTGGTAGAACTCGCTACAGACGACACGAGCCGGGCCCCGAGCCCGGCTCATTTTTTTTTGCCGGTTCGTTCAGACCGAATTCAGGATTCAGCTTGGGTTCAGGGCTCTTGGGCGATGGTGCGTTCGTGGGCAAGCCGCCCGCAAGAACTTCCATCTCATCCAAGAATCATGAACAACAAAACGAGCCTTCGCGTGGCTGCCTACGCCGCGACGATTTCCTTCCTGGGCCTCGCTGCCCATAGCTTTGCGAGCTCCTACCAGAGCTCGATCGGCAAGACCACGGCGGACGCCCTGTTGGAAGCGACGCGCCTCGACGCGCACTCGGACTTCCTCGAGGCCTTCGCGATCGCGCTGAATGAGCCCTTTGACGAGTTCCCGGACGCGATGCGCGAAGCCTGGGCTGAACGCACCGAAGAGCTGGAGCTGGCCGAAGACCAGTATGAAATGCGCCTGCAGGTCTTCCATCAGGTGGGCCACGGTCGCTACCTGCCCGAGCTCGACCCCGCCGAGTTCGACGCGGCGCTGACCAACACCTACTTCCCGTTCCCGGTCGGCCAGACTTTGGTCTACGAAAAGACGACCGCCGAAGGCGTCGAGCGAGTCGAGGTCACCGCGCTCGCTGACACCATCGAGATCGACGACATCGAGTGCCGCCAGGTCCAGGACACCGCCTACCTGGACGGAGTCCTGCTCGAAGACACCATCGACTGGTACGCCCAGCACACCAACGGCGACGTCTGGTACATGGGCGAGATCTCGAAGAACTACGACGAGGACGGCTTCCTCGAGGACATCGACGGCTCCTGGCGTCACGGCAAGGATGGCGCGCAGGCCGGCATCCTGATGCCCGGGACCCCCGTCATCGGCCAGCTCTACCGCCAGGAGTACTGGATTGATGAGGCCGAAGATGTCGGCCGCGTCGTCGCGACGAACGAAACCGTGGTCGTTCCGGCCGGCACCTTCACCGGCTGCCTCAAGACCGAGGACGGAACCGCGCTCGAACCCGACGCGCGCGAGTTCAAGTACTACGCACCGGGCGTCGGCCTGGTCCTCGAAGTGGACCCGGAATCCGGCGAACGCCTGGAGCTGATTCAGATCATCCCCTGATCACAAAGCCTTATGCATCCCGAGCTTAGGCTCGGGATGCTGCATTCATCCTGGATTCAGCTTTGCGTGCTAGCTTGCCTGGGAACCACTTCGCTCTTCCAAACCCCTGTCGCTCCTCATGTTCCAGCGCCTCATTCTCCTTCCCCTCGCCGCAGCGGCCCTCGCGCTGCCCGCTCCCGGCCAATCCCATCCCCCGCCCGGCGCCGCGAGCGCCTATGCCGCGCGCGAGGCGCAGCGCCTCGAGGTGCAGCACCGTTTCTGGATCCGCGCCGGACGCGAGATCAACGCCGGAGGCCTCGATCTGCGCGCCCGCCTGCGCGAAGCCTGGAACGACAAGATCGAAGAGCTCGCCGTCGTCGAGGCCAGCTATGCCATGCGCCGGCAGCTGCTGATTGAGTTTGGATCGGGCAGCTACCGTCCTCTCCTTCCGCCGAGCGAGTTCAGCGCGGACATCACCCACCCCTACATGCCCTTCGTGCCGGGACGCACCCTGGTCTATGAACGGCAGACGGCCGAGGGTCTGGAGCGCATCGAGACCTCGGCGCTGCAGGAGGTGATCATGATTCAAGGGATCCCGTGTCGGCCGATTCGCGAGTATGAAACGCTCGACGGCAAGCTGGTCGAAGAGTCGATCAACTGGATCTCGCAGCGCGTCGACGGCTCGGTCTGGTACTTCGGCGAGATCGCTCGCATCTACGAGGACGGTTTCCTCAGCAGCCTCGACGGTTCCTGGCGCTACGGCGTGGACGGCGCGCAACCCGGCGTGCTGATGCCCGCACAGCCGCAAGTCGGCCAGGTCTATCGCCAGGAGTTTCTGCTGGGTACGGCCGAGGATGTCGCCCGGGTCCTCGATACCAACGCGACCGAGACCATCTCCGGCCACACCCTGACTTCCTGCGTCGTGACCCAGGAGGAGACGCCGATCGAGCCGGATGACCTGGGCACCAAGACTTACGCGCCAGGCGTCGGCCTCGTGCTCGAGGTCGATGTGGCCACCGGGGGCCGTCTCGAACTCGTCGACGTCATCGACTAGCGCCCCCCATGACGCGCATTCTGCTGGTCGAGGACGAGCCACGGCTCGCGCGCTCGCTCGTGATGGGCCTGCGCGACGAGCAGTTCGTGGTCGATCACGCCGAGGACGGCGAACAGGCGCTGTGGCTGGCCGAATCCGGCCAGCACGCCGCTGTCCTGCTCGATCTGCGCATTCCGAAGCTGGACGGACTCGAAGTCTGCCGCCGCCTGCGCGCAGCGGGCTCGACGGTCCCGATCCTGATGCTGACCGCCTGCGACACGACTGAGGAGATCGTGCAGGGCCTCAACCTGGGTGCCGACGACTATCTCACCAAGCCCTTCCAGTTTGCCGAGATGCTCGCGCGCCTGCGCGCCGTCCTGCGTCGCCCCAGCGGCCGCCGCAGCCCGCGGCTTCAGGTTGCGGACCTTGAACTCGATCCCAGCGGGCAGCGCGTCTGGAGAGCGGGCCAGGAGATCCTGCTGAGCAATCTGGAATACCGCGTGCTCGAGCATCTGATGCGCCACGCCGGTTCCGTCCAAAGCCGCGCGCGCATCGCCGCGGCGGTCTGGCAGGACGAACTTGGCCCGGAATCGAACGTGCTGGAGGTCATCATCTCGCACCTGCGACGCAAGCTGGATCAGGACCACGATCAGAAGCTGCTGCACACGCGACGTGGGGCCGGCTACGTCCTCAGTGAGGCCCACGCATGAAGTCGCTCACCTTGCGAAGCCAGGTCGTCGTCTGGTTCGTCGGCCTGACGGTCGTGATCCTGGCGGTCGCCGCGCGCGCGATGTACCTCGAGACTCGGGATCATCTGAGCGCCGCGCTCGATCAGGGCATGGCCGCGACCGCGACCACCCTGGTCGCCCTGAGCGATTGGGATGAACACGCCGAAGCGGTCGAGTTCGAGCTCGACGAAGACCTGGCAGCGCGAATGGCCGCCTCGCGCCCCGGCTCCAGCGAGGAGATCCTGACCTGGCCGGAGCGCGCCCCGGTCCACACGCGCGGCCCGGAGCTGCTCGCGCCGCTGCCGGAGCCTGACTGGGCAGCTGACGCCGACCTGCGCGCGCGCGAGTGGGTGGAGTACACCACGGCCGAAGGCCCTCAAGGCAAGGTGCGGATCTGCTCGATGCTGGCCTACACCCCGCCCGACCCGGAAGAGCTGGATGCGCACGAGTTCACACTGCTCGTGCGCGTGCAGGAGAGCCTCGCGCCGCTCGAAGCCGAGCTCGCCGCCGTGCTGCGCTTCACGCTCGGCTTCGGTCTGGTGGCGCTCGCTGCGGCCATCCTGCTCGGCTTCGCGCTGGCGCGCCGGGTCACGGGCCCGCTGCAGGCGCTCGGCGAGGCCGCGGCTCAGGTACGCGCCGGTCAGCCGGCTCGCCTCCCCCGCCGCGGCGTCGAAGACGAGGTCGATCGACTGCGGGACCACCTCGAGGACGCCTTCCACCGTCTGGACGAAGCGCTCCGACGCCAGGCGCGCTTCACTTCGGATGCCGCGCACGAGCTGCGCAACCCGATCGCGGTCATTCAGAACGCCGCCGAAGTGGCGCTTCGGCGCGAGCGCACGGTCGAAGACTATCGTCACTTCTTCGCCGACGTGCTCGCCACCGCCACCCGCATGGGCCGAGTCGTCGATGCTCTTCTTCTGCTCGCGCGGCTGGACGCGGTGCGCACCGCGAGCCGATTCGAGAGGGTCGACCTGGGCGAGGTCGCGCGTGACTCCGCCTCCGCCATCGCCGAGGGCAAGGAGCGGATCCAGCTTGAGGTCGCGGAGGACGCGATCGTGCAGGGCGACGACGGCCTGCTGCGCGTGCTGGTCGACAATCTGATCTCCAATGCGCTGCGCTACTCGCCGGGCGATCAGCCGGTGCGCCTCACGGTCACGCGCCCGGATGCGGAGGGCGTCGTGCTGGAAGTGAGCGACCATGGCCCGGGGATCCCCGCCTCGGCGCGCGCGCGCATCTTTGATCGCTTCTACCGCGCCCACGACCCGGCGCACCAGCAGGACGGGGCCGGCCTCGGCCTTGCGATCGTCTCGGAGGTCGCGAGCGTGCACGCGGTGCAGGCGCAGGTTGACAGCACCGATGCTGGCACGACCATCCGGGTGCGCTTTCCTTCGCGCAGCCGCGCCGCTTAAACGTCGAAGTCGTCGAGCAGGCCGGCGGGCAGCAAGCGAATCGTCCGCGTGATCGAACCACGCTCGACGCTCTGGAGTTCAAGGCGCACGCGCCAGGAATCATCCTCGCGCTCATCGTCGAGGCGCAGGCCGCGCCACTCCACTTCCTCAGCAGGCTCGTCGAACTGCGTCCCCAGGTCGTGGACCGTTTCGCCCGGATCCACCTCGCCGTTGTCGTTCTCGTCGGCGAAGACGATCAGGCGCGCCGCAGCGATGCGGTCGCCGCCCCCGAATTCGACCTCGACCTTGGACAGGGTGTCGCCACGCCGCTTGATCTCGTAGTGATCCTCGCCGCCATCGCTGCGCTTCACCTCGATATCGGTGATCGCGATCATGCAGGAGGGTGCGAACAGGAGAGCAGCCAGGGGAAGCGCGCGGAGCATGAGCAGGGTTACGCGGCGCCCAGCCACGCGTTGGCTGGCTTTCTCCGGCTCACCCGGCTGCCCGACTAGGAGGCGGTGCGCTGCATCGGCGCGCCCGGGGCCGCCCGGCCGGTGCGCTCGACGTAGCCTTTGTAGCCGTCGTGGTAGACGGTGCCGGAGCCGTCCTCGAGCTCAAGCACATGGGTCGTGATGGCGTCCAGGAAGTGACGGTCGTGGCTCACCAGCAGGATCGTGCCGGTGTAGCTTTCGAGCGCATCCAGGAGCGCCTGCTTGGACTCGACGTCGAGGTGGTTGGTCGGCTCGTCCAGCACCAGCAAGTTCGGCGGGTGGTAAAGCATCCGCGCCATCACCAGCCGCGCCTTCTCGCCTCCGGACAGCCACTCGGTCGGCTTCTCGAGGTCGTGCTCATCAAAGCCAAAGCAGGCCAGGCACTTGCGGAGGCTGCCGATCGGCTCGGCGGGAAACTCGCCGAGCATGGTTTCCCAGACGGTCGACTTCGGATGCAGCTGCTCGGTGGAGTGCTGGGCGAAGTAACCGACCTCGAGTGAGGCCCCAAGCTTGGCCTTGCCTTCGTCGGCTTCGAGCTCGCCGAGCACGATCTTGAGCAGCGTGGACTTACCTGCGCCGTTGACGCCGAGCACCGCCCAGCGTTCCTGGCGGCGAATGTGTACGTCGAGGTCGAGGAAGACGAGGTGCTCGCCGAAGGCCTTGGACACGCCCTCGCCGACGAAGACGTCATTGCCGCCGCGCGCGACCTCGGGGATGCGGAAGATGACGCGCTGCTTGCGGCTGCGCGGCGCCTCCAGCTTGTCCAGCTTCTCCAGGCGGTTCAGCCGCGACTGCGCCTGCCCCGCCGAGCGCGCCTTGGCGCGGAAGCTGTTGATCCACTTCATCTCTCGCTCGATGTGCGCCTGCTGACGCTCGAAAGCGGCCTGGCGCTGCTCATCCTCCATCGCTCGCTGCGCCAGATAGAAGTCGTAGTCGCCCGGGAAAATGCGCAGCCGGCCTTCGTCGATCTCGACGATGCGATCGACCACGCGGTTCATGAACTCGTGGTCGTGACAGGTCATGACCACGGTGCCGCGATAGCCAGCGATGAAGTTCTCCAGCCACAGGATCGACTCGAGGTCGAGGTGGTTGGTCGGTTCGTCGAGCAACAGGATGTCCGGCTCTTGCAGCAGCACCCCGGCCAGCGCGACGCGCATCTTCCAGCCGCCGGACAGCAGGCCGACGTCCCCTTCCAGCTTGCGATCGTCGAAGCCCAGCCCGCCGAGGATCTCGCGGGCGCGCGGCTCGATGTCGTAGCCGCCCAGGGTCTGGAACTCGTTCTGCAGCTCGGCGTAGCGCGCCATCAGCCGGTCGAGCTCGTCGAACTTGTCCGGGTCGGACATCTGCTCTTCCAGATCGGCCAAAGTAAATCGCAGCTCCGAGACGCGGCCGGCACAGCGAATCGCCTGCTCGACGGTGTCGCAGCCGTGCATTTCGCCGACCTTCTGGTCGAAGTAACCCAGCCGCGCGCCGTTGGGGATGGCGATGCGCCCCACCTCGCTCTTCTCCCGTCCCATGATCAGGCGGAACAGGGTCGACTTGCCGCTGCCGTTCGGGCCGATCAGGCCGACCTTCCAGCCTGACTCCACCCGCGCCGATGCCTCGTGAAAGAGGATCTGCGAGCCGTAGCGGTAATCGAGGTCGACGATGTCGAGCATGAGCCCCTCATTGTCGCCGACGGGGCCGCGCGTGGGAAGCCCGGATTCCGTCAGATGCCGCCTTTCCCCCCTGGGGACCGCAGCAGGACGGGGCTATCATCGCCCCCGGCGCAACGCCTCCCCGCACATGTCCGAAATCATCTCCGTCCACGGCCGCCAGATCATCGATTCGCGCGGCAATCCGACCGTCGAGGTCGAAGTCACCCTGTCCACCGGCGCGATGGGCCGCGCGATGGTCCCCTCCGGGGCCTCGACCGGTCAACACGAGGCCATCGAGATGCGCGATGGCGGCACCGAGTACGGCGGCAAAGCCGTGCTGCAGGCCGTGCGCAACGTCAATGACGTCCTCGGCCCGCACATCGTCGGCATGGACGCCGACACCCAAGAGGAGATCGATCGCGCGCTCATCGAGCTCGACGCCTCGCCGAACAAGTCGGCGCTCGGCGCCAACGCGCTGCTGGGCATCTCGCTGGCCGTGGCCCACGCTGCCGCCGACGACGCCGGCCTGCCGCTGTTCCGCTACCTGGGCGGGGCCGGCGCCAACCGCCTGCCGGTGCCGATGATGAACGTCCTCAACGGGGGCGAGCACGCCGACAACAACGTCGACTTCCAGGAGTTCATGGTCCAGCCCTTCGGCGCCGAGAGCTTCACCGAAGGCCTGCGCTGGTGCGTTGAGATCTACCACGCCCTGAAGGCGCTGCTGCGCGGCAAGGGCCTGGCCACCGGGATCGGCGACGAGGGCGGATTTGCCCCGGATCTGCGCTCGAACGCCGAGGCCGTCGAGCTGCTGCTGGAGGCCATCGAGACCGCCGGCCTGCAAGCCGGGCGCTCGCAAGTGGCGATCGCGCTTGATGTTGCGGCGACTGAGCTGTACACGGACGGGGTCTACACCTTTGAAGGCAAGCCGCACAGCTCGGCCGACATGGTGGGCTTCTACAAGGAGTGGTGCCGCCAGTACCCGATCGTCTCGATCGAGGACGGCCTCGACGAGGACGACTGGGACGGCTGGGCCCAGCTCACCGACGAGCTGGACGATGCAATCCAGCTGGTCGGCGACGACCTCTTCGTGACCAACCCCGAGCGCCTCAAGAAAGGCATCCTGGGGAACCAGGCAAATGCCATCCTGATCAAGGTAAACCAGATCGGGACCTTGTCCGAGACCCTCCGAGCCATCGATATCGCCCGGGAAGCACAATACGCTGCGGTGATTTCCCACCGCTCGGGCGAGACCGAGGACACCACCATCGCCGATCTCGCGGTCGCGGTCGGAGCCGGTCAGATCAAGACTGGCGCCCCGTGCCGCAGCGATCGGGTGGCGAAATACAACCAGTTGCTGCGAATCGAAGAGTGGTTGGGCTCGTCGGCGCGGTACGGTCGCGCCAAGTGAAGCCCGCCGCCACCGCCCGCCGCCGACTGGTCGAAACCGGTCTGTGGCTGGCGGCGGCGGCCGTCGGCCTTTTCGTGCTCCTTCCGGCCGTCGTCGAGCTCATCGACGCCCGCCGGATGGAGGAAAATTCCCGCACTCGCGCCGAACAGGCCGGCGATGAGATGCTGCACGAGCTCCAACAGACCAAAAACACGGTCAATGACCTTGAACAGGCCGAGAAACTTGGTCGAGAACAAGGGTTAGAGCGTACTAAGACGCAATCTGATGAGTGACATCCCCACCTCACCCTCCGACACCGCCGAAGCCGAGCGCTTCGCTCAGGCGTTCTCTCAGCTCCGCGACCAGGTCTCGCGGGTGATCGTCGGCCAGGAGCAGGTCGTCGACGAGCTCGTCATCGCCATCGCAGCGCGCGGCCACGCCATCCTGGTCGGGGTCCCGGGGCTCGCCAAGACCCTGCTCGTCAGCACCCTGTCGCGCACGCTCGAGCTGGACTTTCACCGGATCCAGTTCACCCCGGACCTCATGCCCGGCGACATCACCGGCGCTGAGGTCCTTCACACCGACGCCGCCACCGGCGAACGCAGCTTCCGCTTCGTCAAAGGCCCGGTGTTCACCAACCTGCTGCTCGCCGACGAGATCAACCGCACGCCGCCCAAGACGCAGGCCGCGCTGCTCGAGGCTATGCAGGAGCGCCAGGTCAGCGCCGGCGGCGAAACGCTGCCGCTGCCCAACCCCTTCTTCGTGCTCGCCACGCAGAACCCGATCGAGCAGGAGGGCACCTATCCTCTGCCCGAGGCCGCACTGGACCGCTTCCTGTTCCTGATTCAGGTCGACTACCCTTCGGCCGAGGAAGAGGCCGAGATCCTGCGCCGCACCACCGGGGCCGAAGAGGCCGAGGTCAAGCCGGTGCTCAACGTTGAGCAGCTGCTCGAACTGCAGAAGCTGGTCCGGCGCGTGCCGGTGGCCGACCCGGTGCTGCACTACGCCGTCTCGCTGGCCCGGCGCACCCGTCCGGCCGAAGAGGAAGCGCCTGCCTTCATTCAGCAGTGGATCACCTGGGGGGCCGGCCCGCGCGCTTCCCAGAACATGATCCTGGCCGCCAAGGCGCACGCGCTGCTGCGCGGCCGTTTCCACGTCGCCACCGAGGACATCGACGCCGTCGCGCCGGCCGTGCTGCGGCACCGCATCCTCACCAACTTCGCCGCCCAGGCCGAAGGCATCACCGCGGACGATGTCATCAAGCGTCTGATCGAAGAAACCGAAGCGCACCCGAGCGCACTGGACGGCGAGCGTGCCACGGGCATCGGATCCTAGTCTGCTGGCGCGGCTGGCGCGGCTCGAGCTGCGCGCCCGCACTGCAGTCGAAGGCCTCGCCGGTGGATCTCATCAGTCGAACGCCTTCGGGGCGAGCACGACCTTCGCGCAGCACCGCGAATACGTGCCCGGGGACGACGTGCGCGCGCTCGACTGGAAGCTGATGGCTCGCACCGAGCGAGACATCGTGCGCCAGTATGAAGAGGAGACCGACCTCACCTGCTATCTGGTGCTCGACGCCTCGGCTTCGATGCGCTTCGGCAGTCTGGAATGGAGCAAGCACGACTACGCCACATGGGTGGCCGCGGCGCTCGCCTATCTGCTCGCGCAGCAGACCGACAACTTCGCGCTGGCAATCACCCAGGGCGGTGAACTCAGCCATTGGATGCCGCCCCGCCGCGGCGAGTCGAATCGCGCGGCGCTGACCGAGGTGCTGGAGCAGTCCGAAGCGGACGGCGAAGGCGACCCGGGCGCCGGCCTCGAGGCCGCGGTCACCCGCATGGAGCGCCGCGGGCTGGTGGTCTGGATCAGCGACTGCCTGGGCGAACCGGATCAGGCGGTGCGCGCCGCCTCACGGCTGCGCCACGCCGGCCACGACATGATCACGCTGCGGATCCTCGATCCCGCCGAGATCGACTTCCCTTATGGCCGCCACACCCGATTCGAAGCGCTGGAGGGAATCGACCATTTGCTGCTGGAGCCGCGCGCGGTGCGCGACGCCTACCTCAAGGAGTTCGAAGAGCACGGCGCCACGCTGCGTCGCGGCCTGCGCGCGCTGCGCACCGACTTCCGACGGCTGCCCACCGATGAGGCCCTCGACGTGGGACTGAACAGCTTCCTCAGCGCCCGCACCTCACGACTGCGGAGGTCGCGCCGATGAACTTCCTGTTCCCGGGCATGCTGTGGGCGCTGCCGCTGGTCTCGCTCCCGGTGATCATTCACCTGCTCAATCGCCAGCGTTACCAGCGGGTCGAGTTTGGCGCGATGGAGTTCCTGCGACGGGCGATCAAGCGCACCCGGCGGCGCGTTCTGCTCGAGGACATTCTGCTGCTGGCCTTGCGCACGCTGGCGGTGCTCTTCCTCATCCTCGGCCTTGCTGGCCCCACGCTGGGCCCGGGCGCCGTGATCGGCAGCCGCGCCCCGCGCGCCGAGATCGTGATTCTCGATCACTCCATGTCGATGAATCGCCGCGTCGAAGGCAGCAGCGCCTTTGAGCGCGCGCGCGAAGGCGTGCAGAGCATGCTCGAGGACCTGGATCCGGGCCGCGGTGATCGCGCGGCGCTGATCCTGGCCGGCACACGGGCGGTGCGTCCGGCGTACGGCAACCCGGTCGAAGTGCGGCTCGCGCTCGACGAATTGGATGCGGCCGCGCCCGGTCCGGCCGCGCTGGCCGAGGCGCTGGAAGCCGCGCGGCGCACCGCCGAAACCCTGGAGAGTGAATCCGGCCTCGCCCCCAGCATTCGGGTCTACTCGGATCTGCAGGCCGCGAGCTGGCAGCTCGATGGTCCGCTCGGCGAAGCCCTCCAGCGCCTGGCCGCCGAAGGCCGCACCCTGCGCGTCCATGACGTCGGCGCGGATGGCGCCAACACCGCCGTCCTCTCGCTCACGCTCAGCCCCAGCCAGCTCACCGCGGGCGGCGCTTCTGAGGTGCGCGCGGTGGTGCGCCGCTACGGCCCGGCGCGCAGCGTGCGCGCCACCCTGCTGCTCGATGGCGATACGGTGCACACCGAGACGCTGGACCTGGGTTATTCCGGCGAAGTCGAGTTCCAGCACCTGCTGCAGCCGGCGCGTTCCGGGCCGCGCGGCGTCACGTTGCAGCTCGAAGGCGACGAACTGATCGATGACGACGCGCGGCACGCCATCCTGCGGGTGGCGGAAGCGCTGCCCACGCTGGTTGTTGGACGCAACGCCCCGACCGATCGCCCGGACGGCATCTTCGAAGCGGTGGTCCGTTATCTCGACCTCGGCCCGAGTGGTCCGCTGGTGGTCGAGACCGAAGACCCCAGCCGACTGCGCGGCAATCGCCTCGACGGGATCGGCCTGCTGATCCTCGCCGACCCCGGCCCGCTCGACGGCAGCGCGGCCGAAGCGGTGCAGGCCTTTCTGGCGCGCGGCGGCGGCTTGGGCATCCTGCCCGGACCGCAGACCACGCAGACGGACCTGGATCCTCTGTGGAGCGCCATCGCCCCCGAAGGCCTCCGCTTCGGGCGTCCCGCCGAGCTGGGCACCGACACCGCGCGGCTTGCCATCCTGCGCGAGGACCACCCGGCGCTGCAGCTGTTCCTGGATCCGCGCTGGCGTCCGCTGCTGACCGAGGTCCCGCACCTTTCCTTCCGGCCGATCCGCACGCCCGCCGAGAACACGGCGATCACCCGCATCCTGCGTTTTGCCGGCGCCGAAGACGCCGGCGAGACCGCGATCGGCGACGCCCTGGTCAGCTGGCAGCACGAAGCCGGCCGCATCGCCCTGCTGACGGCGGCTCCGCTCGCTGCCTGGAACCTGATGGACCAGGTGCCCGGCGGCACCCTGCCCTTCCTGCTCGATCTGGCGCAGTCGCTGGCTCCGCGAGCAGGTCACCCGGATGTGATTCAGATCGGCGACGAGATCGCCGTCGAGCTGCCGGGCGCGCCGGCCGCCGCCGCGCTGCTTGCGCCCGATGGCCGTCGCAGCGTGCCGGCCGAACCCGCCGAGCCGCTCAGCGGCGGACGCACCCGCCTGCAGGCCCTCGCCGAGGTCCTGCTCCCGGGCCTCTGGACCATTGAGGCCGATCTGCTCGAAGGCGATGGCCTGGAGCGTCGGCACATCGAACGGATCGCCGCCAACGTGCCCGCCGCCGAATCGGATCCGACCCCTGCGGACAGCGAAGCGATTCGCCTCGCGCTCCCGGAAGGCAGCGAGCTGCTTCGACCCGACGAAGCCGCCACCACGCGCACGGACAACGAGGCGGGCGATGCGCGCCTCGCGCAGCTGCTGTTCGCGCTGATGGCCGGCTGCCTGGTCATCGAAACCCTGCTGGCCACTCTGCTCGACCGGAGGCGCGGATGAACTCGCTCTTCCTGCTTGCGCTGAACACAACCAACGCCACCGCCGAGATCGGCGGCCCTCTGCAGTTCCGCAACGAGCTGCCTAGCTGGGTGCTGGCGCTGGTCGTCATGCCAGCGATCGCGGCGCTGGCCTTCCTGGCCTACCGCGGGCTAGCGCGGCCGCGCCCCTGGCGTCGCACCCTCGCGCTGCTGCGGGTCGCGCTGCTGACGGTAGCGCTGTTCCTGCTGCTCGGCCCCTTCCTGCGCGAACACGAGACGCGGGTCGAGCCGACCCCGCTCGCGATCCTCTACGACGATTCGGCCTCGCTGCAGCGCGCCGATGGCGACGGCGACCGTCCGCGCCTCGATGTGCTGAAGGAGATCGCCGCCTCGCGCGAGCGCGCCGCGCTGGAAGAGCGCTACCAGCTCAGCTCCTACCGTTTCTCGGACCGGCTCAGCCCCACCGCCGCCGACGGCAGCGGGATCGAAGGCCAGGGCAGCGTCACGGCGCTGGGCGATGCGCTGCTGCGCTACCTGTCGGAACATCGCGGCCGCCGCCTGCCCGAAACGGTGCTGGTCACGGATGGCCGCGTGACTCAGGGCAGCAGCCTGAATGAGGTCGCCAGTCGCTTCGCCCGCGAGGGCTCGCGCGTGCACGTCATCGCCCTCGGCGATCCGCGCCCGGCGCCGGACCTGGTGCTCGAGCGGGTGCAGGTGCCGGACCTGATCCTGGCCGGTGACTCGGCCCTCTTCACGCTGCGCCTGCGCGGCAACATCGAGCAGCTTCCGGCGCCGGCCGTGGTCAGCCTGCACGATGAATCGGGCGCCGAACTTGCGCGCGTGCGGGTCTCGGAATGGGATCCGAGCGGCGTGCAGTTCGGGATGGCCGTGGTGCTTGAACGCCCGGGCCAGTACGCGCTGCACGCGCGCGTCGCGCCGCTCGATGGCGAGCTCGCGCTCGACAACAACCGCGTCGAGCTGCCGGTCGAGGTCAAGCCGGCCAAGATTCGGGTGCTCTACGTCGACGGCGAACCGCGCTGGGAGTATCGCTACCTGAAGAACCGCCTGCTGCGCACCGAGACCCGCTACGAGCGCGAGATCGAACTGAGCTGCTGGCTGGCCAGCGCCGCGCGCGACTTCGTGCAGGAATCGACCCCGGGCATTCAGGCGCTGCGGCGCTGCCCCACCGAGGTCGAGACCCTGCTCGAGAACTTCGACCTGGTGATCCTCGGCGACGTCGACCCCAGCGCGATCAGCCCCGATCCGCTCGACGGACAGCGCTTCCTCGACGCGGTGGCGACCTTCGTCGAACGCGGCGGCGGGCTGCTGATGCTGGCGGGCCCCCGCCACTCGCCCGACGCCTACCGCGGCACTCGCATTGAAGCGCTGCTGCCGGTGGAACTGGGCCGCGAGCAGGCGCGCGGCGACGCCCCGTACCAGGCGCTGCCGCCGGTCGCGAACAACCCGCACCCGGTCACGCTGCTCACCGCCGACCCCGAGGACAACCAGGCGATGTGGGAAGCCGCCACGCCGCTGTGGTGGTTCCAGCCGGTCGAGCGCGTCCGCCCGGGCGCCCAGGCCTGGCTGGTGCACTCGGAGTTGGGCAACGCCAACGGCCCCTACGTCATCGCCGCCAGCACCTACGCCCCGGAAGGCTGGGTGGGCTGGATCGGCACCGATGAGACCTGGCGCTGGCGCTTCCCGGGCGGCGAATCGCAGCTCTCACGCTTCTGGCGCTCGGCTCTGCGTCACCTGGCGACCACCCGCCTGCGGGGTGCCCAGGGCCGCGTCCGCCTCGACCTCGATCGCACGCAGGTGGAGCTGGGCGAGTTCCTCACCGTCGAGGCGCGGATGCGTGATGACGCCTACCAGCCGCTGCAGCGCGAAGAAGGCGTGCCCGTCTTCCTCGAAGGTCAAGACGAGCCGCTGGTTCTGGCCGCGGTGCCCGATCAGATCGGCACCTTCCGCGGGCGCTTCCGGGCCAGCACGCTCGGCCCCGGCATGGTGTATCTGACGGCGTCGGATACGCCCGAAGGCGAGGCCCTGGCCTCGGCCCGGTTCAACGTCAGCCTGCCCTCGCGCGAGATGCGCGAAACCAGCCAGGACGAGGCCGCGCTGGCCGCATTGACGGCCTCCACAGGTGGTACGCTGGTTCAGGCGGCAGACGCATCGAAGTTGTTCGCTCAGCTGGATGGCAGCGAACGCTTGACTCGGCTCATCGCCAGTCACGACCGACCACTCGACGGTCGTCTGCCCCTCTTGCTCTTCCTCGTGCTCGCAGCGGCGGAGTGGCTGCTGCGCAAACGTCAGAACCTGTCTTGATCGCTGCTCTCGCTACGTGCGTTCTGCTCGCTGTCGCCGCTCCGCAACGGCCGGGGCTCGATCAGCGCCAAGGGGTCACGGTCCCGCTGGACCGCAAGCTGCAGGACGAGCTCGCCACCGCGCGCGACTTCCTGGAGCAGGGCAAGGCCGACGCCGCCGTCGCGATCCTGCAGCAGGTGCTCGAGGCCCCCGCGTCCTCGCTGGTCGAATCCGGCTCCGACGGGGATCTGTTGGTCGGCGCCAGCGTGGTGGCCCGCGAGCTGCTCGATCAGCTCGACGCCGAAGCCGCGCGCCAGCGCAACAACTTCGTGGCCCGCTCGGCCGAGCAGGACCTCGCCGAAGCGCTGGTTCCACCCGATCCGATCGCGCTGCAGCGTCTGGCGGCGCGCTACGTCGGCACGCCGGTCGGCGAACGCGCCGCACTAGCGCTCGAGGACCTCGCCGTGGACCGCGGACTGGCGCTGGTCGAACCAGGCGAGCAGCCGCTGCTGGTGCCTTGGATCGATTCGCTCGAGGATCCCAGCCTGCCCACCGTCGAGGCGCGCGGCCTGCGCCCGATCTGGCGCTTCGACTTCGCCGATCCGTCGATCGCACGGACCGCGCGCGGCCATCGGATGGTCTTCTCCGAGGGCGTGGGCTTCGTCACCAACGGCGTCGAGGTCGCGGCGATTCGTCTCGGTGACGGCCATGTGCTGTGGAACTTCGAAGGCCCTCCGGGCTGGGATCAGATCAGCCTGGGCGAGTTCGACGAGATCACCGGCGGAGAGAGCGATGACTTCCTCACCATCCCGGTGCTGGAAGACGGCGTGCTGCTGGTCGTCCTGCGCGAGGCCTTCGGGGTCGGCCGCAAGGACACCTTCGACCGGCGCCGCAACAACTGGCGTTCGATCGACGTGCGGCGCAAGCTGCCTGCCCGCCGGCTCTATGCCTTCGACGCCGAGTCCGGACGCCTGCTGTGGCGCACCGAGCCCGCTTGGCTGGAGAACCGCGACACTGAACCGCGCGGTCTGACCAGCGCGCCCCCCGCCGCCGCGCACGGCCGCGTGTTCCTGCCGCTCTACGACGCCGTCGGCACCATCGATCTGTCGATGCAGGCCTACGACCTGTACACCGGCGAGAAGCTCTGGCGCACCTTCCTGGTCAGCGGTCAGCAGGAGACCAATCTGTTCGGCAACATTCTGCGCGAGTTGTCCTCGCAGCCGCCCGTCGCGGACGATGACCACGTCTACTTTTCGACCAATCTGGGGGCGGTGGTCTGCCTCGAGGCCGACACCGGCCGCACCGTCTGGACGCGCCGCTACCCGCGTTCGGCGGTGCGCACCTTCCAGACCGGCATGGAGTCGGTGCGGGACGAGACCTTCGCGAATACGCCGATGGCGGCAGGCAAGAATCGCCTCGTGCTGGCACCCGCCGACAGCGAGGCTGCGTTCGTCCTGCGCCAGGAGGATGGCGCGCTGCTCGCCGAGTGGCCCTACGCCTCACGCAGCTACGGCGAGCTGCGCACTCTGATCGGTGTCACTGACAAGGGTGCCTGGTTCCACGGCACGCACCTGGCCTTCCTGCCCTTTCCCGGCAGCGGCGCATCGCTGCGCGTCTCGGAGCAGCTGTTCACCCCCAATGGCACCGCCCCCACGCGCTACGGCGGCGCGCTAGCCCGCGGCGAGATCCTCGCTCCCAGCCTGGGAACCGTGCAGATCCTCGACGCACAGCAGCTGCGCCCGCGTGGGCGACTGAAAGGCGTCGGGACCCGCGGGCTCGAGCTGGGTCCACTCCAGGTCGCACCCGGGCTGGCCTTCATCATTCGCCCTGGCGGAATCACCGCCTTCAGCTCGCCGGATGCGATCCTGAAGAGCCTCGCCGGCAGCAACTGGGATTCTGAAGCGGTCGAGCGCCTGCTGCCCTACCTCGAGAGCGTCGATCTCTCGGATCCGGTCACGGCGCGCAAGGTAGCCGACCGCGCCCGCGATCTCGCGAACTCTGCCCCCACCCCGGAACTGAAGGAGCGCCTGGCCATGGTGGCCGCGCGCGGCAGCTTCGTCGCGGGGCAGGGTCAGGAAGCCCTCGCGCTGCTGCGGCCGCTGCTCAACAGCACCACGGAGGCACGCCGGGTGCGCGCCGCCGAGCTGTCGCTGGACGTGCTCGAACGCACTGACCCGACCCATCCCGCCATGGACGAGGTGCTGGCGATCCTCGAGGCCGATCCGAATCGCCGGGTGCTGCGTTTTGATGGCTCGCTCGAGCGCAAGGAACTGGCGGTCGCCCGGGCGCGCGTGCTGCAGACGGGCAAGCGCGACTTCGGCAGCGAAGAGCACCTCGACGCGCTGCTGCGCCTGCTGATGCAGGACGGCCTCGACAACCTCCGCCAGGGCAATCTGAGCCTGGCCGAATGGGCGCGGCTGCAGGTGCAAAGCGCGCTGCGCGACCCGAAGCTGGCCGAGCGCGTCGAACGCCGCGCGCGGATCGCCTTTGAGGCCGAGCCGCCGAGCGACAGCCTGATGCAGCGCTTCGCCGGGACGCAGACGGCCTGGGAATGGCTGCGGGATCGCGCCCGCGCGGTCGGCGACGACCGCGCCCAGGCGCTGCGGCTCGCGAGCTGGCTGCGCGGCTACGCCTGGCCGCAGGCGGACCGCGCCGAGCTGTCGGAGCTGCTGCCCATGGAGCTGCTGGTCGGCGCCGGCGGCAACCTGGCGCTGCCGGCGAGCCTCGACACCCTGGCCCAGCTCGAGCTCGGGCGCGCGCGACTGATCGACTTCGGCGTCTTTGAGGGCCGCCTCATCGTGCTGGCCCAAGCCGACGTCAACTGCTACCTGGTCGAGCTCAGCGCCGATGACCAGTACCAGGGTTCGCCGCACCGTCTCGCCGAGAGCCGCTCCTCGCTGCCGGACCTGCGCGGACAGTCCTTCGTGCACGGCGACGGCGCCGCCCTGCTGGTTGGCGACCGCTGGCTGTCGCTGCCGCTGCGCGACGGCCAGCGCCAGGAGTTCCAGCTCTCCGGCAAGGTCGAGTCCGGCAGCGTGCTGCGCTTCGGCGAGCTGCTGGCCTTCCTGTGCGCGCGCGGCGACGGCGGCCTCGAACTGGAGGTCCGCGATCTGCGCAGCGCCACCCGCCTGCTCTCGCTGCCGCTGCCGCTGCGCGACGACCGCTTCCACACTCTGGCCTGGAATGGCGACCGCCTGCTGGTGCTCCAGGATGGCTCGGAGATCGCGCTTCAGGTGCCGCTGTTCGCCCGCGGCGAGGTGGAACGCACCGGCCTGATCACCGGCCCCAGCACGCACGAACTCGAACGGCTCATCCCTCTGCCGGATGGGCTGGTGCTGCCGTACTCCAGCCGCGGCCAGAAGCTGCTGTGGGTGCTGCGCGATGGCCAGGAGGAGGCGCTGCTGCAGCGTCCGCAGCACGACCTGCGCACCTTCCGCGCGCCCACCGGCTTCGGCTGGCTGCAGTCGCCGCTGGCGCCGGACCCCAACCGCGATGACGGCCCGGTGCTGTTCTGGAACGGCGCCGCAGAGGCGCAGGGACGCACCTTCCCCTTCGGCTCGGAAGAAGTCCGCTTCCCGCAGCTCGAGAGCTACTCGCGCGAACGGGAGGACTTCGCCACCGATCGTCTGCTGACGACCCACCCCACCGAGGACGGCACGGTGCAGATCCGCGCATGGCGGCTGCCCGAGTCGGGCGACCCGGTGGCCTCCTGGGAGCTCACCCTCGAGGACATTCCCTTCGACCGCCTCGTCGGTCGTCTGCCTGCGCCGGTCGCCCACGACCGGGGCTGGCTGATTCCGCTCAAACTGCTGAACTCACGCACGGCTGCGCCGCGCTTGATTCTGCTGCTCGTGAACGCCAAAGGAGAGTTGGTGGATCGGCTCGAACTCGAAGCCCCAGGCAACTCCAGCCTGCGCATCCAACCGGTACTCGGCGACGGCTTTGCCGCGCTGCGTCACGAATCCCGTCTCTACCTACTCGGGGGCAAGTAAATGCTGTCGACTCTGCTTCTCTTCTTCGCACCCGCTGCCCAGGAAGCCGCCGCGCCGGCGCGCCCTGCCCAGCAGCTTTCCGCGGCCGAACAGCAGGTGCTGTCCGCCGCCGGCCTGCGCGCCGCCGAGAAGGGACTGAAGTTTCTCGCCGAGCATCAGCTCGAAGACGGCTCCTGGCCCGGCGACGTCGGCTACAAGCTTGAGGACAGCTACCGGGTCTGGAATAAGAGCTCCTCGCACGTCGGCGTGACGGCGCTGGCCGGCATGGCCTTCCTGGCGGGCGGCCACGTGCCAGGGCGCGGCCCCTACGCCGAGGTGGTCGAGAAGTCGGTCGACTTCATCCTCAAGCAGGTGCGTCACGACGGGTACATCACCGCGAATGAGACGCGGATGTACTCGCACGCTTTCGCGACCCTGTTCCTGGCCGAGGTCTACGGCATGAACCAGCGCGAAGATGTTCGCGAGGCGCTGCAGAAGTCGGTCGACCTGATCGTCGCCAGCCAGAACAAGGACGGCGGCTGGCGCTACCAGCCGCACGTTGCGGACGCCGACATGTCGGTGGCGGCCTGCCAGGTCATGGCCCTGCGCGCGGCGCGCAACATCGGGGTGCAGGTGCCGCGCGAGACGATTGACCGAGCGGTCAAGTACGTGCGCGACAGCGCCGTGCGCGAGGACGAGAACGCGTACCTCTCGCCCTATTCGGAGCCGGGCATGTTCCGCTACCAGCCCGAGCCGCGTTCGCGCGCCTCCGAGCCGCTCACGGCCGCCGGCATCACGATCCTGCACGGGGCCGGCGTCTATGCCGACGCTGACATCGAGCGCGGCATGCAGGTGCTGGACCGTCGCCTCGACACCTTCTCGCGCAGCTACGGGCTGCGCTACGACGGCCACTACTACTTCTACTACGGCCACTACTACGCGGTGCAGGCCTACCACATCGTGGGCGGCAAGCGATATCGCGACTACTTCCGCATGATCGAAGGCGTGCTGCTGCAGATGCAGCGGGAAGACGGCTCGTGGCCGAACCGCATCGGACCGGGCTCGGTCTACGGCACCGCGACCGCCTGCCTGATCCTGCAGATCCCGAAGGAATACCTGCCGATCTTCCAGCGTTGAGCGAACGCCGCCGCTTCCCGGGCATCCGCCGCCTGCTCGCCGGCTTCGAACGTCGGCTCCTCAGCCTGTTGCTGCTCTACGGCACCGGGCGCGTCCTGGTTTCGCTAAGCGCACTGCTGCTGGCGCTGTTCGCGCTCGATCGGATGTTCGAGCCGCCGGTCTGGTTCCGCCTCGTGCTGCTCGCCCTGGCGGTGTATGGCGTCGGCAAGGTGGCCTTCCGCGCGTTGCTGGTCCCGCTCCGAGAACGCCCCGGCCCGGGCGACCTCGCGGCGCTGCTTGAACGGCAGCATCCGGGCATGCGCGATCTGCTGGCGACCGCAGTGGAAGTGGACCGGATTCATCCCGGCGAATCGGCCGAACTGAAGGAAGCCGCGGCGGCCCAGGCGGAGGCCCGCCTCAGCGAGATTGACCTGGCAGCGACCGCCCCCAGCGGCGAGGCGCGACGCAGCGTGCTGCGCGGCGCCGGTTGCGTCCTCGTGCTGCTGGCGCTGGCCTGGCTGCGCCCCGTCGAAGCGCGGATCTTCTTCGACCGCCTGCTGGGCGGAACCACGCCGTGGCCCAAGGCCACCACCCTGGTCCTGCTCTCGCCCTACGCGAGCGGCGAGGAACTGGAGTTGGAAGAGATCACCAGCGAGATCTTCCGTCTGCAGGTCGCGCAGGGCACGGCGCTGACCCTGCGCGTCCGCGCCGATGGTGAAGTCCCGGATCAGGTGACCGCCGAGGGTCCGCGCGGCCGCCGTTCGATGCAGGCGCTCGGCGATGGTGAGTTTGTGCTGCGCCTGCCGGCCCTCGATCGCGAAGAGGAATGGCGCTTCCGCGGCGGCGATGATGACGACGGCTGGCCGCTGCTGCAGCTGGCGCCCGGCTATCCCCCGATGCTGACCGACTGGCTGGTGCAAGTTGCGCCGCCGGCCTACACCGGCGAGGCCGCTTACGAAGCCGCCGCCAAGGAGTACCGCGTGCCTCAGGGCAGCCGGCTGAGCGTGCAGTTCCAGACCGATCTGCCTGCCGCCGAGGTCCAGCTGCGCGCCCTGGACGGCACGCGCGAGGCGCTCGAAGCCAGCGAGGATGGCTATCGCTTTGAAGTGCTCGCCGAGAAGTCCGGCGAGTACGCGTTCGAACTGGTCGGCCGAGACGGCTTCCGCAACGCGCAGGCTGCTGTGCTGCGCTGGCAGGCCGAACCCGACTCCAAACCCAGCCTGCGTTTCCTGTTCCCGGCCGGGCGCTGGACGACGACCTTCGGCGGCGGCATCCCGCTGGTCCTGGAAGCCAGCGATGACTACGGCCTCGCCGAGCTGAGCATGACGGAGGAGGGCACCGAGGAAACGACGCCGGTGGCCATGAACGGCGATCGCCTGCGCGTGCTGCACATCGAGCGACGCGTCGCCCCGCTGCCTTCGGCCGAGGGCTTCGGCGCCGACTTCCGCACGCGCTTTGTGGCGCAGGGCCTCGACCGCGCGGTGCCGCTGCCGCAGACCGGCGAGGCGCGCACGCCCTGGATCGAGGTGCTCTCCGAGTCCTCCTTTGAAGAACGCCTGGGCGAGCGCATGGTGCGCACCCGCGAGCGCGTCGAAGACCTGATCCAGCGCCTCGAGCCCATCCTCGATGGCAGCGCGGGATCGCAGCTGGCGCCGATGGCGCGGCGGGTGGATCGCGAGATCGAGGGGCTCACTCTGGAGCTGGAACAGGCGCTGCTCGAACGGATCTTCGCCGGTCTGGATCGCGGCTCGGGCGCGGTCGAACCGATCGCCATGGATCTGGTCCAGGGCGGCGCCCCGGGGGCCGGAGCCACGCTGCAGGCCCTCGGCGCCCCGGGCGTCCCCCCGCTGCTGGACCGCGCCGCGCTGCTGCTCGATCTGGCGCGCAAGCTGGACAGCGCCGGCGAAGGCCCGGCGATGCGGCTGCGGGAGGCCACTTTGGCCATGGAAGACCCGGTCCCCGCGGCCGAAGAGCTGAAGACGGCCCTCGAGGCCGTTCTGGAAGATTTGCTCGCCTGGGAGGACTTCCAGTCCGCTGTGGACCTGTTGCGCGGCCTGCTCGACCGACAACGCAACCTGTATCTGCGTACCCAGGAGGCCTCCGGCCGATAAGTTGGAATGATGCGCCCGCCGCTCCTCGCGCTGCTCAGCCTGGCCCCGGTGCTCTTCGCGAGCCCCGCCGCGGCCCAGGATCCGGTCGAGTTCGGCCGGCTCTCCACCGACCAGAAGCAGCTCGCCGAGCAGGTCCGCCGACTCGAGAAGATCCTGCTCACGCTGGAAGAACGGGAACGCGCCGAGGGCGAGGAGTCCCGGGCCCAGCTGCTGGCGAAAGCCCGCGAGAAGCTGATCGATGGCGCGCAGGAACGGCCGCTCGCCTCGGTGCTGGAAGAGGTCGCGATGGACCTCTCCGAGCTACGCGCCGGCGCGGCCCTCGAGCGTCAGGCTGAGCTGATTTTGTTCCTGGAGGAGCTGCTCGATTTCCTGCTCGAGACCGAGCGCCGCGAGCAGGTCCAGAACCTGATGCAGGCGGCGCGCGAGCGCGAGGCGGCACTGCGTGATCTGGCCCAGCGCCAGGCCGAGCTGCGTGCGCGCACCGAGGCGCTGCAGGAACGCGAAGCCGAGACCGGCGAGATCGACGAGGCGGCGCGTCAGCAGCTGGCTCGCGAGCAGGCGGAGCTCAACGAAGAGATTCGTGCCGCCGCCGAGTCGGAAGGCAGCAACGCCGGCCAGGACGAAGTCGAACGCGCCGCCGACGAAGGCGAGCGCGCGGAGTCGGAACTGAATGGTGAGACCCAGGCCGAGCGGGAACGGCGCGAGGCCCAAGAGGGCGAGCGTGGCGACAGCGCCGAGGCGCCGGAGTCGGGCCAGCCGGGCGAACAGGCGGAGAGTCAGCCCGGCGAAGAGGGCGAGCGGCAGCCAGGTGAAGAAGGTGAACGTCAACCGGGCGAAGAAGGCGAACGTCGACCCGGAGAAGAGTCTTCCGAAGCTCAACCGGGCGAGCAGCCCGAGAATCAGCCGGGCAAGCAATCGGAACGGCAGCCGGGCGAACAGTCCGAGCGCCAATCCGGAGAGCAGTCGGAACGACAGCCGGGTGAGCAGAACGAGCGCCAGCCCGGAGAACAGCAGGATCAGCAGCAGCAGTCGCGCAATACGCCGCGCCAGCCGCAAAGCCCCCAGCAGCGTCAGGAGCAGCTGGAACGGGCCGAGGACGCGCAGCGACGCGCCGAGGAAGAGCTGGAACGCGCGGCCGACGAAGCCGCCGAAGAGGCCGAGCGCCTCGAGGGCGTGGACGAGCTCGAGACGCTGATCAACGTGCTGGAAAAGTCCGAAGAGCTGCTCGCGCGCCACGAGCGCGTGATGGACGGCCTGGGCGGGCTGGTCGGATCCCTGGAAGGCGCCAGCCGCGTGCCGCGCAGCGCGCGGGTGGATCTGCGCACCTGGTCGACCGAAGAACGCGCGATCGCCGAAGAAGCGGATGCGCTGCTGTTCGAGATTCGCGAAGCCGGCGCGGACACCTTCCCCTTCCTGCTGCGCGGGTTGGTGGATGATCATCAGCTGCTGGCCAAGCGGGTCGGCCCGCCGCGTTACCGGGCGGATGCACCCGCCGTCGAGATGGGCGTCCGCATCCAGCGCGACTGGACCCGTCTGATCGACGCGATCCGCACCGAGGCCGAGCGCCTGCGCAAGAAGCTCAATGAGCCCGAAGGCGGTGAGCAGCAGATGGACCCGGGGCAGCAGGAAGGCGAGCAGCAGGAGCCGCCGAACGAGCCTTCGCCGCTGGTCAGCGTCGCGGCCGAGATTCAGCTGCTGAAGCAGTTGCAGGCAGACCTGCTCGAGCGCATGGAATCGCTGCAGCGGCGCCGCGAACTGCTGGCGGAAGCCGGCGTCGAGCTCGATGAGGACGACCTCGCCGAGCTGGAGGCCGTGGTCGAACGTCAGAAGCGACTCCGCACCCTGTTTGAGAACATCCTCGAACGGCTGCAGCCCAGCGAGGAGACCGGAGAGGAAATCTGATGCGCCTGTCGATCTGGATGGTTCTTCTGATGCTCGCGACTCCGGCCTGGGCGCAGGAACCCGAGCCCGAACAGCCGGCGCAGCCGGAGCAGCAACCGGAGCAGCAACCGGAGCAGCAACCGGAGCAGGAGCCTGAACTGCAGGATCCCGGCGTCAGCACCGAAGACGTCATGGCCGCGATCGAAGCGGTGCGGGAGACCTTCGTGCGCGTCGATCGCGCCTGGACCGAGGCGCGCAGCTCGGCGGATGATCTGCTCGCGGGCGCCACCGAAGAGGACGGCGCGACCGCGCTGCAGGACAAGCTCGCTGCCGGCCTCGCCGAGTCGCAGCAGCTGGTCGCGGATCTGGAGAAGCTGCTCGAGATGCTGCCCGAATCAGATGAACAGCAACAGCAACAGCAGCAGCAACAACAGCAGCAGCAGAACCAACAGCAACAGCAGCAGCAGCAGGACCAGCAGCAGAACGGTGATCGGGACCAGAATCAGGACCAGTCACCGGACGACGAGCCCAACCCCAACGACGTCGAGGGCAACCGCGAAGCCACCGAGCCCGCGCCCGGGGATCTCCCCCCCGATGCGCCGCCGATCTTCCTGGCCCCGGGCAGCGGTGGCGGTTCCTGGGGCCACCTGCCGCCGCGTCTGCAGCAGACCCTGCAGAACGCCCAGGCGGAAGACCTGCCCCTGCGCTATCGCGGACTGCTCGAGCAGTTCCACAAGCGCCGGATTCAGGACTGATCAGGCTTCGCCTTCGTCGAGATAGCTGCGCGCGGTCTCGACGTAGTGCGGAATCGAGTGCGCCATGAAGGCGCGCTCCTTCTCGCTGATCTCGCGCACCGCGCGCGCCGGCACCCCGGCCATCAGCGTGTGCGGCGGCACCTCGGCGTTCTCCTTGACTAGCGCGCCGGCCGCGATGACCGCGCCCTCGCCGATCTTGGCGCCGCCCAGGATGGTCGCCCCCATGCCGACGAGCACGCCGTCCCCCATCTCGACCCCGTGCAGAATGGCGCCGTGGCCGATGGTGCAGTCGGCACCGATGCGCTGCGGCGCATCCGTGTCACAGTGGATCACCGAGTTGTCCTGCACATTGGTGCGCGGCCCGATCGAGATGGGCGCGTCATCCCCGCGGATGGTCACGCCGAACCAGATGCTGACGTCCTCGGCCAGAGTGACGTCGCCGGTGACGATCGCGTTCTTGGCAACGTAGGCACCACCCGGGACGCGGCGCATCAGGCCGGCGCGGGGCATCGGAAAAGCATCGGAGTCAGTCATGTCAGCTTGCCGGGTAAGTCAGCAGGAAGGCGACGAAGTTGTAGGCCGCGTGCAGAATGATGCAGTCACGGATGCCGTGGCCATGAAGGCGCACGCAACCCAGCGCGAGTCCCAGGAACAGGATGGGAATCCAGGCGGCCGGCGGGTGGACGACCGCGAACAGCACGGCGGGGAAGACCACCGCGACGAAGAACGGCGAACGATCGCCGGCCTGCGCCATGCGCGCGGCCGCGGCGAAGACCGCCCCACGGAACAGCAGCTCTTCGAGCGCCGGGCCGATCAGCAGGGCGATCGACAGGGACATCCAGAAGGCGCCACCTTGGAGTTCATGCATTCCCTCGACCAGTTCACCCGGAATCAGTCCGCCCAGCAGCCCTTCGACTAGATGCCGGTTCCAGATCGCAACCAGCGCCATCATCGGCAGCATCGCGAAGAAGGCGAAGACGGGCCGCGAGATCTTGCCGCCGCCCCAGGGCAGCATGCCGCGGCCGCCGCGCAGGCGATCCACGCCGACGAGGAAGACCAGCGCCGCGACTAGGCCCAAGCCCTGGACCGCGAGCCGCTCGGGCGATCCCGGGGCCGCCGTGATCTCGACCAGGCCCAGCTTCAGCAGCCCGATCGGCACGAAGAGCATGACCAGGAAACCGAGCAGCAGTTCGATCGCGCCGATGCGAGTGGAAGGCAGCACCGGCCCCCGCTGCCGGCGTAGGTCCTCGGACTCGAAGCGGTCCGGAGCGACGCCGTTCAGGTACAGCACCGAGAAGGCGGCCAGCGCAGCCAGGCCGGCCACCGCCACGAAGGGCAGCATCGCCACCAGGAAGAAGAGCCAGATCAGCATCGCTGGGCTACGGAGAGACCGCGGACTGCCCGGCGATCAGTCCCTGCATCGGGGAACTGGCCGAAGCATAGAGCCGCTTCGCCATGCGACCGGCGAGGTAGCTCTCGCGCCCGGCCTCGCAGGCGAGGCGGACGGCGCGCGCCATGCGCACCGGATCCTGCGCTTGCGCGACGGCGGTGTTCAGCAGCACGCCATCCGCGCCGAGCTCCATGGCCACCGCGACGTCGCTGGCCTGACCGACCCCGGCATCCAGCAGGATCGGCACTTCGGCCTGCTCGACGATCAGGCGCACGTTGAGCGGGTTGAGGATCCCCTGGCCGCTGCCGATCGGGCTGCCCAAGGGCATGACCGCGGCGGCGCCGGCCTCTTCCAGCCGCTTCGCCAGCCGCACGTCATCGCTGGTGTAGACCAGCACCGTGAAGCCCTCGGCGACGAGCTGATCCAGCGCGCGCAGCGTGTCGACCGGATCCGGAAGCAAGGTCTTGGTGTCGCCCAGGACCTCGAGCTTAACCAGATCGGTCTCGAGCATCTCGCGCGCCAGCAGGCAGGTGCGCACCGCGGATTCGGCGTCGAAACAGCCGGCCGTATTGGGCAGCAGGGTGTACCGATCGCGGTCGAGATAGTCGAGCAGGCCCTCTCCGGCCGGTTCATCGGCTGGAATCCGCCGCACGGCCACGGTGACGCAATCGGTGCCGGATGCCTCGAGCGCGGCGGCCATCGTGGGGTAATCGGCGTACTTGCCGGTGCCCAGGATCAGGCGGGATCCAAGCGAGTAGGCCCCCAATTGGAGCGGGGCAGAAGCGGAGTCGGCAGAATTCACGAGGTCTCAGCCGCCGCCGACCAGGCGGACCACTTCAATGCGATCTCCTGGCTCGACCAGCGTATTTGGGTGATCGGCGCGCCGAAGGACGCGTTCGTTGCGCTCGACCGCCACCCCGGGACCGGTCGCATCGAGCTCTTCGAGCAGCGCGGCGACGCTGAGCTGGGGACGCCAGGCCCGCGGGCTGCCGTTGAGCTGGAAGCGGGCCTCGGCGGCCGGAGGGCTGCCCGGCGACCCGGGTTCGGGCGCGGAGGATGCTGTCATCGGGCGAAAAAGCGCGAGGAAAGAGCTCCCGAGACCCGATCGCGCATGGACGGCATCCGGGAGGCTGGTATCATAGGCCCCTCCGAATCGACTTCGGACGATTCATGGGGCGATCCAGGCGGTCCCCCGCCAGGAGATCCGATCCATCACGGCAAGCCGTGAAGTCGGTGTGCAGGAGACTGCGCACCTTCTTTTTTTAGCCTGATTTCCCGGCGGCAACCGCCGCGAATTCCCGCAAGCCCCTTCTGGCCAAACACTTACCTAAAACCATGCAAAAGGAAGACGTCCTGCGTCTGATCGATGCGATCCACCGCGAAAGGCAGGTGGACCGGGAGATTCTGTTCCGTGCGCTCGAAGAGGCGCTGAGCATGGCGACTCGTAAGCGGATGGGCGTCGAAGATGGCTTCGAGGTCACCATCAACCGCAAGAACGGTCAGATCTCGCTGGTCATGCCCAACGGCGAGGTGGCATTCCCCTCCGCCGAAGAGCTGGGCCGCATCGCTGCGCAAACCACCAAGCAGGTCTTCATGCAGAAGATCCGCGAGGCCGAGCGCGATCGCGTCTACGACGAGTACGAGCACGAAGTCGGCGCGGTGGTCGGCGCCGTGGTGCACAAGATCGAGGGTCCGAACATCATCCTGACCCTCAACGGCAAGAACGAGGCGCTGCTGCCCCGTTCGGAGCGCATTCTGTCCGAGCGCCTGCACGTCGGCGATCGGCTGCGCGTGCTGATCAAGGAAGTGCGCAAGGAAGGCTCGCGGGTCGTGATCATCGCCTCGCGTCGCGACCCGGACTTCGTGCAGAAGCTGTTCGAGGTCGAGATCCCCGAGATCCAGGAAGGCACGGTGCGCGTCATGCGCGTCGCCCGCGATCCTGGCTATCGCTCGAAGGTCGCGGTCTACTCGATGGATCCCCGCGTCGATGCCATCGGCAGTTGCCTGGGCGTGCGCGGCACGCGCATCCGCAACATCAACGATGAGCTCGGTCAGGAAAAGATCGACATCATCGCCTGGAGCGAATCGCTCGAGGAACTCGTGCAGAATGCGCTGAAGCCCGCCAAGGACATCGCGCTGGAGCACATCTTCCCCGACGAGGACACGCAGTCTGTGTTTGTGCTCGTCAGCGAAGAACAAAAGCCGCTCGCCATCGGCGTAGGCGGCCGCAACGTTCGACTCGCTTCGGACATCGTCAGCTGGGACATCGAGATCAAGACCCCGGCCGAATACGAAGCGGAACTGCTCGCGGAAGGGCAGTACGACGACGAGGGCGGCGAGGCCGAAGCGCCTGCCGCGGAAGAAGCGTCGTCGGAAGTCGCCGGCCCGGAGGAGAACTAAGCTTTGAGCAAAGTCAAGGTCTTCACGCTCGCTAAGAAGTACGGCTACAAGTCGGCGGAATTCGTCGACATCCTGCGCAACATCGGCTTCCCGGTCAGCTCGTACCAAGCCTCCGTCGAGGAATGGGACGTGCCCGTGATCGAAGAGCGCCTCATCAAGGGCGGCTTGCTGAAGACCGAGGAGTCCGCCCCAGCCGCCAAGAAGGCGAAGAAGAAGAAGGAAGATTCCGCCGCCGGCGGAACGGCCCCCACCTTGTCCTTTGCAGATCTGCAGGCCATGGTGCAAACGAGCGGTGCCACCGAAGAGGAAGAGGCACCCGCCGAGGCCGCACCCGAGCCCGAACCGGAGCCGACGCCGCAGGAGGAGGTCGCCGAGCACCCCAGCGAGGCGCCGGCCGAGCCCGAGCCGGCAGCGGAAGAGCCGGCAGAGCCGGTCGCCGAAGCCGCTCCCGAAGAGCCGGTTGCCCAGGAAGAGCCCCCCGCTTCCGAGCCGCCGGTCGTCGAGGAAGAGCCTCAAGCCGTCGCCGAACCGGAGGCTCCGGTCGCCCAGCCCGAGGCGGCCAGCGAGACGAAGCCGGAAGAGGAGCAGCCCGCGGACGAGGCTCCGGCTGCCCCCGCTGCGGAAGAGGCCCCGCCTCAGCCCAAGCCGGCCGCGGCCAAGCCCGCCGCCAAGAAGCCCGAGGCCGCCGAAGGCACCCCCACCCCCACGCCGCGGCCCAAGCCGAAGCGCGGCGCCAACAAGGTGGGCAAGATCGACCTGGCCGCGCTGGGTCTGATCAAGTCGCAGCATCAGGAGAAGCGTCGTTCCTCGACCTTCTCGGATATCCGCGACCGCGTGGCCTCGAACCGCCGCGACCAGCGTCAGCGCGAGCGCGAGAAGCTCCGCGCGCGTCGCCAGGGCAAGGTCGGCCCGAAGAAGATCAACACCGTTGCCCGGAAGAAGGACGTCGTCCTCGATTCGCCGGTCAACGTCAAGGCCTTCTCCACCGCGACTGGCGTGCCGATGAACGACATCGTGCGCAAGCTGATGCGTCTCGGTGTGATGGCCACGGCCAACGCCACCATCGACGCCGACACCGTCGAGCTGCTCGCCGACGAGCTGGACATCAACGTCCAGTACCGCGAAGAGGCCGACATCGAAGCCGAGCTGATGGCCGACATCATGGCCTCGCGCAAGGCGGTCGATGATTCGACCCTCAAGCCGCGCGATCCGGTCATTGCCTTCCTCGGCCACGTCGACCACGGCAAGACCACCCTCGTCGACGCCATCCGCGAGACCCGCCTGGCGGGCAAGGAGTCGGGCGGCATCACGCAGCACATCGGCGCCTACAAGGCCGAGCTGCCCTCGAAGCAGTCGGTGACGATCCTGGACACCCCGGGTCACGAGGCCTTCACGGCCATGCGCGCCCGCGGTGCTCACACCACCGACATCTGCATCCTGGTGGTGGCCGCCGACGACGGGGTGATGCCCCAGACGGAAGAGGCCGCCGCGCACGCCAAGGCTGCCGGCACCCCGATCATCGTGGCGATCAACAAGATCGACGCACCGGGCGCCAACCCCGAGTCGGTCAAGGCCGAGCTGGCCAAGATCGATCTCCAGCCGGAAGACTGGGGCGGTTCGACCGGCGTGGTCGAAGTCTCGGCGCTGCGCAAGCAAGGCATCGACGCGCTCTTGGAGCGCGTCATGCTCGAAGCCGAACTGCTCGACCTCAAGGCCCACGCCAAAGGCGAGGCCATGGGCACGGTCATGGAAGCCTCGCTCGAACAGGGCCGCGGCAAGATGGTCACGGTGCTCGTGCAGGACGGCACGCTCAAGACCAAGGACGTCGTGCTGGCCGGCCACACCTACGGCAAGGTCCGCCTGATGTTCGACCACAACGGCAAGGCGATCAAGGAAGCCGGCCCCTCGACCCCGGTCGAGATCTCGGGCCTCGAGGAGCTGCCGCCGGTCGGCGAGAAGTTCTACGTGGTCAAGGATGCCAAGGCGGCCAAGGCGGTCTCCGATAAGCGCATCCTCCACAAGACCGAGCTCGAACGGGCCAACAAGTCGAAGGTGTCGATGTCGAACATCTTCGAGAAGATCGACGAGAGTCAGGCCAAGCGCGTGCGTCTGGTCGTCAAAGCCGACGTTCAGGGTTCGCTCGAGGTGCTCAAGCAGACTCTCGAACAGATGACCACCGACGAGGTCATCATCGACATCGTGCACAGCGGGGTCGGTGGCGTCTCCGAGACCGATGTCATGCTGGCGCAGACCGCCGAAGGCATCGTCGTGGCCTTCCACGTCGCCCCGGACGGCAAAGCCAAGCGCACCGCCGAAAAGGAAGGCGTCGAGATTCGCCGCTACGAGGTCATCTACGATCTGGTCGAGGACATCGAGAAAGCCATCGAAGGTCTGCTCGCCCCGGACACGATCGAAGAGGTCTGCGGCCACGCAGTCGTGCTGGAAGTCTTCCGCTCTTCGCGCTTCGGCACCATCGCCGGTGTCAAGGTCGAGACGGGCTTCATCAAGCGCAACTGCAAGGTGCGCCTGATCCGCGACGGCAAGCCGATCTACACCGCTCCGCTCGCTTCGCTGCGCCGCTTCAAGGACGACGTCCGCGAAGTCAACGCCGGCGACGAGTGCGGTCTGAAGATCGAGAACTACGAGGACATCAAGGCCGGCGACGAGCTCGAGATCATCGAGGTCATCGAGAAGGCCCGTACCCTCGAGGAAGTCCAGGCCGGCGCGGCCGCCGACCAGGACTAAGCCTGCGATGCGGGGGCCTGCGGGCCCCCGCCTTCCGAATCGATGGCCAACGAACGCCGCCGCAAGCAGATCGCGCGCCGCATCCAGGCGAAGCTGGCGCAGCTGCTGCTGTACGAAATGAAGGATCCGCGGTCCTCCTTCATCACCATCACCGAGGTCGACATCAACGCCGACCTGACGGTGTGCAAGGTGTACTGGTCGGCGCTGGAGCGCTCCGCGCGGGCCAAGACCGAGGCCTTGCTCAAGCATGCCCACGGCTTCCTGCGCACCGAGGTCGCGCAGGATATTCAGCTGCGCTCCGCCCCGCAGCTGGTCTTCATCTTTGACGAGCGCCTCGAGCAGGCGGATCGCATCGAATCGATCCTGCGCGATGTGCTGCCGCACGAGGCCACCGGCCCGGACGGAGAGACCCCTCCCAGCGACGAGGATGAGTGAGCGCGAGGCCCCGCGTCGTCTGCGCCGCGCGGAAGCGGTGCTGCGGCGCCGGACGTCTCGACTGGTCCTGGTCCTCGAACGCCCCTGGGATGATCACAACGTGCAGGCGGTGCTGCGCACCGCCGAGAGCTTCGGCGTGCAGCACATCTGGGTGGTCAAGCACCCGGATGGCCGGCGGCGCGTGTCCAAATCGGTCACCAAAGGCAGCCATCACTGGCTGAGTCAGCATCGCTTTGACACCATCGAAGAGTGCATCGCGGCGCTGCAGGAAGGCGGCTACGCGATCTGGGCCACGGACTTGAGCTCCGGCGCAGTCGAGCTAACCAGCGGCGATGATCTGCGCCCCTTCCCCGAGAAGATCGCGATCGTGGTCGGCCGCGAGGCCGACGGGGTCAGCCCCGAGATGCTGGCCGCCGCGGACCGTCGGCTCTATCTGCCGATGCACGGCTTCACCGAGTCCTTCAACCTCAGCGTGGCCACCGCGCTGGTGCTGCAGCGCTGCTTCGACGCCGAGCCCGCGCTGGTCGGCGCGATGAGCGAGGAAGAGCGCCGCGCCATCCGCCACGACTGGTTCGAGCGGCTCGCCGGCCAGGTCGAAGGCCGCGCCGCCGAGTACGCCCACTGGGCCGCACACCCGCCCGAGCCGCTCGAAGACCCGCGCCCCTCCGACGAGGCCCGCCGCCCGCGCATCCCCAAGAAAGTGCGCAAGCGGATGAGGCCTGATCAGTCGATCTAGGTCTGCCCCTCGCGATGCTCGTTCCAAGCACTCAAGAATGCGTTCTTGGCAACTTCATCGTCTTCTCCAGGGAATAGAGTCTCGTTTGAGATTCCTACTTTCGCCAACCAGTCCAGTGCCTCACGCCTTGCCGAAGATGGGAAGTCGATCCGCACTGCGGGCGCATGCTCAACGCGATTGAGCAACTCGAGTACTGACAACTCTAGTACGTTTGCGAGCCACACCCGTGCCTCGTCCACTGCGCTCGAAAAATCACCCCACGGATTCGCTTGCGCGACGAACAATCCGGATTGAGCCTCACGCCGGTCATCCGGATTGGGCGGATTGACAACCAAGTAGCCATTTCGGTTTTGAGTCTCAATAAACAGGTCGAGTTCGGACTTTGTCGGCTCCAAAAGTGCTTCCAAGGCGGACTCGGCCGTCCAGTCTCCATCTAGCTGACCGAGCAGTCGTTCGCTGTACTCAGTCTTGAAGGCCCATACTGTCCACCCATTCTTCAGGCTCTCTTTGCGCTTGTCGTCCGCGCCAAAAAATGCCGCAACTCGCCAATCACTAGAGACATCAATTAGGCGCGTTGGCGCGCCGTAGTGTTGGGCCCAAGCAAGAGTATTCGAACGAGGAAATGGGGACTCACCTGAAACCAAGTTGCGATCCACTACGATCTTGAAGAACACCTCCTCCAGTGCCTCCAGCCTAACTTGAGTCTCCTGTGCGATTCCCCTGTTCACCTGCGCCTCATCGCCGACGTTCACCTTGGATTGATAGTGGCGAAATAACCTGCTCTCTACAGGCCAGCACGAATTACACTGCCCGCGGAATACCGAGGATTCAGAGAGTTTTTCCATCCAACTGACGCCCTCGGCCCACGATTCAACGGCAACTCGTTTTGATAGCGTCATGACCGGTGCCAGTGCACGCCCGAGGCGGTGTCCTCGAGCACGATGCCGGCGGCCTGGAGGGCGTCGCGGATTTCGTCGGCGCGGGCCCAGTTCTTGGCGGCGCGGACTTCGGCGCGCTCGGCGATCAGGGCTTCGACCTGGGCGTCGCTGAGGGCGTTCGGGTCCTCGCTGGCATCGGCCGTCGGCTCGAAGAGGCCGAGCACAGCGTCGGCGTGGTCGAGCAGCGCCAACGCGGCCTCGGAGGTGCCGGTGCCGGTCTCGCCGGCGTGAACCAGCTCGTTGCGCAGGGTGAACAGCGCGGCGACGGCCTCGGGGGTGTTGAGGTCGTCGGCGATCGCGGCGTCGAAGGCCTGACGCGCCGTGGTGACGGCGCCAATCGAGGCCGGGGAATCGGCGGCGCCGCCGCGCATCGCCGCCTGCAGCCGGGAGCGCCAGTCGGCCAGCTTGGCGCGTGATTCCTTGGCGCTGCGCAGGATCTCCCAGGTGAAGTTGACCTGGGTGCGGTAGTGGCCGCGCAGCACCAGGAAGCGGTAGTCCCAGGCCGAATAGCCGCGCTCGGCCAGATCATCGAGCGAGTACACGTTGCCCAGCGACTTGGACATCTTGCCGCCGTCCACCTGCAGGAAGCGGGTGTGCATCCACAGGTTGACGAAGGTCTGCTCGTTCGCCGCCTCGCTTTGGGCGATCTCGCACTCGTGGTGCGGGAAGACGTTGTCCTCGCCGCCGGTGTGGATGTCGAAGTGCTTGCCGAGGTACTTCTCGGCCATGGCCGAGCACTCGATGTGCCAGCCCGGGAAGCCGTGCTCGCCGAACACCGTCGCCCACTTCATGATGTGCTTCGGGTCGCTCTTCCACAGCGCAAAGTCGGCCGGGTGGCGCTTCTCTTCGTTGATCTCGAGGCGCGCGCCGGCTTCGAGCTCCTCGACCTTGTTGCCGGACAGCTGCCCGTAGCGCGGGAAGGTCGACACGTCGAAGTAGACGTTGTCGCCGACGCGATACGCATGCCCCTTCTCGATCAGCGCCTCGATGATCGTGACCATCTCGGGGATGTGATCGCTGGCGCGCGGGTAATGGTGCGCCGGGCGGACCCCCAGCGCGTCGAGGTCGGCGAAGAACTGCTGCGAGACCGTCTCGACGATCTGCCAGGGGTCGACCTGATCCTTGCGGGCCTGCGCCTCGAGCTTGTCCTCGCCCTCGTCGGCGTCGTTCAGCAGGTGGCCGACGTCGGTCAGGTTCATGACCTGCTGGACCTCGAAGCCGTAGGCCTCGAAGACGCGCCGGAGCAGATCCGCGAACAGGAAGGCGCGGTAGTTGCCGATGTGCGGCCGCTGATAGACCGTCGGCCCACAGTGGTACATGCGCACCTTGCCCGGCTCGATCGGCCGGAAGTCCTCGATCTGACGCGAGTACGAGTTGTAGAAGCGCAGCTCCACGGCGCAGATTCTAGTCGCGCGGCGGCGGAAGGACCCGCGCCGCAGCCCTCAGGCCTGGAAGCGGGCCGGGACGCTGCCGGCGTGCTTCTGAAAGTAGCGGGCGAAGCGGGCGCGGCGGGCCGCGCGCTCCTGCGGACGGAGCGGGCCCAGGCGCATCGCCGCGCCGGCCAGGTCGATGATCCAGCAGCGCCCCCCTTGGGCGTGCTGCGGATCGGGCTGCCACAGCAGATTGGCCGGATGCAGATCGGTGGCCCACAAGCCGAGTTCGAAGACCTGCTCCAGCAGGGCATCGGCCGCGGCCAGGGCGGCCTCGTCGTCGCGGGCCTCGAAGACGGTGCTGGCCCCCACCACTTCCTCGGTCACCAGATGCTGCCGCACCCAGCCCGCGCGGCGCTCGCCGAGCGCCAGCAGCACTTCGGGCGTGGCCACCCCGGCGCGCCGCAGCTCGGTGGACAGCGCGACTTCGCGAGCGAGGCGGACCGTCGAGAGATAGCGGTCC
>PAHY01000026.1 GCA_002705055.1 Planctomycetota bacterium
GCCCAGTCGGCCGGGGTCTGTGATCAGCGGTGGCAGCTCAAGGAGGTCCTGAGATGGCGCTGGCCGCTGCGGATGGCACAGCAATGAGCCCACTCAAGGGGGTCAGACTCGGAATCCTCCCGCGACCTGCGGTAGGATGAGCCCATGCTTCCCCGGTTCCCGCTTGGGCTGACCGGCTGGGCTTCGAGTGTGCTTTTGAGCCTCCTGGCTGCGCCGGCGGCCGCTCAGCTGCCGGAGACCAGCCCGAAGACGATCGACTACGAACTCGAGTGCCAGCTGCTCGACGAGGGCAAGGTCATCGATGGCGTCATGCGCGTGACCTGGCGCAATCAGACCGAGGCGCCGACCAGCGAGCTGCTCTGGCACGTCTACAACAACGCCTTCTCCGGGCGCGACTCAGTCTGGCTCAAGGAGGCCCATCAGTACCAGTACAGCGGGGGGCGCCTGCCCCGCGAGTACAGCAACACCGACATTGAGGGGCTGGCGCTGCTCGATCTGGCCGGCGATTCGCTGCGCGGCGAGGACGGCCTGCCGCTTAGCCTGCGCTGGGAGTGGGTGCCGCAGGCGAAGGCGCCGATGGACCGCACGGTGTTCCGCGTTGAGCTGCCGAAGCCGGTGGCCCCGGGCGAGAGCGTCACCGTGCTGCTCGAGTTTCAGGCGCGGCTCGCGCCGGCTTATCGCCGCAACGGCTGGGGCTCGGAGGGCTACGTCCACGCCGCGCAGTGGTACCCCAAGCTGGGAGTCTTCGAGAAGCTCGAGGGCAGTTGGCAGTGGAACTGCCTGCCGTATCGCATGCTGGTCGAGTTCTACTCCGACTACGCCGACTTCGATCTCAAGCTGGTCGTCCCCAAGGAGTATCGCGGCAAGGTCGTGGCCACGGGAACCCCGCAGAGTGACGAGCCGGAGGTGATGCAGGATGGTTCGCTGCGCTACCACTTCGTCGCCGACGACGTGCACGACTTCGCCTGGAGCGCCGACCCGAAGGCGCGCGTGGTGCGCCGCATGTGGCGCGAAGAGGACTACCGCGACGAGGCCGAGGAACAGAAGGTCGCGGCGGCGCTGGGGCGCAGCGTGGAAGAGGTCCGGCCCAGCCGCGAGGTCGAGATGGTGCTCCTGCTCCAGCCCGAACACGGCGAGTTTGAGGACCGCTACTTCAAAGCCACCGCGCAGGCTCTCTACTACATGGGGCTGTGGTACGGCGAGTATCCCTACGACACGATCTCGATCGTCGATCCGGCTCACGACGCGCGCTGGACCGGCGGCATGGAGTACCCGCGGCTGTTCACCGGCGGGGTGCACAAGGGTGCGCACGAGCGCGTCCATGACCCGGAAGGCGTCACGGTGCACGAGTTTGGCCATCAGTACTGGTACGGCCTGGTCGGCACCGACGAGTTCCGCCACGCCTGGATGGACGAAGGCTTCTGCGTCTTCTCGACGCAGCGCGTACTGCAGAAGGCCTTCCAGCCAGAGCTCGCGACCTACCGCGTCGCCGGGCACGACCGACTGGGGCGGGCGCCGCTGGGCTGGCCCGCCGAGGGCGGCGGCTTGCGCGGCCTAGCCACGCTGCGTCGGCTGGAAACGCCCGAAGTCGCCGGCGTTCCCAGCGTCTCCGTCGAGCTGTTCCGACCGGATTCGATTTCGCGCTACCTGGCCGAGCTGCCAGGCCTGAGCTACTGGCCGCGGGTGCAGGACGACGCGGTCCTCGGGCTGCGCCGGGCCTACCGCACCGATTTCTACCAGCCGATCGCCACGCCGTCCGGTGACCTGTTCGAGTGGAACATGCGCGGGGTCAACACCTACTCGCGCCCGGCGATGACGCTCGAGACGATGGCGCGCCTGATGGGGGAAGAGCGTTGGATCCGCCTGATCCGCGCCTACCACGAGCGCTTCCGCTTCGGCCACCCGCGCCCCCAGGACTGGTTTGAAGTCGTGGCCGAGTTCGCGACCGGGGCTCGCGTCGGGGCCAGCGAAGAACGCGAAGGCATCGTGATCGACTGGGTGGGCTTCTGGCGTCAGGCTTACCGCGGCAACGAGATCCTCGACTTCGGCGTGCACCGGGTCGCCAACCTGCCGCACCTGGTCGACGATGCCGGCGAGGAAGCGCGGGTGCGCGTCGCCAACGACCAGTGGGATGTCCACGTCGAGCTTCGCCGTTTCGGCAGCTTCGAGGTCCCGGTCGAGTTTGAGCTGCTGTGGACCGACGGCAGTCGCAGCCGCCACGTCTGGAACGGCAGCTCGGAAACCCACGCGGTGCGCCGCCTGGGCAGCGAGCAGCGGGTCGTCCAGGTCGTGGTCGATCCGGAACGCAAGCTGGTCCTCGATCGAAACTGGCTCAATAACACCTACACGGTGGACCTGCGCGAGGATCTGGCAGCCGAAGCCGGCGCGCGCGCTCTGCTCTGGGCGGAGTCCGTCCTGCACTACTTCGGAGGCATCGGATGAGCCGCGACACCCGTCCCCCTGCTCTTGGCACGCTGTTCACCGGGATCGGCCTGGCGCTCGCGCGGCCGCGGGTCTGGCTGCCGCTGACCGCGCTCGTTCTGCTGCTGGGGCTGGTCGCCAGTTACCCGGTCCACGACGCCGCGCGCTCCAGCTTTGGCCACGTCGCCGGCTTTGAAGACGAACAGCCGTGGCTGGATCTCGGCATCGTGCCGCGCTGGATGTTCGACGACCAAGCCCGCGAAGACGGCGGGATGGGCGCTCCCACGGCGCTCGCGCCGCTGTTTCTGCTGATGAGCCTGCTGGGCGTGCTGTTCGCCGCCGGCTGGATGGAGATCGCGGTGCACCGCCGCAAGGAGCACGGCCTGCGCGCCTTCCTGGGCGGCGGGGGGCAGCACTTCTTCCCCTTCCTGCGGCTGTGGCTGGTCGCGCTCGCCGGTTACGCGCTGTGCACCTGGATCGTCTACGGCTTCCCGGGTGACTGGCTGAAGGAGCAACTGCTCCCCGACGGCAACCCCGAGCGCGCGACCAGCGAGAATCACGCGCGCTGGGTCGAGCTGGGCTACTCGCTGGTCTACCTCTGGGGCCTGCTCAAGGTCGAGATCATCATCGATCTGGCCCGCGCCAGTCTGGTCACCGGGGGGCGCCGCTCCGCGCTGGCGGCTCTGATGCGTGCGCTCGGTTTCTGGATCAAGCGCTGGTGGGCCTGCCTGGCGCTGGTCGGCGGCGGCTTCGTGCTGGAGGCGCTGCTGATCGCCGGACTGGCCTCGCTTCACACGCTGGTCGGCCTTCCGCTGCTGGCCCTGGCGCTGATCGTGCCGGCGGTGCGGGTGGTGCTGCGCGGCGGACGTCACGCCGGCCTCGCGCTGTATTACCACCAGGCGACGGATCAGGGCGCGCGGCGGCAGCTCGAGCATCCGCCAACGCGTCCGGCGGTGCTGGAGGAAGGCTCCGCCTGGTCGGGCTGATCCCGGCGAATCGGGGTTGCAACCGGCTGAAACCGGATTAGGGAGGGGCATGAAGCCCGTCCTAGTCCGTGATCTGATGAACGCGCGTCTGATGACCGTCTCGCCGACGGATTCGCTGCGCGATCTGGTCGATTTCCTGCGCGAGAATCGGATCCATGGTGCGCTCGTGCGCGACGCCGGGCGCCTCGTGGGTGTGGTCTCGGCGACTGATGTCCTGGTCTTCCTGTCCGACGAGGCGGTCGATCCCGAGTACGGCTTCTCCCACCTCTTCGCCGATGACGGCGAGCTCTCGGCGCCGCTCGCGCCTCATCTGGCCGAGGCCAACGTCGAGGAGATCATGACCCCGGCGGTGTTCTCGATCGCGGCCGGCGCCACCGCGGGCGAAGCGGCCCGTCAGATGAAAGAGCAGGGCGTGCACCGCCTCGCCGTGGCGGAAGGAGAGGAAGCGATCGGCCTGATCTCGGCGACCGACCTCGTCCCGGTCGTGGCACAGTACGAGAGCGCCTGGGCCGAGCAGACGACGCAGGCCGGCTAGGTCTTCGCGCGATCTTCACCGTCCTGCGGCGGTTCGAATCCGCCCTCCCGCATTGTTAGACTTCGCGCGAACCCTGGATGGGTTCGTCAAGCATGTCGGAAACCCTGCGTGGAGCTGCGGTCATCGGTCAGTCCGGTGGCCCTACCGTTGTCATCAACCAGTCGCTGGTCGGCTACGTCGAGGCGGCCCTGAAAGCCGACGCCATCACCCAGGTGCTGGGTGCGCGCCACGGCGTCCAGGGCATGATGGACGGCGATCTCATCGACCTGGGGGCAGAGTCCTCGGACACCCTCGAGCGCATCGCCCGGGTGCCCGCCGCGGCGCTGGGTTCGGTGCGCCTCAAGCCCGGCCCGGAAGAGGTCGCGCGGGTCATCGAGAGCCTGCGCAAGCACGAAGTGCGCTACTTCTTCTACATCGGGGGCAACGACACCGCCGAGACGGCGCACATCGTCGAGCAGCAGTCGGCCGCGCTCGGCTACGAGATGCGCTGCTTCCACGTGCCGAAGACCATCGACAACGATCTGCGCGTCACCGATCACTGCCCGGGTTACGGCTCCGCGGCGCGCTTCGTCGCCCACGCTTTCCAGGGCGATGACCGCGACAACCGCTCGCTGCCTGGCGTCAAGATCAACGTCGTGATGGGGCGGCACGCAGGCTGGCTCACCGCGGCCAGCACGCTGGGCCGGCGCAACGAAGAGGACGGGCCGCATCTGGTCTACCTGCCGGAGACGGTCTTTGATCCGCAGCAGTTCCTCGCCGACGTCGAGGCGGTCTACTCGCGCCTGGGCCGCTGCATCGTGGCGGTCTCGGAGGGCATTCACGATGCCTCCGGCAAGCCCTTCCTGCAGGTCTATGCCGAACAGGCCGGATCGGCGATGGCCGGCCAGGCCGACAGCCACGGCAACGTGCAGCTCTCGGGCACCGGCGCCCTCGGCGACGCGCTGGCCAACCTCGTCAAGGAGCACTTCGGCAAGATTCGCGTGCGCGCGGACACCTTCGGCTATCTGCAGCGTTCCTTCCCCGCGGATGCTTCCCCGGTCGACCAGGAAGAGGCGCGCCGTGTCGGCCGCGATGCCGTCGCCGCCGCCATCTCCGGCGAGCACGCCAGCGGCTCGATCGCGCTGCGCCGCGTCGACGGGCAGCCGTACCACTGCGAGACTTTCGTCACGCCGCTGCACACCGTGGCCAAACACACCAAGGACATGCCCGAAGAGTTCCTCAGCGGCCATAACGCCGTTTCCGAGGCCTTCCGGGCCTATGCCATGCCGCTGACCGGCGGCATCGAGCCGATGACCGACCTGGCCGCGCACGCGGTCCAGTCGGCGAAGTCCTGATTTCGGATCAGGCAGGCGCTCCCGCCTGCGGCTCACGCACTACCCCGACAAACGAATCATGATTCTGACCACCCTCCTTCTGATGCAGGGCCAGGTCCTCGCTCCCGCCGAGACCGGCGAGGAAGGACGTTCCGTACTGCCGAGTCTGTTCTCGGCCGACGGGGACGTCAGCCTCTTCGGTCGCGTGCAGCAGGACTTTGCCTGGATCGATGACGACAACTTCGGCACCCGCGACGGCTCGGAGCTGCGCCGTGCCTGGTTGGGCGTTTCCGGCAATCTTGCCGAAGGCCTCGACTTCAAGATGGAAGTCGATCTGGCCGCATTCGACGCCGGCGGCGCGGCCTTCCGCGATGCCTACGTCAAGTTCTCGAACCTGCCCGTCGGCAGCCTCAAGGTCGGCCAGTTCAAGGAGCCCTTCTCCATGAACTTCCTGACTTCGAGCAAGTACATCACCTTCACCGAGCGGGCCGACACCTTCGCGCCCGGCTGGAACGTGGGCGTGATGGCCGCGGACAACAACGAGAACCTGACCTGGCAGGCGGGCGCCTTCTGGGATGCCCCGAACACCGGCAATCTCGAGACGGATAACGACACGGCCTTCACCGGCCGCGTGGTCTTCCGTCCTTACATGGAGAACAACGGCCAGCGCCTGGCTCACCTTGGTCTCGCTCTGTCGCTGCGTGAAGCGGAGTCCGGCGCGTTCGCAGCCGGGACCCGCGGTGGCGTGCACCTGCTGGACGGCATGATGGCCATGGGCGCGATTGCCGCGGACGATGGCCTGACTCTGGTCGGCCTCGAAGGTGCGATTCAGGAAGGTCCCGTCTGGGGTCAGTTCGAGTTCGTCCAAGCCGATGGTGACGATGACTCGGTCAACTCCTGGTACCTGAGCGGTGGCTACTTCCTTACCGGCGAGTCGCGCGGTTACAGCGCGGAAAGCGCCGCGTGGAAGCGCGTCGAGCCGAACACTCCGTACGGCAACAACGGCAATGGTGCCTGGGAAGTCGCTGCCCGCCTGGGCTCGATCGACCTCACCGAGGCCGCCGCGGACAACGAAGTGACCAGCATCGCGCTGGCGCTCAACTGGTACCTCACCAACCACACGCGGGTCGGCTTCGACATCTACTCGGCCGATTCCGATGCGCTGTCCGAGGATCTGCTCGCGGCAGTGATTCGCTTCGGTTTCGACTTCTAGGCGAAACCGACGCAGAGGGGCTTCCTCGGGATGCCCCTCACTTTTTTGGAGACTCTGTGAAGATCAGGCGCAAGAAAAATCCAGAAAAGATGGCGTTTTGTGGTCTCAAAGTATGAAGCCCAGGTGGTCGCTTCTTTAGGATTCCAGGAACTGCGAACCGTCGTCTCCGCTGCTGTCGGGGCAGGGTCACGACGGAAATCGCTTCGCACCCCAGCGAACGAATCATGATTCTCACCACAATGCTCTTGATGCAGGGCCAAGTCCTCGCGCCGGAAGATACCGGCGAAGAAGGCCGTCGCATCCTGCCGAACATCTTCTCGGCCGACGATCACCTCGATCTGTTCGGTCGCTTCCAACAGGACTTTGCCTACGTCGACGACGAGACCTTCGGAACCAAGGACGGTTCGGAAGTGCGTCGTGCTCGACTGGGCGTCGGCGGCAACCTCGCCGAAGGTCTGGATTGGAAGATGGAAGTCGACTTCGCCTCCTTCGATGGTGGCGGCGCGGCATTCACCGATGCCTACCTGAAGTTCTCGAACCTTCCGGTCGGCACTCTGAAAGTGGGCCACTTCAAGGAGCCCTTCTCGCTGAACGAGCTCACCTCGAGCCGCTTCATCACCTTCACTGAGCGCGCCGACACCTTCGCTCCTTCGCGAAACATCGGCGTCATGGCTTCGGACAACAACGACAACCTCACCTGGCAGGTGGGTGCGTTCTGGGAAGCTGGCAAGACCGGTAACCTCGAGACCGACAATGACACGGCTCTCACCGGTCGTGTGGTCTTCCGTCCGTACATGGAAGATGGTGGCAAGCGACTGGCCCACGTCGGCCTGTCGATCTCGCTGCGTGAAGCCGAGTCCGGCGCTTACGGTGCGGGCACCCGCGGTGGTGTGCACCTGCTGGACGGCATGCTGGCCGCGGGCGCGATCGCTGCCGATGACGGTCTCACCCTGATTGGCCTCGAAGGCGCCATCCAGGAAGGCCCGATCTCGGGTCAGTTCGAATTCGTCCAGGCCGACGGCGACGACGATTCGCTCTCCTCCTGGTACCTCCAGGGTGGTTACTTCCTCACCGGAGAGTCCCGCGCTTACAAGGCATCGAGCGGCGCCTGGGATCGCGTCAAGCCGAACACCCCGTACGGCAGCAACGGCAACGGTGCCTGGGAAGTCGCTGCGCGTCTCGGCGCGATCGACCTCTCGGAGGCCGCTGCGGACAACGAGGCGACCATGATCGCCCTGGCGCTGAACTGGTACCTGACCAACTACACGCGCGTCGGTTTCGACATCTACTCGGCCGACTCGGATGCTTTCGACGATGACGTCCTGGCCGCGGTGATCCGCTTCGGCCTCGACTTCTAAGTCGGGCTCCTCCTTTCGTGAACCTTGTAAGAGGCGCTCCTTCGGGGGCGCCTCTTCTTTGTTGGACTGTCGCGGGCGGCCTGACCGCGGCTAGACTGGCCGGATGCTCCCCGCCGCGCTGTGGGGGCTTCTGCTCTGCCTCAACCCGCAGCAGGAGCCCGAAGTTCAGAACCTCATCCCCGAACAACTGGCCGATGCCTGGCACGGCAATCTGGACCGCTGGACGATCGAAGACGGCCAGCTGATCGGGCGCACCACCGAGCCGCTGGCCCGGACCGAGTATCTGTTCTGGAAGGGGACAGCCAGCGACTTTGAGCTGCGCTTTGAGTACCGCATCCAGGGGGGCAACTCGGGGATGCAGTATCGCTCGGTCGAGCTGCCCGGAGGCGAGGTGGCGGGGTATCAGGCCGATATCGAAGACGGGCCGAACTACACCGGCATCCTCTACGAGACGGGGGGCCGCGGCATCGCCGCGCGGCGCGGCGAGGCGCTGCGCTGGGACGAGAACGGCGCGCGCGAAGTGGGAGCCAGCCTGGGAACGGCGGCCGATCTGCAGGCCAGCCTGCGCGGCGGCGACTGGAACGCCTACCGCATCGTTGCGATCGGCGATCGCATCGTGCACGAGATCAACGGCGTGCGGATGATCGACGTCGTCGATCGTCACCCGAAGCACGCGCGCGGCGAGGGCGTGTTCTGCGTGCAGTTGCACGCCGGTCCGCCGATGGAGATTCGCTTCCGCAACATGAGCCTGGTCGACCAGACCGGCGTCGACGCGGACGCGCTGCTCGGGCCCTGGCGAAGCGCGGAAGCGGCGGGAGCCCAGCCCGAGTGGATCTGGACGGCCGCGAACTCGGTCGAAGAAGAGCGCCGCTGGTTCCTGCTGCCCTTCGAGCTGGAGCAGTCGGCGGAGGTCGTCGGCGGTCTGTTCGCGGGCGACAACCACCACCGCGTCTTCCTGGACGGCCGCCCGCACGGCGGCGGCAACGACTGGTCGCGAGCCCAGCCGGTGCCGACGGGCATGCGCCTGGAGCCGGGCTGGCACGCGCTGGCCGTCGAGGCCTGGAATGACGGCGGCGTCGCCGGGATGATCGGCCGACTCGACCTGCAGCTGGCCGACGGCAACCGCCGGGTCCTGCACACGCAGGGCGATTGGCTGGCCTTCGGCGAGGCGCCGGCAGGCTGGCCGACGCCCGATCTGGACGCGCTGCCGGAGGCGATGGGCATTCATAGCTTCGGGCCGACGGAAGGCCACGCCGGCCCTTGGGGCAACGTCATGGCCCCGAAAGTCGCGCCGGCTCCGGAGAGCATCCGCGTGGCCCCGGGCTTCGTGGTCGAGCGTCTCTACTCGGCGCAGCACGGCGAGGGTTCCTGGGTCTCGATGACCTTCGGCCCGGACGGACAGCTCTTCCTGTCGCCGCAGTCCGGCGCGCTGATGCGCTTCGACGTCTCGGCGCTGCTGCAGCAGGACCTGCGGCCCGCTCCCGCGGATGCCCCGCCGGGTGCGCACGTCGCCGGCCTCCAAGCTCCGCAGCGAATGGCTTTCCCGGTGCGCAACGCGCAGGGGCTGGAGTGGGCCTACGACTCGCTCTACGTGAACGTGGTCGCGCCGGCGGACCAGGATGGCGGCTTCCACCGCATCCAGGACACCGACGGCGACGGTCGCTTGGATCAGCATGAGCACCTGGTGCGCTTCGGTCCGCCGACCGAACACGGCGTGCACGGCATTCGCCTCGGTCCGGATGGCGCGCTGTACGTCATCAACGGCAACTACGTCAAGCCGCCGACCGATCTGGAAGGGAACTCAGTGCTGATCGACGACCCGATGACGCGGATCGGCGAAGACGTGCTGATCGAACGCTACTGGGATCCGCGCGGTCACGCCCACGGGATCATGCATCCGGCCGGCGTGCTCTACCGCACCGACGCCGAAGGCAAGAACTGGCAGCGCATCGCGACCGGCATGCGCAACTGCTACGACATCGACATCAGCAGCACCGGCGAGATCTTCAGCTACGACGCCGACATGGAATGGGACCTGGGCATGCCCTGGTACCGTTCGCCGCGCGTCCTGCACCTGATCCCGGGAGGCGAATACGGCTGGCGTTCCGGCTCGGCAAAGTGGCCCGAGCAGTATCCCGACAGCCTGCCGCCGGTGCTGGAGACCGACCTCTCCTCGCCGGTCGGGGTGGAGCTGGGCGAGGGCAGCCGCTTCCCGGCGCGCTATCAGCAGGCGCTGTTCCTGGGCGATTGGGCCTGGGGCCGGATCACGGTCGCCATGCTCGAGCCGGATGGCGTCACTTACAGCGCGCGCTACGAGGACTTTCTTCAGGGGCGCGGCGTCACGGTGACCGACCTCGAGTTCGGGCCCGACGGCAACCTCTGGTTCATCATCGGCGGACGCGGGACGCAGTCCGGTCTGTACCGGGTCCGCCCGCTGCAGCCGAATCCGGCGCCGACCCGCCTGGCCGATCCGCCGCGCTTGGCCGAACGCCAGGCTCTCGAAGCCGCAGTGGGTACCGATGGTGCCGTGCTGGAAGCGCTCGGCTCGGACGATCGCATCCTGCGCTACCTCGGCCGTCAGGCCGTCGAACGCGCGGGCGGTGACGCCGCCGCCATGCTGGCGCGCGCGCGGACCACGGACGAGCGCCTGCGCCTCGAGGCGCTGCTCGCTGCCGTGCGGACGCTCCCGGCCGAGCGCCTGGGCGAGGTCTCGACGGCCTGGGCGGCCTTCGGTCCGGTCGACGGCGCGGTCACCGAGCGGGACTGGCTGGTGCTGCGGATCGCAATGCACCTGGTGATGCAGGGGCAGGAGCTGGGCGATGCGGTGGCAGCCCACGCCGCCGCCTTCCCGACCGGCGACGCGATCTACGATCAGGAGCTGGCCCGCCTGCTGGCTCGAGTCGACGGCATCGATCCGGGCGCCCTCTTCCCGTACCTGAGCTGGAACTTCAGCCAGGAGACGCGGATTCACTACGGGGCCATGCTGGCCGAACTCGCCGGACGATTCGACGTCTCGCAGGCCGTGGCCTTCCTGATGTGGGAGCGGCAGATGGCGCAGACCCAGGGCGGCTTGAGCGCGGGCGGCTTCATCGGCGCGATCGGCAAGCGGGCGCGCGAGAAGATGAACGAGGAGGTCCGCGCCGCGGCCGAAGAGGCGCTCAGCGCGCTGACCGTCGAGCCGGCGCCGCCTTTGCAGGTGGTGGGGCGGGACCACGTGCAGGATTGGACCCTGCAGCAGCTCAGCGATGCGCTGCGTGGTCAGGGCGCGGGCAAGGCCGAAGACGGAGCGCAGATCTTCCGCGAAGCTCTGTGCATCCAATGCCACCGGGTCAACGGGGACGGCGGTGCGCTCGGTCCCGACCTGACGGCTTCCACCCTGCGCTTCAGTCAGAGCGATCTGCTCGAGGCCATTCTCGACCCGGCCAAGGACCGCTCGGATCAGTACGGCAACCTGATGATGCCGGAGGGGCTGCTCGACCGCTTCACCGCGGCCGAGGTCGCCGATCTGATGGCCTACCTCGAGGCGGCCGCCGGCCGCTAGAGCGCCTTGCGTGGCGGGATGATGGCGTTCGACACCAGCAGTCCCGTCACCAGGGCCAAGGCGACCGCGAACACGGCGAAGCCGTCCTGAATGCCGCGCAGCGGATCGCCGCCTTCGCGCATCAGTTCTGAGATCGACAGGAAGCCAAGCGAGCCCGGGACCAGCACCAGGATTCCGGGCAGGCGGGTGATCGTGGCAGGGCGATCGAAGGCGCGGGCGTAGAGGTTCGAGCCGGCGCCGGCGATCAGCGCGCCCAGGAAGACGCCGAGATGACGGCCAAGCTCAACGATGCCGGTCTGCATCGCGAGAAACGGCGCAAAGACGGCCAAGGTGACCCAGGGCAGATCGCGTTTCTGCGCCTGAAACAGAATGCCCAGCGTGACGCCGGCCAGCACGATCGCCGCGTAAGGCACCCAGGGATCCCAGGGGGAGCCCGGATCCAGATAAGGCGTCACGCCGACGAACTCATTGATGGCGGTGCGCCCGGCCAGCACGCCGAAGGCCAGCATCATCAGCAGCAGCGCCGACCAGGCCAGCCGCGCGGTGCCGCTGACCAGGTTGCGTTGCGCCAACTCCGAGACGGCGATCGTCAGCGAGAAGCCAGGCAGCAGAATGATCAGACCCGCGAGGGTCGCGACGTCGGCATCGGCGCCGCCCAGGAGGTGGGCGCCGCCCGCTGCGGTCGCGGCCACCAGCGCCGCGCCGAGCAACTCATGGAGGCCGAGCAGCGCGCGGCGCGGCCCGGCGAGCATCAGGAACAGGCCGAGCATGAAGCCGGCCGCGCCCGCCAGGATCATCTCGTTCGGGCCGCCGCCGAAGAAGGTGGACGCTGCGGCAGAGGAAATCCCGAAGCAGGCCATCTGCAGCACCCGGCCATAGAGCGGCGGCTGCTCGTCGATCTCGTCGATTTTGAGGATGGCCTCGCCCGGCGTCATGCGCTTGGCCACCACCTCGTTCCAGAGCTGATCCAGCCGCGCCAGTTTGTCGAAATCCTGCTCGTTGCGGTGCAGGCGGTAGAGGTGGGCGTAGCCTTCCTCGCCCGGCAGGTCGAAGCTGACGAGCAGGGCCGTGGGCATGGCCATCGTGTGCGCCCGCAGGCCCATCTCCTGCGACAGCACCTCCATCACGGCTTCCAGGCGGTTCGCCGGGGTGCCGTAGATGTGCAGCGCGCGGCCGAGCTTGAGGGCGAATTGCACCCCTTCTTGCTGGTCCGGCGGCAGATCGGAGGTCGGAGGGGCCATCTGCGCGGGCATTGTCCGGCGAACCGCGCGAAAAGCAATCTTCGAGCCGCTTTTCTATGCTGGACCGCGTGACCGAGGCCCGTTCCTATCGAGAACTCACGCCTACCGCCGTGATCGGCGGCGTGCTGGTCGGCGTCCTGCTCAATATGGGCATCGTGTACGCCGGCCTGCAGATTGGCTTCACGATCGTGGGCTCGACCGTCGCTGCGGTGGTCGGCTTCGGCATCCTGCGCGGCATCCTGGGCAAGGGCTCGATTCTGGAGGTCAACGTCTTCCAGACCGTGGCCAGCTCGGTCAATACCGTGAATGCGGGCATCATCTTTACGGTGCCCGTGCTGTTCCTGCTCGGCTTCGAGCAGGACATCAACTATGGCGCGCTGCTGCTGGCCGGGATTGGCGGCTCGCTGCTGGGCGTGGTGATGATCATTCCGCTGCGCAAGCAAATCATCGAGTACGAACGGCTGCGCTTTCCGGAAGGGGTCGCGGTGGCGACCATCCTGCGATCGCCCGGCGCGGGCATGCAGAAGGCGCGCCTGCTGATCGCGGGCGTCGGGATCTCGGGCGCGGCGACGGTGCTCTCTCACCTCGGCGTGCTGCCGAGCGAGATCGGCCTGGGCGAGGCGCTGGGCCTGCCAGCTGCCTTCACGCTGGTGCTGGCGACCAGCTTCCTGTCGCTGGGGGCGGGTTATCTGGCAGGGCGCGGCGGCCTGGTGGTGCTCTACGGCACCATCCTCAACTACTGGGTGCTGATCCCTGCGGCGGTCGCGCTGGGCTGGGTCGGGGTCGGCGCGGACGGCATCGACTACCGCGGCTACGGCTTCTTTGACTTCGTGCACGCCGACCCGGAAGTGGGTCAGGTGGAGGCCTCGGGCTTCCTGGGCTGGTTCGCCCGCAACGTCTCGCGTCACGTCGGCATCGGCATGATTCTGGGCGGCGCGGTGGCCGGCATTCTGGTGGCGATGCCCGCGCTCAAGTCGGCGCTGGCCAGCCTGCGCGGAGGCGACGACACCGGCCGTCGCGAAGAGCTGCCGATGTCGGTGCTCAACATCGGTCTGCTGCTGGGCATGGCCATGCTGCTGGCCGCGACCAAGCTGGCCGGCGGCGGCAGCGTCAGCTGGGGGCAGGCGCTCGCCGTGATGCTCGCGGGCGGGCTCTGGCTCTGGGTGGCCGGCCTCGTCGTGGCGCAGACCACGGGCCGCACGGACTGGTCACCGCTCTCGGGCCTGGCCCTGATCGCGATCGCGATCATGATGGGCATTCTGGGCACCGATGCCGTGGTGCCGGCGGTCACGGTGGGGGCGGCGATCTGCGTCGCGACCTCGATGTGCGCGGACATGATGGCCGATCTGAAGACCGGCTATCTGGTCGGCAGTCGGCCGCTGCGCCAGCAGACCGCGCAGGTGCTCACCTGCTGGATCGGCCCGGCGATCGCGCTGGGAACCGTGATCGTGCTCTGGAAGGCCTACGCCTTCGGCCCGGAACAGGCGCAGGTCCTGTGGGATCGCGCGCAGGCCGAAGGTCCGGCCGCGGTGGCCGCGCTGCAGGAGGCCGGCGGCTCCGCCACCGAGCTGCCCAGCAACGTCCCCGAGCTGGGCGCGCCCCAGGCCGGCGCGCTGCAGTCCGCGATCGAGATCGTTCAGTCCGGCGACGTGCCGCTGGGCAAGTATCTGGGCGGCGCGCTGCTCGGCCTGATCGTGTCGATCCTCGTTTCGCCGGGCATCGGCGTGATGGTGGGTCTGTCCATGTACCTGCCCTTTGAATACATGGTCGTGTTCGGCATCGGCGGCATCCTCAACATCCTGATCTCGCGCCGGAAGGGCGTGCGCTGGGCAGAGGACAAAGGGGTCCCGTTTGCCGCAGGACTCATCGTCGGCGACGCCCTGGTCGGGGTGTTCTTCGCCCTGCTTGAAGTCGGAAGCTCGCTCGTCTGATCCATGCACATCCTCGCCAACTCGATCCTGATCCTCGGCGTCTGCTTGGGCGTCATCGGCGCGGCCGGCTTCACCGAGCCGGTGCAGGACGGTGCCTATGCCTTCTTCGCCGCCGGCGTACTCGGCTGCATCATCGGCGGCGTCCTGGTCCGCCGGGCGACCCGCGTCGGCGGCGCCGGCACCCACCACGCGGCCGCTGCGGTCGGCGACCTGCAGCAGCGCGTCGAGTCCATCGCGCGCCGAGTCGGCACCCTCGAAGAGTCGATGACCCAGATGGAAGGCCCCGCCTTCTGCGCCGAGATCGACGACCTGCTGGCCGGCGAGTACTTCGAGCTCGGCAGCCGCTCCGAGGAGTACACCCAGCTGCTGGGATTCAGCGCCTATGCCCAGGTCTGGGGAGGCGTCGCCGTCGCTGAGCGCCTGCTGGCGCGGGCGTGGAGCATCGCGACGGATGGTCATTTGGATGAGGCGCGGGAGGAGGTTCCGCTGGCGCGGGCGCAGCTGGCGGGGGCGATGCAGGCAATCGAGGGAATCTGACCCCCTTAATTGGGCTCAATCTGCGTAAAGTGTTTATAGAAAGCGCTTTATGTCAACTTTCTCATTTACCTGGATGTGGATGAGAAATTGCGCCTTACCCCCTTATATAAAACGACTTAGGGCCATCTGAGCCCACTGAAGGGGGTCAGCCTCCTGCGGTTCCGTTTAAGTCCCCCCTCCTTCATTCCGCCAAGGGCGCGGAAGGGAGTTCTGAAACGAGGGCGGTCAGGAAGAGGGAGAGTTTCCTGCCGCCCGACCTTCGGCTCCGCTCCTGGAATACCCAGGGACAGAAGGAAATCGCAAATACAGCTGAAGGCGGCGCGGGCGCTACCGAGAAGGAGACGTCATGCGCCGCCCCCCCGCGATTCTGACCGTGCTGGCTTGTGCCCTGCTGGGCGCTCTGCCCCGTCTCCAGGCCACAACCGAGCCGGAAGCCGGTTTGGCAGACCTGTGCGAGCACGCCGACCTCATTTGCGAGGTCGAAGTCCTGGACCAGGAGTGCGTGGATCTGGGCGGCGGTCGGATCGAGACGCGCTACACCCTGGCGACCGTATTGCCGATGAAAGGCCCGATGAGTTCCGTGCAAGAGGTGCGGATCCCGGGCGGCGCCGTCGGCGCGCGGGGTCTGTTCGTTCCGGGCATGCCCCGGTTCGAGACCGGGCAGCGCGTGATCCTGTTCCTCACCGAGGAAGGGGAGCACGGCTGGCGTACCCCGGTCGGCCTGGAGCGCGGAGCCTATTCGGTCCAGGTGAATGCGGAGGGGGCGAGTCAGGTCGTTCCCATGGCGACGCACTGCGCGACGTCGGACTGCGATCACGGTGGACCAGCTCCATCGATCCAGTCCCATGACGACTTCGTCCAGCGCATCTTCCGCGAGCTCCGCTGACCGGCGCGTCCGCCTGACCTCCTCGGTGCGTGCAGGGCTCTCCCTGGGCGCACTCGGTCTCGTTTCCTGGCTGGCTGGCGCGGGCGCTGTCGAGGCGTATGTGCGCATTCAGCTCGACGGCAAGACGCTGTTCCATGACGACCCCGACATCGTCATGCAGCTCGACCCCGACTCCTTCGTCGGGCTGGAAGAGGCCGCGGTACGCAGCGCGGTCGAGCTGGCGATGGATCAATGGAACGGGGTGACCCACTCCGCCATCAACTTCTCGCTGGGCCAGGACGTGCAGAACGCCGAGGCCAGCACCAACAACCACGTCATCTACCTCGACCCAAGTAACCAGAGCGGCTGGTTTCCGGGCGGCAGCATGACCGTCGCGATCACGCCGATCACCTACAACACATCGAACGGCAAGATCATCGACATCGACGTGATCTTCAACGGCCAGCGCTGGAATTTCGCCGCGGGCCTCGAGCCGGGACGCTTCGACCTGCAGGACGTCCTGACTCACGAGCTCGGGCACGTCATCGGCCTGGACCACTCGCCCGTTCACGGCGCGTCGATGTGGCCCTACGTCTCGCAGGGGCAGTGGATCCACCGATCCCTGACCCAGGATGATCAGTCAGGCGCGGTCGCCGTAGCCCGCCAGGGCGGATTCGCCACGCTCCGCGGGCGCTTGGAGCGGCCGAACGGCAGCCCGATCTCGGGCGGCGCCGTCGGCGCGATTCGCGCGGCCGATGGCCGCCTCGCCGGGGTCGTGCTGACCGACAGCAGCGGCAACTGGCTGATGCGCGACGTGCCGCCCGGCGACTATCACCTCTACTGTACGCCTCTCGAAGGCGTGACCTCGGCCGCCGAGATGACCAGCAACAGCGCGGTCGACACCAACTTCGGCGCGGCCTTCCACGGCGGCATCTCGTCCCCGCACCAGCTGCAGCTCTCGCAAGGCGAGAACCTGAATGTGGGCACCATCACCTCGGCTTCGGATGCCGCGGTGCGCGATCTGTTCTCGCATCCGCTGGTCCTGGAACGCGGCGGCGCCACGCAGTCGATCTACATCCCGGGCCAGAACTTCCATAACGGCGTGGGCACGATGATCGAGTTCAGCCCGTACATCTCGCTTGGCCCGGCAACTTCCGATGACACCCTGTTCAGCGCGCCGGTCACGGTCAGCCCGGACTGCCCGCCCGGCAGCTACGACATCTACATCGAGCTGGGCAACGGCGAGCTGGAGTGCATCCCCGGGGCGATTGAAGTGGTCGAACCGGCGCCGGAGCTCAGCAGCCTGAGCGTCAGCGAGGCGAACGTGTTGGGCGGCGAGTGGATCGAGGTCTACGGCAGCAACTTCTCGGAGGATGCCATGGTGCTGATCGGCGGGCACCTCTCGCAGGACGTGCGCTGGCAGAACGCGAACACCCTGCGCGTGCTCACGCCGCGCGCCGATGCCGGCCTCGCCGACGTCGTCGTGCAGCACCCCGATGGCCAGGAGGACCGCCTCGAGGAAGCTCTGCAGCTGATCTCGATCCCGGTCTACGAGGACCTGTTCCCGCGCGCCGGCAATCTGGCCGGGGGAACCCGTCTGCGCCTCGTGGGCAGCGGCTTCACCAGCAACATGATCGTCCAGATCGGTGGCCGTTCCGCCAGCTACCGTCTGCTGTCCTCGCGCGTGCTCGAGATCACGACCCCAGCGGGCCTGGCGCTGGGCAAGGTCAGCGTGCGGATCGAGAACCAGCAGGGCCACGTGGCCGAGCAGGCCGAGCTCTACGAGTACGTCGATACGCCCGATCCGGACATCGAGAGCTTTACCCCGCGGACCGGCAAGCGCAGCGGAGGCACCGAGGTCAACCTGTTCGGTGAACATCTCAGCTCGGGGGTCAAGGTGCGCTTCGGCGTCGATCCGATCAGCGTGCAGGGCGGCCGCTACGCCGGCGGCGTCGAACGGATCAGCACCGCCGAGCTGCGCTCGCTGACCCCGGGCGGATCGGCAGGCGAGTACGCGGTGGTCATCGAGATGCCCAATGGTCAGGGCGCGATCTCCGACACGCTGTTCTCCTACCAGCCCGCTGCCGGCGGCGGGGGATGCGGCGGCGTCGTGCACGGCGATGCGCCCGGCGAGCCGGTGGACTGGCTGCCGATCGCGCTGGTCGTCCTGTGGGGCTGGCAGATTCAGCGTCGTCCGCGCGCGCGCGCGACCACGGCTGCAGCAAAGCGCTGAAACGCCTGAGCACGGCACGCGTTAGAATCCTGTGATGCAGCGGATTCCCGCCATTCTGGCCTTGTCCTTGCTCCTCCCTGCCTGCGGGGGCGGAGAAGCCGAGCCTGAAACGGCCCAGCTCCCGCCGGTCTTCGTGATCGGCATGGACGGCCTCGAGTGGGACGTGATGCTGCCGCTCCTCAAGGAGGGCCGACTCCCGCACTTCCAGGCCATGATCGAGCGGGGCGTGGGCGGTGGCCTCGAGACCTTCCAGCCCACCTTTTCGCCGGTGGTCTGGACGACCATCGCCACCGGCGCCACGCCGCAGCAGCACGGCGTCCTCAACTTCTCCGAGCCCAAGCCCAACGGGCTGCCCTACACCTCGAACGCGCGCAAGGTGCCCGCGGTCTGGAACATCGTCTCAGAGGCCGAGCGCAGCGTCCTTTCGGTGGGCTGGTGGGTCTCGTGGCCGGCCGAGCCGGTCAACGGCCGAATCGTCGCCAGCTACGCGGCGCAGGCGCAGGGCCAGGTCTTCTGGAAGGCCGGAGTCTGGGAGGAAGGCCTCCCCGAACTGACCTACCCCGAAGACCTGATCTACGACGTGCTTCCGCTGCTCGAGAAAGGCGCGCCCACCGGCCCGCTGCGGACCGGCTATGACGCATTATTCGAGGTGATCCCCGGCGAGGCGCGGCTCAGCCCGCAGGATCCGGTCGACCCCTGGGAGTTCCCGCGGGTCCGCGACAGCTTCTTCCGCATCGGCTACCACGGCGATGCCACGCACCTGGCCATCTTCGAACAGGAGCTCGCCAAGGACGTCGCCGACCTCAATATGGTCTACTTCGGCCTGCCCGATGTCGCGGGCCACTTCTGGTGGCGCTACTACCAGCCTGACGAGTTTGAGTACGCCATTCCGCAGGAGCACGTCGACCTGTTGCAGAAGCGCATCGATGCCGCGTACGAGGCCGCCGATTCCTGGCTGGGTCGCATCGTCGAAGCGGCGCCCGAAAACGCGCGCTTCCTGATCGTTTCCGACCACGGCATGCATGCGGCGAACCGCCGCAACCCGCAGCACCCGCAGTCGGGTGCTCACGAAGACGCTCCTCCCGGCGTGCTGATCGCCGCCGGTCCGGGCATCGCCGCGCGCGGCATCCTGCCCGAAGTCGAATGGCGCTACAGCGCCCAGTTCGGACGGCAGCGTCGCGAGGTCGTGCTGCAGGCACCCGAGCGCATCGGCAGCGTGTTCGACGTCACGCCGACCATCCTGCAGTGGATGGGCATCCCGCACGCCGCCGACATGAACGGCGAGCCGCTCGTGGGTCTGGCGACCGGCGAGGCAACGCTGGCCACGGCGCAGCCGCCGGTGGGAACCTACGCCACCGGCTTCCGCCCGGCGACCGCGCCGCGCGTGCCGAAGGACGGGTTGAACGAGGACTTTGAACGGAGCTTCCTCGACCAGCTGGGCTACTCCGAAGCCGCCGAAGAACAGGCCGCCCGCGACCAGGAAGAAGGCGGAGACTGAGCCGCCCAGGCGGGCTGCCGCACGGTGCTAGACTGCCCGGGATGTTCTCGCGCATTCTGCTGGCGACCGACTTCTCGGAACACTCCGAACAGGCCTACCCCTGGGCGGCGCAGCTCGCCGCATCCAACGGGGGCACCGTGGTGCTCGTCAACGTGCTGGAAGGCGACCTGGTGGCCAACGCCCCGCTGTTCGCCGGTTACATGCAGACGGACGCGCTCGACCTCGGCCGCTACCGCGAAGAGTTCGAGAAGGCCGCGCAGACCGCGCTCGACGCCGCCGCCGAAAAGATCCGCGCGCTCGGCGCGGACGTGGAGACTCACCTCGTCCAGGGCAAGCGCGCCAGCGAGACCCTGGTCCAGGCCGCCGAAGACCTGGACTGCGGCGTGATCGTCATCAGCACCCACGGCCGCGGCGGCCTGGCCAAGTTCCTGCTCGGTTCGACCGCCGAGAAGGTGGTGCGCACCGCCCAGCGTCCGGTGTTCACGATCCACCTGGGCGATCCCGGGCCCGGCGACGACGCATGAGCGGCGCCGCCAAGAGCCTGCCCGGCCCGGTCGTCGCCTTCGACATTGAAGTCGCCGGCCTCGAGTGGGAAGAGGTCGACGAAGCCACGCGCCACTACCTGATGGCGCGCGAGCGACGCCGCAACAACTCCGAATCGGTCGACATCGAAGCCCTGCAGCACCGCCTCGCGCTGGTGCGCGGCCTCGGGCGCGTGGTCGCCATCGGCATGTGGAACCTCGACAAGGATCAGGGCGCCGTCCTGGTGCACGGCAGCGGCAGCCGCTGGGAAGAGTTCGACGAGATGCCGGGCACCCGCGTCTACCGCGGCAACGAACGCGAGCTGCTCGAGGAGTTCTGGAGGCTCGCCACCACCTGGGGCGCGGTCGTGACCTACAACGGGCGGGCCTACGACGGCCCGGTGCTCATGACGCGCTCCGCGATGCTGGGCGTCGCGCCCAGCCGGCAGCTGTGCGGCTATCGCTACCGCGTCACCGACCACTGCGACCTGCTCGATCTGCTCAACTTCCAGGGCGCCGCACGCGAGAGCTACTCGCTCGATTACTGGTGCCGTCGTTTCGGGGTCGAGTCACCCAAGGGCAAAATGGACGGCTCGATGGTCGCCGCCAAGGCGCGCGACGGCCGCTACGACGAGATCGCCGAGTACTGTCTGCGCGACACGCGCGCGACGGCCGATCTCTTCCGTCGCCTCGAAGGCACTCTGGTTCCGCTGTTCCTGCAGCACTGACCCCCGCACGGGGGACCGATGGCACGCATCCTTCCCCTCGTTCTTCCGCGTACGGCCGGTGCCTGGTGCCTGCCGCACGCCGCGGAGCGCTTTCCGTGCGCGCGGCCGCGCTTCGCGCTGGGGGATCCGCGCGACCTGGTGCCGCAGACCTGCGAGCTGCTGGCCGAGCAGGGCTGCGCGCTGCTGCCCTGGGGGGCCGAGGATGGCGACCTGCTGCTGGCGCCGGCGCCGCGCCCGGGGGAAGAAGCAAGCGTGCTGCTCGAGCTGCTGGCTCCGCTCGATCAGAACTTTCCGATCCTGCTCTATCGCCGCGAGAGCCCCTTCCTGGCCAATCTGGACGTCGAGGGCGAGGCGCTGACGCTGCTGCCGGCGCAACGACTGAGTCTTCTGCTGCGCGGCTCAGCCTGGGCCGAACGGCGTCCGGGTCCGCGCGGTTCGCTGCAGAATCGAGTCTTCCTCTCGCTGGCGCTCGACCTCTGGCGCAGCGCGCTGCTGCTCGCGGACTACGAGGAGCACTCGCGCCAGGTCGGTGAGATCCGACTCGAAGGCGAGCTGGATCTGCTGCCCGAGGCGCACGGCGCCGAGCTGCTGCGGCTCGGCAGCAAGGCGAGCTTCTGGGCGCAGCCGTGCCCGAGCCGCGTGCACCTGCCGTGGTGGGCCGGCTGCAACGCGCGCGCTTGGCAGATCAATCGGCAGGCGCGTCGGACCTGGCCGCGCGCATGGGGCGAGGTCGAAGTGCAGGTGCGGCTGGGGACGCGCTATCGCCGCATCTCGGCGCGGGCCTATTTCGAGGCCTTCCGCCGCAGCGGTTCGGCGCGACGCCTGCTGCTGGGCAGCTAGCGCGCGAGCTTCGCGCGGAAGACTGCGAGGCGTTCCTGAAAGCGCGCCTCGAAGGCTTCGTCGCGGCTCTGCTCGCTGGTGACGAAGTAGGCCTTGAGGATCGCCTCAGTCGTCGGCCCGTCTTTGGGGCACTCCGCGACCAGTCGGGCGAGGTCGCGCGCGGCGTCCTCGCAGGAGCGCGTCAGGCCGTCGGCATCGATCAACGTGAGCACGCCCGCGGCGTCGCGGCGGAAATTGCTGCACTTAGCATCGCGCAGGCCGAAGCCGTGGCGATGCAAGGTGGCAAGCCAGTGCGCCATGTCGATGAGGTCTTCCAGAGCGGCCGGGCTGCCTTCCACCCAGGGCGTGGCCAGCCACTCGCCCTGTTTGCCGGGCAGCCAGGCCAGCGGGCGGCTGGCCGGGAGCCCGAGCAGCTCCAGCACCGCGAGGTGCCGATAGGCCGCCCGGCCCGGTCCGGCGCCGAGCTGCCTGCGCAGACTTTGCCAGGCACCCTCACGCGGATAGTGCTTCCACACGGTGTCGCCCAGTCGCCAGGTCGCGCTGCGCGGGCCCGCCGCCAGCGGAACGCTGCCCTCGACCTGGGCCGCGGCCTGCAAGAGCGCGCGCGGGGCGGTGCCCGCGAAGCCGCGCCGCCGCACGCCTCCTCCCTCCTCGGCGAGGAAGTCCGAGCAGGTGCGCAGGGCGCGGCGGCTGCGTTTCCAGACGCGGCGGTGGCGGGTCCGGCGCGCTCGCGCGATCAGGTCGGCGCTCTCCCAATCCGGCAGCAGCTCGGCGTGCGCGGTGAGCAACGTCGGCGCCCAGGCCTCCGCCTGCGGCGCGGGCAGGCCGGCGAGCAGGCGCACCAGCGCGAGATAGATCCGCTCGGGCGGGGGAGGGGCCTCGCTGACCCGGGCCTGACCCAGATCCAGCGGCAGCAGCAGCGGATCGCCGCTTCCTGATTCGACCCAGAGCAGATCATCCAGCGCCAGGTCGCGATCGACCCACCGCGCCGCGTGCAGCGCGGCCAGCCCCTGGGCGGTCGCCTGGTCGGGCTGCGCGGGTCGGCCGTCCCAGATGGAGCGTGCGAACAGACCCAGCTCGCTGCGCAGTTGCTCGTGCGAGGCGCGCAGCTCCAGGTCCAGGCGCTGCGCCAGCCGTCTCCACGCCTCATGTTCGCGCTGCGCGGGGGCCGCGGCCAGGCGTCGCCGCAGGAACTCGCTTCGGCGACGCGGATGGAAGATCTTCAGCAGCCAGCCGTGCGGCGCGGCGGCGCGATCCTCGGCATCCAGGCGCAGCACGGTGCGCTGCGGACTGATCCGCAGGACCTCGCCCTCGCCGGCCAGCGCGCGCGCGTAGAGCGCGTTCAGGCCCGGCTCCTGCGGCATCCGCCCCCGACCGCGCGCGGCCATCCACGCCAGGTTCTCGGCATGCTGGCCGCTCGGCATGGCGACACGCTAGCAGCCTGCATCGCTTCGTGCAGGACAAGGAGGCACTACCATGCGACGGAGGCTGCTCGCCTCCCTGCCGTCTTGATCCTGACCCGCTCCTACCTCGGCGAGATTCTGCGCCACCTGAGCCTGGTCCTGGCCGGAGTGATCTTCCTGCTGGCGCTCGGCGCTGCGGTGAAGGCGTCTTCGACCGCGCAGGGGGCGCCGGTCTGGGTGGTTCTCACCCTGGTGCCGCTGTTCGTCGGCAACGCACTGCCGTACTTCTTTCCGGTCGGACTGATGACGGCGGTGGTGCTGACCTACGGGCGGATGGCGGCCGACCGCGAAGAGGTCGCGCTGCGCGCGGCGGGCTGCACGCCGGCGCGGCTGCTGCTGCCCGCGCTCTACGCCGGGGTGCTGCTGGTGGTCGCCAGCTATCCGCTGACCTCGCGGATCATGCCCGACATCTATCGGGTGATGCGCGAGCTGGTCGTGCGCTCGCAGATCGCGGCGATCGAGAACACCAACCCGGGGGCGAACGAGTTTCACTTCCAGGGCCTGCACCTCGTGTGGAGCGACCGCGATCGCGACGGGTCCTTCCGTGATGTGGTGGTGGCCGTCGATCGCGAAACCGCGGCATCGGGGCCGCAGGGAAGCGGGGCGCTCGAGAGCGGCCTGCGCCTGCGCGCCGACCGCGCGCGGATGGATGTGCGCGCCGATGAACTGGTCTTCCGCTTCGAACGGCTGCGCACGCTGTCGGACGAGCAGGCCGATTCGCCGTGGCAGGCGAGCAACACCGAGACCACCTGGCTGACCATCGATCTGCAGAGTCTGCTCGCCGCCAAAGGCAGCAAGGAACGCTTCCGGCCGAAAGCGCTGAGCTCGCGCGAGCTGAAGGAGTATCTGGCGGCGCCCGAGGGCAAGAAGGAGGCCGAACTGGGCAAGGTCGAGCTGGTCTACTGGCAGCGCTGGGCGGGGGCCTGGGGTTCGGTCCCGGTGGCGCTGCTCGGTGCGCTGATCGGCTGGCGTCTGCGCCGGGGCGGTTTCCTCACCGGCTTCGCCGCGGCGCTCGGTGTGCTGCTCGCGGTCAACTATCCGCTGCATTTCCTGGGTGAGGGCCTAGCCCGCAATGGCGTGCTGGCCCCGCTCTACGCCGCCTGGCTGCCCGTCATCGGCCTGCTCGTGGTGGTCGTCGGCATGGGGCTGAAAGGGAGAGGAACCTGATGCTCAAGCGCCTGGATCGCTACGTGCTCGGGTCCTTCCTGCGCCATTGGCTGGTGGTAGCGCTGGCCTTCGTCGCGCTGTTTACCGCGCTCGATCTGGTGGGGCACAGCGATGAGTTCGGCGAAGCGAAGAAGGCCTATGGTTCGATCGGCGGGCAGGTGCTGCGCTACTACCTGCTGAACGCGCCCTTCCTGCTGGTGCAGTTCGCGCCCTATGTGACCTTGCTGGCGGCCCTCTCCACGGTGATGCAGCTGCGGCGGAATCGCGAGTGGACCCCGCAGCTCACGGCTGGGCGTTCGGCCTGGCGCGCCTTTCTGCCGATGCTCGGCGCCTCGCTGGTGATCGGCTTCCTGCTGTCCGGTATGCGCGAAGGGAGCTTCCCGCGGCTGCAGCTGGAGCGCGCCGAGCTGGAAGCCCGCCTGTTCGAACAGGAAGACTGGGAGCCGCGCGAGCTGTGGCTGCGCGGTACGCGCGATCAGCGGATTCAGATCGACGCCTACGCGCCGCGCGCCGAAGGCGGCCCGCGCATCGTCGGCCTGGAAGTGTTCTCGCTGGGCCCGCGCGGCGAGGACGTCAGCATCCGCGCGCAGCGCGCCTTCTGGGATGGCACCGGATGGGAGCTCGAAGAGGGGCGCCGCACCTTGGCGGGGGACCGCGCCAGCGAGCAGCCGGTGGAGCGCCTCGAGATCGAGGGCTTCCGGCCGCGCGATGTGGTCCGCGCCTGGATCGGTCAGAACCAGCCGCTCGAACTGACCCGTCGCGATGCCGGCGAACTGCTGGCGCGGGATTCGGGTCACCGTCAGGCGGCGACGCTGCGCTGGAGTCTCACCGCCGCGCCCTGGGTCCACCTGGTGCTGCTGCTGATCGGCCTGCCCTTCGTGCTCAACTTCGAGCGCCAGTCCTCGCTCGAGGGGGTCGCGGTCGGTCTGCTGCTCTGCGCGCTGTTCTTCGTGGCCGACTTTCTGTTCCAGGATCTGGGCCAGCGCGGGGTGCTCAGCCCCGCCGTGGCCGGGATCGCGCCGGTCGTCCTGTTTGGCGGGCTGGGCCTGGCTGGGCAAGACCGCCTCGCGACCTGAAACGCGGTTTTGACAGAAATCGAGGCCGGCTGCGGCCACAATACCGACATGCGCTTTGCACCGCTCGTCCTGCTGCCGCTCGTCGCCTGTGCCACTCCCGCCGAAGAGGCGCGTGAAGCCGGCGATGTCGCGTTCCGCATGATGCGATATCACGATGCCTACGCGGCTTACGCTTCGATCGAAGAGCCGGATCCGGAGGTCCAGACTCTGGTCGAAGAGTCGCGGTATCGCTCGATCCTGCAAAGCGCCCGCGAGAAGGTGCACGTCAACGAGGTCGAGGACGCGCTGCGGCTGCTGGATCACCTCGAGCAGCAGCGCCCGGACGATCCGTCCATCGGCGAGATCCGCGACGCCGCCTACCGGCGCAAGTCGGCCGAACTGGCCGAGTCCGCCGAAAGCCTGCTCGACGACGGCTACCCGGAATCGGCTCTGCGCACTTACCGCGAAGCGCTGCGCTGGAACGCCGACAACGAAGCGGCCCAACAGGGCCTGCGCGAGTCCGAGCGGCTGGCCGGGGCCCGCGCGCTGCGCGGCGAAGAGCTCTACTTCGCCGGCCTCGAGCAGGTGATGCAAAACCGCCGCACCCAGGCGCGGACCGCCTTCGGGGCCGCCGCCAAGCTGCTCGGTCGTGACAGCCGCGCCGTCGCCAAGTTCGACGAGCTGTCCGAGACCCTGTCCGCTGAGCTCACCGTCGAGGCACGGACCTTCCTCGACCAGGGTTCACTCGGTGGGGCGTGGCTGCTGCTCAGCGACGCGCTGCGGCTCAACCCCAGCAACAGCGCAGCCACCGAGCTCTATGCGCTGGTGGACCAGGAGCTGGAAACGCGCCGGCTGCTCAACCAGGCCGACATCCACGTGCGCGGCGGGCGGATGGACGCCGCCGAGGCGATCCTGCAGCGCGTGCTTGAGCTGACTGGCGAAGAGCGCAGCCCGCAGATCGATGCCATGAGCCGTCGCGCGGCCGAGGAAGCCGCGATGCGCGACTACAAGCTGGCGCGCGCCTGCGAGCTGGATGGTCAGATCGTGCGCGCCGTCGCGCTGTACCAGAACATCCTGAGCGTCTCCGAGACCGGCCTGGAAGATCTGCGCATGCGCGTCGAAGGGCTGCAGCGTCGAATCGATCTGGCGGCGCAGGCCTATTCCGTTGCCCGGGAAGCCGAAGCCAACGGCGATGACGCGCAGTACGCGCAGGCCCTGGAGGATTGCCTCGAGCTGGCCAGCGACTACCGTGACGCCTACGAGCGCTACCAGCGCCTGATGCGCTAAGGCTAGGGGCCCGACCCCGGTTGGTGGAGACGAAGGGATTCGAACCCTCGACCTTCGCATTGCGAACGCGACGCTCTCCCAACTGAGCTACGTCCCCAACCGTTCGGGCCGCGGCGCGCGCGCTTGCGGCGCCGCGAAGGGCGCATAGGATACGCCTCCCTTTCAGGTTCGTCCATGTCCCCCGTGCGCAAACTTGCCGCCCTGCCCTTCGACGTTCGCCCGGGCGAAGTGGCGCACAACCTCGCGCTGGCACTGGCTGGGCTGGCCGATGCGGCGGCGCAGCAGGCGCAGCTCCTCGTGCTGCCGGAGAAGTGGACGACGAGCTTCCTGCCCTCCTATGCCGAGGCGATGCTCGAGGAGAGCGAGCGTGCGCTGGCCACGATGGACGCCGCGGCGCGCGAGGCCGGCCTGACGGTGATCGGCTCGGCACCAGCCGGGCGCGGGCCGCGCGGCAAGCCCTACAACCAGGTGCACTTCCTCGGCGCGGCCGGCATGCATCGACCCTATGCCAAGCGTGTGCTGTTCTCGCCGACGGGGGAGGGCCGCCAGGTGGCGCGCGGCGAGGTGCTGCCGCCGGTGCTGCCGACGCCGCTGGGCGCGGTCTGCGCGGTGGTCTGCTATGACCTGCGCTTCCCCGAGCTGACCCGCGAAGCCTTCTATCAGCCCGCTGACCTGCTGGCGGTGCCCGCGCAGTGGCCGCACCCGCGGACCGCGGTCTGGGAGCTGCTCTGTCGCGCGCGCGCCTGCGAGAACCAGCAGTGGCTGCTCAGCTGCAACCGCGCCGGCACGGCCGGCCTGGACGGCAAGCATCTGATGGACTTCCCGGGCACCGCGTTGCTGGTCGATCCCGACGGGGAAATCGCCGCGCGCCGGGACGACGGCGGGCTGCTGGTAGCGGAAATGGACCTGGATCGCAGCGCAGCCTGCCGCAAACGGGTGCCCTGTTTGCGCGACTTGAAGCTGGCCGGCCTCGTTCCCTCTCACGTCGACTCCACCGGCTCGGCACAAGAGTCCGGGGCCGGCGACCGATAGAATCCTGGACGATGGCCGACGAATCTGCCTCCCAAGCCTCGGCGCCACGCGCCGCCGCCGGCGCCGCGACTTTTGCAGCCGCGGTCTCGATCGCCCTGTCGGCCCCCTCGCTGACGAACCCGCTGCTGCCAGGTCTGGCTTTCGTGGTCCTGCTGCCCTGGGCCATGGCCTTCGTGGTGGCCTGGTTCCTCAGCCGGATTCCGGCTTTCCGCGACGCGCGCGTCGTGGCCATCGCCACCTCGATCACCGTCGCCCTGCCCTGGCTGCTGGTCGCGGGGGCGGGGCTGGCGCGCCATCCCTGGATGCTCTGGGTCGGCCTGCTGCTCGCCGCCATGCTGCCGCTGTGGATGCTGCGCGCGCGCGGCAGCGTGCTGACCGCGCTGGCTGCTTCCGTTCTGCTGTGCGCGCTGCCAGAAGGCGGGCTGAAGTACGGCAGCGGCTCGGGGCTGCGCCCGCTCGTGGTGGTCGGCATGGACTCCGCGAACTGGCGCTTCATCGAAGAGATGATCGAAGCCAACCCGGACGACCTGCCGGCGCTGCAGGAGCTCCGCCGCCGCGGCACCTGGGCGCCGCTCGAGTCCGAGACGCCGACCGCCTCGGCGCGCATCTGGACCATCCTCGGCACCGGGGTCAGCGATGCTGCAAACGGGATCAAGAACTTTGGCAACCGCCGCTCTGACCTGCGCGCCGGGCGCGTCTGGGATGCAGTGGTCGATTCCCAGGATGGCGCGCCGGCCGGAACCGCAGGAGTCGTGGCCTGGCTGATCAACACGCCGCCGCCGCAGCCGGGCGAACAGCCGAACCTGAAGTTCAATACGCCCGGCTGGGTCACCGGCATTCGCGAGGCACGACCGGCCGCGGCGAATCCGGCCAAGGTGCTGGAGAGCATGGGCGAGGATTCGACCAATCGACCGGGCTTCGGCGAGCTGTTCGGGGCCATGCGTTCGTCGATGGCGGTCGCGGATGCCGACCACGCCTGGCTGCACGTCGGCACCGCTTTCGAGCTGGTGTTTGGCAAGCTGTTCAGCGGCTTCGGCAAGGAAGATCTGACCTGGCGCATGAAGATCACGCGCGACCGCATCAACGCGGACGTCTTCTTTGAGCTCTCGCGCCGATACGGCCCCGACTTCACCACCCTGGTGATGTACGGCACCGATCAGATCGGCCACTTCTACTGGAAGTACCACGAGGCCAAGTACGGCGACCCCGAGTTGTTCCCCTCTGTGCGCCCGGTCGAGGTCAAGCGCATGGGCGAGGCGCTGCGCGACTCCTACCGCGCCTGCGATGCGGTGCTGGCGCGCCTGCTTGCGCAGGCCGACCTGGGCGAGATCACGCTCATGCTGATCTCCGACCATGGCATGCAGCCGCTCCCGGAAGCCCGCGATGACAAGCTGCTCAAGCTGCGCGGCGGGGCGCTGCTCTACGCCGCCGGCGGCGGGGCCGACGGAGCCGGCGAAGAGATGATCGCGCGCTTCACGACCTCGAACGTCGACAAGGCGCTCTACATCTCGGCCAAGGCGGAAGGCGAGACCGGGCGCCGTCACCTCAATGAGCTGCGCGAAGTCCTCGAAGGCGCGCGCAATGTGTCGGTCGGGCAAGGGCTGTTCACGCTGTCCTTCCCGGACAACACCTTGCAGGCCTCGCTCCGCGTCGACTTCCTCTACGAGAACAAGGACACGCTCGAGATGGATCACGAGCTGCAGGTCGGCGATGTGCTGGGCGTGGCGAGCGATCTGTTCGAGATCGAGACGCGCTCCGGGCGGCACCACCTGGACGGCTTCTTCCTCCTGGCGGGTGCTGGGATCGAAGAAGGCAAGCAGCTCGAGCGGGTCTCCATCTACGACGTCACGCCGACCATGCTGCATGCTTTGGGCAAGGCGGTCCCGTCGGATCTTCCCGGTCGGGTCGTGACCGAGGCCTTTACGGCGGAGCATCAGGCCGCGCACCCGGTTCGCAGCGTCGAGGGCGGACTTCCGCAGCCGATCCGAGCGCGGTCAGCGAGCGAAATCGAGGCTGAGCTGGAGCGGCAGAAGCTGATCGAAGAGGGCTACATCACCGCGGACGACCCGGCAGCCGGCAAGTAGGGCGAGAGGGCCGGAGAGCTCGGCTCGAATCGAGGATTCCCCCCTGGGGCAGGGCGGGGCGCAGGACTACAATCTTCCGTTTCGGACGGCCGGGTCGGCCGCCGGGAAAACGGTCCGCGTGACCCTCCGATCATGAGCAAGGTCTACCTCGTCTCCGCCTGCCGCACCCCGATTGGCAAGTTCCAGGGTGCATTCTCCGGCTTCCGCGCCCCGGAACTGGGCGCGTTCGCCGTGGCCGAAGCCCTGTCGCGGGCGGGAGTCGCGGGGGACGCCATCGACGAGGTCATCCTCGGCAACGTGCTGCAGGCCGGCGTCGGCCAGAACCCGGCGCGCCAGGCGGCGCGCGGCGCGGGCATCCCCGACGAAGTCGCGCCCTTCACCGTCAACAAGGTCTGCGGTTCGGGCCTGAAGTCGGTCATGCTCGCGGCCCAGTCGATCAAGGCCGGCGACAACGAGCTGGTCGTGGCTGGTGGCATGGAGTCGATGAGCCAGGCCCCGTACCTGGTGCCGTCCGCGCGCACCGGCGCGCGCCTCGGCGACGCCAAGCTGGTCGACGCGATGGTCCACGACGGCCTGTGGGACGTCTACTCGAACAAGCACATGGGCCTCACCGGCGAGCTGGTCGCCAACGAGTACCAGATCAGCCGCGAGCAGCAGGATGAGTTCGCCGCCGCTTCGCATGAGAAGGCGGCCGCCGCCTGGGAAGCCGGCAAGTTCGACGCCGAGACCTTCGACGTCTCGGTACCGCAGCGCAAGGGTGATCCCCTCATCGTGCGTCGCGACGAGGGCGTGCGCGCCGGCACGACCGCCGAAGGGCTGTCGGGGCTGCGTCCGGCCTTCGCCAAGGACGGCTCGGTGACCGCCGGCAACGCCTCGCAGATCTCGGACGGCGCCTCGGCGCTGGTCGTGGCCTCGGAGGCCGCGGTCGAGAAGCACGGCCTGAAGCCGCTCGCCGAAGTCACCGCCTACGCCTCCGGCGGCATGGCCCCCGAGTGGGTCATGATGGCCCCGAAGGCGGCCGTCGAGAACCTCGAGGCGCGCAGCGGCATGTCGCGCCACGACTTCGACCTGATCGAGATCAACGAAGCCTTCGCCTCGGGCGCCTGCTCGCTGCTGAAGACCCTCGAGCTCGACGCCAGCAAGGTCAACGTCAACGGCGGCGCCGTCGCGCTGGGGCATCCGATCGGCGCCAGCGGCGCGCGCATCCTGGTCACTCTGCTCCACGCCATGGCCGATCGCGGCGCCCAGACCGGTCTCGCCACGCTCTGCCTCGGGGGCGGCAACGCCGTCGCGCTGGCCGTCAGGTCCTGCTAGTCCCGCATTCTCCGCACACACATGTCTGACACGCTGAACGTTTCCGTCATCGGGGCCGGCACCATGGGCAATGGCATTGCTCAGGTCTTCGCCGACTTCGGCCACAACGTCACCCTGATTGATCTCAGTCAGGAGTCGCTCGATCGCGGCGTCGCCGCCATCAGCAAGTCGCTGGCGCGCTTCGTCAAGAAGGAGAAGAAGACCCAGGAAGAGGTCGACCAGATCCTGGCGCGCATCGGCACCGCGACCGACACCGCCGCCGGCGTCGCCGAGGCCGACTTGGTCGTCGAGGCGGTGTTCGAGAACGAGCAGGTGAAGATGGACATCTTCCGCACGCTCGACGAAGCCGCCCCGGCGCACGCCGTGCTGGCCTCGAACACCTCGTCGATCTCGATCACCAAGATCGCCAACGCCACGAAGCGCCCCGAGCAGGTGATCGGTATGCACTTCATGAACCCGGTCCCGCTGATGAAGCTGGTCGAGATCATCAAGGGCGAGCGCACCAGCGAGGAGACGCTGCAGAAGACCATCGCTTGGTCGGAAGGCCTGGGCAAGGTGGTCGGCATCGCCGAGGACTACCCCGGCTTCATCGCCAACCGCATCCTGATGCCGATGATCAACGAGGCGGCCTTCGCGCTCATGGAGGGCGTCGGCACCCGCGAGTCGATCGACACCGTGATGAAGTTCGGCTGCAACTTCCCGATGGGCCCGCTGACCCTGGCCGACTTCATCGGCCTGGACATCTGCGTCAACATCCTGGACGTGCTGCACGAAGGCCTGGGCGATCCCAAGTACCGCTGCTGCCCGCTGCTGCGTCGCATGGTCGAGGCCGGCAAGCTCGGCGTGAAGAGCGGCGAGGGCTTCTACAGCTACGGCGACTAGTCGGCGCGTGGACCTGCGCCGGGCCCTCTCTGGAGTGGAATCCCGAGAGGGCCTACATGAAAGGTCAAGGAACGAGCCGGAGGCTCCGATTGGATGGCAGGGGGAATCATGACGAAAACCGAACACTCGCTGGCCCGCATTGAGGCTGCTCTGGCAGCCACGCGCTGGGATGCGAGTCTGTGCGCCGAAATTCGCGCGGCGTACCACCGCGCGGTCAGCCACGGGGTTTTCGAAGCCTTGAGCACCCCCGAGCGCCTGGTGCGCTTCCTCGAGAAGCACGTCTGGGCGGTCTGGGATTTCATGTCGCTGACCAAGAGCGTCCAGGAGGTGCTCGCGCCGGTCTCGCGGCCCTGGCAGCCGGCGCCTCACGCCGGGCTGGCCCGCCTGATCAACGAGATCGTGCTCGAGGAAGAGAGCGGCTTCGTCGTCGACGGCCGTTCGGCTTCGCATTTCGAGTTCTACCTGCACGCGATGCGCGCGGCGGGGGCGGACACCCAGCAGATCGATGGCTTCGCCGCGGCGCTGCGCGACGGCATCGCCTGGCAGGACTGCCTCGACCGCTTCGCTCCGCCGCCGGCCGCCCGCTTCGTGCGGATCACGCTGGAAATGGCGGAAGCCACGCCGGCAGAACGGATTGCGGCTTTCGCGCTGGGTCGCGAGCAGCTGATCCCGGAGATGTTCCCGGTCCTCTCCGGTCACCTGGCGGTGGCCACGCATGGGCGCGACTTCGGTCCTTTCCGCCACTATCTCGACCGCCACACCGAGATCGACGGCGAGGAGCACGGCCCGGCGACGCAGCAGATGCTGGAGATCTGGGCCGCCGACGACCCGGCCGCCGGTCGCGCTGCGTTGCGTGCCATCCAGGCCCGCGTTGATCTCTGGGACAGCATTCTGAGCTCGGTCTCGGATCTGCCCGGCGCGGACGGGCTCTAGCCCTGTCCGCAGGCAGCAAGGCCTTGCTTCACTGCCGAAATCTGCTTTTCAGACGCGGCCCGCGATGGGAAAATCATGGGTCCGTCCTGTCCTGAGCAAGCCATGGATTTCAATCTGAACGAAGAGATGGAGATGATCCGCGACTCGGCGCGTGAGTACGCCGAGCGCGTGCTCAAGCCGCACGCCGCGGCCATCGATGCCGCCGAAGAGTTCCCGACCGCCGCCCTGCAAGAGGCGGCTGAAGCGGGCTTCCTCGGCCTGACCGTGCCCGAGGAATACGGCGGCGCCGGCCTCGGCAATATGCACGCCGCGGTCCTGCTCGAAGAGATCAACCGCTGGGATCCCTCGGTCGGGGTCACCATCTCGGTGCACATGTCGCTGGCCTGCTCCTGCATCAACAAGTGGGGCACCGAGGCGGTCAAGCAGAAGTACCTGCCCCAGCTCGCGACCGGCGAGCTGATCGGCGCCTACTGCCTCACCGAGCCGGGCGCGGGCAGCGACGCCGGCTCGATGAAGACCCGCGCGGTCAAGGTGGACGGCGGCTGGAAGATCACCGGCACCAAGTCCTGGATCACCACGGGGCCGCAGGCGGGGCTGTACATCGTCTACGCGGTGACCGACCCGGAGGGCCGCCGCGGCGGCAACATCGGCGCCTTCATTGTCGAGCGCGCCATGGACGGCGTGACGGTCGGCAAGAAGGAGGAGAAGCTCGGGCTGCGCGGCTCCTCGACCACCGAGATGATCTTCGAGGACGTCTTCGTCCCCGACGAGAACCTGATGGGGGACGGCCTCAACGGCTTCAAGATCGCCCTCGACACCCTGGATGGCGGCCGCATCGGCATCGCCGCTCAGGCGCTGGGCATCCACCGCGCCTGCCTCGAAGAGTCGGTCAAGTACTCGAAGGAACGCGAGCAGTTCGGCAAGCCGATCGGCACCTTCCAGGGCATCGCCTGGAAGCTCGCCGACATGGCGACCTCGCTCGAGGCCAACCGCATGCTGGTCCAGAAGGCAGCCTGGCTGCGCGACAGCGGCCAGCCCTGCACCAAGGAGTGCTCGATGGCCAAGCTCGCGGCTTCGCGGGCCTGCAACGTGGCCGCGCAGGACGCGGTGCAGATTCACGGCGGCGCAGGCTACACCAAGGAGTTCCCGGTCGAGCGTCACTACCGCGACGCCCGCATCACCGAAATCTACGAAGGCGCCACCGACATCCAGCGCCTCGTCATCTCCCGTCACCTCTAGGCGAAGACGATGGACACCCTCACCACCCAACCGACCAACTTCGACCTGACCGAAGAGCAGGAGATGATCCGCGAGACCGTGCGGCGGTTCTCGCTCGAGGTCGTCAAGCCCGGTGCCCGCGACGCCGACGAGAACCAGCAGCTCAACATGGCTGCCTGGGAAGGCATGAAGGAGATGGGCCTGACCGGCATTCCCTTCGACGAGAAGTGGGGCGGCGCCGGCCTCGACACCCTGTCGTACATCATCGCGGTCGAGGAGGTCTCCCGCGTCTGCGCGTCGACCGGCCTCACCCTGGCGGCGCACACTTCGCTGGGCACCTATCCGATCTACGCCTGGGGTTCGGAAGCGCTCAAGGAGCAGTACATGGCCGGCCTCACCGCCGGCGAGTACATGGGCGCCTACGGCCTCACCGAGCCCAACGCCGGTTCGGACTCGGCCGGCACCATCACCACCGCGGTGCGGGATGGCGATCACTACGTGATCAACGGCCAGAAGTGCTTCATCACCAACGGCAGCTACGCCAAGCCATTCATCATCACGGCCCAGACGGATAAGTCGCTGGGCTCGAAGGGCATCGTCGCCATGGTGATCGACCGTGACACCGAGGGCTTCAGCGTCGAAAAGGGCGAAGAGAAGCTGGGCATGCGCGGTTCGGACTGGACCAACCTGTTCTTCACGGATTGCCGCGTCCCGGCCGAGAACGTGCTCGGCCCGGAAGGCGAAGGCTTCGCGACCTTCATGAAGACCCTGGAGGGCGGCCGCATCTCGATCGGTGCGCTGTCGCTGGGGCTGGCGCAGGGCGCGCTGGACGAGGCGCTGCAGTACTCGATGGAGCGCGAGCAGTTCGGCAAGGCGCTCTGCGAGCACCAGGCGGTGGCCTTCAAGCTGGCCGACATGCAGACCGAGATCAACGCGGCGCGGCACCTCGTGTATCACGCGGCGCGGCTCAAGGATCAGGGCAAGCCTTTTGGCCCGGCGGCGGCGATGGCCAAGTACTACGCCTCCGAGGTGTCGGTGCGCGCCAGCTACGAAGCGATCCAGATCTTCGGCGGCAATGGCTACTCGCGCGAGTATCCGGTCGAGCGCATGTACCGCGACTCGAAGCTGAACACCATCGGCGAAGGCACCTCCGAGGTGCAGAAGATCATCATCTCGCGCGATCTGCTCCGCGAGGCCGGCTACCAGCGCAAGAAGTGAGTGCGGCCGCGCGGCAGACGCGGCTCGGGCGCTTCCGCGTCACGGCGCTGCGCGACGCGAACTTCGCCCTCGACGGCGGAGCCATGTTCGGCGTCGTGCCGCGCGTGCTCTGGGAGAAGCTCACCCCGATCAACGAGGACCACACGGTCCCGCTGTCGACGACGCCGTACCTGCTGCAGGACGGCGAGCACACGATCGTGATCGAACCGGGGCTGGGCCTGCGCTGGCCGGACAAGCAGCGCTCGATGTTCCACATCGATCACTCCGCAGGGCACGAGCTGCTGGCTTCGCTGCGTGCCCACGGGGTCGAGCCCGAACAGGTCACGCATTGCCTGATGACGCACGGGCACTGGGATCACATCGGGGCGGCCTGCGGCGAGGACGGCGCGCCGGTGTTTCCGCGCGCCGAGTACTGGATGCCGCGCAGCGAGCGCGACGCCTGCATGAACCCGGATCACCTGCGCCGGGCCAGCTACCGGCGCGAGGACCTCGCGCCGATCGAGGACGCCGGCCAGCTGCGCACCTTCGTCGATCAGTTCGACATCCTCCCCGGGGTGAAGATGGTCGAGGTCGGGGGGCACTCCGACGGGGTATCGCTGGTGCTGGTGGAGGACGCGGGCGAGAAGGCCTGCTTCTGGGCCGACGTGGTCCCCACGCGCCACCACGTGCACCTGCCCTTCATCATGGCGTACGACATGAACGCGGCGAAGTCCTTCGAAGTGCGCAGCGAGTGGATCGCGCGCGCCGCCGCGGAAGGCTGGACCTGTCTGCTTTATCACGACCCGGAGCAGCCGATCGGCCGCTTCGTGGGCGGTGATCGGCGCTATGGCTGGCAGGCGCTTGAGGTCTCGGTCTAGACCACGCCTCAGACTTGTTTCCGAAGGATTTCTTCGGCCAGAGCCCTGATCTAGCCGATTTCCAGGATCTAGAGGAAGATCGAGAGCGTCAGGTCTGTGCGGACCCGCGCTTTTTCCCCAGGCTGTCCATCCCATGATCTCGTCCCTCATCCTCGCCATCACGGCGACTCTGGAGCCAAGCGGTGTATTCGCTGCGGTTCACACTCCCCATTCGGTGGTCTCTTCGACCGCCATCGGTCCGCGCACTTCCGGCGAGATGGAGATGGTCATCATCTCGCGCGGCGATGCGCGCGTCATGAGCTCGCTGGACGGCGGCTACAGCTTCCAGCCGGTGGCCGGCGACGGCCTGGGCAAGGTCGAGGCGCACCGCGTGGTTTACTACCAGGTGCCGTCGACGGGCGAACCGATCTTCGTGATCGCGACCAACCGCGGCTGCTGGAAGTACCGCCCGGATACCGGCGAGGTCAAGAACATTTCGACCGGCCTGGATCCGGTCAAGACCTACATGACCGACTTGGCGGCACCGCTGGTCGGCCAGGACGCGCCGATCTTCTCGGTCAACAACTGGGGCCAGATCTTTGAGTTGGACGAGCTCACGGACAGCTGGACCATGGTGGCCGACGCGGCGCGTTTCGACGAGAACGCGGTGATCGCGATGTCGCCGACCTTCGACCGCGCCGCGGGCGCGGGCGCCAACCAGACGGTGGCGGTCGGTGTGCGCGGCCTGCTGGTCTTCAGCACCGATGCAGGCGCGACCTGGGCGGGTCATCCGCAGTTCAGCACCCCGGCGCAGGACATCTACGAGTACCACGTCACGGCGCTCGAGTTCGACCACGACTACCAGAACAACGGGCTGGTCATGCTGGGCCGTGGCAAGCGCGACGACACCTTGCTTTACGAGACCGAGGGCGAGATGTGGCGCTCCAGCGATTACCTGGGCAACTTCACCCAGCTGAGCATTCTCGGGGGGACCACGCTCAGCTCCGGTGTGTATTCGCTGGTGCACGCAGGCACCGGCCCGGATGCCGCCGACCACTGGTACGCCACGGTGTACCGCTTCCCCGAGCAGGATGACTACGACGCCGGGCGCGACACCATTGGCATCCTGCACAGCACCGACGGCGGCCTGACCTGGGACGACCAGGGCAGCTTCCAGGAGTTCATCCAGGAGTTCTCCGGCAACGACCGCACGGCGGTCGGCCTGCCTTACCGCCGCATGATGCAGATCGTGGCGCACCCCGAGTTCGACCAGAACGGCGAGCTGTGGGTGGCGCGCGCGGAAGGCCTCTACTACTCGGGCGATCTGGGCTCTGGATGGGAGAAGCGTCGCTTCCGCCCGTCCACGCAGGTCCGCGCGATCGACTCGCAGATGAACGAGTTCGGCCAGATCGAGACCTGGGGAGCCTCCTACGGCTCGGGTCTGTATCGCTTCAACCATGCCACGGGCGAGTCCGAGACCCTGCCGGGTGACGGGATCATCTACTACGCTTCGGTGAAGGCTTCGCCCAACATCTCGCAGGACGGCCTGGTGATGGGCGGCGGGCAGCGCGACCTCGGCATCCGCCTCAGCGATCCGACGCCGGCCAACCGCCAGCGCTGGTTCTCGGTCAACGCGATCCGTTCGGCGATCGACGGCGACACCGGCTACGTCCGCACCCTGGCCTTCTCGCCGCGCTTCGGCGGCAATAACGTCCCCGGGGGCGAGCCGATCTTTGCCTGGAGCTCGCGCTTCGGCGACACGCCGCTGGGCGAAACGCGCATCACTTTCGATGGCCTGGCGAACGTCTACCTGATCAACGATGTGTTCGGTCAGCCGGGCGATCGGGCGCCGTACTTCCACGAGATGGACATCGCGCAGTCCTTCGACCCGGTCAACCTGCCGTACGAGATGGACGTCTACGGCGCGACTTCGGCGTTCAACGAGATCTACCGACTGCTCAACACCGGCACGCAAGCCGCGCCGGTCTTTGAGTGGACGACCATCAACCAGGCCTTCGAAGGCACCCTCATCGACGTCCAGGCCGACCCGCGCTTTGATCGCGCGCAGGGCACCGCGACGCTGTGGGCGCTGTCCACCGAGAAGCTGTATCGCCTCGACGAGCAGTCGAGCGACTGGAGCAGCTTTACGACCACCGAGTGGCCGGGCATCCAGGATTACCTCGTGGTCGATATGGAGCTGGCGCCGGACATGGATCTGGCACCGGCTGTCTACGCAGCCACCTGGGGTGGCGGTGTGTTCAAGATGGACCTGACGGATTCCAGCCCCAGCTGGGAGCAAGTCGGCGGTCCGCCGCCCTCGGTCTGGACCGAGTGCATCTCGCTGTCGCCGGACTTCGCCAACGATCGCCTGATCTTCATCGGCACGCAGCGCGGCATGTACGCGGTCGAAGATCGTCCGGGCGCCGAGTGGGAGAAGCTCAACCAGGACATCTTCTACGACAGCGCGAACACCAGCTTCGATGGCTTCTCGCCGCTCGATCCGGCCAACCCGGACCCCGCGCGCCCGTGGGGCTGGCAGGCGCTCAAGAAGGAGCTCATTCCGGAATCGGTGCTCAAGCACATCACGATCCTGGGCGAGTCCATCCTGGCCTCCGGCATGACTGGCGACTACTGCGAAGCGACCTTCCAGGTGGGCAGTCAGCTCGCTCTGCGCACCTACCGCGGCCCGCAGATGGGCGAGGTGCGCGTGACCTGCTGGGACGCCGAGACCGGCTCCTCGGCCGCGCCCTTCTACGACGTCACTCTTGACCTGTTCCAGAACCAGGTCGCGGACCACGAGTTCGTGATCCCGGTGCCGCAGCCGGGCATCTACACCTTCCGCCTCGAAGCGACCAACTTGCCGTTCAACAAGTGGGTCATGCTCGACGGCGTTCGTCTGACCGACTAAGGGTCAGGACGCTCACCGCCAGTCCGGCCAAGGCCAGGCTGGCGGCCGTCAGGCGCCACCAGCGCCCGTGGCCCAGGTCGTCCCAGGTCCAGGCTTCGGCGATCATGCGGCCCCAGGTTGGCAGATCCGGAGCGCCCAGCCCCAGGAAGGAGAGCACGGCTTCCGCCTGAATGGCGCCGACGAAGCCCAGCCCGAACTGCACCAGCACCACCGGCAGGAAGTGGGGGCTGAGGTGGCGCAGCAGCACCCAGCTCGGGGCCGCGCCGCTGGCCAGCGCGGTCTGGACGAACTCTTCGTTGCGCAGGCGTCGAGTCTCGGCGCGCACCAGGCGGTAGACGCCGACCCAGCTCACCGCGGCGATCGCCACGACCAGCGCGGGCAGGCCCGGGCCCATCGCCGCGGCGATGACGAGGATCAGCAGGATCCCCGGGATCGCGCTGACCACCGCCGACAGCCAGAGGATCGCGCGGTCCAGCCAGCCAGCGCGCCAGCCAGCGCCCATCCCGAGCAGCACTCCCAGCAGGGTCGCGCCGCCGGCGGCCAGGCCGCCGATCAGAAAGGCCGCCGCGCTGCCGTGCAGGGTCAGCTGGGCGACATCGCGTCCGAGCTGATCGGTGCCGAGCCAGCTTCCGGTTTGCGGCGCGAGATGCTCGGCTCCTGCCGCCCCGCGCACGTCTCCCAGGCCGAAGGCAGCGAGCAGGGCGCATGCGGCATAGATGCCGAGGGCTGCACGGGCGACGCTGCGGCCTCGCGTGGCGGGGGTGCTCATGAGCGAAGCTCCCCCCGGAAGCGCGGGTCGAGCCAGCGACTGCCGAGATCACCGAGCTCCTGAAAGAGCAGGTAGAGCAGCGTCACCAGGAAGGTCGTCGCGCGCAGGACCGCGGCGTCCGCATGGCGGGCGGCGTCAACGAGGTAGGCGCCCAGGCCCGGGACCACGAAGACCTGCTCGAGGATCAGCGAACCCAGCACCAGAAAGGGCAGCGCCAGCACGAAGTGGGCGAGCAGCGCCGCCGAGGATGCCTGCAGCAGATGGCGTCGCCAGAGCACCCCGTTGTCCAGACCGCGGGCGCGCGCGGCCTGCAGGTGGGGCGCGCGGGAAGCGCCGACCAGGATCTGGCGGTAGACCTGGAAGTCGGGCCAGGTCGCCAGGAAGGCCCAGATCAGGATCGGCAGCAGCAATGCGTGCAGGCTGGGGGGATCCCAGGCCGTGACCGGGAACCAGCTCCAGTGGGCGGCGAACAGCCCGCGCAGCAGCAGCACCCAGCTGACGCCGCTGACCGCGATCACCAGCATCGCGCTTCGCCCCAGGTTGCGGTCGATGCGGCCGCCGGGGCGGCGGGCGGCCAGCACGGCCGCGCCGAGCGCGAGCAGCGTGCCCAGCAGCAGCGCGGGCAGTGCCAGCGCCAGACTGCGCAGGCTGCGGGTGCTGAGCTCGCGAGCGACCAGCTGGCCGTCCAGCGAACGACCGAAGTCAAAGCGCAGCAGCTCGCCGGTCTGGTGCAGGAAGCGCTGCCAGGCAGGACGGGCCTCTGCCCAGGGGGCGATGGCCGCGCGGCGCGAATCCACGATCAGGCGCGTGCCGCGCAAGGCGCTGTGCCAGCCGATGGCAGGCAGCGCGCCCAACTCGGCGTCGAGGAGGCGCGCCTGCAGCCGCCGGTCGTCGGCAAGCGGGAGCGCTTCGAGGGCGGCCGGAAGCTCGGCGAGCGTGCGCCCTTCCAGCTCCAGCTTCGCGATTTGATCCGAACCGGTCACCTCGATCGCCAGCTCCGTTCCGCCCTGCGGGATCAGGCTGACCCGACCCGGCGCCCCGACCAGACTCAGCTCCATGGCGCGCGCTTCGAAGCGTCGATACTCGCCGGACTCGACCCGAAACTCGCCCAGGCGGCGCAGCGAAGGGCGCTCGCCCAAGGCCCGTTCGGCCGGGTCGCCGACCAGGCCGCTCTCGAGGATCAGGAACAGCAGCAGGACGACCCCGAGGACTTGCGCGAGCAGCGCCAGCGCGCGCTGGAGGAGCCGGGTGAGCGCGCGCGGAAGCCTCATGCCTTAGCGCGGGCCGAGCGCGTAATACTTGCAGGGGAAGGGGTCGAAGGGATGCACCTGGACACCCAGCAGCCAGGGTTGCACCAGCAGGTAGCCCTTGCGATGGTCGATCGGGATCGCAGGCAGGTCTTCGTTCAGCCGCTCCACGGCGCGGGCCAGCAGAGGGCCGCGCAGCTCGGCAGGTTGGTTGCGCAGCGCGTCGAGATCGCGGTCGTAGCCGGGATCGACGTAGTTGCAGCGATTGATCCCCGGGGCCAGGTGGGCGCCGTGGAAGATCTCGAGCAGGTTGACCGGGTCGGCCCAATCGAGGGTCCAGGCGCGCAGGAAGATCTGCGCTTCGCCGTTGCGCATCTTGGTCGACAGCTCGGCCCAGCTGTTGGGGACGACGAGGACTTCCAGCCCGATCTCGGCCATGGCCTCGCGGAACATCTCGCCGATGGCGAGGTTGACCGGATCCGTGCCGCCGAGGTCGAGCTTGAGCTGCGGTGCGCCCCGTCCGGCGGGCCAGCCCGCCTCGGCCAGCTTGGCACGGGCGGCCTCGTGGTCCTCCCGGCGATACGGACAGTCCGCGGTGTCCGCCGCGTCGGGCAGCGCCGGCGGAAGGAAGCCGCGCGCGGGCAGGCCCCAGGAGCCATTCCGGATCACGCGGTGCCAGCGTTCATAGGGGAAGGCCAAGGCGACCGCTTGCCGCAGCAGGCGACGCTGACGGTTGCCCGCGGCATCGCCCGGGATCTCGCCGACCGCTTCGTCGAGCATGTTGAAGCACAGCATCGACAGGTCGGGGACGTCGACCTGATGCAGCACCACCCCGCGTTCCTGGAGCTCCTCGGAGAGCTCGCCGTTCGGCATCAGCCGGGCGAAGGCATCCTGCAGCGGGGGCAGGCGGTCAATCTCGCCCTGCTCAAACAGCAGGGTGCGCGTGCTGCCCTCGGCAACGTAACGGAAGCGCAGCCGTTCGATGCTGGCGGCCGGACGACCGTCGGGCAGGGTCTGGCCGCGCCAGCTGGGCACGCGCTCCAGAATCGCTCCCGAACCCGGGGTCCAGGACTGCAGCCAGTAGGGGCCGCTCCCGACTGGCTGATTGAGGAACTCCGCGCCGGCGCGCGCGACCGCTTCAGCGGGGTAGGCCACGAAGTAGGGGCTGGCCAGGCGATTCAGAAACCACGGATCGGCGCGATGGAGCCGCAGTTCGAGGGTGCGCGGGCCGAGCGCCTTCAAGCCGGCGACCCCGTCTTCGCGCGCGGTCTGCCAGGCCTGCTCCGCTTCGGCGTCGCTGGCGGAGCAGGCGTCACGGAACTCGTCGAGCCCCAGGATGAGGCCCTCAAACGCCCAGTAGCCGCGGGGTCCCTGGCGCGGGTCCGCCATGCGGAGCCAGGACTCGACGAAGTCCTGAGCGAAGACCGGGCGCGAGCCGCCTTCCCACAGCGGATCCTCGGCGGGATCGTGGAAACGCGCGTCTTCGCGCAGGGTGAAGCGCCAGCGCAGGCCATCGGCCGATGCTTCCCAGGACGCGGCCAGCAGGCCCTGGATACCGGCCTCGGGGCCGCCCGGGGCGTATTCCACGAGGCCCTCGTAGACCTGACGCTGCAGCACCTGATTGGCGGTCGCGTCCGCGTGCAGCGGGTCGAAGCTCTGCGGCGCGGTGGTGAGCGCGAAGCGGCCTTCCTGCGCGGCGGCCGGGGACTGACTCGGGTCCGGGTGCGGCGCGACCGGGGCAGGTGCGGCAATCAGGACCAGAGCAGCGAGCGAAATCATGCGTGGGGTTCTGCGAGGAAGCCGACGTGGCGGTCGCCGATCCGCGTGGCGACCAGCGTGAGCGTGCGGTCGCCGAAGGACTTGGGCAGGAAGCGCTGCTCGAGCGCGCCGGGGCGCTCGGCGATGCCGCGCTTGCGGATGCGCAGCGTGCCCACTTTGAATTCGCGCAGCAGCTTGCGCATCTTGCGCGGGTCCAGCGATTCCTGGCCGAGGACCTTGAGGCCGGACAGGAAAGGCGAATCCACGACCTGGTCGCCGGTCAGGTAGGCGATCTCTGGGTCGATGGTGCGCAGCCCATGTTCTTCGGCGAAGGCGCCCAGCAGGCCGGCGCGGATGAGTGCCGGATCCGGGTCGTAGATGTGGGCGCCGATCTCGCCGGTGGGAGCCTGAGCGTGTTCGGGGCCGGCGAAGCTCTCTTCATCGGGCAGGCAGGTGGCGCGTCGTTCGACGCCGCTGGCCAACTTGCCGTACCAGAACAGCGTCTCCTTGGCCTCGCCCTTCAGCGAGATGACCTCGATCTCGTCGGGCTGCGGGAAGAGCTCGAGGAGAACCTCGAGGTCGGTGGCCGGCGAGAGCTTGAGGCAGGCGGCCCCGCGCCCCTCGAGCAGCTTGCCGATGTGCTCGGGCGTGGGGGACCAGTCGTTCGGATCCATGATCCGGCGCGAGCCGCGGCGGCGCGCCGGGTCGAGGAAGATCGCGCCCTTGGGCGGGATCACCTCGGAAGCGTCCGCCACCGACCACTGGATGCCTTCGGCGCGATAGACCGCGGCGTTGGTCTCGGCGAAGTGCAGCGCCACCTCGTCCTTGTCCGAGGCGTAGACCTTGAGGCCGGCCCGAGCCAGCGCGATGGCGTCGGAGCCCATGCCGCAGCAGGGATCGTGAACGATCTTGACCCCGGCATCGGCGAAGCGGCGCGCGCGGTAGGCCGCGACCGATTCGCTGGAAGCCTGCTCGAGCAGCGGGCGCGTGAAGTACATGTCCAGCCCCTGGCTGAACTTGTAGGTCGCGCGGCGGCGCAGCGCGCGCAGCTCGCCCAGGGCCTCGGCGACCTTCTTGGGGAACAGCCCTTTGAAGCTCTCCTGGATTGCGAGCGGATCCTCGCCGATGTGTCGGAACATCAGCAGCGTGTCTCGGGCTTCGTCCGAGGTGAGGATCTTCGCAGTCTTGAGGTCGAGTCGCATGAAGGTCGTGCGATCCATTCTAGGCATCGCGCGCCCTGCACCAAGGCAAAGAGCCGCCCCCCCGGATGGGGGAGCGGCTCGAGATTCCGCGTTGCCGCGGGGATGCGCGGCGCTAGCGGGATGGGCCTAGAAGGAGTGGCCGATCGACAGCACGAAGCGGCGGTCGGTCGACTCGAAGCCCGGGGCCGGGGTGCCATCCCAAGCGACGGCAGCGGTGGCCTTGAAGTACCAGCCGGCGCGGAAGTCCCAGGACAGGTTCAGCTCGCCGACGAAGGACTGATCGTCCGTCTCGTCCAGCGACTGCAGGAACTCGCCTGCGGCGGTGAGCAGCCACTCGGTCCAGAGCGGGTTCTCGTAGCGCGCGGCGACGCGCGCGGCGGCGGCATCGACGTCTTCAGTGGAGCCCACGTTCTCTTCGTGAATGAAGGTCGGACCGCCTTCCAGCGAGAGGAGGGTGTCCTTTTCTTCGTTCAGGTAGAAGGTGTAGCCCGCGCCGGCGCCGATGGTCCAGCGCAGATCCAGGCCGACCGGGACGTCCTTGCGGATGTTGGCGTTGCCGTAGGCGTACAGGTTCTTCTCGTCATCGAGGAAGTGGTTGTACTGACCGGCCGCCGCGTAGAGACGCGAGGTGGTCTGGGCATCGCCGGTGGTGCGGTCGGTTTGACGCACGCCCGCGTAGTTGGCGGTGAACAGCCACTCGTTGATGTCGGTGACGCGGCGGAGCTCGGCGTTGAAGGCGGCCGTGGTGCTCTCGTTGTTACCCGAGATGAAGGTGTAGCCGAGGTCGGCCTTACCGCTCCAGGCCGGGGCTTCGCTTTCCTGCGTGGGCAGGGTGACGCGCTCCGGTTCGTTGTTGCCGTTCACGCCGAAGCCGGCGAGCAGGGCGAGGGGAAGAGATGTGGTCAGAAGCATGTTGTGGATTCCAACGGTAGGTCGGGGAAACCCGAGCCCCGGATTGTAGCCGACTGCTACGAGCCAGGGAGGGCGGCGTCGGGCGATCCTCGGGCTGATTCCCGAAATTGCCGGGCCAAACGCGCGTTGACCCCGTTTTGGGGCTGCCCGACAATCGGAGCTCGTCCCACGACGACCCCCCTCCGCATTCATGTTCTCCCGCCACCGTCAGGCTTTTCTCGACCACATGCAGGAGGGCGACCTCGCGCTGTTCCCCGGCGCCGAGCTCGTCACCCGCAACCACGACGTCGAGTTCCCCTTCCGTCAGCATTCGGATTTCTGGTATCTGACCGGCCTGCGCGAGCCGGCGGGCATGCTGATGCTGGCCAAGGGCCTGGACGAGGTCCCGCAGGAGACGCTGTTTTTGCAGCCCCGCGATGAGCTGGCTGAGATCTGGAACGGCAAGCGCCTGGGCGCCGAAGGCGCGATGGAGCAGCTGGGCTTCGAAGCCGCGGCCCCGATCGAGGAGTTCACCAAGCGGCTCGCCGAGGTGCTGCCCCGGGCCAAGCGTCTGTGGGTGAGTCTGGGCAGCAACGCCGCCTTCGACCGCACCGTGCTGGCGGCGATGACCGAACTGCGCGGCAAGATCCGCCTCGGGCAGGAGCCGCCGCAGATCCTGGTCGACCCGCGCCCCGAGCTGGCGCAGATGCGGCTCTACAAGTCGGCCGAAGAGCTCGAGCTGATGCGCCGCGCGGCGAGCATTTCCAGTGAGGCGCACACCCTGGCGATGGCGCAGTGCCGCCCCGGCATGAACGAGTGCGAGCTCGAAGCGCTGCTGCACTACACCTTCCGGCGCCACGGCTGTGATGATTCCGGCTGGGCCTATCCGTCGATCGTCGCGGCGGGGGCGAACGCCTGCATCCTTCACTACACCAACAACGATCAGCCGATGCACGATGGCGACCTGGTGCTGATCGACGCCGGCGGCGAGTATCGCAGCTACGCGGCCGACATCACCCGCACCTTCCCGGTCAACGGCAAGTTCACCGCCCCGCAGCGTGACGTCTACGAGGTCGTCCTGGCCGCGCAGAAGGCCTCGCTCGAGCTATCCCGCCCGGGCTGTACCCACGCGCAGGTGCACGAGGCCTCGGTGCGCACCCTGGCCGATGGGCTGACTCAGCTGAAGGTGCTGGAAGGCTCGGTGGATGAGATCATCGAGAAGCAGACCTACCGTCGCTGGTATATGCACAACACCGGCCACTGGCTCGGCCTCGATGTCCATGACGCCGGGCGCTACAAGGAAGGTGGAAAGTCGGTCGAGCTGGAGCCGGGCATGGTCATGACCATCGAGCCCGGGCTGTATTTCCAGCCCCACGACGAGACGATCCCGGCTGAATTGCGCGGGATCGGCGTGCGGATCGAGGACGATGTGCACATCACCGGGGGTGACCCCGAAATCCTGACCGCGGCCACTCCGAAGGAAGTCGCCGAGGTTGAAGAGAGAGTCGGTGTAAC
>PAHY01000027.1 GCA_002705055.1 Planctomycetota bacterium
AAGGCCACCAAGAAGAAGGCGACCAAGCGTAAGGCCACCAAGAAGAAGGCCACCAAGCGCAAGGCGACCAAGAAGAAGGCCACCAAGCGCAAGACGACCCGCCGGCGCTAAGTCTCCGGAGGGTGCCTAGCACCTGCCGGCCAAGCCGGCTCCCCAGGCTCCGGGACGTTGACGTTCCGGAGCCTGGCTCGTTCTCCCCCGAATCCATACGAGCTCTCAACCCCCTTCACTCGATCTCATGAACAAGCGCGAACTCATCGACTTCGTCTGTGCCAACCTCGAAACGACGAAGACTGGCGCGGAAGAAACCGTCAACACGGTCCTCCGTGGCATTCAGCACGGCATCGCCGAAGACGGTTCGGTTTCGATTGCCGGCTTCGGCACTTGGAACCTGCGCGAGCGTGCGGCGCGTTCCGGTCGCAACCCGCAGACCGGGGCGACGATTCAGATCGCGGCCAGCAAGACCGTCGGCTTCAAGCCGGCGCGTGCCTGGAAAGACGATCTGAACTAGGGCTGACGACGCCCTTTCGATCAGGCGACGGCACCTTCGAGTCGAGCGATCTCGGCTGCGATGGTGTCGTCGTCGATTTTTGTGAACAGCACTTCAGCTTCGCCGAGCGTCGTCCCTGCGGCAAGCCTCGCCGGGCGCCGCGCGGCGGACTCATCGCCCCAGCGAGCTTCGCCCATCGCTTCGCCCATCATCGTCGCGAGTCGCTCGGCCGCGGTCGGACAGAAGGGGCTCAGTCGCCGTGAGATCAACTCGAGGTAAGCGAGACAGCGTTCCAGGACGGCCCGGCAGCGCGCCTGATCCTCGACGTCTTCCGATTTGATCAGCTTCCAGGGTGCGTGCGCATCGAAGAACTGATTGAGCGCATCACAGCCATCCATGAGCGCGGCGACCGCCTTGCGGAACTCGAAGGCGGCGATGTGAGCGCCGATGGCTCCCAGGCGGGCGTCGGCGGTCTGCAGAGCGTCATCGGCGTCGAGCGAGCCGTCGGATTCCGGCACCACGCCGTCGAAGCGCTTGGCGTTGAACTTCAGGACCCGACTGGCGAAGTTGCCCAGCTTGTCAGCCAGCAGTGCGTTATTGGCCGTCTGGAAGCCTTCCCAGGTGAACTCGCTGTCCGAGGTCTCGGGGAGTGAGCTGAGCAGATAGAAGCGCGCGGCGTCGGCCGAGTACTGCCCGAAGAAGTGCTCGTTGTCGAGGTACCAGCCGGCGCTCGTGTTGAACTTGCGGCCCTGCAGGTTGTAGAACTCGTTCGCGGGCACGTTGTGCGGCAGCTGGAAGCGCTTGCCGTCCCATTCCTGGCCGAGTCCCAGCAGCATGCTGGGGAAGACCACCACGTGGAAGGCGATGTTGTCCTTGCCGATGAAGTGGGTCAGGCGCGTGTCCTCGTTCTGCCACCAGTCGGCCCAGGCCTCGGGCGTGCCCTGCTGCTCCGCCCACTCCATCGTGGCCGAGACGTAGCCGATCGGCGCGTCGAACCAGACGTAGAGCACCTTGCCCTCCGCGCCTTCGAGTTCTTCGGGCACCGGGATGCCCCAGGGCAAATCGCGGGTGATCGGGCGCGCGTGCAGATCGCGCAGCATGGCCTGGACATAGCCGTCGACGTTCGGCTTCCACGGGCCGTGCGGCCGGGTGTCGTCCTCGCCGGTGTACCAGGCCTGGAGGCCTTCCTCCTGCAGCTTCGGCAGGTCGATGTACCAGTGCTTGGTCGCGCGCAGCTCGGGGGTCGAGCCGTCCAGGGTGCAGATCGGGTCCTTCAGCTCGCGCGCCTCGATCCAGTTGCCGCACTGCGGGCACTCGTCGCCGCGTGCCTGCTCAAAGGAGCAGTTCGGGCAGGTGCCCTGCAGGTAGCGGTCCGGCAGGAAGCGCTCGAGGGTGGGGGAGAACCACTGATCTTCGGTGCGGTCGAAGATGTGGCCGCGTTCCAGCAGGATGCGGAAGAAGCGGCGGCTGGCCTCGGCGTGGTGCTGGCACCGGGCCGTCCCCGACCAGTGGTCGAAGGAGATCTGGAAGCGATCGAACAAGCCCTTGATCTCGTCGTGCCAGCGGTCGACGTACTCGCGGTAGCCCAGGCCTTCCTGCTCGGCCTTCAGCGTGATCGCCACGCCGTGTTCATCGGTGCCGCACACGTACAGCACTTCCTCCCCGCACAGCCGCAAGTAGCGGGCGTAGACGTCGGCGGGCAGATAGGCCCCCGCGACGTGGCCGAAGTGAATCGGGCCGTTCGCGTAGGGCAGGGCCGAAGTGATGAGGTGCCGGGGCATCCGGCGGATAGAATACGCGTTCGTTCCGTACCCGGAATCCCCATGGCCATCGCTTCCGCCTCCGTCCTTCCCCTCAAGGAACTCGATTTCTACAAGGTCGACGATCTGCTCGACCCCGAAGAGCGCATGGTGCGCGATTCGGTGCGCAGCTTCATCGAGGAGCGCGTCATGCCGGTGGTCCCGCACCACTGGGAGGCGGGCACCTTCCCGAGCGAGCTGATTTCGGAGTTCGGCGAGCTGGGCCTGCTGGGCCCCGCGGTTGCCGAGGAGTACGGCGGATCCGGGCTCAATTCGGTCTCCTATGGCCTGATCTGCCAGGAAATCGAGCGCGCCGATTCGGGCATCCGCAGCTTCGCCAGCGTGCAGGGCTCGCTGGTCATGTACCCGATCGAGACCTTCGGCTCGGAAGAACAGAAGCGCCACTGGCTGCCCAAGCTCGCCACCGGCGAGGCGATCGGCTGCTTCGGCCTGACCGAGCCCGACTTCGGCTCCAACCCGGGCGGCATGCGCACCCGCGCGCGCCGCGACGGCGACGACTGGATCCTGCACGGCCAGAAGATGTGGATCACCAACGGCACCGTGGCCGATGTCTCGGTGGTCTGGGCCCGCGACGAAGACGGCAAGATCCAGGGCTTCCTGGTCGAAAACGACCGCGAAGGCTTCTCCGCCCCGGAACAGAAGCACAAGTGGTCGCTGCGCTGCTCGGTCACCAGCGAGCTCGTCATGGATGAGGTCCGCGTGCCCGAAGCCAACCGCCTGCCCAAGGTCGAAGGCCTGAAGTCGGCGCTGTCCTGCCTGACTTCAGCGCGCTATGGCATCGCCTGGGGCGCAGTCGGCGCGGCGCAGGCCTGCTTCGACGAGGTCATCCGCTACTGCAACGATCGCCAGATCTACGACAAGCCGCTGGGTTCCTTCCAGATCACCCAGACCAAGCTGGCCAACATGGCGACCGAGATCACCAAGGCACAGCTGCTGGTCTGGCGCCTGGGCCGCCTGAAGGACGCCGGCCAGATGCGCCCGCAGCACGTCTCGATGGCCAAGCGCAACAACGTGCGCATGGCGCTCGACGTCGCCCGCGAATGCCGCACCCTGCTGGGCGCCAACGGCATCACCCTCGAGTACCAAGCCGGCCGCCACGCCTGCAACCTCGAGACCGTGCTGACCTACGAAGGCACCGAAGAGATCCACGGCCTCATTCTGGGCCACGAGTTCACCGGCCACGCGGCCTACGGGGCCTAGGGCGCCGGCTACCTAAGGTTGAAACGGCAGCGCGAGACTTGTGCTGCCGCTTGAGCGTTTGTCGTGCCCACTGCGAGATATTCACGGACTCCAGGCATCGATCAACTTGAGTCGTGATTCACTCGTGTACTGCTCAGGGAATCGCACGCGCTTCTTGGTGATTTTGGATAGCGCCTCGTGCAGTGCTTGAGCGGTCATCATGAGGTCGGGGCTAACTTCGATCGGAGCCGGCTCAGGAAGTGCCGGAAAACCCATGGCGAGCAGCATCTGTGCTTCTTTCTTTGAGAGCTTTCGTCGCTCAAACAGCTGCTCTGTCGCTTCAGCGGCAGCGGAGCCAACTGCTCCAGAGAACTTGTCTTGATCGAGAGCCTGTTCGATGCATCGCCTTGAACCCTTGTCTCCGTATTTCCCAATGCACCATGTCGCGCGACGAAGAAGCGGATTCGGGTTTGCAGACTTGCGCCAGGACATGAACCACTCTTCCAGTGCGGATCGAATCGCATTCTCCTTCTTGCAATCTTTCCGCATGAGGAAATCGAACGTGAGAATCAAAGTGGGGCCGTGATTGATCGCGAGTAAATCGGGAACTAATTCTTCGAACTCGTCCTCGAATTTGCGGCTCATGCGTTCCAAGGCAAGGTAGCTCACTGCTCGGTCAGGATGTTCGGCAAACTCCAGGATTTGACCTTTTCGGTAGCGCTTCTCTTGTTTTTGCAGCGACTCGGCGAGGGCGTCCCACTCCTTGAACTTGTCGAGTGGCACGAGCTCACCAGTGCGCAGGACACATGAGAGGACATGGTCGCGAAGGCCCGTGAATTCGTTGAACTCGGCCTCGTTGCTCCGAAGCGAGAACGGGTCAATCACCTGGGTGTCGGGAGCTGAGGTGATGTCGAATCGATACTCGAATCTTCGATTCCGCAGCGCAGTCTCTGAATTACCCCAGCTCGATCCGTAGTGAAACCAGACTGCCTCCTCAGAAATCTTCGGCCAATCCGGACCTCCAAAGACCTCCCCTCCGTTGTTTACAAAGTGAAGTCGGCCCGGCGAAAGCGTTGTGGCCACGATGGGCACCTCGAGCTCGATTGCCTTGGCTCGTGCCGTAAGAAAATCCGTCTCCCAATCAACTCCGGGCGGTGGAGACCAGTCGAGCTGTTGGGCGAGGAAAAGGACCGAAGCGGTGAAAAGAGGCACACTCACAAGAGCGCCTAGTCAGACCCCGACGGAACCTGACAGAAAATCAAACCGCTAGGCCTCGTCGCCAGTCTTCGCTTCGTCCGACTCGCGCGTCATGCTGAGCGTCGCCGCCGAGGTCGAAGCCGCCACGGCAGCAGCAACAGCAGCGTTCTCGCCGCGCCCGAAGGCGTGCAACAAGAGCACGACGGTCACCGAGACCACCGTCGCGACGACGCAGATCGCCCAGAGTTCGCGCAGGCTCAGCATGCCTCCAGCCTACTCCAAGAGCCCCCCACCGAAGGCAGCGAAAGGGGAGAAGTGCAGCGCGGGGCGAGGCGCGCGCCGCCGCGGAGCTGCGTAGCAGGCCTGGGCGCCAGCCCAGGCCGGCGCAGCGCCGGGGCGCGCCTCGCACCGCGCGTCCCACAATACCCCTTACGCCTTACGCCTTCGCCTTCGTCGCTTCGAGATACTGAAACTGCAAGTCCGAGATGAACTTGTCCAGCGTCAGCTTCTCGGCGTCGTCGAGCTGGCCCATGGTCTTCTCGCGGAGCATGAGCAGGTCGTCGATCACGGCCTGCGCCGCGCCGGGGTTGGGGTCGGCCTTGGGCAGGCCGGGCACTTCGATCAGGCCCAGGGCGTAGAAGCCCTGCATCGCGATCTTCTGCAGGAAGAGGCGGAAGTCGCCGCCCGGGATCTGGGTCTGGTCGGATTCGGTCATCGGTCCTAGCGCGGGTCATCCGACCCGCCGAGCCCGGGATTCTAGCAGCCCGCGCGGGGCGGGCCTGCGCTAGCTCGTGGTGGCCGAGGACGCAGGTGCCGAGGCGTCTTCGTCCTCGGCGGCGCGCTCTTCGGCGAAGGCGATCGCAGCCCCGACGAAGGCCTGGAACAGCGGGTGCGGCGCCAGCGGCTTCGACTTGAACTCGGGGTGATACTGCACCCCGATGAAGAAGGGGCGATCGCGCAGCTCGACCGTCTCGACCAGGCCGCGGGCCTCCCAGATGCCGGAGCAGGTCAGGCCCGCCTTCTCGAGCTTGGCCTTGTAGTCGTTGTTGAACTCCCAGCGGTGGCGGTGGCGCTCGAGCACCATGTCGCGGCCGTAGATCTCGGCGCAGCGGGTGTTCTCGATCACGCGGCAGGGATACGCGCCCAGCCGCATCGTGCCGCCCTTGTCCTCGACGCCTTCCTGCTCGCGCATCAGGTCAATGACCGGCGCGGCGCAGTCGGGATCGACCTCGGAGGTGTGCGCGCCCTCGATGCCCGCGACGTTGCGCGCGTACTCGATGACCATCGCCTGCATGCCGAAACAGATGCCGAAGAAGGGCAGCTTGTGCTCGCGCGCCCACTGAATGGCGCGGATCTTGCCTTCGAGGCCGCGCTCGCCGAAGCCGCCCGGCACCAGCAGGCCCGAGCAGCCGCGCAGCACCTCTTCGGGGCCGCGGTCGGCGAGATCCTCCGCCGAGACCTTGCGGAAGCGCACCTTGTGGCGGTGCGCCGCGCCGCCGTGGGCCAGCGCCTCGTAGATCGACTTGTAGGCGTCGTGCAGCTCGATGTACTTGCCGACGACCGCGATCTCGACCTCGCCTTCCGGGTCGGCGAAGCGCGACTGGAGATCTTCCCAGTCCGAAAACTCACCCTGCTCCGTCGCCTCCAGGCGCAGGCAGCGCACCAGCGCCTCGTCCATGCCTTCGCGCAGCAGGTCGAGCGGCACCTCGTAGATGGTGTGGGGCACGTCCATCTCCTGGATGACGTCCTCGCCGGCGACGTTGCAGAACATCGCGATCTTGCGCCGCATCTCCTGCGTCATCGGCCGCTCGCAGCGGCAGACCAGGATGTCCGGCTGGATGCCGATCTCGCGCATCCGCCGCACCGTCTCCTGGGTGGGCTTGGTCTTCATCTCGCCCGAGGCCGACAGGTAGGGCAGCAGGGTGAGGTGCACGTAGCAGACGTTGCCCTTGCCCAGCTTCAGGCCGAACTGACGGATCGCCTCAAGGAAAGGCAGCGACTCGATGTCGCCCGCGGTGCCGCCCACTTCGACGATCGCCACGTCGATGCCGCGCTGCGCACCCTGGCGGATGGCGCGCTGGATCTGGTCGGTGATGTGCGGGATGACCTGGACCGTCTTGCCCAGGTAGTCGCCCTTGCGCTCGCGGCGGATGACCTCCGAGTAGATCGAGCCGGTGGTCGCGTTGGAGTAGCGGCTGATCGGCGCGTGGCTGAAGCGCTCGTAGTGGCCCAGGTCGAGGTCGGTCTCCGCGCCGTCCTCGGTGACATAAACCTCTCCGTGCTCAAAGGGCGACATCGTGCCCGGGTCGACGTTGATGTACGGATCCAGCTTCTGGATCGACACCTTGAGGCCGCGCTTTTCGAGAAGCACGGCGATGGCCGCCGTGGTGATGCCCTTGCCGAGGGAGGACACCACGCCACCGGTCACGAAAATGAACTTGGTCATGGGGGAGGCTGCTTACGGGTCGGAGACGGAGGAGGGGGGGACGACGCGCCGCAGGAATGCATCGTAATCTTCCCGAGTGTCAATCCCAGGGAAGGAGTGCGCACAATCCAGAACGCGCACCGGCACGCCGCGCTCGAGGAAGCGCAGCTGCTCGAGCGACTCGCACTGCTCGAGCGGCGTGGGGCGCGCGGCGGCGAAGCTGGCGAGCGCGGCGCGGGTGTAGCCGTAGACGCCGACGTGCAGCAGCGGTTCGGCGCCGGGCACCGCGCTGCGGCGGGCGTAGGGGATGGGCGCGCGCGAGAAGTAGAGCGCGTCACCCAGCCCGTCGCGCACCAGCTTGACCGCCGCCGGATCGTCGAGCGCGCCCTCGGGCAGCGGCGCGGCCAGCGTGACGACCTCGGCGCCGTTGCGCAGCGCATCGAGCACGCGGCGCACCGCCTGCGTATCGATCTCGGGCTCGTCGCCCTGGACGTTGACCAGAAAGCGCAGCTCTTCGTGCGCCTGCGCCGCCGCCCAGACGCGATCACTGCCCGAGGCCAGGTCCGGGTCGGTCAGCACCACCTCGGCGCCGCTCGCGCGCGCGACCTCGGCCAGTTCCTCGCAATCGACCGCAGCGATCACGCGGCAGTCGCCGCGCAGCTCCAGACAACGCTCGAGCGTATGCGCGAGCAGCGGCTTGCCGGATTCGGCAAGCAGGAGTTTCTCGGGGAGCCGCGACGAGGCCCGGCGAGCGGGCAGGATGATCGCGGCGTCACCCGAGGCTGTCACCTAGAAGCCCCGGGAGCGACTGGTGCCGAGGCGGCGCTGCTGGTCCTCGAAGAGGGCCCGGCCGTCGGGGTTGTCGATCAGCTGCATGCTGAAGTGGGCGTTGTAGAGCGCCCGGAAGGCATTGTTGCAGTTGATCGAACGCTCGATCTCGCCGGCCGCGTCTTCGGCGCGCATCGACAGGCTGTACTTCTCGTCGCCGACTTCGACCAGCAGCGTGGTGCGGGCGCCGGGGGTGCGGCGCAGGCCGGGCTGCGCGACTTCGAAGAAGCCGTAATCCTGCAGCGTCATCATCAGCGCGCCCATATCGAGGTTGGGGACCACCTTCATGTCGGCGCTGGAGCGCGCCTCGGAGTAGTACTCGACCATGTCCGTGTGGGCCTCATTGGCCAGAAACAGGTCGACGCCGGTGCGGTAGTCCTTGAGCGTGACCAGGGCCGGACGCTCTTCGGGGGTGATATTCGGCCCGGAACTGCAGGCCGGGAGGCCGAACAGAGCCGGAATCAGCAGGATCGAGAGGAGGAAGCGCATGCGAGGGCTTGTATGCAGCGGCGGCAACCCGACAATCTTCCCAGACGGGCCTCCGATCCGCAACCGATGGCTTCTACCTCGAAAGACTACGCCGATCACCCGCGTTCTCGGCAAAAGCTGACCTGGCGCAAGCTCGCGGTCTACGCCTCCGCGCTGGTGCTGCTCGCCTTCGCCGACCCCCGACCGATCACCTTTGCGATCGGCGCGGTGCTCTGTGCGCTGGCCTGGCTGCTGCGGGTCTGGGCCTTTGGCCACCTCGAGAAGAACCGGCTGATGGTCACGACCGGGCCGTACGCGCACACCCGCAACCCGGCCTATCTCGGCAGCTTCATCGCGCTGATCGGGGTCGGGCTGGCGGCGGGCAACGCCGAAACGGCGCGGGGGCAGGGCGTTTGGGCCTTTGCGGCCTTCCTGGTCCTGGCTTTCTTCCTGGTCTATCTGCCGCGCAAGTTCCGCAAGGAGTATCCGCGGCTCAAAGAGCTGTTCGGCGAGCAGCTGGATCGCCACGCCGAGAACGTGCCCAACTTCTGGCCGCGGATCACGCCCTGGCGCTCCGGCGACGACCGCCGTTTCTCCTGGCAGCGGGTCTCTGCCAACACCGAATGGGGCTGGAGCATCGTGCTCGCCCTGGTGCTGGTGGCGATCTGGACCGCACCGATGTGGTCGCCTTTCGCGATCGAGCCGGGCACGGTCGATCCGCCGACGACCCCGTAGGCATGAAGCTCGACCGCGCTGCGCTGGAAGCCGCCCCGCGTCGCTTGCTCAGCCGCGGATCGCGCTTGAAGCCGGCGGTGCATCGGGTCGAGCTGCCGGACGGCCCGGCCTGCGTGGTTAAGGATGTCCGCGAGGTCCCCGGCTGGTCGCGCTGGCTGGCGCGCTGGCTCATGGGGCGCGAGCGGCGCATCTTGCGCGCGCTCGACGGCGTGGACGGGGTGCCGCAGCTGCTGGGGGAAGTCGACCGCGACGCCTTCGCGCTGGCCTTGCTGCCGGGCGAGCCTCTGACGCCCGCGGCCTTCGAGCAGCACCCGCGCAGCCTGGCGGCGGATCTGCGCGCGATCACCGCGGCGATGCACGCCCGCGGGGTCTATCACCTCGACCTGCGGCAGCGGCAGAACCTGCTGGTGGCGGGGGAGCGCCTGGCGGTGGTCGACTTCGGCGCGGCCTGGAAACCGCGCCTCTGGAGCCGCTGGCTGCTGGCGCCGATCTTCGGCTGGGTCGATCGGCAGGCGGTGCTGAAGTACCTGGCCCGGCACGCGCCCGAGGAGCTGGGCTACGACGAGGCGCGCAGCGTCCTGCGCTTTCTGCGGCTGCGCAAGCTGTGGTTTGTCAGCCCGCACAACGACGCCGGAGAATGGGCGGCCGCCAAGCAGCGCGTCGCGCAGGGGCGGGGCGACGCGCCTAAGTCGTGAAAACGCGTCGGGCAGCCGCAAGATGTGGGCTGCAACATTGCAGCAACCACCACAAGCTGCGCCACCACTAGGATTTCCGTAGAAATCACCTCGGCCCCCCCATATATTGAGCCGCGACCGGGTGGAATCGTTCATGGGCCGACTGGAGAAGCAGATCATCATCGGGGCCATCGCATTGGTGGCCGTCTTGCTGGGCATCGTCGTGCTGACGGGGGTCAAACCCGTGGAAGGCGCCCAGGAAGGCCGGACCAAGCCCGAATGGGCTGCCCCGGAGGTCCCGCTCTCCATCCCGGGCACAGGTGGCACCGAACAGCCGCAGGGCGCCGGTGAAATCGGCCTGGGCGGCTCGGAAATGTCCCTCGACGCCGGCGCGGAAGCAGCCGCTCTCCAGCAGCCGGAGCAGCCCAAGCAGCCCGCCAGCTCGGCGGGCACCCAGGCTTCGCCGCCGCCGGCCCCGGAAACGCAGCCGGACGCGGGCAAGCCGCTCTCACTCGACGCCGAGGACGCGCTGCGTCGTTACGAGGTCAAGAAGGGCGAGACTCTGGGCGAGATCGCCATGCGCGAGCTGGGCTCGTACAAGGACCTGGATCTGCTGCTCGAGGTCAACGAAGGCATGCGTGCCGACACCGTGCGCGCCGGCGATGTCATCTGGCTGCCGCACCGCGCGCTGGCCGACGCGCGACGCGCCTCGGATGCTCAGCCCAAGGCGGCTCCGGCTCAGGAAACCCCGCAGGCGAGCAGCAACAGCGGCTCCGGGCGTCGCACCCATGAAGTGGGCTCGGGCGACAGCCTGTGGCGTATCGCCGAGCGCTACTACGGCCGCGAAGGGGTCACGCAGGGCGTCAAGCGCATCGTGGCCGCCAACAGCAAACTGCGCGACGAGAACACGGTTCTCCGCCTCGGGTGGGTTCTGGTCATCCCCGAGTAGACGGCTGCGCGCGGCTGTTGCTGGGGGTCGGCTCCGGCACCTCAGCCGATGGAGTGGACCTGGCGCTGATCCGGGTCGAAGGCGAGGGTCTGCAGCGACGCGTCGAGGTCCTAGCGGGGGGGATGCATCCCTTCCCTGCCGAAGTGCGCAGCGCGATGGCGCGCGCGCTCGACTGGAAGCTCCCCGAAGTAGCGGCGTGGCACGCGCGCCTCGGTGCGCTGTTCGCCGACGCGGCGGAAGCCTTCCTGCGCGAGCAGGGCGTGGCGCCGCGCGATCTGCTCGCGGTGGGCAGTCACGGGCAGACCGTCTTCCACCATGACGGCCGTCCCGAGGACGGCAGCCTGCAGCTGGGCGAGCCCGCGCTGCTGGCCGATCGGCTGGGCGTGCCGGTCATCGCCGATTTCCGCACCGCGGATCGGGCGCTCGGTGGGCAGGGGGCGCCGGTCTCTCCATTCGCCGATTGGGTGCGCCATCACGGCGCTGAGAATCGACTCGCGATTCTCAACCTGGGCGGGATCGCCAACCTGACCCTGCTTGAGGGCGAGCAGCCCCCGCGGGCCTGGGATTCCGGGCCGGCCAACGGCCCGCTCGACGCGCTGATGCGCGCCGACCAGGCTGGCGATTTCGACCCCGACGGCGCCGAGGCCCAGTCCGGCCAGGTCCTGCCGGCCTTGCTGGAAGAGCTCAAGAGCGACTCCTACTTCGCTCGTCCGCTGCCAAAAAGCACGGGTTTAGAGCGGTTTGGGCGCAGTTTTGCCGGCAAGATCCGCGTCGCCGCGCCCCAGGCCCCGCGGGCCGACCTGCTGCGCACCGCCTGCGCGCTCGCGGCCTGGGCCGTCGCCGCATCGCTGGCCGAGGCCTGCCAGCAGCCTGCCTCGCGCCTCGCGCTGCCTCTCTACCTCTGTGGGGGAGGCATTCACAACCTCGCCCTCGTCAGCGAGCTGCGCGAGGCCCTTCCCGGCTGCGCGCTGCGCTCCTATCAGGAGCTGGGCGGCGACCCGGATCTGCGCGAGGCGGTGGCCTTTGCCCTGCTCGCCGACGCTTTTCTGGCCGACGAGGCGGCCAGCTGGCCGGGAACCACCGGCTGCCGGACCCCGGCCCGGCTGGGCAGCTGTTTTCTGCCCCCGGCCCTGCCACATAAAAACGCGGTGCAGGCCATTTGACCGTATCTCGGCGGTCTCTATCATGTTGCCTCGGTGCCGAGGCGCACTAGGAGTGTCTCGTTTCCCTCCTCGCACCGCCCCCCGAATCGACGGCGTCATCGCATGAGCAACCCCTCCCGCGCCGGCCGCAAGCCGGCCCACCGCCTTTTCCTCGCTGCCATCCTGGCCGTGCTGCCTGCTGCCCCTGCCTTCGCGCAGGACGCGCAGAAGCTCTTCGACCAGGGCATGGCTCATTACTACAACGGCGACCACGAAGCGGCGATCGCTTCGTTCCGTCAAGTCGTTGCGCTCGCTCCGGATCAAGCCGTGGCGTACCAGCTGCTCAACCAGTCGCAGGATTCGCTCCTGCAGCTGATGGTTGCGGGTGGTGAGTATGAGACCTTCGCGAAGGAAGTCCTGGCCACAGCCAACGAAGCCAGCCGTGACGCCATGCGCGACGCGGATGCCGCCGCCGAGCTCGCCGAAGCCTGCTTCGCCGACGACTTCGGTGCGCGTTCGAAGGCCATCTTCGAGCTGAACTTCCGCTACGGCCCCTTCGGTGCTCTGCCGCTGATCGACGAGCTGGGCTCGCAGTCGGAAGACCGTCGCCTGCAAGCCATCTACGCGCTGTCGCGCATGGGTGGTGAGGCCGCGCAGCCGGTCATGGCCGCGACCTACTCCAGCGACGAGCTGATCCGCGCCGGCGCCGTGCTGGTCCTGGCCGAGCTCAACGACGCGCGCGCTGCCGCTCGCGTCACCGACATGGCTGCCAATGACGACAGCGGCATGGTGCGCAAGATTGCGGCCACCTACGCTGCCGACGCATCCCCGGCCGACATGCTCTACGCCCAAGGTTGGGACTACCTCGACGCCGACGCCGAATACGGCCTGGCCGGCACCGAGAACTACGGCGCGCTGTTCGTCGCCAACGGCGCCTCCGTGGTCGCCGTCGACATGATCCCGAGCCTCGTGCCCTGCGAGCTCGCCAAGCGCTCCTTCCTGCGCGCCTACGAGCTGGGCAACGCCGACGCCGCCATCGCGCTGGCCACGGCCTACGCCGCCGAGGTTTCGATCCTGAATGCCGTCGGTGAAGAGGATGTGCGCAACTTGCAGATGGCTTCGGCGCTCACCCTGGGCAACGAAGTGCTCTGCGCCGCGCTGGTCAACGCCGTCGCCGAGAACAAGGTCGGCGCCGCCCGCGCGCTGGTCGACATGGTCGACGCCGAGAACCCCAACTCGGCCGCCGCGCTGGAATTCGCCATGGCCAACGCGCAGTCGGCGGACGTCCGCTACGGCGCTGCCATCGCGATGGCGCACACCGGCAACGCTGCCGAAGGCGTCGTTGCCACTCTGGCCGAAGCCAGCACCCTCGACGCGCTGCGCGTCGTGATCCTGGCCGATCCCAACGCCGCCCGCGCCGAGCGCCTCGCCGGTGACCTGTCGGCCGAAGGCGTCGCGGTCATCCACGTCGAAAGCGGCGGCGCCGCGCTGATCAGCGCCTACCGCAGCGTCGTTGTCGATGCCTTCGTGATCGCCGATCCGCTCCCGGATCTCTACGCCTCGCGCGTCATCAAGGAGATCCAGAAGGACGAGCGCTACGCCGACACCCCGTTCCTGGTCCTCGGCAACGAAGACTCGGGCGACATCGAAGGTGCCGAGATGCTTGAGCGCCCCGAGGCCTCGCCGATCCTCGATTCCTTCGGCGACCTCGACGCCGACCGCGAGCGCTACCTCGCCACGGCGGCCGCTGCTGCCGAAGCGCTGGCTCACCTCGCGCACCACGGTGGTGTCTCGCTGGGCAATGCCAACCTCGGCGGCGCGCTGGGTCGCGAAGACGCCGTCGCCATCCCGATGGCCCGCGTCATGGGTCTGGCTGGCGATGCCGGCATGGCCGACGCGCTCATGGGTTTGATCGCCGATGACAGCCGCAGCGTCGAAGCGCGCACCGCGGGTGCCAAGGGCCTCACCGCCCTGGCTGGCCGCACCAGCGTTTCGGTCGACACCGCAGCCCTCGAGGCTCTGGTCGCCGATTCCGATCCCGCCCTGGCGATGGCCTGCGCCCGTGCGCTGGCCGCTTGCGGCGGCGCGCACCTGGCAGCCGGCGTCGGTTCCGAGTAAGCTACCCGGCCTTGGCTCCCCCGGACGCCCCGCAAGAGGCGATTCGGGGGACGCCAGAGTAGCTCAGTTGGTAGAGCACAGCTTTCGTAAAGCTGTGGTCACGGGTTCAAGTCCCGTCTCTGGCTCCACTTCACGACGGTCGATCCTCGCCTGAGGGTCGACCGTCTCGCCGTTTAGCGCGGCACGCTGCCGACGCTGGGCTCGGGCTGCAGGTCGGAGAGACGGAGCTGGTAGCGGATCCCGCGGCCGTCCTCGCCGAGAGCCTGCATCCGCAGCAAGGGATCGGGCTGCTCCCAGTCGATCTCGATCAGGCCCCAGTTTGGTTTCCAGTACGGCAGTCCGATCCGGTGCGGATTGAGGATCTGGGTGAACTCCCAGCCCTGGTTGAGGCCGCTGGTCGTCAGCTCGTAGAGCGGATAGCGCACCCCGGAATCGACCGGCTGCACCCGCGCTAGCTCGGCCCAGTGCGTGTCGCCGCTGACGAAGAGCACGCCGCCCGCGCCGCTCGCGCGGATGGTGTCAAACAGGCGCTGGCGCTCGCGCGGCATCATCGCCCAGCCTTCCCACTGGGAGCCGGTGCTGAGCGCCTGCAGGCTGGTGCCGATCAGGCGCAGGCGCGCCGGCACCTGCAGCTGCTCTTCCAGCCAGCTCCATTGATTCTCGCCCAGGATGGTCGCGGCCGGATCCAGCGTGGGGGCGTAGCTGCCGGGGAAGCCGTCGCCGCGCTGCTGCGGCACCGCGCGGCGGTCCCAGGGCGTACGGTTCCAGCGCAGGTCGAGCAGGATGATCTGCACCCGCTGCTCGGGCGGGCCGAACAGCCAGGACTCGTAGATGCCATCGCGGCTGCGGCGCGGCGAATCCTGAGGCTCGCCGAAGAAGTCGAGCATGATCTTGCGGGACTCCTCCTTCTTGGCGTAGCTGCGGTCGGAGTCGTTCCAGCCGTAGTCGTGGTCGTCCCAGGTAGCCAGGATGGGGACCTCCCGGCGGAGTCGGGCAAAACCGGGCTGGGTCGCCAGCTGATCGTAGGCAGCCTGGATTGCGGCGGGGTCCAGTGTGTCGGCATAGACGTTGTCGCCCAGGAACAGGAAGAGGTCCGGGTCGCTCTCGATCAGCGGCTGCCACAGCGGGGTCGGGTGATTCTGCTTGTTGCAGGAGCCCAGCGCGATGCGCTCCAGCGTGGTGTCGCTGTGGACCGCCGCCTCCGGCGCGGCGCGCAGCGTGTCGAGGGCGACGGCCTGGCGCATCAGGACCTTGCCGGTCTCGCCGTGGATACGCAGCTCCAGCTGCGGGCCGGCCGGGGCCTCCCAATCGATCTCCAGCATCCCGAAGTTGGTCTCGAAGGCGGCGTCGCCCGCGCGCCAGCGGTTGGCTTCAAACTGCCAGGCCTTGGGCTGATTCAGCGCGCTCGTGGTCAGCTCCCAGAGCGGATAGTCGGGCTGCATGCCGCAGCGCGGGCTGGGCAGGCAGGCCAGCTCGGCGTGGTGGCGATCGCCGCTGAACAGCAGGACCCCTTCGGCGCGGGTGCGCGCCAGCAGTCGCAGCAGCCGCGCGCGTTCGCGCGGATACCGGCTCCAGGATTCCCAGGCGTGGTCCTCGGCGAGCACCTGAATGCTGCTGCAGATCAGCCGCACCTCGGCGGGCTGCCGCAGCTGCTCTTCCAGCCACTGCCACTGCTCGGCGCCGAGGATCGTGACCTCGGACGCATGCTGCGATGCATAGGGCCCTGGCATGCCTGCGGGCCGCTGCTGGTCCGACTCCTGCCAACGCAACTGCGGACTGCGGTGAAAGCGCGTGTCCAGCAGGATGAACTGCACCCGGCGCCCCGGCTCGCCGTGGATCTCGGCGTGATAGACGCCCGCGCGCTGGCGCCGGGGGTCGTCCGGGGCGAGGCCGAGAAAGTCCTGGAAGCAGCGTTGCGAGGCAGCCCGAGCGGGAAACTCGCCGCCGCCGTCATCCTGGCCGTAGTCATGGTCATCCCAGGTCGCCAGCAGCTGGGTCTGTTGGCGAAGCGCGGCAAACTCGGGGTGCGCCGCGAGCGCCTGCCACGCCCCGGCGATGACTTCGGGATCCGCGCTGTCCGCGTAGACGTTGTCGCCGAGCAGCACCAGCGCGTCCGGCGCGGTTTCGCGGATGGTCTGCCAGATCGGGGCGGGCTTCGTCTGGCGGAAGCAGGAGCCGAAGGCGATCCGCGTGGGGGAGGCGGTCGCATCAGTGCGCGCCGCGGCGTCTTGAGTCCAGGCCGGAGCGGCGAGCAGCAGCGAGAGGAGCAGCGTCAGGAGGCGCATGGCCTCCGAAGTCTAGTCCTCTTCGGCGACCGCCTTGTGGAGATGCACGTCAAGTTGCGGGAAGGCGATCTCGATCTTGTGCGCGGCGAAGGCCTTGTAGATCTCGGTCAGCAGCGCGTCCGTGGCCTTGCCGCGGAGTTCCGGTTCGTGGATCCAGCCGAGCAGCTCGAAGTCCAGGGTCGAGTTGCCGAAGGCGCGGAAGCGGATGCGCGGGGCCGGCGCGGGCAGGGTGTACTCATTGTCCACGGCGACCTGCTGGAGCACCTGCTTGACCAGGTCCACATCGCTGCCGTAAGCCACGCCCACCGGGATCCGTACCCGGCGCGACGGCGCGGGGCCGCCGGTCTCGTTCATGATCTTGGCCGCGCCCATGACCGCGTTCGGGATCGTGATCTCGATGTCGTCGCGGGTCAGTAGCCGCGTGGAACGCAGGCCGATGTTGATCACTTTGCCGCGCTCGCCGCTGTCGAGCACGATGTAGTCGCCCAGCTTGTAAGGCGAGTCCGCGATGATGAACACGCCGCTGAACAGATTGGCGAGAGTGTCCTTGGCCGCGAAGCCGATCGCGATTCCGGCCACCCCGGCGGAGGCGATCAGGCCCTTGGCGTCGCCGCCCCAGAAGCGGACGGCCAGATAGCAGGCCGCGCCGAAGATCAGGATCTTGCCCAGGTTGTCGAACAGGGGCAGGGTCGAGGGTTCAATGACCTGGACCCGCTTGGTGTCCCTGGACAGGACCTGGAGCAGCAGCCTGCTGAACTTGAAGGCGAAGCCGGTCCAGACGAGCAGGCCGAGCGTCTTGAGCAGGCTGCCGATCCATGCCTCGTGGTCGATGCCGATGGCCTCGCCTTGCTCATTGACTGCCGGCTCGAGGCCGAGCTGCTGGGTCGCGACCCACAGGCCGATCAGAATGACCGTGACCCGGACAGGGCGATGAAACAAGCTCAGAAGCTGGTCATCAGCCGCCGTCTTGGTGCGGCGGGTGAGCGCGCGCAGCACGCGCCGGACCACGAAATCGACCAGGAAAGCGGCCACGAAGGCCAAGACCACCGCCACGCCGGCGCGGAGCCAAGGCTCGTCACCGAGCAGATCGAGGTATTCCTGCAGCTTCTCCATCCGTCGGCGAGCCTACCGGCGCGTCGCGCGGGAGGCCAATCGGGGCGGCATTCCACAGCGGATTCCCGGGAACCCCGAAATGCGTGATAGAGTCGAGGAAAGGTGCATTCTGGGCCGCAAGCCGGTCCATCCCCTCCCTCAGACTCAGCATGTTCCTGACTCCCTCTTCTCTGCTCCTGGCTGCGGCGCTGTTGCCGCAGTCCGCAAGCGGCACCGACGTGCCCGCGCTACTCCAGCCCGCCACGCTCAGCGGCCCCGGCCTCGACGCCGGCCTGCCGATCGAGCTGCAGCGGCGGCTGGTCACGCTCGACCTGGACCTGCTGCGCGCCGAGCCCGAGGGCGGCTCCCGTTTCCTGGAGCTGGAGCTGTTTGATGGGGTCTACACTGTGCTCCGCACCGAGCGCCAGCCGGCACCCGGCGGTTACATCTGGCGCGGCAGCCTGTACGGCGAAGAGCACTCGGAGGTGCTGATCTCGGTCGTGGCCGAGTCGGTCCACGCGACGATCCTGAAGGACAACGAGCTCTATCGCATCGCGCCGGCCGAGGAAGGTCCGGTGCACTACCTGGCGCAGCTCGACCCGGAAGCCGAGCCGGCCTGCGGCACGACCGCGGCGCACCAGGTCTTCGGCGATTCGATCGGCAGCACCGGCAACGGCGCCCGCAACCCGATCATCGACGTGATGGTCGTGTACACCGCGGCGGCGCGCCAGGGTGCCGGTGGCGCCAACGGCATGAGTTCGCTGATCAACCTGGCGGTCCAGGAGACCAACGACGCCTACAACAACAGTGACGTCAACCAGCGCCTAAACCTCGCGCACAAGTACGAGGTCAACTACAACGAGACCGGCAACTTCTCGACCGAGCTGTCGCGGCTGCGCGCCAAGAACGACGGCCACATGGACGACGTCCACCAGGAGCGCGATACCTACGCCGCCGACTGCGTCGCGATGATCGTCAACGGCAACCAGTACTGCGGCATCGCCTACCTGATGAGCAACCTGAGCGCCGGCTTCGAGTCGAACGCCTTCTCGGTGACCGCCCGCACCTGCGCGACCGGTTACTACAGCTTCGGTCACGAGCTGGGTCACAACATGGGCTCGACCCACGACCGTCAGAACGGCTCGGGTGGTTGCTACAACTACTCCTACGGCTGGCGCACCTCGAACAACCAGTGGCGCACCGTGATGGCGTACTCGCCGGGCACCCGGATCAAGTACTTCTCGAACCCGAACAAGAGCCGCAACGGTCTGCCGCTCGGCTCGGCGGGTTCGGCCGAGAACTACCGCTCGCTGAACAACACGGCGCAGGTCGTTTCGGACTGGCGCCAGGGCGGCGGCTCGAGCTACGACCTCGACCTCGCCGTCGGCAACCTGGTCGGTGGTCAGTCGGCCAACGCCACCATCACCGGCTCGGCCTGGGGCTTCCGTGTCTACCTGTACAACGGATCCGGCCCGGGTCAGACCACGATCCCCAGCCTGGGGGTCGACCTGGAGATCGCCAACGCCCGCGCCGTGGCTTCGAAGAATGCCAACTCGGCCGGTGTCGCCAGCATCACCAAGTTCCTGCCAGCTCGTCTCTCCGGCCTGACGGTCTTCCTGCAGGCGGCCGACGAGCTCTCTCGGATCTCCCAAGTCGTTTCCACGACGATCCAATGATCACGCACGAGCCCGGCCTGAGCGCCGGGCTCTTTGCATTTCCCCCTCTCGCATCGAATCAAGTCTGTGCAACCCATCTCGCACTTCCGCAACCTGCTGCTGATCGCAGCCGGTCTCTGGGGCGCTGGTGCAGCCGACGCGCAAGTCTGCGCGAACAGCTGTGATCAGGCGACGGTCGCCGAACCGGTGGCCGCGCTGCTTCAGAACCGCGCTTTTGAGACGCAAGTCAACACCTTTACCTACAGCACGCAGCACGAGCAGGCGCTCGATGTGGCCGAGGACGGCCGCATCCTGGTCGCTTGGGCCAGCCGCCGCCAAGAGGCCGGCAGCTACGGCGTCTTCGCTCAGCTGGTCGACGGCCTGGGCCGTCCGCTCGGCACCGAGCTGCATATCAACGAGTACCTGCCGGGTGCTCAGTTCCAGCCCGCCGTGGCCTTCACCCCGCAGGGCGACGCCTTCGTGGCGTGGTGCTCGCAGGGTGGCCAGGATGGCGAGTTCGGCGGCATCTATCTGCGGCGTCTCGCTGAGCTGAAGGAAGCTCAGGGCGCCAACCAGTTCGGCCCGATCGGGGTCGAGCAGCAGATCAACCAGACGGTCGCTGGCGACCAGACCAACCCGACACTGCTGGCTTTGGCCGACGGCACGCTGGTCGCGAGCTGGGTCAGCGCCAACATCGATGGTTCGGTCCGCGCGATGGCGCGGCTCTTCGACGCCGCAGGGCAGCCGATGGGGGATGAGTTCGCGCTGGGCGAAGGCTGCGGCGCCGAGGCGCTGCCGGTGCTGGCGCGCGTCGACGGCGGCTTCGTCGCCAGCTGGGCACGGACCGGCAAGGCCGCGGGCGTCTACGCGCGTTCCTTCAACAGTCAGGGCGTGGCGCAGGGTGCCGAGCAGCTGCTGGTCGCCGATGCGATCGAGCCGGCGCTCGACTCGGATGGTCAGGGCCGGCTGGCGCTGGCTTGGATGGCCTTCGATGCCAACCAGGAGTATCGCGTGCACGCGCAGGCGCTGAGCGCCTCGCTGCAGCTGCAGGGGCAGGCCTGGGTTTCGCCCGAGGTCGCCGAAGGCAGCTACGTGAACGCCGCCTCGGTGGCGATGGGGCAGGACGGCCGCTTCGTGGCCGCCTACACCCGCCACGAGCCGTCCACCGCGGGCCCGGGTCTGGGCAAGCCGGTCGGTCAGGCTTCGATCCTGGGCCAAGAGTTTGACGCCGCTGGCTTGCCGGTCGGTGCCGTCACTCGCCTGAACCAGGCCGAGGAAGGCCTGCAGGATCTGCGCGTCGGCCGCAACGCCAAGCACATCGCGATGGGGGCCCAGGGCCAGCTCGCGATGACCTGGTACGGCCGCACCGCCCACGACGGCAAGGGCGTGGGCCTGACGGTCCTCGCTCCGGATCAGTTCGCCCCGGAGGCGCCGGCCGAGATCACTCCGGTCGCCGCGCTGGAAGGCCTGCTGCCGGCCGATGTGCGCAAGCAGATCGCGCCGCCGGAATGGGATCCGAACTGGACCGATGACAGCCAGCTGACCCCGGCTTCCGGCCCCGCCGGCCCGGACTTCGGCTTCGAAGCGATCCAGAGCACCGGCTGGAACCCGCCGGATCCGGATCTCGCCGTCGGCCCGAACCACATCGTCGCCGTGGTGAACGTCGACATGGAGTTCTTCGATAAGAACGGCACCTCGACCAGCGGCAACATCCCGCTCGAGTCGTGGTTCAACACCAGCGGCTTCGTCTTCGACCCGGTCGCGCTCTACGACCAGAAGGTCAACCGCTTCGTGGTGGCCGCCGTCGAGCACAACAACGGCGACTACTTCAACATCGCGGTCTCGGACGACGACGACCCGAACGGCACCTGGTACAAGTACCGCTTCAACGTGTCGTCGATCTGCGGCTTCATTGACTTCCCCAACCTCGGGGTGAGCGATGACGCTTATTTCCTGATTGCCGACTGCTTCAGCACCCCGCGCGGCAACAACATTCACATCATGGCCAAGGCCCCGATGCTGAATGGCAGCCCGGTCACGCTGAATAGCATCAACACCGCGGGCACCCAGATCTCGAACGGTGCCACCCGCAACTACGATGACGGCACGCTCTACGCGGCCAGCACCTACGCGGGCGGCTCGCCGGAGATTCGTCTCTACTCGATCGAGGATCCGACCGGTTCGGCGACGCTGCGCAGCTTCGACATCAACGTCGGCTCGTACAGCAACCCGCCGGATGCCCAGCAGCAGGGTACCTCCAACCGCGCCGACACCATTGACCACCGGATCAAGAACGGCGTGGTGCGTGATGGCTACCTGTACCTGTGCCACAACGTCGCCAACGGCGGCGTGGCCAAGGTGCGCTGGTACAAGATCGATCTGAACGGCTGGCCGAACGGCAGCAACCCGACGCTGGCCGACAGCGGCTATGTCGATCCGGGTTCGGGTGTCTACACCTGGTTCGGTGACATCAACGTCGACGCCGGCGGCACCATGGCGATCGCCTACAACCGCTCGGCTTCGAGCGAGTACATCAGCGTCGAGCGCACCTGGCGCGAGGCGGGCGATGCGGCGGGCACCCTGCGAGACTTCACGCAGATGCAGGTCAGCACTTCGGCGGAAACCGGCAGCCGCTGGGGCGACTACGCCGGTCTGGAAGAGGATCCGGTCGACCCGGGCACCTTCTGGAACCATCACGAGTACCGCACGTCCAGCTGGCGGACCTGGATCGGTCGTTTCACCCCGGGTGACAACGGCGCCGATCTGGTCCTGACGCTGAGCCTGCCGCTGGTGGGTGGGCAGACCAACAACGCTACGGTCGACGGCAGTGACCCGTTCACCACCGTCTACCTGTGCAACGGCAGCGGCCCGGGCTCGACCATCGTGCCTGGCCTCGGCGAACTCGACATCGACAACGGTCGACTGTTGCTGAGCCGCGGCGCCAACAGCGCTGGCTTCACCAACATCAACCGCTTCGTGCCGACGCGCCTGTCGGGCTTCACGGTCTGGCTGCAGGCCATCGACGCCAACGGTCTGGTCTCCAACGTCGAAACCACGACGATCCAATAGACCCCGAACCGACATCGGTTCTCACGAGGCGCGGGCTCCGGCTCGCGCCTCGCTCTATCTGAGGCCGGAATGAGCATTTTTGAGGAACAAGGCGGCTTCTTCCCGATACTAAGAACATCCCCCTTTGGGTCCTGAGACCCCTGTTTGATCTAGGAAATGGCTTTGATTCCCTCCCTCTTTGGGGCCGCCGCGCTGGTGCCCGGGTTGCTGATGACTGCAACCCCCGCGCAGCAGGCAGTTTCGGCTCGCGCCGAAGCCCCGAGTGACCGCGTGCTCGAACTGCGCGCCAACACCTACACCCGCAGCACGCAGGCAGACGGCGCGCTCGACATCGCGCCGAACGGCAACGTCTTCGTCGCCTGGAGCAGCCGCCGCCAGGAAATGGGCAGCTACGGCGTCTTCGGGCAGGTCTTCGATGCGCTGGGCCGGCCGATCGGCACCGAGCTGCACATCAACGAATTCATGCCGAATGGCCAGCTCGAGCCGGCCGTGGCCTACGCGCCGGATGGCGCGGCCTGGGTGGCGTGGACTTCCTACACCCAGGACGGCGACGCCGGCGGCATTTACCTGCGCCGCCTCGAGTCGCAGGGTGAGTTCGGCGCGCTGGCGCCGGTCGGCACCGACATCCTGGTGCCCGAAGTCACGAAGGGGGATCAGGTCGATCCGTCGATCGCTGCGCTCGCCGATGGCAGCGTGGTCGTGACTTGGCTGCGCGCGGAGGCGGGTGGCCGCACCGCGGTGGCGCGCGTCTTCGATCGCGCCGGCCAGCCGGTCAGCGCGGAGTTCCGTCTCGGCGAAGTCGCCGAGGGTTCGGAAGCGCTGCCGAGCGTGGCTGCGATGGGCGATGCCTTCGTGGCGGCCTGGGCGCGGACGGCGGCCGACGGTCGCACCCCGCGGGGCGTCTTCGTGCGCGGCTTTGATGCCCGCGGCGAAGCGCTCGGTTCTGAGCTGCTGATCAGCGCGGGCGAAGCGGGCGCGGTCGAGCCGGTGCTCGACGCGCACGCCGACGGCTTCGCCGTGGCTTGGATGAGCCTCGACGAGGAGCAGCGTTATCAGGTTCGTGCGCAGGCTTTCGGCGCCGACCTGGCGCCGCGCTCCGCCGCGGCCACGATCGCTGCGCCCGCCGAGGGCTTCCAGAACGGCGCGACCGTCGCCGTGGACGAGTCCGGGGCCTACACCGTGCTGTTCAACCGCTACGGCCTGCCGGTCGAGGGCGAGCACCGGATGACGCTGAAGTCGCAGGTCTACGCCCAAGATTTCGCGGCCGACGGCCGCGCGCTGACCGCGCCGAGCGTGCTGGGCAGCCCGGAGGACCACCGCGATCTGCAGGTCGGTCTGAACGCCCGCCACGCGGTGCGTTCGGAAGGCCGCCTGGCGGTGGCCTGGAACGGCGACATCGACGGCGACGGCAACGCCATCGGTCTGACGCTGCGCGTTCCGGCCGACTTCACGTTGCCGGCGCCGCCGGAGGTCACGCCGATCGCGGCGTTGGCCGAGCTGACCCGCGCCGAGGTCGACGAGCAGATCGTGCCGCCGGAATGGGACCCGAACTGGGTCGATGACGCCGACGCCGATCCCTTCCATTCGACGCGTTCAAACAGCGGCTTCCGCGCGTTTACCAGCACCGGCTGGAACCCGCCCGACCCGGATCTCGCCGTCGGACCGAACCACATCGTGGCCGTGGTCAACGTCGACATGCGCTTCTTTGACAAGGACGGCAACCAGCAGTTCAACACCGGCCTCGAGAGCTGGTTTGGCTCGAACGGCTTCGTCTTTGACCCGGTGGCGCTCTACGACCCGCACGCCAACCGCTTCGTGATCGCGGCTGCCGAGCACAACAACGGCGACTACTTCCGCATCGCGGTCTCCGATGACGACAACCCGAACGGCACCTGGTACAAGTACCGGGTCAACGTCTCGAGCATCTGCGGATTCATCGACTTCGAGAACCTCGGCTGCTCCTCGACGGCCTACTCGGTGGCGGCCGACTGCTTCGGTGGGGGCGGCAACTACATCCACGTGATGGAGAAGGCGCCGATGCTGACGGGCGGAGCCATGAATGTGCAGAGCATTCAGGCCAGCGCCAGCCTGCTGTCGAACGGCACGACCAAGAACTACGACAACGACGTCATCTACTCGGCCAGCTCGTGGACGCTCGGCAGCCCGAAGCTGAAGCTGTACGCCGTCACCGGCGCGGTCGGCTCGGCGACCCTCGAGAAGGTCAACCTCGACGTCGGCGCCTGGAACTCGCCGCCGGGTGCCCAGCAGCTGGGTACCTCGAACCGCGCGGCCACGATTGACACCCGGATCAAGAACGGGGTCGTCCGCGATGGCCACATGTATCTGTGCCACAACGTCGGCTTCGGCGGCGCCTGCAAGGTGCGCTGGTACAAGATCGATCTGCAGGGCTGGCCCAACTCGGGGCAGCGGCCGCAGCTGGTGGATTCGGGCTACGTCGATCCTGGCTCGGGGATCCACACCTGGTTCGGCGACATCAACGTCTCGGCCGACGGCAACATGGCCATCGCCTACAACCGTTCCTCGTCGAGCGAGTACATCGGGGTCTACTTCAGCTGGCGCGCCGCCAGCGATGCCCCGGGCACGCTGCGCGACTTCATCGAGCTGAAGACCTCCAACTCGCCGGAGAACGGCAGCCGCTGGGGTGACTACGCCGGCCTCGAAGAGGATCCGGTCGTGCCGGGCAAGTTCTGGAACCACCATGAATTCCGTACCTCGAGCTGGCGGACTTGGATTGACGGTTGCGAGACCGGTGGATCGGGCTATCCGCTTGATCTGCAGCTGGGTGGGGCGCTGGTCGCCGGTACCACGGCTTCGGCCACGGTCGACGGCACCACGCCCTTCGCGCAGGTCTACCTGTACAACGGCTCGGGCCCCGGCTCGACCACCGTGCCGGGGGTGGGGACGCTCGACATCGCCAACGGCAACCGCCTGATGACCCGCACTGCCAACGCGGCGGGAACCGCCAGCTTCGTACGCACCCTGCCGGGGCGCCTGGCCGGCTTCACCGTCTGGCTGCAGGCCATCGACGAGTTCGGCGCGCTCAGCCAGATCGTCAACGAGCAGATTCAGTAGCGCCGCCGCGCCGCCTCCGGGCGGAGCGCACTGCGCAACCGGGCGCGGGCCTTCGGGTCCGCGCCCTTATTCTTGGGGCGCATGGAGCCGCTCCCGCTGACCCGCCGCCTGACCCAGTCGATCCGCGACTTCATCGGGCGCTTCTTCCACGCGATGCGCGAGGAAGACCTGGGCGGGATCGCGGCGCAGATGACCTACTACTTCATGCTGGCGCTGTTCCCGACCCTGATCCTGATGGTCTGGGTCCTGGACCTGCTGCCGCTGAAGGGGGATATGGCCGCGGCGGTCGGCCGCAGCTTCCACGGCGTCTCGAAAGAGCTGGGCACGCTGATCCAGCGCTACATCGAAGAGTTCGCCAAGCGCCAGCCTTCGGGCGGACTGCTGCTGTGGATTTTCGCAGCGCTGTGGGCCGCGTCGCGCGGGATCAGCGGCGCGCGCAAAGGGCTGGACCGCGTCTTCCGCCCGGAGCGCCGACGCAACTTCGCCAAGCTGCGCGCCTTCGATCTGCTGACGACGCTGCTGGCGATTCTGTTCGTCGGCCTCGCGCAGTTCCTGATGCTCGGCGGCCAACAGCTCGCGCGCTTCGTCGTCAACCTGGTCGGCCTCGAGGAACGCTACGCGATCGCCTGGAGCTTCGTCCGCTGGCCGCTGGTGCTCAGCCTGCTGCTGCTCGGCGTGGTGATGGCCTACCGCTACCTGCCCTCGCGCAAGCTGCCCTTCCGCTACCTCTTCTACGGAGCGGTGCCCACCGTGCTTGGCTGGCTCGCTCTCGGCGCCGGCTTCCGCATCTGGCTGCGCAACCTCGGCAACTTCGACAAGATCTACGGCAGCCTGACCAGCTTCTTCCTGCTGATGTTCTTTCTGTGGCTGGTTTCACTGTGCCTTTTGATCGGAGGGCAGACGGCGTATGTGATGGCGGCGGATGAGGGGGAGGAGGGGGAAGTGAGTGATTTGGATGGGGAGGAGTAGCGGTCTGCCACGATGCGCATCGCGGAAAAACGGTCGGCGCGCAAGCGCGCCTCCAACGTTTTTCGCTCTTGCGCATCGGGCGCGACCTCATTCCTGCCCCCTCCTTCTCTGACGGCCCCTTCCGGACACTCCCCAGCGCATTCCATGCTCGTGGCGGTCTGGAAGGGGCATCGGAGGACTTTCCTGAGGAGGGAGGCCTGGGGGTGTGGATGACCCAGTGAGGGAGGAGTGGTGGCAGAAGCGGCTGCGCCCGATGCGCGAGAGCGAAAAGCGTAGGAGGCCGGCTTCGCCGGCCGACCGCTTTTCCGCGACGCGCATCGAGGCAAGCCGCGTCCCACACCACCCCACCACACGCTAAAGTCAACCCATGCCCCTCCTCACCCTCACTCTCCTCCTCACCCAAGGAGAAGCCATGCCCGCTCCCGCCATGCCGGGGCCTCCGAACGAGGTTGCGCAGGCGACCGACGCCGCGCAGGAGCCGCAGGAGCTCTCGGAAGAGGAGCGGCGCCGGGTGGCTGAGCGGCAGCGGGCGCGCCTCGAGCGGGCGCTGGCGGACTCGGCGTTGACGGCGCGCGAACGCGCGGTGCACCTGCTCTCGCGTCTGGCGTATCACCCGACGCCCGCCGAGCTGGCGCAGATCGAACGCGTGGGCATCGTGCGTTGGGTGGACAGTCAGCTGCAGGAAGGCCAGCCGCAGAACGCGCGCTTTGCGCGCCGGATCGCCGAGCTGAAGGGAGTCAGCGTGGCGCCGGGCGAGGCCTACGCCTGGGCGCTCGAAGAGGCGCGGGTGGCAGCCGGGCTCAGCGCGGTGGCGCAGCCGGGGCAGGCAGAGGTGGATCTCAGCAAGCTGACCCAGCTCGAGCGGGATGCGATCGAGGAAGCGCGCGAGGTGGCGCGCGACGAGTTCCGACGCAAGGTGTATCAGCTCGAGTTCGAGTTCCTCGGGTCCACCCTGGCGCGCGCGGTCGAAAGTGATCGGCAGGGTGAAGAGGTGCTGGCCGACTTCTGGCGCAATCACTTCAACATCGATCGGCGCAAGAACCGCCAGCAGGCAGCGCTGTGGATGCCCGAGTGGGAGAACGAGGTCATCCGCGGTCATCTTTGGGGCAGCTTCGAAGAGCTGCTGTTCGCGACGGCCCAGCATCCGGCGATGCTCTACTACCTCGATCAGTCCAGCAGCCGTCGCCGCTACACCGAGGCCGAGATCGAACGCTTCCGTCAGCGGGAGCTGCGCCGCGGCACGGACCCCGCGCGGATCGAAGAGGCGATCGCGCGTCAGGCTCAGGGCGGCCCCAACGAGAACTACGCGCGCGAGCTGATGGAGCTGCACACCCTGGGCGTGGACAATGTCTACGAGCAGAGCGACGTGGTGGCCGTCGCCGAGGCGCTGACCGGTTGGACCTACCGCGGCCGCGCGGACGACGCCGAGCAGGCCTACCGCTTCGTCTTCCAGCGGGGGCGTCACCAGGTGGGGCAGAAGGAGCTCTTCGGAGAGCCGCTTCCGCACGCCGAGGAGGCTACGGTGGAGCAGGGCGAGGAGATCCTGCGCCGGCTCGCATCTCATCCGGGCACGGCGGACTTCATTTCGCGCAAGCTGGTGCGCCGTCTGGCCGCCGACCAGGAGCCCGAAGTCCTCGTCGACGCGGCCAAACAGGCCTGGGAGGAGAGCGGAGGCGACCTCGACCAGGTCGTGCGCGCGATCGTCCTGCACCCGGCCTTCTACGAGCGCGAGCTGTACCAGGGCAAGGTGAAGACGCCGTGGGAGTTCGTCGTCAGCGCGCTGCGCGCGGTCGACGCCGAGGTGCATGACCCGCGCGTGGTGCTGCGCTCCCTGCAGGAGATGGGGATGCCGCTCTACCAGTGCGATGTGCCGACCGGCTGGTCGGATGCTGCGGTCGATTGGCTCGATCCCGGCGCCATGGCCTATCGCTGGAACTTCGCCGAACAGCTGGTCGCCGGCCAGCTGCGCGGCGTCTACCTGGAGCGAGGCTGGTACGCCGACTGGCTGGTCGGGCTTGAGCCGGCGCAGTGGCCGTCCGCCTTGGCCGCTCGCCTGGTCCCCGCCGGGATCGGCGACCAGACCGAAGCGGCTCTCGCTCAGACGCTCGAGGAGTACCTGCAACGTCCGCGGACGCAGCAGCGCGGGGTACGCTCGATCGAGATTGCGCCGACGCTGATTGCCTTGTTGCTGGGCTCGCCCGAGTTTCAGCGGCAGTGAGCGGGGAGGGGGCGATCTGCCACGATGCGCATCGCGGAAAAGCGGTCGGCGCGCAAGCGCGCCTCCAATGCTTTTCGCTCTTGCGCATCGGGCGCGATCGCAGGCATCCCCCTCACAAGACTCGCTGACGATCCCTCCACCCTCGTTTGAGACTCGCTGAGGCGGGCGTGTGGGCATGTGCACCAGTCTCCCGATGAGGAATCACGGAGGAGGGCGGAGGAATGTGCCCGCGCCCGGTACGGCGGCGCGAAAAGCGTAGGAGGCCGGCGCAGCCGGCCGACCGCTTTTCCGCGAAGCCGTACCGAGGCAGGGCACACCCCATCAGCACCCTCCACCACACTCCTCACCCGCTAAACTCCCCCCCATGCCCACTCCCACGCCTCCGATCGAAGGTTTGCGCCACCTCGCCCTCTACGTCTCCGATGTCGAGCGCTCGGTCGCCTTCTACCAGGAGGTCTTCGGCATGGAGCTCGAGTGGCAGCCCGATCCGGACAACGCCTACCTGACTGGTGGTACCGACAACCTCGCCATCCATCGCGGCCAGGTCGCTCCGAAGACCAACCTCGATCACCTCGGCTTCCTCGTCCCCACCATGGACGCTGTCGACGCCTGGGAAGTACACATCCGCGCCCTCGGCCACGAACCCTTCGCGCCCGCCAAGACGCACCGCGACGGCGCCCGCTCCTTCTACTTTCCGGATCCGGACGGCCACGTTATCCAGATCCTCTTCCACCCGCCGATCAGCCGCGGCACAAGCTAATCGGCGCCAGCGTATCCGCTTCCGCAAGTGCGAAGTGGAAGCGCGCCGCGCCCGGTGCGAGGCTGCGACAAAGCCTTGGAGGCTGGCGTAGCCAGCCGACGGCTTTTCGCGGGCCGCGCACCGTGGCAGGCGCGCGGCCCACAATCCCGACTTAGGGGAAGTCGAACGAGTTGACCGGGGTCAGTTCGCAGCGGGTTAGGTCCAGTGCTTGGAAGTAGGCGGTGATGCCCGAGGCAGAGGCGGGCACGTTGGCGGAGACCAGCGCGTTGCCTTGGGCCGAGGCGAAGCCCGTGCCGACCTGCTGGGCCGCGTCGATGCCGAAGTCCACGCCGGAGCAGACGCCGCTCGGGGTCGACCCGGTGGCGATGCCGTAGACGATGACGATCTGGCCGCCGCCGGCGGCGCCACTGACCTGGAAGGTGTTGACCTGGCCGGCGATTCCGGGGGAGGGATCGGACAGGGTCAGCGGGACCTCATCCGGGTTGACGCCCTGCACCTTCTGGACCACCTGGGCGATGATCGACGAGCCGGTGTCGACGACCTCAAAGCCGTAGCCGAGCGGCACGTCGCCGTCGACGCTGAGGCCTTCGAAGCCGTTGCTGGAGGTCGAGCCCGCCGTCAGGATGACGAACTGATCGCCGAACTTCGGCTCGAATCCGTTGACCAGCTGGATGCGCAGGCGGCCGTCCAGCTGCGCCACGCCACCGACCACCATCTGATCGTGTTCGGTGTCCGGGGTCAGGCCGCCGATCTTGATCACAGCGCGGCCGTCGACCGTCTGGATGTAATCGCCGGTGATGGTGCTGGTGCCGATCGCATCGCCGATCGCCCAGGTGCCTTCATTGACGATGTTGAACTGCGTGTTGGTGATCGTCGAGCTGTTCTCGAGGCGAGCTCCGTTCACGTTGGTGAAGGAGGTGCCCGTCATGCTGAGGCCCGCCTGCACCTTCATGGTGCCGCGGTTCTGGTGCTGGGCACCGCTGCGGCCCAAGGTGGTGGTGCCCTGAATCTCGACCAGGCCGTCGTTCTCAAGCTGCGTGTTCAGGGCGCGCGTTCCGCCCGACCCGGCGAGCGTGCGCAGCGTGCCCAGGTTGCTCACTTCATTGCCTGCGCTCGCGTTCAGAATGGTCGCGTAGCTCGAGGTCTGCGCGGTCAGTTCAATCGTTCCATGGTTGGTGATCGGAGCCGGAACGTTCAGCGTGCCGTTCCCGTACACGCCATCGCCGCGGACACGCAGCAGATGATCACTGCCGACTTCGCCCGTCAGGGTGACCGTGCCGCGAAGATTGGCTTCGTAGCCCGAGGTGAAGCCGGGGTCGAGCTCCAGCGCGCCCGAGGAGATGAGCGGCACGCCGTTCACGGTGCCGCCCAGCATCCGCGTGGTGCCGGAGGGGATCTCGAAGCTGCCGTCCAGGTTCATGACCCCGCTGTTCATCTCGAAGGTCATGTTGTTGCCGAAGGTGACCGAGTCGCCCGTCGACACGTTGAGTGTTCCGTTCTGGATGATCGGGCCATCCTGGAAACTGAGCGGGTGATCCACCTGGATCAGGCCGCTGTTGGTGATGTCCCCGCGCAGGGTGCGCGGTCCTCCGCTGCCGGGGCTGATGCGCAGCGTGCCCTGGTTATTCAGCGCAACGTTGGTCGAGCCGACCTGGACGGAGTAGCTGGCGTTCAGCGCCGTGAGTTCGATTTCACCCTCGACGCTGGTGGTCCCCGCCAGATTCAGCGCGCCGTTCCCGTAGGTGCCATCTCCGCGGACATGCAGCGTCTGGCCGGCCTTGACATCACCGGTCAGGGTCGAGGTGCCGCGCAGGTTCGCGTCGAGCGCCGAGGTGTAGCCGGCACCGAGTTCTAGCTGCATCGACGAGTACAGCGGAGTCCCCGTGATGGCTCCACCCAGCAGGCGGGCAGTGCCGGACTGATGCTCGAAGCTGCCGTCGATCTGGAGCAGACCAGCGGACTGCTCGAAGGTCATGTTGTTGTTGAAGCCGAGATGAGCCGCAGCGTCGACCTCGATCGTGCCCGAGTTGAGGATCGGGCCATCCTCGAAGGTCGTGGGCGCATCGGCATCGATCGTGCCGGAGTTGCTCAGATCGCCGCGCAGGAAGCGCGGGCCCCCGGTGCCCGGCGAGGTGCGCAGGACGCCGCTGTTGTCCAGGGTCTGGTTGGTCGTGCCCAGCCGCACCGAGTAGGAAGCAGCCTGCGACGTCATTTCGATCTCGCCGGCGTTGGCGTTGCCCGTCGTGTTCAGGGTGGCGTTGCCATAGGTTCCCTGCCCTTCGATGGTGAGCTTCTGCATCGGCTTCAGGTCGCCGGTCCAGCTCGCGGTTCCTTGGGTGCGCGCGTCGAAGGGGGAGGTGAAGCCGGCGCCAAAGCTGAGGTCCGTGGAGGCGAAGACCGGGACGCCGGTGATCGCGCCGCCGGTGAAGGAAGCGTCGCCATTGGGGTGGAACCAGCTGCCGTCGATCTGCAGCGTGCCTGCTTCCTGAGTGAAGCTGCGGTTGTTGGTGAAGACCACGGAGGCGCCCGGGTCGACGGTCCAACTGGCGCGGTTGGTGTAGCTCCCGGCGCCAAGCTGCAGCGGCCCGCGCACTTCCACGTTGCCGTCGTTAATGAAGTTCGCGTTCAAGAGCCGCAGTCCACCGGTTCCGGCTTCAAAGCGCATCGTGCCGGTGTTGGTGAGGCCGTTGCCGCCATCATTCAGCGTGGTGCTGTAGGAGTTGGCGGGGACGCTCTGAATCATGGTGCCCGCGTTGGTGGTCGCCTGAGTCAGCGTCAGAACCGCGTTGCCCGAGGTCGTGTTGCCCAGCAGGCGCAGTGTTTGGCCCGCCTTCAGGTCGCCAGTCATCGTGGCGGTTCCATAGGTCTCGGCGTCGAACGCGGATGTGAAGCCAGCGCCGAACTCGAGGTCCGTCGCGGCGAAGCGCAGCGTACCCACCGTCGTGCCGCCGTGGAACTGAGCCGTGCCGTTCGGGTGGAAGTAGTCGCCGTCGGAGACGTCGAGCGTTCCATCCGTCTGGGTGAACAGGATGTTGTTGTTGAACAGCATCTGCGCGCCGGAGATCGGGGCGATGCTGCCCTTGTTCTCGAAGGGGCCGACCTGCAGATTGGTGTTCGTCGCGAAGGTCATGCTTCCGCCCAGATCGTTGAGGTAGTTGCCCTTCAGCACCCGGGCGCCGCCGGCGCCTGCTTCGGTGTTGATCTGCCCCTGGTTGACGAAGCGCAGTCCGGTGCTGATGTTCTGCGTGACCGAGAAGCTTCCGGTCGGCGAGGACATCCAGATCTGGCCCTGGTTGATCTGGTCGCCGGTGCCGAGCCAGGTGGTGGTGTTGTTGCCGTAGGTGTTGTCGCCGTAGAGTTCGAGGATCTTCCCTGCGCGCCAGATGCCATCCACCGTGCCGGAGCCAATCATGCGCAGGCCGCCGTTGTCCAGGTTGCTGAAGTCAATCTGCAGATCCGAAGCTGCGAGCACCGGCTTGTTGTTGGTGATCTCGCCGGCGTTCCAGATGAAATCACCATTGGTCTGCAGCATGGATCCATCGACGCGCAGCTCGCCCCCGTCCATCTGGAAGGTCACGTTGTTGTTCACCGTGAGCGAGTTCGCGCCCAGGATGTGCATCCGATTCTGGTCCTGGATGAAGGGCCCGGTGCTGAAGCTGGTGGGCTGGCCGATGTTGACGAAGCCGCGGTTAAGCAGCGAGCCGTTGATCGAGCGCGTGCCGCCCGCTTCGGTCAGCGTGGTGATCGTGCCGCCGTTGTCGAGCTGCGAGCCCGAAGCGATCGTCAGGGTCGAGGCATAGGCGCCGCCCACCGAGAGCAGGTCGATCCGATCGGCGTTATAGGGGCTGCCGGACAGCGTCAGGCTCGAGTTGCCATAAGTGCCGTCGGCGGCGACCTGCAGCAGACCTTCGTTGTAGAGGTTCTCGATCGAGCTTCCGCCCCAAGAGACGACGGTGCTCCAGTTGGTCATTTGGCCACCGCCGCTGAAGCTCGAACTGGCGAGCCGCAGCACCGAAGTGTTGCCGGTGCCCATCGGCGTACCGATGCCCATATTGGAGAGGACATTCAGGTTGCGGCCGTTGGTGAACAGAATCGCATCCTGACCGGTGAGGTCGAGGCGATCCAGGGTCACATTGATGTCGAGCGTGACCTGAAGCGGGCCGGTCTGACCGATCAGCGCCCAGTGCGCAGGATCGTTCGGGATGCTGCCCACATTCCAGTTGGGGGCATCGTTCCAGTTATCGGAGCCGCCGACCCAGGAGTGAGTCTGGGCAGTGGCGGCGGTGGGAAAAAAGAGGGCGGCGCAGAGCGCCAGCACCAGTCGAGAGAGGGGCTTCATGACAGGCGGGAAGCGGGGGACAAAAGGGACCCCCAGGCTAGCAGGATGTTGCTTTTGCGGGTGAAAACCAAGGGAGAGTGTCGGGTGCGAGGGGGAAACGACCTTGGCGTGCTGGGGGCCTGGATTTTTTCCGACGACCTCATGGCCAAGCGCTCCGAATCCCAGTTCCAGTTCGGCAGCCTCCGGACCACGCTCGCTCGATTGGGCCTGGCCTTCTCCCACCAACTCACAGTCGGCAAGATCCCGCCCGGCACGAATAGGACCCCACCGGCCGTGCCGCGCGAGCTCACTCCGGTCGAGGGAATGGAGCGCGTGAGACGCCAGCCGTGCACGACACTTGAGCGTCGATGCTGCGAACTGACGAGCACTTGGTCGATTTCGTCGCAGATTTGTAGACGGCCCTCCATCCGACCTCACTTCGCTCCAACCCTTTCCACTGGGGCGAAGCGCGGACTCATCGGATTTGAGCCGTGTCCGATGGGCAGGTCGAGCTGGAACAAGGCCTGCGCAGCGAGTCACGTGTTCTCCTCGCCGATGAATGACCCGGTTCTGCGCGCTCTGCTCGTTCCGCTCTCGGGCCTCGGCGCCTTCGGTCTGATCCAAGAGGGGATTCTGCCCTTCTAGCAGGCGCCGCTGGAAACGGGGCAGTCTTCCGGCGTAGGATGCGGGGCGGCACGGGGCGCTCGTTTTCTTGGCTCCGCTCTCGCCGCGATTGGAATCTTTGGACCTCGCCTCGCCTCGCCGTCGTCCCGGTTGGCGCGCTTTTCTGCGTCGACGCTGGAAGCTCTTCACTCTGCTGCTGCTGGTCGTGTTCGGCCTGCCGTTTGCGGCCGATCGTTACGTCGCCTCCGTGGCGCAGGCGCACGTCTATCAGTCGGTCGAAGAGGTCCCGGCGAGGCGCGTGGCGCTGGTCCTGGGCACCGCCAAGTACGCGCCCAGCGGCAACGTCAACCGCTTCTATGCGCGGCGGCTGCAGGCGGCGGTCGAGCTGTATCGGACCGGCGTCGTCACCCGCATCCTGGTCAGCGGCGACAACTCCCGCCCCGGCTACGACGAGCCCACCTTCATGATGGAAGACCTGGTCGCGCTCGGAATCCCGGAAGAGCACATCGCGCGCGACTTCGCCGGCTTCCGCACGCTCGATTCAGTCATTCGAGCCCACGAGGTCTTCGGCCTCGAGGGCTTCATCGCGGTCTCGCAGGAGTTCCACTGCCTGCGCGCGGTCTATCTGGCGCGCGCCATCGGCCTGGACGCGGTGGGCTACTGTGCGGAAGACGTCGGCGGGGCTACCGGCCTCAAGGTCCGCCTGCGCGAGGTCGCAGCGCGCAGCATGGCGGTGCTCGACCGCGCCTTGGGCACCCAGCCCAAGTTCCTCGGCGATCCGATCGAGATCAGCTAGTGATCCGGTCGCTCGATCACTTGGTGTTGACGGTCCAGGACCTCGATGCCAGTGAGCGCTTCTACGTCGAGCTGCTGGGCATGGAAGCGGTCCGCTTCGGGGAGGGCCGCCGGGCGCTGCGCTTCGGGGCGCAGAAGATCAACCTGCACCGAGCCGGAGCCAGTGTCGCGCCGCATGCCAAGCAGCCGGTCCCCGGCAGCGCCGACCTCTGCCTACTGGTCGCCGGAGGCGAGGCCGGCTGGGCAGCGCTACGAACGCGGCTCGATGCCGCTGGAGTTCGCTGGGAGCTCGGGCCGGTCGCGCGGACCGGAGCCAGCGGCCCGCTACAGTCGCTCTACTTGCGCGATCCGGACGGCAATTTGCTCGAGCTCAGCTACGAACTGGAGCTGCCGCTCCCCGTGGCGCTGGAGCTACCCCACGAGCTGCCGGGCGGCAGCACGCTGCGCCTCGCCGGCCCCGACGACGCCGCAGGCTGTCAGGCGATCTACGCTCCGATCGTCGCCTCCTCGCACACCTCCTTCGAGACCGAGGTGCCCAGCGCCGACGAGTTCGCGACCCGGATCCGCGCCTGTGTCGCGCCTCATTCCTGGCTCGTCATCGAGCAGGACGGCGCGATCGTCGCCTACGCCTACAGCTGCCCGCATCGTGAGCGGGCCGCTTATCGGATCGCCTGCGAGGCCTCGGTCTACGTCGCCGCGTCGGCTCGCCGGCAGGGGCTAGCCCGCGTGCTGTACGAGCAGCTGCTGGCCCGCGTGCGCGCGGCCGGGTTGCTACGCGTTTACGCCATCATCACGCTGCCCAATCCAGGCTCGATCGCCTTCCACGAGGCGCTCGGGTTTCGGCCGTTGGCCCATTTCCCCGAGGCCGGACGGAAGTTCGACCGGCTCTGGGATGTGGGCTGGTGGGGGCGCGCGCTAGCCTGACGGGGCGATGCGCTCGCTCGTCCTGCTGCTGATTCTCCCCCTGGTGCTGCTGGCCGCGGTCGGTGCCTGGTGGGCCCTGGCGCCCGCGCCGGAACCAAGCTGGCGCGAGCTCCCCGTCACGCGCGGTGAGGTCAGTCGCGACGCCGTCGCGGTCGGCCGGCTCGAGCCGATCTTCGAGATCCCCGTCACCGCGACGAACGGCGGTGTCGTGACGCAAGTCTTCGTCGAACTCGGCCAGTGGGTGGAGGTCGGCGATCCGCTGCTGGAGGTGCGGCCGGTGCTCACCGATCGCCAGCGACTCAGCGCCGAGCGCCAGTTGGCTGCCGCGCGCGAGGCCGAGCTCGCTGCCGAGGAACTGCGCGCGGGCGAGAACCTGATGGGCGGCTTCATGCGCATGTTCCAGGGCGACAAGAGCATGGAACGCCTGCGTGAGGCCGCGGCGCGTGGGCGCTCCAGCGCCGAAGAGCAGCTGCAGCTGCTGCTCGATGGTCGGGTGGAAGTCGAAGGACATGTCATCGACTGGGTGGTGCGCGCGCAGGCCGCGGGACACGTGCTGGAGCTGAAGGCCGAACTCGGCATGCCGGTGGTCCCGGCGAGCGAGTTCGGCGCCGGGACCGAGCTGTGCGTGCTGGGTGATCTGGCCCACCCGGTGTTCCGGGGCACGGTCGATGAGCTGGACGCCGGACGCCTGCGCGAGGGCATGGCGGCGCGCGTCACCCTGGGCGCCCTTCCCGAGGTCGAGCTGCCCGCCCAGGTTCTCGAGATCTCGCTGCGCGGCGATCGTCAGGACAGCACCGTCGTCTTCCCGATCGAGCTGCAGGTGCAGCCGCCCCCGGGATTGGTCCTGCGGTCGGGCTACAGCGCGGTGGCGCGGGTGCGCACCCAGCAGGTCAGCGGCGAGATCGTCATCCCCGAACGGCTGATCCGCTTCGTCGAGGGTCAGGCGCGGGTGCGCGTGCGCGGCGCGGATGGCGCCCCGAGCTGGCGCGACATCGAGCTGGGGCTGGGAGATGGACTGCAGATCGCCGTCACCAGCGGGCTCGACACCCAAGACGTCCTGCTCGAATCGGCCGCAGACTGATGCACGCCTGGGGCGAGCTGCTGGAAGGACTCCGCGCGCTGCGCGGCGACCTGCGCCGTGTCATTACGACGGTGCTCGGAGTCGCCTGGGGGACCTTCGCGGTGGTTGGACTGGGCGCGTTCAGCACCGGACTGGAGGAGAGCATGGCCACCCGCGCCGCCGGCATGGGCCAGGGCATCGTCATCGTCTGGCCGGGGCAGACCACTAAGCCCTGGCAGGGGGTGCCGGAAGGGCGTGCGATCCGGCTGACGGCCGAAGAAGTGCGCCGCCTGCCTGCGAGCGTGCCGGGAATCGCCGAGATCAGCCCGGAGAACAGCGTCTATGCGCGGCTGCGTCGCGGCGGGCAGGCCTTCCTGCCCGAGCTGACCGGAGTAGATCCGGCCTATGGTGCGCTGCGCAATCTGCCGGCTCAGCCGGGCGGGCGCTTCTTGAGCGAGCTGGATCTGCGCGAGCGGCGGCGCGTCGTCTTCCTGGGCGATCGCGTGGCGCAGCAGCTCTTCGGCACGGCCGACCCCGTCGGGCAGACGTTGATGCTGGCCGATACGCCGTTCACGGTGATCGGCGTGATGCAGCCCAAGCAGCAGGACTCGGACTACGGCAGCCACGACACCGCGCGCGCCTTCATCCCCTGGTCGACCTTTGCGCAGATCTTCGGCAGCCGGGCGGTCGAGAACTTCGTGCTGCGGGCGGAGGATCCGGCGCAGCTGCCCGGCGTGATCGATGGTCTGTACAGCAGTCTGGCGCGCAGCCACCGCTTTGATCCCAGCGATCGTTTCAGCCTGAGTCTGTGGGATACCACGGAGGCCGACCAGGTGCGTCGGCAGGCCTTCAGCGCGATGGATCTGCTCACTCTGCTGGCCGGCACCTTCACGATGCTGGTGGGTGCGATCGGGGTGGGCAATCTGATGTTCCTGGTCGTGCGGCGGCGGACCGCGGAGTTCGGTCTGCGCATGGCCTTGGGCGCGCGCCCGGCGTGGATTCTGCGCGGCGTGCTGCTCGAGGCGCTGCTGCTCGTCGGCTTCGGCGGGGTGCTCGGATTCTTCGCGGCGGCCGGCGTGGCGATGCTGGTCGGCGCGACGCCCCTGGTCGAAGATCTGGGGCAGCCGCGGATCTCGACGGAGCTGGCGCTGGGCGTCAGCCTGCTGCTGCTCGTGGTCGGCCTCGCGGCCGGCTGGTTCCCGGCGCGGCGCGCCGCTCGTCTGCAGCCAGCCGCGGCGCTGGCCGAGGTCTGATGCGCGAAGCCTGGCGTCTGCTCCAGGAGCTCTGGGCCGAGCGCGCGCGGGTCGGCCTGGTCGCGCTGGGGGTGCTGTGGGGGACGCTCAGCATGGGCGTGCTGCTGGCCTTCGGCGGGGCGATGAGCGCAGCCACTTCCGCGACGGCCGACAACTTTGGCATCGATCTGCTGCGGGTCCGCGGCAACGCGACCACGCAGAGCTTCGCCGGCTTGCCCGCCGGACGCGGGATCGGACTGCGCAGTTCCGACGCCGAGGCGCTGCGGGCGATCCCCGGAGTGCGCGGCGTCGGTTACGAGTATTCGATGGGCGGAGGGCTTGAGGTGGTCGCCGGAGAGCTCCGCCGCCGCGCCCCGTTGGCCGGAGTCAGTCCCAGCTTCGGGGAGCTGCGCGCCCACGTTGCGGCGCCGGGTCGCGGTCGTTTCCTGCACGCACTCGACGAGCAGGAGCGTCGCCGCGTCTGCTTCCTCGGCCACCGCCTAGCGGAGAGGCTGTTCGGCGACGCGCCGGCAGTGGGCGCGACCATCGAGGTCGCAGGCACCCCCTTCGTCGTCGTTGGCGTGGGGCCGCCGCGCATCACGACCACCAACTACAACGGCGAGGATCGCGACAAGCTGACCATGCCGGCCTCGACCTTTCACGAGCTGCAGGGCTGGCGCTGGGTGTCCCATCTTTGGGTCGGGCTCACGCCGGGCGCCGACAAGGAGGCTGTCCTTGCGGAGATCCGCCGCCGGCTCGGAGAACGCCGCGGCTTCCACCCGGAGGACTCCGGCGCGCTCATCGTGCAGGACTACCTCGCCGCGCGCGAGATGATCGACAGCATCCTGGCCGGCAATCGGATCTTTACGCTGATCGTCGGCGTGCTCGGTCTGCTGGTATCGATCGTGGGGGTGACCAATGTGATGCTGGCTCTGGTCGAAGAGCGCACCCGCGAGCTGGGGGTTCAGTTGGCGATCGGCGCGCCGCCGAGTCTGCTGGCGCTTGAGCGCGTCGTCGAAGGAGTGCTGATCACGCTGCTCGGTGGCCTGGCCGGACTCCTGCTGTGTGGGGCGCTGCTGGCCGGCCTGAGCTGGATTCCGTTGCCCGACGAAGTGCTCGCCTACCTCGGGCGACCGCAGCTCGATCTCGGTCTCGGTCTCGTCGTGCTGAGTCTGCTCGTCTTCTTTGGTGCGCTCGCCGGATGGCTGCCGGCGCGGCGCGCGATCCGTCTGCAGCCGGCGCAGGTGCTGCGCGAAGAGTGATGCTGGAACTTCAGGGAGTGGGTCGGGATTACACGCTGGGGGCCACCGTGGTCCGTGCGCTGGACGCGGTGGATCTGCAGCTCGCCCGGGGCGAGAGCCTGGCGCTGCTCGGTCCATCCGGGTCGGGCAAGTCCACCCTGCTTCAGGTGCTCGGCTGCCTCGATCAGCCCAGCCGGGGCAGCTATCGCCTGGACGGCGTCGAAGTGTCTGGGCTTCATCGCAACGAGCTGGCGGCGCTGCGCTGCCGCAAGGTGGGCTTTGTGTTTCAGCGCTTCCATCTGATGCCCCGGCAGACCGCGCTGCAGAACGTGATGCTGCCGCTGCGCTTCGCCGGGGTCGAGCCACGCCGACAGCGCGCGCGCGCGGAAGAGCTGCTCGCGCGTGTCGGCCTGGCCGACCGCATGCGGCATCGCCCGAGTGAACTGTCGGGCGGGCAGCAGCAGCGGGTGGCCGTCGCTCGGGCGCTGGCCAATGATCCCTGCATCCTGCTGGCGGATGAGCCGACCGGCAACCTCGACAGCCGCGCCGGCGAAGAGGTGCTGGAGCTCCTGCTCGAGCTGCACGCGGCGGGAACCACGCTGGTGGTCGTCACGCACGATGAGGAGCTGGCCGGACGGATGCAGGGCATCGTGCGCCTGCACGACGGTCGCATCGTGGCGGACTCCCGCGCGAAGCCAGTCGGTTAGGCCGGGAAGGCCTCAAGCTCGGTCGCCTTGAAGGCCAGCCAGAGCGGGCGGCCCACTTCGATGCGCAGTTCGGCGAGGGCAGCCGGGGTCACTTCGGCGACCCAATGCAGCGCGCCTTCGAGGCGGACGCGCAGGCGATCGCCGGTCGGCTCGATGGCCGCGACCTCAGCCTGCCAGACGTTGCGCGGTGACCCGCTGGGACGCTCGGGGAACAGCGCGATCGCGCGCGGGTGCAGGGTGAGCAGAACCGGGCCGTCGGCTAGCCCGGCCGTGTCCGCGACGACGATCTCGTGCCCCGTCCAGGTGTGCACCCGACCCTCCTCAAGTTTGGCCAGGATCAGATTCACGCCGATCAGATCGGCGACGAAACGCGAGCGCGGGCGGCGACAGATTTCGGCGACCGTGCCGGTCTGCGTCAGCGTGCCCTCCTCCAGCACCGCGACCTCCTGCGTCAGCGTGAACGCGTCGACGGCGTCGTGCGTGACCAGCACGCAGGCTCCTACGTACTTGCGGAGCATCCGTTTGAGCAGCGCGCGCAAGGCCGGGCGCGCGCTGGCGTCGACGGCGGCGAGCGGCTCGTCCAGCAGCAGCACGCTGGGGTGCGGCGCGAGCGCCCGCGCCAGCGCGACGCGTTGACGCTCCCCGCCCGAGAGCTCCGCGGGCAGGGCCTCAGCGCGAGCGAGGAGGCCGATCTGTTCCAGCCAATCATCGGACTGCTCCCGAGCGGCTGCGCGCTGGCTGCGTGTCGCCTGCTCCAGTCCGAACGCGATGTTGCTGCGCAGATCCAAGTGCGGAAACAGCCGGTCATCCTGGAAGACCATGCCGATCTGTCGCTGCTCGGGCGCGACCAGGTGGCCGGGGTCGCCGTCGTCGAACAGGCCCAGCTCGCGATGGACGATCCGGCCGGCCTGAATCGGCAGGAAGCCCGCGAGCGCGCGCAGCACGCTGGTCTTGCCGGCGCCGTTGGGGCCGATGATGGCGAGGGTCTGCTGCTCCCGGAGCGCGAGCTGGCAGCGAATCGAACGCTCGCCGCGCTGCAGCTGTAGCTCGGCGCTGAGCAGCGGATCCTGCGGGGGGATCGCCTGGCTGGCTTCCGCGCTTCGGGCCTGCATGAGGTTCATGAGGCAACTCCCGCCGGGCGGGCCGCGGGGAACCAGTGATGCCGCAGCAGGAGCAGGACCAGCACCGCGATCAGGATCAGCACGAGGCTCAGAGCGATGGCCGCTTCCGGGCTGGACTCGAGGGCGCTGTAGACCGCCAACGGAAGCGTGCGGGTCGCGCCGTCGAGGTTGCCGGCGAAGGTGATCGTGGCACCAAACTCGCCGAGTGCGCGCGCCCAGGCGAGCAGCAGGCCGGCGCGTACCGCGGGCGCGATCAAGGGCAGCGTGATGCTGCGAAAGCGTCGCGCCGGATCCGCGCCCAGGGTGGCCGCCACTTCGAGGTAGCGGGTATCCAGGGAGCGCAAGCCGGACTCGACGGCCAGGACGAAGAAGGGCAGCGCGACGAAGGCTTCGGCCAGGATCACTGCCCAGGGCGTGAAGCCCAGGGTGATTCCCGTCGCTGCTTCCAGCGGTGCGCCGACGAGGCCGAGTCGACCGAAGGCGAGCAGCAGGGCCAGGCCGGCGACGACGGGCGGAACCACCATCGGCAGCACGACCAGCACCCGCACCAGCTTGTGTCGCGCGGATCTTCCGTGCGCGAGCCAATAGGCGAGCGGGAAACCCAGCGCGCCGGCGATCAGCGTCGCGCCCAGCGAACAGCTGAGCGAGAGCAGCAGCGCGCGATGCAGCGCGGGTTCGGCGAACTGCGTGCCCAGCTCGCTCCACGGAACGCGCAGCACCAGGCCCGCCAGCGGCAAGGCCAGAAAGGCGATGCCGAGACCGAGCAGCAGGCGGGGGACGAGGGCGCCGCGCACGCGCCCATCATCGCGCCGCGCCGAAGCCATGATCGCGCAGAATCTGCTGGCCTTCGGCGGCGAGCGCGAAGCGCACAAAGGCCGCGGCCTGCGGCCGCGGTGCAGTCTGCGCGCGCGGCAGTGCGGAGATGGTCAGCTCGATCTCCGGCTGCAGGCCGGCCGGCAGCTCGCGGCCTTCGACCTGGGCTTGGGGCCGCTGCAGATCGGTGGTGTAGACCAGCGCAGCGTCGAGTTCGCCGAAGGCGAGCTTGGTCAGCAGGGCCTGAACCGAAGCCTCGTCCGAACGCGAGCGCAGCTCGACCCCGGCCTTCGCCAGCGCGCGCCGGGCGTAGCGGCCAGCCGGGACTTCGGGGCCTGCCAAGGCGACCCGCAGACTCGGGTTATCCAGATCGGCCAGGCTCTCGATGCCGTGTGGATTGCCTGCTGCAAAGGCGATCGCCAGGCGGTTGCCGGCCAGCGGGTGCACGACAGGGGGCGACGCGGCGTGCGGCAGGTGGAGCGCTTCGGCGCTTTCCCGATCGGCGGCTGCCAGGACGTCGGCCGATGCGCCTTCGCGCAGCTGCAGCAACAGGCGGGGCGTGCCGGCGCTGTGCACTGCGACCCGCACCGCGTGGTTCGGCTCGAAGGCCGCGGCCAGCGCTTCGATGGCCGGCGCGAGCGAAGCCGAGGCAAAGACCGTGATCGACTCCTCGGCTTCAGCCGCGCCGGGTTTCACGTCACCGCAACTGGCAAGCAGCGGCACGGAAAGCAGCACGATCAGCCAAGCAAAACTGCGCATTTTCTCCCATCGTATCCACGCGGAAAGCGCTCAACCCGAGCCCGAACCGCCCCGAGAAAGAGGCGACGCGCGGGGAGAGCGCGCCAAAGGGACATGAAAAAGGGGATCTACACGCTCGGGCTTGCGGCGGCTGCCGCGTTTCTGCTGACAACCTCGACCCCGGCGCAAGCCGGAGGCGGCAACGAATCGGATGGGGTCACCTGGACCACGCTGGCGACCAACTTCGATCCGATGATCTGGGGCGAGCAGGCGAAGGATCCCGATCGCATCATGGCCACCGGGCCGAGCATGCGGGAGATTCAGATCCAGCTGCTGGATGGCGACACCTCAGTCGCCGGACCGAGCGACTGGGATCGCGAGCGCGCCGAGCTCTTTCTCTGGTACCGCGTGATCGATCAGTGGTTTGATACGCACAACTACATGCGACTGCGCTACGAGATCAGCCTGGGCGAGGACTTCGACCCGGAAGCTGTCGCCAAGGGCACGCGCCGCGTCTTCCAGGTGAAGGCGACCAAGGGCAGCGGCAAGCCCATCTTCGACGTCGTGGTGCAGGGAGGGCTTCTGCAGATTCGCCACAACGAGACGCCGACCGGGGGCAAGCCCGTGATCCTGGCTGAAGCAAGGGTCCCGGATCCGCGCCGCTTGGGCTGGGTGCCGATCGAGGTGGAAGCCAAGTTCACCGAGACTGCGGACGGCTACTTCAAGATGCGCATCGGCAATCTCTACGCCGAGTTCCACGGGGCGACGCAGCATGATGCGCGCCGCAACAACATCAAGATCGGCGAGTATCGCAACCAGGAATACAGTTCGGGCACGCAGCCGCATCGCCTGCGCAACCCGGTGCTGCAGGTCGGGCAGAAGACGACCGGCAGCTAGAGGATCGAGAAGCTGAGGCGTGCTTCCGCCGAGATCGAGCCGGGTGAGACGGTCGTGCGGAAGACGGCGAACAGCAGCTCCCAGCTGCCGCGCAGGCCGGGAGGGACCTGAGCCGGGATCGGATAGCTGCGCGTCAGGCTCTGGCTGGCCAAGCCGGCCAGCGATCCCGGCGCGGTCTCGACGACCCGGTAGGGGCCGGCCGGCGGCAAGGCGACCACGGCCCAGACGAAGTCCTGCGAGGAAGCCGCCGTGCTCTCAAGATCGAGGCGCACGTCCAGGGCGTCCCCGGGCATCAGGGTGGTGGAGCCCAGCGCCGTCAGCGCGGGGGCAATGATCGGGCTGCGGTACCACAGCTGATTGCCGACGGAGCTGTCCCAGTTGGTCATGCCCATGTCGAGCTCGTCCGACCACGCGGCGGTGATCTGCACGCCGACCTGGGGCGAGCGATCGAGAGCGACCCAGCCCGCCGCGGGGTCGGCGCAGTACTGACTGCGCGCGAGGGGGACGCCGTCGACGCTCACGCCGAGAATCCGGTGAACCGGGGCTTCGGGCAGACGGTAAGCCTTGCCGCCGTTGCTGGCGATCGCGAAGGTCTGTTCGCGCAGGCCGCGGTTGTCGAGGTCGCCGAAGAAGATGGCTTCGGACACGCTGTTCTTGGCCGACTCCCAGCTGGACGCGCTGCCGGGCTGGCCCGTCGCGTTGTTGTAAATCCAGGCGCCACCCCACCACAGGCCGCCGGCGATTTCGGGATAACCATCGCGCAGCAAGTCCGCGGCAGCGATCGAGCTGACGTAGCCACCGAAGTCACTCCAGATCGGCGTGGTCTGCAGCGCTCCGTTGCTGTTGCCGTAGACCTTGAAGTTGCCGCTGCCGCCGCTGAGCTGATCGTTATCACTGACGGCCAGCTCGAGGAAGCCGTCGGCATCGAGGTCCACCCAGTGGCAGGTGTTCCCGTTCTGCGCCGCGTTGTCGGTTGCGGTAAAGCCGGCGGTGGTGCTCATGCCGTTCACACCCTGGTAGAAAACCCGCGTCGGCCCCTTGGCGGTGGCGAAGGCCAGGTCGAGGTCGCCGTCGTTGTCGACGTCGCCGAAGGCCACGTCCATGGTGTGGTCGAGCGGATTGGAGAGCCAGCCCGGAGCCGTATTCAGGCTGCCGCCCGCGTTGAAGTAGATCCGATTCTGCGCGGTCGGCCCGAAGTACGGTTCGCCGGTCGCCACCGCCAGGTCGAGGTCGCCGTCGCCGTCGGCGTCACCGAAGGCGCAGCTGAAGGAGTAGAACTCATCCGCGGAGCGCCAGGATGGAAGAGACTCGAGCGCGCCGCCCTGGTTCAGGTAGAGCTTGACATGACCCAGGTCGCCGAAGCCTCCGCTGCCGAGGAAGACCGAAACGGCCACGTCCGGCCAGCCATCGGCGTTGACGTCGCCGATCGCGAGGTGGCCGTGATAGTCGCGGTCAGCCGAGCTCCAGCTGGGCTGCGTGGGGAAGCGCCCCGTCCCGTCGTTGTAGAAGACGTCCAACTTCTGCCGCTGGATGTCATTGCCGTTGGCGACGACCAGGTCCAGAAAGCCATCGCCGTTGATGTCGGCGAAGCCGCCTCCGGTCGCAATCCCCGAGGGGTAGGACTCGTAGTCCGCGGACTGCGCGTAGGGGATCTGCGCGCCGGCCCAGGGCGCGGCGCAGCAGAAGAGGAGGAGGGCGAGCGTATGGGGATGCATGATCGGGACCGCGGTCCCGTCCAGCCTACACGCCGCAGTAGCAGGAGGCCGGCGGCTCGACGTCGGCGCGGGCCCAGGCGCGGTCCACGCGCGGCTTCAGCGCGTCGGCCTCGGCGATCTTGCCCTGCTTGCGGAGAGCCTGTTCCAGGCCGAGTAGCGACCAGGCATTCTCCTCCCAGTCGGCGAGGTCGGTGCGGTACACCTGCTCGGCTTCCGCAGCCTCGCCGGCGGCGAGCAGAATCGCGCCCAGGGCGTGGCGGGTCGGCAGCATCCAACCCGGCGGCTCGTCATAGACCAGCTCGTCTTCGGCGGCGACGGCCTCGCGCATCTTGGCGAAGGCGGCCTCGTTCTTGCCCTCTCGCCACAGCAGTTCGGCCTCGGCCATCATGCCGGAGATCGCCAGCACGGTCGGCGCGGCGTTGGTACCGACGAACCAGCTGTCATCCACTTCCGCAGCGAGCTCGTGAAAGCGCTGCAGCTCGGCGCGCGCTTCTTCGGTGCGCAGCAGATTAGCCAGCGCCACCACGCGGGCGTAGCTGCGGATGGACCGGCTCACCTTGCGGAACTCCGGGTACTCCGGCTCGGCCAGCACCTCTTCCCAGAGGCCGAAGCGAATCAGCGCGTGAAACTTGGCCGGCATCAGGCCGTCGCCGTACTCGACGAACTGCTCGAGAAACTCGGGCGGCACCTGCTCTTCCATGCGCCGGGTGGCATCGATCGCCGCCTGCGAGCGGCCTTCCATCATCGATGCGAAGGCGAGGAAGTGGATGTTGTGAATGTAGTAGAGGCTGTAGAAGCCCGGTGCGCCGACCTTGGCGAAGTAAGCCTCGTCGGCCGCGATCGCTTCCACGTTGGCGTCGGCCGCTTCGGCGTAGCGGCCCACGTTGATGTAGATGTGCGAGGGCATGTGGACCAGGTGCCCGCTGCCCGGCACCAGCTTGCGCAGGCGGTCGGCGGCCGCGACGGCACGCTCCGGGCTGCGCGAGGCCTCGACGGCGTGAATGTAAAAGTGGTTCGCGCCGGGGTGCGCGGGATCAAGTTGCAGCACGCGCTCCAGCGTCGCGACGATCTCCAGCGCGTCGTCCAGCGGTTCGCCTTCGGTGGTCCAGTATGCCCACGGCTGCAGATTCATCAGCGCTTCGGCGTAGAGGGTGCCGACGTCCGGGTCGTCGGGAAACTTCTGCCAGGCTTCCTTCATCGCCGCGGCGTAGGCTTCGTCGAGCGGCCGGCGGTCTTCGGGCATGGGGGCCACGGCCCGCTGCGCCACCGCGTGAACCAGCGCCTGCTCCACCGGGCTGGCTTGCTCCGCCAGAGCCAGCGCGCGTTGGGCCGCTTCGTGGCCGAGCTCCGCCTCCTGCGGGGAGACCTCCATATTGTTGACGTCCACGCCGTACCCGTAGGCGATGCCCCACCAGGCCATCGCGCAGTCCGGCTGCAGCGCGGTCGCCTGCTGGAAGGAGCGCACGCCTTCATCGTGATTGAAGCCGTACAGCAGCTGAAAACCCTGATCGATCCACTCCTGGGTGGCATCGTCCGCGCCAGAAACGACGCGGTGGTAGCCGCCGTAACCGGCGAGCAGCTGAGGGTTGTCCTGGGTCGTCGGGCCTTGGCAAGCGAGCGCGCCAAGCAGCCCGAGGGGGAGCAGGGGGGAAATGCGGGGCAGCACCCGCACACCATAGCCTGAATCTACTTGTCCGAGCCGGCCTCGCCGGACGCGGGGGAGTCGGTCGCCGCGAGCCAGACGTCGGCGCTGCGCAGGTGCAGGTCGCGCTGCGGGAAGGCAATCTCGATGCCCTCCTTGCGGAAGGCCTGGTCGATGCTGTGGTGCACCGTGTGCATGACCTCTGGCCAGAGGTCGCGGTTGGCGATGAAGACGCGCAGCTCGAAGTTCAGCGTGCTGTCGCCGAACCCGCGGAAGATCGCGTTCGGCGCTGGATCGTTGAGCACGATCTGATTCTCGCTGGCGACGCGCAGCAGCACTTCCCGCGCACGCTTGGTGTCGGAGCCGTAGGCGATTCCCACCGGAATGATCACCCGGGTCACCGGGTCGGACAGCGTCCAGTTAACGACGTGATTGGTGATGAAGTCCTTGTTGGGCACCAGCATCTCGCGTCGATCCCAGTCCAGGATGGTCGTCGCGCGCATGCGCAGCTTGGTCACGCGACCTTCGACATCGCCAATCGTGATGATGTCCCCGACGCGAATCGGCCGTTCGATCAGAATGATCAGGCCCGAGACGAAGTTGGCGAAGATCTCCTGCAGACCAAAGGCAAGGCCGAAGGTCAGGGCCGCCGCCAGCCATTGGATGGTGTCCCAGCTGATCCCGACCGCGGCGAGCCCGGCCGAGATGCCGATCAGAATGATGAGGTAGCGGAGCAGCGTCGTGAGCGCATGGCGCGAGCCGCTGTCCAGCGGCGTGCGCTGCAGGATGGCGATCTCGAGCACGCCGGGCGCGTTCTTGGCGACGATCGAGGTGGCGATCAGCAGGACGATCGCGAACAGCAGGTCGGCCAGGGTGACGTTGTCGGGAACGGTCTGCTCCGCATCCGCAGCGGTCCCGCCCTGCGTCGCCTGACGCACCGCGTCCATCGGCCCCAGGCTGCTGCCCGCGGTGCTGCCGGTCGAACCGGCGGCGGGCGCGTCGAGGGCGAGCTCCGGCAGTTCGCTGAGGGCGTCGGCGGCGACGATCTCGACGGTCGGCCAGATCTGCACCCGATCCAAGGTGCGCAGCGCCGGGAACGCGCTGGCCCAGATGAGGTAGAGGCCCAGGACGGCCGAGACGAACACCCCGCTTCGAATCAGCTGGCGGGTCTGTGCATCGACCGTGGGGATGCTGACCTCCTCCTCGTCGATCGGCGCGCTCGATTCGCGCGCCAGGCCTTCCTCCTCGTTGGCGCGCGCGCGCGCCTGGGCCCGCTGGCGTGCCTGGTCGACCGCCATCCGGCGCCGCGCGACGAACAGCGCGCGCAGCAGCACGGAGTTGATCACCATCAGCAAGAGCAGCAGCCCGAAGGAGTGACTGACGCGATCAAACAGCTCCTGCGCGGTGTAGTAGTAGCCCAGGGCGGCGAGGCCGGCGAGCAGGAGGGGCAGCGCGAGCAGCAGGCTGTACCAGGCGCGGTGCGTGTGCTGCAGCATGCTCTGGCTGCGCTTGAAGTGCTCCTCGAGCACCGAGTGCCCGGGGCGGAACAGGCGCACCAGCACCAGCGCAACCGCCGCGCAGAGCCCCAGGAAGACCAGCCGGCTCAGGCCGTCTTCAAAGTTCGACCCGCTGGCCTGGCCCAGCGCCAGCGTGATGCCGAGCAGAGCCACTGCCGTGGGGGAGAACCAGTTGAGCTGGCGTCGGACCCGCGCAGCCGCAGGGGCCGGCCAGCGGAAGTGGCTCGGGCCCAGACCCTTCTCGCAGGCCAGCTGGCGGACGAACTCAAGGCTCAGATAGACCGGGAAGATCGCCTGCGCGGCCGCGCCGACCGCCGAAGCCACCGAGACCTGGCCGGGTGCGGATCGCAGCCACCAGCCCAGACTCCAGATCAGGACTGGGAAGAAGGCCGCCAGTCCGAGCGTCGGCAGCAGAGCCAGCAGGGTATGGCGATAGCGGTCGGTGCGATAGGAGCGCACCGCTTCGCCGCTGCTCTCCAGCGCCCGACGCCAGCGCCCACGCAGCCCAAACAGTAAAGCCAGCAGCAGCGCGAGCAGCGCGACCCGATCGGCCTTGTCGCCGGCAGCGTTCAGGCTCTTGCCGATCCCTTCAGCCCAGAACCCCGGGTGGATCAGCCAGCGCAGTCCGCGCAGCACTTCGCCGGGATCGGGGATCGCGCCGCCCGCGGAGCTCGGGATCCACAGGATGCGCTCCTCGATGTACGCGCGATACTCCTCTTCGAGCGCGCGCAGCTCTTTGCCGACGCGTTCGTGCTCGAGGTAGATCGAGATCAGCTCGGTCAGTTCACCGATCAGCGTGTTCTGAAGATCGCGCTGGGAGCGAAGCAGATCTTGCGCGAGCGCTTCGAACGCGGCGCGCTCGCTCTCGGCAATCTCGACCGTGTTGAGCAGGCTGCCCAAGTAGCTGGCCAGGTCGCCGATCGCCTCGCGGTCCTCCTGCAGACTGATCTGGCGCAGCTGCGCTTCGGAGAGTGCGTCGGCGCGCAGCTTGCGATTCGACTCGGTCTCGGAGATCGCTTCGATCCAGTCGTACTCGCGGCGCAGCAGACTGCCCATGCCTTCGGACATGCCGCCCACCGCGACCTTGCGCCGGGTCGCTTCAAAGCGCCGACTCATATCCTGCAGCGTCTGCTCGGCGGTGGTGCGGGCCGCGCCCGCCCGGGTCATCCGCGCCGGAATGCCCTCCTTGCCAGCCCGCAGTTCGGCGAGTCGCTCGTTCTCTTCGGCGATCGCGCGCAGCGCGGGGAAGCGCTCCGCGGTCTGGCGGCGCTGCGCCGCGGCCTGGCGCGCAGCCGTCTCGGCCTCGTTCTGACGCTTGGCGTTGGCGCGGTCCAGCCACAGCGTGGCCAGCTGTTCGGCACGGGTCAGCTGGCGCTGCGCGCGGTCACGTCGCAGGGGAAGCAGCTCCCGTCGCGCTTCGTAGGAGGCGCGCTCGGCGAGCAGCATGGTCTCTTCTGCGCGCAGTGCCTCGAGCGCGCACTGCAGCGCGGTGCGCTGAGCAACCGCGACCGGATCCTGATCGGTGATCGCGCGCAGCGCCTCTTCGCGATCCTCGATGGTCGAGCGGACGCGCGCGAGCTCGTCGGTGATCGCGACCAGGCGCAGGTTGCGGAACTCGCTCTCGGCGGCGAGCTCGTCGACCAGCTGGCGCGCCGCGAGCCGCGTCGATTCGGACTCCTGCACGCGGAGCTCTAGATCGCGCAGCGTGGTCTGCGGATCGAGAGGTGGCTCGTTGCGCTGGGGCGGCGCAGCGAGTTCGGCCCGGATCGCCTCAATGGTGCGCGGCGCTTCGTCGGCCTCGCGGCGAAACTGCGCCGCCTTCTGTCGCGAGCTGCGCGCGGTCTCGAGCGAACTGAGCGCGGCCCGCAGGGCGGCCAGGCGCGTTTCCTTGTCCTCGGTGTCGAGCTGTTCCAGGCTCGCGATCTGCGCGCGCAGCGACTCGAGCGTGGGCAGATCCTGAACGCCCGGTTCCTGTGCGTTCAGCTGCGGGGCGGCGAGGCCCCACCCGGCCAGCAGGGCGAGCAGGAGGCGGACGATGGGGCGCACAGCCCCCAAGGTACCGGCGCGGCTACTGAATCACGCCGGCGGTCGCGGTGGTCAGGCGCAGCGGGAATCCGGGCTTCGTTTCGTAGGCCTGGAAGTACACCGTTCGGCCCGCCAAGCGCTGCGGAATGATGCGAGTCTGATACACCGCCGACCCGCTCGTGGGGCCCGCCGATCCCAGCAGTTCGAAGGGGGGGCTGAGGAGCACCCGGCCGTAAGGCGTGTTCGTCGGCCCGTTGCCCTTGAGCGAGGCGTAGAAGGTCAGGGTGCTCCCGAAGCGGCAGTCGCTGACGGTGAGTACGCCCAGTTGACCGACGTAGAGCGGATCGACGCGCAGCCACGGGGAGGGCGCGCCCCACATCCGCACCCGGCCGCCTTCGCTGGAGCCGTACTTGTGGTTGCCGATCAGATAGTCCGGGTGCAGGTCGCGGTGCGCGTCGCCGAAGCCCGCGAGGCTGGAGGGCATCTCTTCGTACTGCTGCGTCCCGAAGACGGTGCCGATCACGCTGAAGTCGGCGCCCGAGATCAGCTCGACCTTGCCGACGCGGGTCAGGCCGTTGCCATCGGAGCCGGGCGAGGCCACGAGCAGATCGGCGAGCCCGTCGCGGTTGTAATCGCCGCCGTCGGCGATCAGTTCGCCGAACCGATGATTGGCCGTCGTGCCGGGCAGGGTCTTCAGCTCGGCGAGGCTCTGGCCGTCATAGATACGCACCTCACCGGCGCGGGTCTGGCCGGCCTGCGCGGTGTGCGGCGCACCGATGGCGAACTCGGGGAGCTGGTCGCCGTTCAGATCGCCCAGCTGGCAGACCGCGTCGCCGAAGCGACTGATCGTGGTGCCGGCGAATGTCGCCAGCACCGCGCCGTCCGCTCCGGAGTGCAGCACGACCTCGCCGAAGCCGCGCTCGGGTGCGCCGACCAGGAAGTCGGCGGCGCCGTCGCCGTTGACGTCGTGGATGCCGGCCAAGCCTTCGCCGGCGTATTCCCAGCGCGCCGGCGGCGGGATGGAGTAGCGCAGGCTGCCATCCGCGCCGGAGTACACGCTGATCACGCCTTCGTCTCGATACGAGCGGATCAGAATGTCGTCGACGCCGTCGCCGTCGGTGTCGCCCAGCGAAGCGAGTCCCCAGCCCAGGTAGTCACCGGCCTGGGCGCCGGTGATCGAGTACAGCAGGCTGAAGCTCGCGCCCGAGTAGACCTTCACTTCGCCGCTGTTGCTGAAGGCGTAGGGGGTGCCGGCAGCGAACTCGTTCACCCCGTCCCCGTCGAGGTCGCCGAGCTGGGTCAGCGAATGCCCGAAGCGCGCCGAACCAGACAGCGTCGCGATCGCTTCCTTGCGCTCGCCCGAATAAACATCGACCCTGCTGTTGCCCGGCCGCGAGGCCGCGTACTCATCGACCTCATCGCCATCGAGATCGCCCAGCCAAGCCACCGCGTAACCCTGGTGGAAGTAGGCGGTCAGCGGCCCCTCTTCCCAAATGATCTCCGGCGGCTCAGGCGACTGCGCCTTCGCCTGCGGCGCCAACGCGAGCAACAAGGGAAGGAGAGCGAGGGCGCGGGCCATCCTTCAAGTATCGCAGCCAAAACCTGATCGGAGAGGCATTCCTGCCCGCTTCCAGGCTGCGGCGTCTGCTCTTCTCGCCGGAATGGCAAGTTGGTCGGGGCGATTGGATTCGAACCAACGACCCTCTGCTCCCAAAGCAGATGCGCTACCAGGCTGCGCTACGCCCCGACCGGCCGGATAGGATAACGTCGTGGGCGCGGATGCGAGCGGCGGAGCAGTGGTGTTGGTGCACGGGCTGTTCCTGAGTCCGAAGTGGATGTGGCCGCTGGCGCGCGATCTGAAGCGCGCGGGCTTCGGGCCGATCTGGAACCTCGGCTACGGGCGTGGCCCTGACCTCAGCACCATCTGCGCGCGCCTCGGCGAGGAGCTGCGGCACAAGCGCGCTGCCCACGACCCCGCCGCACCGATCCACGCGGTGGGCCTTTCGATGGGCGGGCTGATCCTGCGCAGGCTGCACGCGGACGGCGCGCTCCCGGCGCACCCGGCGGCGCACTACGTCACCCTGGGAACGCCGCACGCCGGCGCTGCGCGCGCGGCCTGGGGAGTCCGTCGGTTCCCGCGCCTGACGCGGGTCGTCTATGGGCCGACGCTCCAAGAGCTGGTGCCGGGTTCGCCCTTCCTCACCGATCTCCCGCAGCTCCCGATCGATCAGCTGAGCTGCGTCTACTCCGGCGCCGGCACGCCGCAGGGCCGCTCGCGCGTGGTGCCCGGCGACGACGACGGGGTGGTCGAGGTGGCGTCGGCCTGCGTCGAGGGGGCGACCTCGGTCTTGGTCCCGGCGGTCCATCACTACTGGATCTCGCTCCGCCGCGCCTCGCGTGCGGCGACCGTCCAGGCGCTTCAGGCCGGCGTCGCGCGCGCAGCCTCGGCCCGGCACGGCTAGAGTGGATGCACCCCCGCGCGCCATCCCCCGACCCGCGCGCCCCTCGCCGATGAGCTCGGAAACGACGACGACCCCCGCCACGCAGCAGCAGCCGACCCTGCTCGGTCAGACCGTCAGCCCGGGGGTGGCCTATGGCCCCGTCTTCGTGCGCAGCGAAGACTTCGGCGACGCGCCGCAGCGCAGCCTGCAGGGCGACGAGATCGACGCCGAGCTGGCGCGCCTGGATTCGGCGGCGCGTGCCGCCCGGGTGGGTCTGGTGCACCAGCGCGACAACCTCGCCGAGCGCTTCCACGAGGATCAGCGGCGCATCTTTGATGCGCACCTGAAGATCCTCGAGGACCCGGCGGTCGAGGCCGACATCCGGAATCGCATTCGCGACGGGATTCCGCTCGAGGCCTCGGTCCGCGACGTGCTGCAGGTTTACGAGCGCCTTTGCCAGGTCGTCGAAACCGAGGGCATGCGCAACAAGCTGGCGGACCTGCGCGATGTCGCCTGGCGGCTCCTGCAGCACTGCGATCGCGGCAAGGCGCCCGCGGCGGCCGAGGCGACGAGCCGGCAGGGCAGCGTGCTGGTCGTGCACGAGCTATCGGTCAGCGATCTGACGGAAGCGCTCGAGCAGGGCGTCGCCGCGATCCTGGCCGAGGCCGGAACGATGGGTTCGCACGGCACGATTCTGACCCGCGCCGCCGGCATCCCCGCGCTGATCGGCGTGGCCGGCATTCGCGAGGCCGTCGACGGAGCGCAGTCGCTGCTCGTGGACGGCGAGTCGGGTCAGGTCTGGGTCGACCCCAAGCCCGAGTTGGTCTCCAGCTCACTGGGTCGGGTCGCCGAGCAGCAGGCCGCCGAAGCCCTGGGCCCGGCGCGCCTCGCCGACGGCACCGAGGTCAAGCTCAGTTCGGCGGTCGCCAGCCCGGCCGAGGCCCGGCGCGCCGCCAACTCGGGAGTGACCCAGATCGGGCTCTATCGCACCGAGCTGCCGCTGATTCAGCGCCAGGGGCGCCCGCGCGAGGACTCGCTGGTCCAGTTCCACACCAAGGTGCTGCGCAGCGCCGAGAGCGTCCAGGTGCGCCTGCCCGATCTCGACGCCAGCACCGGGCTGACCCGCTTCTTCGCCCCGGGAGTCGGCGACGCCAAGCTCGGGCCGCGCGGCGTGCGTGTTCTGCTGGCGCATCCGGACATGCTCGGTCTGCAGCTCCGTGCGCTGCTGCGCGCCAGCGAAGGCGGCCCGCTGCGCTTGGCGGTGCCGGCCGTGGTCGATCCGCTGGACCTCAGCCGTGTCCGGGAAGCCGTCGACAACGCCCGCGAGGAGCTCCGCCTCGAGGGTGCCGACGTCTCGCATAACCCTGCCCTGGGAGTGGTCTTTGAGACGCCGGCCAGCGCGCTGCTTGCCCGCGAGCTGATGGCTGAGTCCGACTTCTCGCTGCTGGGCCTCGACGCCTTCTGCGAGCACCTCGCCGGATCCGACGCCGACAGCCGCGATCCGGTCGTCCGCACCCTGGCGACCCGCCCGCACCCCGCGGTGCTGCGCGCCGTCCGCAAGCTGGTGCAGCTCGCCGAGGGCCGCGACCAGTCCCTGACCGTTTACGGCGAGCGCCTGGCCGACGATGCCTGGATCCCGCTTCTGATCGGCCTGGGTGTGCGCCGATTCGCGCTGCGACCGGGCATTCTTCGCGAGGTCCACGGCCGCCTGGGCGGGATTGATCTGGAGCTCTGTGAGAGCACGGCAGAGCGCGCGGCGCGGGCGCGGTCGGCGGAGGAGATTGCTGCGCTGATCCCTGGGGCATGGCGCTGAGTCTGACCCCCTTGAGTGGGCTCGCACGCGCCTAAGTCGTTTCATAAAAATGGCTTAGGGAACTTTTCTCATCCCAGCTTGCCTTGGTGAGAAAGCGAGACGTAAGTCTTTTCGATTCAGGAGCTTAGGGAGAAAAAGCCCACTGAAGGGGGTCAGTCTCTCTTAGTGGAACGTGGCACCCTTCGCGCACACCCGCGCATTCAGCACCGAACCCGACTCGCCCCACAGCCGCTTCACCCGGTTCTGCAGCTTCGCTTCGAGCGCACGCAGCTCGCCGGTCCGCGTCAGCACCAAGAGCGCCGACCCCGCACCCGAGAGTGTCGCGGCGATCGCGCCGGCCTTCTCGGCAAAATCGAGGACCGACTGGGCGCCGGTCAGGAGTTTGAGCCGGGGCGCGACGTGCAGCTCGTCCTGGATGCCCAGCCGGATCAGCTCGGGGTCGAGGCGGCGCAGGCCGGCCAGCAGGATGGGGGTGCGGCGCGCTTGTTCGACGGCCCGCTGCAGCGAGACCGAGGTGGGCAGGACCTCGCGGGAGCGCCCGGTTGCGAGGGGGTAGGGGGGAATCACTACCAGGAAACGCAGGTCCTTGTGCAGCTGGACCGGGTGGTGGAGCCAGTCGTTCTTGGCCCGCGGCACCGACCAGTGGGCCCCGCCCAGCAGGGCTGCGGTGGCGTTTTCGGGGTGACCCTCGAGCGCGATGGCCTCGGCCAGCAGCACTTCGGGGCTGAGTTTCGAGCCAGTCAGCCGGTTGCCGATCAGCAGGCCGCCGACCATGCCGGCTCCGCTGGCCCCGAGGCCGCGGCCGGGGGGGAAGCCGCTCTCGACCGTGATCTTGCCGGGGGGCAGATTGGCCCCGGCCAGAACCGCCGCCCGGCGCATGCCGCGCAGCACCGGATCCCGCCCGGGGCTGAGGGTGGACTCGACCAGGCCCCCCTTGCGCTCGATCTCGATCCTTTCACTGGGTTCCCAGCGCAGATCCACGAAATGGTCCACCGCGATCGAGAAACTGTCGAATCCGGGCCCCACGTTGGAGGTGGAGGCGGGCACCCGGAGGCGCAGGGCGCGCTGCTGCTTGCGGGAAAAGGCCATGCAGGACGAGAATCTAGCACTAGCCATTCCCGGCTTGTACCTCTAAAATGTTGGGCTACGCGGTCTTCGTCGGCCTGAAAAATGGCGTCAGACGGCATACGAAGACCCTTCGCACGGCGCGCTCGCGCCACCCGTCTCTCCTCGGACGCCAATCCAAATCCTTCCATCGCGCCTCGCGCGCCCCACTGTCATGAGTGACACTGCCACCCAGCCTGCGCCGGAACTCTCGGCCCAGGAGCTCAAGCGCCTCACCAACCTTCGCAACATCGGCATCATGGCCCACATTGATGCCGGCAAGACCACGGTCACCGAGCGCATCCTGTACATCACCGGTCGTACCCACAACATCGGTGAGGTCCACGATGGCGCCGCGACCATGGACTACATGGAGGACGAGCGCAACCGAGGCATCACGATCACCTCGGCTGCCACGCAGTGCGAGTGGGACGGTGTCACGATCAACCTGATCGACACCCCGGGCCACGTCGACTTCACCGTCGAGGTGGAGCGCTCGCTGCGCGTGCTCGATGGCGCGGTCGCCGTGTTTGACGGCGTGGCCGGCGTGGAAGCGCAGTCGGAAACGGTGTGGCGTCAGGCCGACCGCTACGGCGTGCCCCGCATCTGCTTCATCAACAAGCTCGACCGCGTCGGTGCCGATTTCGACCGCGCTTACGGCACCATCCTGACTCGCCTGGGTGCCAACGCGGTGCGCATGCAGCTGCCGATGGGCATCGAGAAGGACTTCATGGGTCTGGTCGATCTGATCACCATGAAGGCATACAAGTTCGTCGAAGGCGATGGCCCGGGCATCGAAGAGATGCCGGCGATCCCGGACGAGTACATCGAGCTGGCCGAAGCGCGTCGCATGGAGATGATCGAGAAGATCGTCGAGATCGATGACGACCTGGTCGAGAAGTTCCTGGAAGGCGGCGAGTTCTCGGTCGAGGAGCTGAAGGACGCCACCCGCAAGTCGGCGATCGCCGGCCACGCTGTGCCGGTCTTCTGCGGCTCGGCCCTGCACGACAAGGGTGTGCACCCGCTGCTCGACGCCATCGTCGACTACCTGCCGACTCCGCTGGATCTGGGCGCCATCAAGGGCACCGATCCGAAGAACGAGGACGCCGAGGTCGAGCGCCCGTCCGACAGCGACGGTCCGCTGGCCGCGCTGGCCTTCAAGACGATCAGCGACCCGAACGGCGACCTGACCTTCATCCGGATCTACTCGGGCACCATGAACCGGGGCGACTCGGTCTACAACCCGCGTACCCGCAAGAAGGAGCGCATCGGCCGCCTGATGTTCATGCACGCCGACAAGCGCGAAGCGGTCGACACCGTGCGCGCCGGCAACATCTGCGCCGTGGTCGGTCTGAAGGACATCATCACCGGCGACACCATCTGCGCGCAGGACGCGCAGGTCGTGCTCGAGTCGATGGACTTCCCCGAGCCCGTCATCGCGATGGCCATCGAGCCGAAGTCGACCGGCGACCGCGACAAGCTGGGCGACCTGCTCGGCAAGCTCTCGCGCGAGGACCCCTCGCTCCGCGTCTTCACCGATAAGGAGACCGACGAGACCGTCATCGCGGGCATGGGCGAGCTCCACCTCGAGATCGTCTGCACTCGTATCAACCGCGACTACAAGATCCCGATCAACGTCGGCGAACCGCGCGTCGCCTACCGCCAGACCATCACCCGCGAAGTCGACATCGAAGGCAAGCAGGTGAAGCAGTCCGGTGGTTCGGGTCAGTTCGCAGTCGTCAACGTCAAGTTCGCTCCGGAGCCGGAGCAGGACGAGAAGTGCGTCTTCGAGGACACCACCAAGGGTGGCGTCGTGCCGCTTCAGTACATCCCGGCCGTCAACGCCGGCATCAACGAAGCCATGAAGTCGGGCGGTCGTCTGGGCTTTGCCTACGTCGGCATCCACGCCAACCTGCACTTCGGTAAGTCGCACGATGTGGACTCGAGTGAACTGGCCTTCAACCTGGCCGGCCAGCGCGCCTTCAAGGAGGCTCTCGACAACAACTTCACCATCCTGGAGCCGGTCATGAAGCTGACCGTCCAGGTGCCGGAAGAGAACCTGGGCGACGTCATCGGCGACCTGAACACCCGTCGCGTGGCCATCGAGGAGATGACCATGGACGGCATCATTCGCGAGGTCAACGGCAAGGTGCCGATCGCCGAGATGTTCAACTACTCGAGCACGCTGCGCGGTCTGACTTCGGGCCGGGGCACCTTCTCGATGGAGCCGGCTGGCTACGAGCCCACTCCGCCGCACATCCAAGAGAAGATCGTCAAGGACGCGACCGCGGACAAGTAGGGGGCGAAGGTCTCCCGCATCGAAGCCGGGCCCTGCGGGGTCCGGCTTCCTTTGTTTTGGAGCATTCCTTCTCGCTTCCTGCACATCCGGTTTTCCGGGGCTCTGCTAGAATCTGAACGCCATGGCTGCGACCAAGACTGGCGGCGTCGAAAAACGCGCCGCGGAAACGCTCGGGCTCCGTGCCCCGGCGTATGCCCACCTCCGCGATTCACTCGAAAGCGGGGAATATCCACTTTGGCTGCGTACCGGTGATCCGATCCTCGCGGGTCTGTTCCCGGATCCGTTTGCCTTCGAGATCCTGTGCGAGAAGGTGCGCATGCGCGCCGGCTTCGAGCGTCGACTCGAGAATCTGCGCGCCTCCTGCGAAAAGGCGGGCCGCGCCGATCTGCTCGAGGCCCTCGACAAGGCAGAGGACGAAGGTGAACTGGAAGACGTCGGCTTCGCCCTGCAGGCGGAAGCAGGTTCGGCTTCCGGAGAAGAGGCAGAAGCCGAGGCTGCGGCCCCGGAGGGCATCGACGCCTACCTGGCCACCGCGCGCTCCAGCTTCCAGACGGCGGCTGCGCTGCGCGCGTCCTTCCGCGAGCACTGCACGCTGACGGTCGCTGCCACCGACAAGGAAGGCGTGGAGCGCAAGCCGTATGAATCGCTGGTGGGCTGGTCTTCCTCGCTCGCGACGGTGCCGCCGGCCAAGTATCTGCAGGTGCGCCGCGGCGAGCGCGCCCATGCGCTGACGGTCAGCTTTGACTGGCCGCAGGCCGAACTCGCCAAGCTCGGTGAAGAGCTGGGGGGCTTCCCGCCGCAGGAGCGCGACAAGTACATCCAGGCCTTCGTGCAGTTTGCGCGCGAAGAGCGGATGCCCCGCTTTGTCCAGGAGGCGCGTGCTTCGCTGAAGCGCACTGCCGAAACGGAAGCTCTGCGCAATGCCTGGGAGCAGATCGACTTCGCGCTCAACCGCGGTCGTCATCAGGGTCCGGTCCTGGGGCTCTGCGCCGCGCGCGGCGGCAAAGTGCAGGCGGCCCTGGTCGATTCCCGGGGCGAGTACGTCGGCGCGGCGCTGCTGCAGCCGAAGAGCGATGGCCTCGCCGCCGCCTTGCAGGGCCTGCTCGGCGAGCACCAGCCCGAGCTGATCGCCTACCAGGGCGACACGGCTTCGCGCAATCTGGCGCAGCGTCTGGTCAAGATGCTGCCGAAGCTGGGCATGGAGGCTCCCGCGGTCGAGGCTCCACAAGCCGAGGCGGCGCCGACCACCGAGGAGGCAGCGGCCAACGAGGAGACAACTTCCAACGAAGAGGCAGAGTCCGCCATCGCCGAAGCGGCTGCTCCGCAAGAGGGCGAGCCGGCTGCTCCCGAAGCTCCCGCCGAGAAGCAAGCGCCGGCCAAGCAAGCGCCGGCCAAGAAGGCGGCGTCCAAGGCCGCGGCCAAGTCGCGCGTGCGTCAGGCGCACGTGCCGATGTCGGTGGCACGCACCCTGCAGCGCGAAGTGGCGCGGCGCGGCGCGGAGACCCTGCTCAGTCACGACGAGCGGACGGCCTATCTGGTCGCGCGCTTCGCCTCCGACCCGCGCGGCGCAGCGCTCGCCACGCCGCACGTCGTGCGCTCCTTCATCTCCTTCCGCAGCGAGGTCAACCCGCGCCGCATGGAGGAGTTTGAGGTCACCTTCCTGCGCTCGCTGCTGGTCGAGAAGGGCGTCGAAGCCAACAGCGCCTCGCTGGAGGTGCTGAAGATGGTGCCCGGGCTGGATGCCGAGGGCATGGTCATCGAGCGTTCGACGGCCGATTTCCTCTCGATCGAAGATCTGATCGATCGCTGCGGCCTCGAAGGCGCGGCGCAGCGCGCGGCGCTCTGCCTGCTGCGCGTGCGCGGTTCGCGTCAGCCGCTCGATGCGCGGCCGCTGCATCCGGTCTACCACGACGCACTGTTTGCCGCTGCGGCCGCAGGCGGCGTCGATCTGGCCGAGCTGCTCAAGGATTCGAACAAGGTCAATGATCTGCCTTGGGACGAGATCCTGGCCGAGCGCGGCTGGCACAAGTCGGTGATCCGGCGCATCCGCGAAGGCCTCGAACGGGGCGGTCGCGGGCGTCGTCGTCGCGCACCAGGGGGCCCGAAGGGTGGCCCGCGCGCGGGCGGCCGTCCGACGCGTCGCGGCAAGGGGCTCGACACCCTGGAAGTGGGCTCGAGCATGAAGGGCAAGGTCACTGCGGTGACCGAGTACGGCGCCTTCGTCGATGTCGGCGCGCGCACCGAGGGCCTGGTCCACATCTCCGAGATGTCGGATCAGTTCGTCGAGGATCCGAAGCAGGTGCTGTCCGTCGGCCAGGAGGTCGAGGCGCGCGTGGTTTCGGTCGACCTGGAGAAGCAGCGCTTCCGGCTGTCCCTGCGCAGCGAGGACGCACCCCGAGGTGGCGGCGGCGGACGCCGGGGCGAAGAGCCCGAGTCCACGGCGCCGGCCTTCGTCCGCAGCACCCGGCCGAAGGGCCAGGGTGGCGGCGGCCGTGGGGGGCGCGGCGGTCCCGGTGGCCGGGGCGGCGGTGGACGCGGACCGGGTGGTGGCCGTGGCGGTCGCCCCGGTGGCAAGGGTCGCCGTCGCGAAGACGACTACGGCAAGGACCCGAAGGCGAAGAAGAAGGAAGAGATCGATCCGACCAACCCCTTCTTCCAGTTCTTCTCCCAGCAGGACGACGACTCGAGCGACCAGAAGTCGTAGTCGATCACGCGGCTTCCGCGGGCCCGGCGGCCCGCATCATCGGACCCGGCGCAGCAGCGCCGGGTCCGTGTGTTTTGCGGCCTCGGCTTCGACCTCGGCGAGCCAGCGCTTGCCATCCACGCCATAGCCCTTGGTGGGAGCGACCGCCGGCAGGCGCTCCTGCCACCAGCGATTGAAGCGGTCCATCGCGCGCTCGCGCACCAGCTTGGCGGCCAGCGAGGCCAGCGAAACCGGCGCGTGCGTCTCGTCGGCTTTCTGTGAGAAGCGAAACTGCACCGCGCGCTCGCCGAAGTGCAAGGTGTAGGCGGACCCGCCGCGCGTTTCGCCGTGGCGCTCCACCCGATCAGGCGCAAGCGCGCGCGCCAGCCGCGGCCCGTACTGACGGCGCGCCCCGTGCTGATCCAGCTCGATGCGCAGCGGCGCGTGACCGGTGCGGGCGAGCAGGTGGCGCACCACGTCCATGGTCACCATGAACAGGGTCTCCGACTTATTGTCGGTCTGCTCAATCCAGTCGTTCCATTCGCCGGCGGGGACGGCGCGGCAACCGAAGTCATCCAGACCGCAGCCTCCTGCTTCGAGCGCGCGCCGCAGCGCCGCGGCGTCGAGGCGGGCACGGTCGGGGTCGATCCGCGGGCAGAGCGATTCGTCCATGCGACCCAGCCAGGCGGCTGCATCCAGCCAGCGTGCCGGGCCGCTGGGCGTGCAGCGGACAAAGCGATCCAGGCCATCGTCGGCCGCAGGCAGGCCGGGCTGGCAGAGCTCGGCGAAGCCCGCCACGCTGCGCTCCAGGCGGTCGCGGCCGTACTTGCCGCTGTGCACCTTCTTCGAATCGTCCAGCCACAACAGGCGACGATCCCCGCGCGGCGGCTTCGGTCGCGCGGCGGGGTGGAGCAGCTTCCAGAGATCCAGCTCCCAGTCGGGGACCCGGAACAGACTGAAGCCGACCACAAATGGACCGACGAAGGGGCCGTAGCCCGCCTCGTCGATCCCGGCCACGAAGACCATGCCCGGCTAGACCGCGATGCCCGGCCCGGAGCGCGCGCGCAGGCGCTGGTACAGGATGGCGGCGATGGTGAAGGTGACGATCGCGACCATCTGCGAGGTCGAAACGAGCAGCTCGGCCTGGACGCCTTCCACGCCCTGGCGCAACAGATCGCGGTAGCCCACGGGGTCGAGGATGCGCCCCTGCGGGGTAGCGACGCCCAGCTCGGCGAGGCGAGCGTGGACATCTTCGGGCGCCAGGCCTTCCTTGTAGATGCCGCCGCGAGCTTCGGCGTCGCCGCGGAACAGCTCGACGATCGCGCGCAGCACGGCATAAGCCATGAGCAGCACGCAGGTGACCTGGCCGTGGAAGCGTGTGCGCGGCAGCAGCCACATGCCAATCGCGAAGACGATCAGCGCCTTCGCGGTCATGTAAGGCTGGGTGGCATGCACCGCGAGGCCGACCAGCTCGGGCGGGAAGGCCGAGCCCGCCGGCAGCGGATCCGGGAAGCGGATCGCGTACCAGGGGGTGCCGCCGCCGGGCAGGTCCGGCACGACCTTGCCGTAGTCATCGCCGACCATCAGGCAGCCGATCCGGCCGATCGCCTGGCCGAGGAAGGCACCCGTCAGGCAGTAGTCCGCCGTCTGCCAGATCTGCATGCCGAGCTGGCGCGCCTTTCGGATGCCCAGCACCAGGGCTAGAATCATGCCCCCGTACATCACGAGGCCACCCTGCCAGATCTGGAAGATCTCCACCGGGTGCTCGAGGTAGTACGGCAGGTTGACGAGCACGTAGGCCAGCCTGGCCCCGGCAATCACGCCAATCAGCGCCGCCCAACTGAGGTCGGGGATGCGCTGGGCGTCATGCTCCGGGTCGCTGCCGTAGCGCTTCGACAACCAACTCGCGACCTGCACCCCGACGATGAAGCCGAGGGCCACGAAGAAGCCGAAACTCCGCAGTGGCAAGCCGAAGATCGTGAACAGTTCCGGCCACACGGCCGCATTCTAGCCTTGCCCGACTCCCCGTCCTCGACTCCGCCGAATTCCTCGGGTCCCAAGCCGGCTCCGGTCAAGGTGTTCATTGAAGGCAGGTACCGCAAGCTCAGTCGCGATCTGCCGCAGACCAAGTTCTACTGCCCGAAGTGCAAAGGCAAGGGCTGCCCGACCTGCGAGGGCTTCGGCAAACTGACCCGCGACTCGGTGCAGGAGCTGCTGGCCTGGGTGGCGATGCCTCGCTTCAAGGCGCGCCGCAACAAGTTCCATGGCGCGGGACGCGAGGACATGGATGTGCGCATGCTCGGCGAGGGTCGTCCCTTCGTGTTTGAGGTGCTGCGCGCCAAGAATCCGCAGATCGATCTCGAGGAGCTGGCCGCGGAGGTCAACCGTCGCAACGAAGGGCGGCTGGAGCTGACCGGCCTGCGCTATTCCAACAAGAAGCGCGTGGTCGAACTCAAGGAGATGCGCTGCGCCAAGGAGTACCGCGCGCTGGTGGCCTGCGAGCTGCCCTGGGAAGAGGTCGAGCCGCGTCTCGCCGAGCTCGCTGCCGGCGGGCCGATTACCCTGATCCAGACCACGCCGCAGCGCGTCGCCCATCGCCGGGCCCACCTCGATCGGGAGCGCTGGATCGAGCTGCTCGCTTGGGAGCGGGCGGCCGAAGACGAGGAAGGCAGCTTCTGGCTCAGCGTGCGCTCGCAGCACGGCACCTACATCAAGGAGGCGATCTCGGGCGACGACGGGCGCTGCAAGCCGGCCCTCAGCGAGCTGCTGGGCGCGCCCTGTACCTGCGCGGCACTCGATGTGCTCGCCATCCTGCCGCCGGATGGGGCGGACGCGCCGGATGGGGATGCGCCGGTCGCGGATCCGCAGCCCTAGAAGGCCATGCCGATGATCGTCGCCTCGCAGACGAGGTCGCCGTTCTCGCGCACGATCTGACCTTCCCACTTCAGGTAGCCGCGGCGCAGGTCGACGCGAATCATCTTGCCCGGGATGTAGAGGTTCTCGCCGGGTTCGACGACCCCGCGAAAGCGCACCTTCTCCACGCCGCCGAAGCCGACCCACTTATGGGACTCGTGCATGCCCCAGCGCGCGTGGCCGTGGACCACGCCCATCTGCGCCATGGTCTCGATCATCATGACGCCGGGCATCATCGGGCGCCCCGGGACGTGGCCGCGCACCCAGAACTCGTCCTCTTCGCCCTCGCGAAAGCCGACGCAGGTCTGCGCTTCATCGTCGAAGGCCAGCACCTTGTGCAGCTGAGTGAACTCGTAGCGGTGCGGGATCAGCTTCTGAATGTCCTCGAGTTCAAGGACGGCTTGGTCGAGCGGGTACTGACGGGGGTCGATCAGAGCTTGGGCCGGAGGCATCGCGCTTCGTTTGCGTGGGGGGAGGCGCCGGAGGATCCAGATCCCAGAATCGCGTCCGGCGGAAGACCAAGATGATAGCTGCGAGTTTGATCCAGTTGGACAGGTTGAAGGCCCACCAGATGCCCTCGGAACCGAAGTCGAGCGAATGCGCGAGCGCGAAGGCCAGCGGGACGCGAATCGCCAGTCCGGCGATGGTGGTCAGCGACATGCCGAATGTGCGCCCTGCGCCGGCCAGCGCCTGTTGCAGCACGCAATCCGCTGCGGTGGCCGTCTGCGACCAGGCGGCGACCCACAGGTAGAGCGAGGCTTCGCGGATGACGCCGATCTCGTCGGTGTAGGCCGAAGCGAGCACGTCGGGCAACAGCCAGAAGGCCAGCGAGAACGCGCCGGAGATCAGCAGCGACATGCTGAGGCAGGCGCGTACCGCTTCGCGCGCGCCCGGACCGTCGCGGGCCCCGAGGCGTCGACCGACCAGCGAACTGCACGCAATCGCCGGGCCCATCAGCGCGCAGTAGCTGATGGCCTCGATGCCGTTGAAGGCGACGCCGAGGCCGGCCTGCACGTCGCGGCCCAGCGGCTCCACGCTGGTCTTGAGCACGGCGATGAAGGACAGCGCGTAGGCCATGTTGGTGAAGCAGACCGGCAGGCCGATGCGCACCACGCGCCAGAAGTCGCGCCGTACCTGGGCGGCGGGCAGGGCCTGGGCCGCGGCGCTGGCGCGGGTCGGATGCAGGCCGTGCTTGCGCGCGATCAGAATCAGCCCCAGCACGCCGGCCAGTCCACGCGAAGCGACCGTCGCCCAGGCGGCGCCGGCGATGCCCATGGCCGGGATGCCATAGCCGCCGTAGATCATCACGCTGTTGAGTCCGAAGTTGAGGCCGACCGAGAGCAGCGCGAGCCGCATCGGCGTCAGCGTGTTGCCGAGACCCAGGAAGACGCCGTCGGTGAAGGGCTTCAGCGCCATCAGCGGCAGCCCCAGATAGAGCGGCCGCAGGTACTCCACCGAGAGCTCGGCGACCGCGCCTTGGGCGCCGAGCATTCCCGTCGCGAGCGGGCTCCAGGTCCAGCCGAGGCCGGCGATCACGGCGAACCAGGCCAGGCCGCGCCACAGCGTGCTGCGGTACAGGGCTTCGCGTTCGGTGAGGGTCTCGGCGCCGGTGTGAAAGGCGACCCGCGCCAGCGTTCCCGACTGGAAAATGACGATCAGCGCGAAGTTGAAGATCAGCAGGAAGGTCGTGACGCCCATCGCCGCCTGGGCGTCGGCGCCGAGATCGCCGATCCAGTACTGGTCGTTGACCCGGTAGCCGGCCTGCAACAGCAGCGAGAGCGTGGCCGGCCAGGCGAGCTGCAGGGCCTCGGTCCAGGAGCTGCGTCGGCTCACGATTCGCGGCTGAGCGGGATCAGCGCGATGCGGACCTGGCCGTCGGCTCCTTCGTGAATGCGATAGGTGCCCGTGCTGGTGCGGTACTGCGAGGCGAGCACCGTGACGGTGTACTCGCCGGGCGGAATATGCTCGAAGGCGATCCGGCCCTGCGAATCGGCGCTGCGGTACTGCGCATGCCCGCGCTGTCCGTCTTCGCTGATGCGCTGAATCTGCGCGCGCGCTCCGGCGATGGCGGCCTCGCTGCTGGCGTCGACGATCTCAAAGCTGACCCCGGCCAGCGGGCCGACGCGCAGATCCTGAAAGACGCGCTCGCCGTACAGCTCGACCTCGACCGGATCGTTGATCGGGTGCAGCAGCGGGCCGACGTGCACGTAGAAGCGCCCTTCCGGGAGCGGGGTGAGGTGGTAGCGGCCCTGCTCGTCGGTGCGCGTGGTGCCCGTGCTCTGGACGAAGCCCGGGATGTTCTCGATCGGGCGCGCGCTGACTTCGATCCCGGCGACCGGCCGGCCGGAGGCGTCGCGCACCTCACCGGTGATCTCGCGGGCGGGCAGCAGCGCCACGACCTGACGCTGCGCGGCGGCTTCTTTCGAGATCTGGACCGGGACTTCGGCGGTCGCGAAGCCGAGCGCGCGCACGCGGATCAGATAGCTGCCGAACAGTAGGTCGTAGAACTCGACCAGCGCGCCGCCCTGGCGGGTGCGCTCCAGCTGGGCCTCGCCCGGCGTGTCGCCCTGGGGGATCAACTCGACTTCGACCGACTCGGGCAGCGTCGCCCAGCCGGGCTTGCTCAGAATCACCGTGAGCTGTGCCTTGACCAGCAGCGAGCTGCGCTGCGTCTCGGCGACCGGGGTGGATTCGACCTGGGCTTCACTGGGGCCGTCGGCGGCCGAGACAGCTGGAGTCGTGCCGTCGTCCAGGGGCTCGACCGGGGCGCTGGGCTGAAACAGAATCCAGCCGAGCGCCAGCAGCAGCGCGGCGCCAAGCAGCAGCAGGACTGCCGACGAGCCGCGCGTGGGGTGAGGCTGCATCCATTCAGTATAGAAGGCAGCCCGTGGCGTTACGGCTTAGCCCTCGCTGTCGGGGTCGACGTAACCGAGCTCCTTCATGGTCGTGAGATCCCCGCTGCGCAGGCCAGCAAGCTGGCGCTCGAAGCCGGCGAGGTCGAACTGAGCGAGCTCTTCGGGCGGGAGGGTCTCGGCGCCGATCCGCATGGCGGTCTCGGCGAGCCGCTGGCTGGTGGTGGGGCCCTTCTGGAGGCAACTCGTGATGAAGTCGGCGAGGTCCGTGGCGCGCCAGGACTGCGGCTGGCTTGCGGTGGTGGCGATCAGCAGGTCGATCGCGGCGCCTTCCTCGCCGGCGCCGATCCAGGCGCGGGCTTCGCGCAGGATCAGGTCCTGCTCCAAGGGGCCGGGCTGGCGCAGCATTTCTCGCGCAGTGGAGTAGGCCGAAGCGGCTTCGGCATAGCGGCCGGCGGTCCAGGCGGCGTGACCGGCGTCGACGGCGGCCGAGGCGTCGGCATAGGTGGGGGCGGAGGGGCTGCTCTCGCCGCATCCGCCGAGCAGCGGACTGAGGAGCAGGGCCAAGCAGACGGAGGTGCGCTTCATGTCTGCGGAACGGACCGCGCGTGCCCCCGTTTCACGATCCAAAGCAGCGAGCCGGGCGAATCCTGAGGATTCGCCCGGCTCGAGGGAAGTGCGCGCGGCTCAGTCGCCGACGTAGCCGAGCTCGGCCAGGGCGTTGAGGTCGCCGGACTGCAGCGCCTTGACGCCTTTCTCGACCTTGGCCACGTCGAACTTGGCCAGTTCGCCTTCGGCCAGCGTGTCCTTGGCAATGTTCATGACGTGCTCCGCGACGCGCGCGCTCGCGCCGGCGCCGGGCTTCAGCAGGCTGTCCGCGAGACCCTGCAGCTTCTCAGCCGTTAGCAGATCCGCATGGTTCGTCGCCAGCCCCGTCAGCACTTCCATGGCGTCGGTCTCCTTCTTGGCGCCAACCAGGGCCGAGCAGAGGCGCATCGCGTAGTCGACCTTGATCTGGTCGCTGGGCGGATTGTCGACCACATACTGAAAGGCCGTCGCGGCCTGGTCGTACTCGCCCGAAGCCATCGCAGCATTGCCAGCGTCGACCGCAGCCGAAGCATCGGCGAAGCCAGTCGAGGTGTTGTCCGGGGTCTCCTCGCCGCCACAGGCAGTGAGGCCGAGGAGAAGCATTCCGAGGGTAAGACGGCGCAGAATCATGTTTCTAGACAGGGAACGATCCCCATTCCCGCGAATGATAACGCTGGCCGATCCCGCTCGCTTCGCGATCTTTGAATCTGACCCCCTTCAGTGTGCTCGCGCGCGCATAAACCCCTTGTCAGAAGCGGTTTGGGCGCGGATTCTCAACTCGGCCCCCGGTCCTGAGAAATGTTCCATAAAGATATATATTGAAATGACTTAGGCCAGAAAAGCCCAATTAAGGGGGGCAGTCTCGATTTTGGGAAACGAGACCTCGGCGATGACGTTCTGAAAGCAGGACCGCAGGGGACTCCACGCAGAGTGCGCACGGAGCCAGAAGCCTTCAAGTCCGGCCCGGATCGAGGCCGATAGACGCAAGATCCCCGGGTTTCAGGGGTTTGCACGGGCGCATCCAGCCCGCTTGCAGCACCTGAGGCTCTGATCACACTCCAAATGCACTCCAAAAAGGAGCGCAAACACACTCCTTCCTGGGTACACTTTCCGGCTGTTTTCGCGGCGAATGCCATGCAAAAGGAATCCCGGGTCACCGTCAAGATCCCTCGTCCGCTGTACCGGCGGATCCAACAGGTCATCGAGAACACTGGGTTCTCGTCGCCCACGGACTTCATCGTGTTTGTCCTGCGCGACCTGATGGGAGAGGTCGAGACCAAATCCGAATCCGGCGAGTTCTCTCCTGAGGAACTCGAGGTCGTCAAGCAGAAGCTGCGCAACCTCGGCTACCTCTAGGCAGCCTGCCCGCGAAACAAACTCCTACCAGTCCCTGGAACGACAAGACAAGAGCTAGACATGATCGCCCCTCACGGTGGAACACTGATCAACCGCATGGTGGAAGGCGCCGAGCGCGACGCGCTGCTCGCGAAGGCTGCCGACCTCCCGCAATTCCCGCTGAACTCCCGCGAGGCCAGCGATCTTGAAATGATCGCGACCGGCGCCATGAGCCCGCTTGAGGGTTTCATGGGCCAGGCCGACTACGACAACGTGGTCGCCAACATGCGCCTCGCCAACGGCACCCCGTGGCCGCTTCCCGTGGTGCTCGCCACCAAGGACGGCGTCGACGCGCCGGCCGCCGGCAGCGAGATTGCCCTGGTGGGTGAAGACGGCACCGACTTCGGTGTCATGCAGGTCTCGGACGTCTGGAGCCCGGACAAGAAGAACGAGCTCGACAAGTGCTACAGCGGCACCGGCGGCCAGGCAGACGAGTCGCACCCGGCCTGGGGCTACCTCAGCTCGATCGGCGACACCTACATCGGCGGCACCATCACCGTCGCCAACCTGCCTAGCTACGCGAAGCACAACGACTACCGTCTCACCCCGGCGCAGACCCGCGCCGCCTTCGAGGAGAAGGGCTGGAACACCGTCGTTGCCTTCCAGACGCGGAACCCGATCCACCGCGCCCACGAGTACCTGACCAAGGTCGCGCTCGAGCAGACCGACGGTCTGCTGGTGCACCCGCTGGTCGGCGACACCAAGTCGGATGACATCCCGTCCGACACCCGCATGGAGTGCTACCACGCGCTGCTGTCGAAGTACTACCCGCTCGACCGCACTATGCTGGCTGTGTACCCGCAGGCCATGCGCTACGGCGGCCCGCGCGAAGCCATCCTGCACGCGCTCTGCCGTCAGAACTACGGCTGCACGCACATCATCATCGGTCGAGACCACGCCGGCGTCGGTTCCTACTACGGCACCTTCGACGCGCAGACGATCTTCCAGAACTTCGAGCCGGGCGAGATTGGTATCAACACCCTTCTCTTCGAGCACGCGTTCTACTGCAAGCTGACCGGCGGCATGGCTTCGACCAAGTCCAGCCCGGCCAGCAACGAAGACAAGATCTTCCTGAGCGGCACCAAGGTCCGCGAGATGCTCACCAACGGCGAGCGTCCGCCGGCCGAGTTCACCCGCCCGGAAGTCGCTGACATTCTGATCGCTGCTTACGCCGCCAAGGAAACGGCGAACGCTTGATCCCAGCCCGTAGACGAGGGAGCCCATCCATGTTTGGCCTGTTTGGAAAGAAGCGCGAACTGAACCACCTGTTCGTGATCACGCTGGATTCCTGCCGCTACGACTCGTTCATGGCGGCCAAGCCCGAGAACATCGCCAAGCTGTGCGGTGGCCTCGAGAACGTTGAGCGTCGCTTCACGTACGCATCGTGGACGGCTCCCTCGCACTACAACCTGCTGACGGGCCTGGTGCCGCACACCAGCCCGCCCGAGGTCTACGCTTCTGAGTACTACAAGCACGACCTCTACAAGTTCAAGGATCGCCTCGGCGTCGACGAAGCCGGCTTCGAGGCGATGATCCCGCACCTCTGGCTGCCGAAGTACCTGCAGAACAAGGGCTACGAGACCCACGGCCTCGTCTCCCTGCCGGTGCTCAACCCGGCCACCGGGATCAACCGCGATTTCTCCACCTTCAAGCTCATGCCGAAGCACAACGACATGAACCTGATGCTGGACGAAATCGAGAACCACAAGAAGCGCGAATCGAAGGGCATCGCCGGCAACCGTCCGCAGTTCTACCTGATGAACGTGGGCGAGACGCACTACCCGTACGGGCTGCCCGACGAGGACAAGAACGATCTGCCGCACATCTCCGGCGTCAACGGCATCTTCCGCAAGCTGGACAAGCAGATCGACGACGAAGGCACGCTGATCTCCGACAACGAGTCGGGTGAGTTCATGGATATGGACATGATCGAGAAGTGCCGCGAGCGTCAGATCAACACGGTCAAGTACCTCGATCAGGAAGTGTTCCCGCGCTTCTACGACATGCTGCCCAAGGACACTTGGGTCATCGTCACCGCTGACCACGGTGAACTCTTCGGCGAGGCCGGCTATTTCGGCCACGGTCCGATCATGCACGACAAGTGCTTCGAAGTCCCTTTCCTTGAAGGAAAGCTCAAGTAACCCCCTCAGAACCCCCCGAACCAATCATCCTGCAATGAGCAACCAAAAAGGTTTCTGCCTCTGGTTCACCGGCCTGTCCGGCTCGGGTAAGTCGACCCTCAGCCGCATGCTCGAGCCCGAGCTCCGTAAGCGTGGCTGCAAGGTCGAGATCCTCGACGGCGACGAAGTCCGCGAAAACCTGTCCAAGGGTCTCGGCTTCTCGAAGGAAGACCGCGATACCAACATCCGCCGCATCGGCTACGTCGCCAAGCTGCTGGCCCGCAACGGCGTCATCGTCATGACCGCCGCGATCTCCCCTTACCAGGAGGTCCGCAACCAGTGCCGCGCGATGATCGGCGATTTCGTCGAGATCTACACCGAGTGCTCGATCGACGAGCTGACCCGCCGCGATGTGAAGGGTCTCTACGCCAAGGCGCTGTCTGGCGAGATCAAGAACTTCACCGGCATCTCGGATCCGTACGAAGCTCCCGAAAACCCGGAAGTCCAGGTCAACTCGGAGAGCCAGTCGCCCGAGGAATCGCTGGCCGCGATCCTGGAATACCTGGAGTCGCAGGGTCTGATCCCGGCAACTGCCGCGGCTAAGGCCTAGAATCTTCACCGGGGAGGGGTGAGAATCCCTCCCCAGAAGCCGGATCCTTCCGGCCTTTGCCTGGCTCTTACTGGTAGCCCAGGCTCGTGATGCACCGTCGAAACACCCGAACTCTCGCGCTTCTCACCCTGGTCGCTGCGGCTGCTGCGGCACCTCCCGCATCGGCATACATCGGGCCGGGCGCGGGCGTTGCCTTCCTTTCGGGTGGCCTGGTTCTGATCGGTGCGCTGTTCCTCGCGGTCGCGATTGTTCTCGCTTATCCGATCAAGGTCCTGCTCCGGGTCCTGACCGGCAAAGGGCGGATCAAAGGTGCGACCAAGCGGATGGTCATCGTCGGGTTCGACGGCATGGATCCGCAGCTCGCGCAGCGCTTCATGGACGAGGGCCGGATGCCCAACATGAAGGCGATCGCGCAGCAGGGGCACTTCTCGCCGCTGCAGACCAGCTGGCCCTCGATGTCGCCGGTGGCCTGGTCGAGCTTCTCGACCGGGGTGGACGCCTCGCGCCACAACATCTTCGACTTCATCACCCGCGACCCCTGCACCTACCTGCCGATCCTGTCTTCGACCGAGATCACGCAGGGGGAAAAGGCGCTGCTGAAGATCGGTAAGAAGGAGTTCTTCAAAAAGCCGACCGGCGGCATCCGCCTGCTGCGCAAGGGCAAGCCCTGGTGGGCGATTCTGGGCGAGAAGAAGATCTTCTCGAACATCATTCGGGTGCCCATCACCTTCCCGCCGGAGAAGTTCCACGGCGCCTGCCTGTCTGGCATGTGCGTGCCCGACCTCAAGGGCACCCAGGGTTCGTTCAGCTTCTGGACGACCGACGCCTCGCTGACCGGCCCCGAGGCCGGCGGTGATGTGAACATGGTGGGGCGGCAGGGCAAGATCGTGCGCTGCTCGATCACCGGCCCGGCCGATCCGGGCGCGGCCAAGCCCGAGCCGATGCGGATCCCGATGAAGGTCGAGATCCTGGTCGAGAACCAGAAGCTGCGGCTCACCATCGGCGCCAAGGGCCAGGACCAAGTCGTCGAGCTGGGCGTCAAGGAATACAGCGACTGGATCACCCTCGAGTTCAAGTCCAAGCACGGAGGCGCCAAGGCCGTGGGCATCGCGCGCTTCTACTGCATGGGCACCGATCCCGAGTTCGGCCTGTACATGACGCCGATTCAGATCGACCCGGCCAACCCGATCATGCCGATCGCGCACCCGACGGTGTACTCGATCTACCTGGCCAAGAAGCACGGCCCCTTTGCCACGCTGGGCCTGGCCGAGGACACCTGGGCGCTCAACGAGCGGGTGATCGACGAGGAAGCCTTCTGGAAGCAGGCGCTCAACATCTGGGAGGAGCGCCGTCTGCAGCTCTTCGATGCGCTGCAGACCACCAAGAAGGGTTCGGTCGTCTGCGTCTTTGACGGCACCGACCGTGTCTCGCACATGTTCCACCGCTACCTCGATCCGGAGCACCCCGCCAACGAGGGCAAGGACACCGAGTGGGGCAAGGACAAGATCGCCGAGATCTATCAGAAGGCCGACGATCTCATCGCCGAGGTCCAGACCAAGCTGGATCCCAAGCGCGATGTGCTGTTCATCATCAGTGACCACGGCTTCTGCCAGTTCCAGCGCGGCGTCAACCTCAACGCCTGGCTGCGGGACAACGGTTTCCTGGTCCTGAAGGGCGACGCCCCGGTCGACGAGGAGAGCGGCAAGCAGATCAGTCGCGACTGGCTGCAGGACGTCGACTGGTCGCGCACCAAGGCCTTCTCGCTGGGGCTGACCGGCCTGTTCATCAACCGCAAGGCCCGCGAGCGCGACGGCATCGTCGAAGAAGGCGAGGAGCTGCGCCAGGTCAAGAAGGAGATCCAGGACGGCCTGATGGCGCTCGAGGATCCGAAGACCGGCCAGCGCATCTTCCGCGAGGTCTTCGACGCCGAGGACATCTTCACCGGCCCCTACGTCTTTGAGGCCCCGGACCTGTTCGCCGGCTACGTGCGCGGCTACCGCAACTCGTGGAACTGCGCCACCGGCGCGGTGCCGGCCGAGGTCTTCAGCGACAACACCAAGTCGTGGTCGGGCGACCACTGCATCGATCCGCGCGAGGTCCCGGGCGTCATGTTCTGCGACCGCAAGATCAACACCGAGACGCCGGATCTGATGGACATGGCTCCGACGGCGCTGCAGCTGTTTGGCTGCGAGCTGCCGAAGTATCTGCAGGGTCAGCCGCTGTTCGGTGACCGCAAGCCGGACAAGAAGCCGAAGGACGCTCAGCCCGTCCCGGCCGACGACGATTCCACCAAGGAGGTCGCGTAGTCATGTTGCGCTCCGTCCTCTTCGCTTCGGCGGCGCTGCTTCTGACCGCCTGCGGCTCCAGCGAGCCTAGCACCGATACCCGCGTCGTGGTCTTCGGCGTCGACGGCCTCGACCCGGAGTTGCTGCAAGAGCGAATCGACCGCGGCCTGCTGCCGAACTTCGCCCGACTGGTCGAAGACGGCACCTTCCAGCCGCTGCAGACTTCCTGGCCGCCGCAGTCGCCGGTGTCCTGGTCGAACTTCATCACCGGCACCAACCCCGGCAAGCACGGGCTGTACGACTTCATCCACGTCGACCGCCACAACTACGGGGTGCTCAGCTCGATGTCGACCACCGAGCCGGTCGGGCTGCAGATCAGCCTGATGGGCTACGACATGCCGCTGACGGGCGGCGCGCAACTGAGCACGCGCCAGTTCCCGGCCTTCTGGGAGGTCATGGCTGACGCAGGCGTGCCGGTCTACGTCCACCGGATGCCGGCCAACTATCCCATGCCCGAGACCACCGCGGTCACCTTCCCGGACATGGGCACGCCCGATCTGGCAGGCGCTGCCAGCGGCAAGGCCTTCCTGTGGACCGAGCGCGCGGATCGCTCCGAGAAGGACAGCGATTCGTACTACATCCGCAAGGCGGCGGTGAACCGCCTGCCGCTGCAGATGGCCGGTGATGGTCGCGCGGTGGTCAAGGTGCCGCTGCGCATCTACGGCCCGCCGGATGCAGCCAAGTCGATCATCCGCAAGACCACCGAGAAGATCGAAGCCCTGGGGCGCGAGCGTCGCGCCGCCGAGGCGGCGGGCAACACCACCCGCGCCGCCGAGCTGGGCGTCGAAATCGGCGAGCTCAACGCGATGATGGCGGCCGAACAGGAGGTCTTCACGACCTTCGACGCCTACCTCGACTACACCGGTGCCGAGCCGCAGGTCACCGTCGAGATCGGCGACCACTACGGCATCGCGCAGGTCGGCGAATGGACCGGTTGGGTCCCCGTCGAGTTCTCGGTGATGGGGGGGCTGGTCGCGCTGTCCGGCTACACCCGCTTCCTGCTGAAGAGCGACGAGCCCTTCGAGCTGTACGCTTCGCCGATCCAGGTCGATCCCTGGAACCCGGTCTTCGACGTCTCGACGCCCTCGGAGGCTGCCGCCGAGCTGGCCGATGCGATCGGCCCGTACTACACGCAGGGCTTCCCGGATGCCTACAAGGCCTACAAGGCCGACCTGCTGAATACCGCCGAGTTCGTCTCGCAGTCGGATACGGTGCTCGACGAGCGCCTGGAGATGATGCAGTACGCCTGCGATCAGCTCGAGGAGAACGGCGGCTGCCTGTTCTTCTACACCGGCTCGCTTGACCTCCGCTCGCACATGCTTTGGTGGGCGCAGGATCCGCTGCACCCGCACCAGGAATCGGTGCCGGGCGCCGTCGAGGACCCGAACTTCCCCGAATACAGTCAGCAGATCGACCGCATCTACAGCCAGGTCGATTCGGCGCTCGGCAAGCTGCTCGCCCGCATCGAGCAGATGGAAGCCGACGGCAAGGGCCCGGTCGAACTGATCATCATGTCGGACCACGGCTTCGCGCCTTTCCGCCGCAAGATGCACCTGAACGACTGGCTGCTGAAGGAGGGCTATCTGGTCCTCAAGGATGGCGCCGAACCGGGCATGATCGCGGTCAGCGGCAAGACCGAAGACGGCGAAATCGACTGGGAAAGCTCGATCGTCGACTGGTCCAAGACCAAGGCCTACGTGGTCGGCTTCAACGGCATCATCCTCAACCGCGTCGGCCGCGAAGCCCAGGGCATCGTGACCGATGGCGAGGCCGATGCGCTGCTCAACGAGATGCGCGACAAGCTGCTCTCGCTGCGCGACGAAGACGGGACGCCCGTCTTCACGACGATCAAGAAGGCCACCGAGGTCTTCTCCGGTCCCATGACCGGCGTCGCCCCGGACCTGCAGCTCGGCTTCAACGTCGGCTACGGCGCCTCGGATGAGACCGCCGTCGGCGAGATCACCGGCGACGCCGTGATCGTCGACAACGACAGCCGCTGGTCCGGCTCCCACCTGATGGACCCCGAGCTGGTGCGCGGCACGATCATCGTGCGCAGCGGCGCCACCCTTTCCAAGGACCCCGCTCTGGAAGACATCACCGCCACGCTGTACAAAGCCTTCAGCGTGGTCCCGCCCGCGGACATGGACGGCAAGCCCCTGTTCTAGCGAGCACCCTCAGACCCACACGACCCAGGAGAAAAACCATGTTTGGTGGCCCCAAAGTCAAAGTCAACAAGGACATCCTCGAGCGCTGCAAGAAGGTCTCGGAAATCGCCGGCTACTCGTCGGTCGAAGAGTTCGTCGAGCACGTCCTCGAGAAAGAGCTGAAAGAGATCGAGAGCGCCGGTTCCTCCGACGCCGACATCACCGAGTCGCTCCGCGGCCTCGGCTACATCAGCTAAGTCCCAGCGGCTTCGCGCCGCGAATCGCACACCCGGTCATGATCGGAACCCTCATTGTCCTCGCCATCTGCGCGGCGATTGCCGGCATCGGCTACGCCGCACCCAGTGCGCTCAACCTGCTCTTTGACGGGCTGGATATGGCGCTGGGTTGGATGGGGCCGTTTCTGACGGTCACCGTGCTGTCCGCCGTGACCGGTGTGCTGTTCATCCTCGCCTTCCCGCACGTTTCGGCGCAGGGGGCGATCGTTGCGGTCAAGGATCGCATCAAGCACAACCTGCTGGGCATCCGCATCTTCCAGGACGATATGCCCACGGTGGGCAAGGGCGTGGTCGGCGCGCTGTTCTGGAACATCTGCTACCTCGCGCTGAACATCCTGCCGATGGCGGTGATGGCGGCGCCCTTCATGTACATCTGGTTCCAGCTCAACGCGCTCTATGCGTATCAGCCGCTGGAAACGGGCGAGCGCACCACGATCGTGGCCGAGTTTGATCCCAGCGTGAAGGCCCACGAGGTCCAGGTCGAGCTGCCGGATGGCCTCGAGCTGGTGCAGCGCGGCAACACCCAGAACAAGGTGGTGCTGGTGGTCGATGCCGTGGCCGAGGGCTCGCACGAACTAAGCTTCGCCTCCGGCGCGACGACCGTGACCAAGTCGGTCGAGGTCGCCACGAACCCGCGCCGCCTGGCTCGTTTGCGCACCTCCGAGCCGCTCACCAAGTTCACCGAGGCGAAGGATCCGATCGTCTACTTCGGTGACCCGGTCCTGCCCGCGACAGGCCCCGTGCGCACCATCACGGTGCCCTATGAGGTCCGCCCGCTCGGCTTCCTGTCCGGTGGCGAGATCTCGATCATGCTCTGGTTCGTGGTCGTCTCTCTCGCCGTCGGCTTCGGCCTGAAGGGCGTCTTCGGCGTCGAGATCTAGACCTCTGCTAGCCTGGAGGCATGCATCGCCTCCTCAACGCCAGCGCGCTCTTGGGTGCGCTGGCGTTTTCTTGCTCTGATCCGGAGCCGCGGACCTTCTCGATCTCGGAAGATCCACCTGGCGAATAGAAACGGGGCCCGCCGCGCTCCCGGCGACGGACCCCTGAAGCGAGCCTTCCCTACGGAAGCACTCGAACGGAGACGCGGTTGGTGAGATGGCCGCCGCCTGCCGCTCCGGATGGGTCGAGCAAGACGCCCTGGAGGTGCAGAGCGGTTCCGACGATGCCGGGGTGCTCGGGCACGGTCAGGCGACGCTGCAGACCGGTCAGGTTCATCGGCAGCGAGCCGGTGTCCAACCGCAGGCTGGCGAGGTCGAGTTGGCTGACACCCCATGGCGTGGGCGTCGCGCCGAGCGCGCTCGCGACGGCGACGCGTGCCTCAGCGGCGGGGCCGCGCAACGAGAAATCGAGCTTGGCGCCCGCCTGCGGATAGCCGGCGAGCCGGAGCTCCATCGGCCGCGTGTCGGCGCAGATCACGTCGCCGCCCGAGCCGAACTCATTGGCGTGCGCATCCTTGGTGCCCAGCGCCATGAGCTGACCGGTGGGGTCCATGTCGAAGCCGATGGCGCTGCCGGAGGTATGCAGCTGGGCGGTGAGCGTGCCGCTCGCGTCGAAGGCGAAGCCGGTCGGGGTGAGGTCGAGGGTGTCGCCCCACGAAGAACCGGCGACGATCTGGGCGTCCTCCGTGAGCGCCAGCTCCTGAGGCCAAAGCGAAGCCCCGTTGCCGGGTGCCTCAAACTTATGCCGCCAAAGGTCGCGCCCGGCGTGCAGATCGCGGGCACGGATGGAGCAGCTCTCGGAAGGGCTGTAGCGGCGAATCGAGTACGCCAGGTGCGAGCCGTCGGCATCGAGCGCCATCGGACCGGCGATCCGATTGCCTTGGAAGTCAATGCGCTCAGCCAGCTGGAAGTCCCCGGCGATCGTCTGGCGATGCACTTCCAGCCACGGTTCGCCGCCGATCGCAACCGTGGTGCCGTCCGCGGACAGCGCCATGCCGCCGAACATCGAGTGATGGGCGAAGGCGTGGATCGTGTCGCCGGTCTCGAGGTCGATCAGGTGCGGATCGAAGGCGAGGTCGATCAGCATCCGCTTGGCGTCCGGCGTGATCATGGCCGAGGTCGCCATGGAGACACCGAGCTGCCGCGTCAGCGCCTTCTGCAGCAGCAGATTGCCGTCCAGGTCGAAGACCCGCAGCATGACGCGGTCGCGCGTCGGGTGGCTGAACCAGGCCACGATGGTCTGCCCGTCGTCGCTGAGGTGCACATCCATCCCCTGCGAACCGTAAGCGTCCGCCTCGGGGAAGCGATAGACCCAATCCGCGGCGCCGTCTCGTGCTTCGCGCCAGACGTGCAGCTCGGGCTGGACGGTGAAGCTGGAGGCCGAAGTGTCCTCCTGCAGGACCATCGCCGCGAGCGTCTGCGCATGGGCCGCGGCGTCGACGCGCACCTGCCAGGTGTCCGGCAGCGGCATCTCAAGGATCGCTTGGGCGTCGGCGGTCGAGTGGACCGTCAAAGCCGGGTCGTTGTATTGCTGGCCGGCGATCAGCACGGCGCCATCGTCGCCGAGGGCGACGCTGGTGCAGATCCAGCGCGCGCCTTCGTCGTCGATCTCCCAGCGCACGGTAGGGCCGGACGGTCCGCCTTGAGCGGCCAGCAGGCTGGGCGCGGTCATGCCGCCCAGCAGGGCGGCGATCAGAATGGAGTGGGGGATCTTCATGTCAGCCTTGGATGCGGAAGGAGATGCGGTTGGTGAGAGCGCCGGCCGGGCGCCCGTCGTCGACGAAGCCGGCTTGGACGTGAATCGCCATGCCGTTCGCCGCAGGCGCGGTCGGCAGGCGGAGGTGGCGCTCGGCGGCCCCGTGATGCATCGGTACGAGCCCTTGCACCTTCGCCGTCGCGAGGTCGAGCTGGCTTACTCCCCATGGGGTCGCGCTCTGGCCGAGCGCCGAGGCGGCGACCACCCACGCCTGGTCATGGGCACCCTCAATTCGCGCAGTCAGCGTGTGTCCGAGGCGAGGAAGCCCGGTGACCCTGAGCGGGACGAGCCGCGTATCGGCGCAGACGATGTCGCCGCCGGTCCCGAACGAGTTGGCGTGCTTGTCCTTGGTCGCCACGGCAAAGACCTGGCCAGTCGAGTCCATGTCGCAGGCGAATGCCGAGCCATCGGTGAAGATCTCCGCCGTCACGCCGAGACCAGGCTGGAACGCGAAGGCATCAGGGATGAGCCCGTCCCCGTCGCCGTAGGTCGAACCCACGATCATCGCGGCGTCTTCGGTCATCTGCAGGCCAGTTGCCGCCACGCTGTCGTTGTTGTTCGGGGCCGAGAAGCGGTGCAACTCGATCGTCACGGCTGCGTTGACGTCGTAGACCACTAGGTCGAGTTGGTCGGCAGGCGAAGAGGTGCTCGCGAGGATTGCGAGATGGCTGCCGTCGCCGTCGAGCGCGAGTTGGCTGGCGTTCTGATGGCTCGGCAAGGTGTAGGTATCGATGCGTGGGAACTTTCCATTGGCATCCTCGCGGTGGATCCGGACCTCAGCCTCGTCTCCAATCGCGACCGTGCGACCGTCGCCGGAAAGCGTGTGACCGCTCCAAAGGCTGTGGTGTCTCCACTCCTTGAGCAGTTCGCCGGTCTCGAGATCGATCAGCTGGGGGTGGCCGCCGACATCCATGAGCAGGCGGCGCATGTCCTGCGACACGAGGACCTGCTCGCCGGCCGATGAGTTGAACTCTTGAGTCGTTTCGAAGGTGCCGCGGATGGTGCCGTCCACGTCGAAGACGTGGATCAGGTTGCGACGCTCCCTCGTGTAGGTGTTCCAAGCGACGATGGTCTGGCCGTCCGCGCTGACGTGGACATCCATGCCTTTGTAGAACCACGAATCCGCTTCTGGGAAGGGGAACTTCCAGGCTGGTTCAGGGTCGTTGGCGTCGTTCCAGAACCAGAGCTCGGGCGCCATGCTCTTGGTCGAACCCGGGCGGCGGTGGTGGAGCACCATCGCCGCCATCTCGGTACTGCGCTCGGCCGCGTCGACGCGAATCTGGAACGCGTAGGGCAACGGATGATCGAACAGCGCCTCGCCTACGATCGACGAGTAGACCGAGATCATGGGCTGGTTCAACTCCTTGGCAGAGATCACCGTCGCGCCGTCATCGCCGATGGCGACGTCCGTGCCGACCCAAAGGGCAGCGCCGTCGTCGTCCTGCCAGCGGACGGTCGGGCCGAAGAGCGGGTCTTGCTGTTGAGCCTTCAACGGCGGGCTCAGGCCGATCAGAATGACGCCGCAGAGCGCTAAGAGGGTGCGGGAGCAGAGGTGGGGCATGTCAGGGGTCGCGCAGGTCGGATGACCGTCGCGTCCTGCACAGACGCAAGCGCCGTGCCAGCGCTCGCGGACCGGGCAAGTTCCCGAACTCCAGGAACTTCGGTCGATTGCCGTGCAGATCCGCACAGGCACGCACAGCCCGCGCCTCTATCCTGGAGGCGTGAAGCTGCACACGAAGATCCTGCTCTTCATGGCGCTGGGCGTTGTGGTCGGTCTGATTCTTCAGGCCACGACTGACGCGACGTACATCAAATCGTCGGTGTCGATCATCAGCGGCGAGGAATACGTGCGCGAGGTGCTCGATCCGAGCTCGCAACGAGCTCGCTGGATCGCGCCCTTCGACATGATCGCGACCATCTTCATGACGCTGCTGAAGATGCTGATCGTGCCGCTGATCCTGACCAGCATCGTGGTGGGCGTGGCTTCGCTGGGCTCCGGCAAGGACTTCGGCCGCCTCGGCGCCAAGACGCTGGGCTACTACATGACCACATCGCTGCTGGCGATCATGACCGGCTTGATCGTGGTCAACATCCTGCAGCCGGGGGTGGGGGCCAATCTGGGCCTGCAGATCCCCGAGAGCTTCGAGCCGGCCAGCGGCTCGACCTTCGCTGACATCCTCACTCGGATGGTCCCGGCCAACGTCTTCGAGGCCCTGACCCAGAACGGTCAGATGCTGCAGATCATCGTCTTCGCGCTGATCTTTGGCTTCTTCGTCGCCCGCACCGGCGAGCCGCACGGCAAGCGCGTGCTCGACTTCTTCGAGTCCGCCTTCCAGGTCATGATGAAGGTGGCCGACTGGGTGCTGTCGATGATCCCGTACGGGGTCTTCGCGCTGATGGTGAAGGTGGTCGGCGAGACCGGCCTCGAGCCCTTCAAGGATCTGCTCTTCTTCATGATCGTCGTCGCGGGCACGCTCAGCCTGCACGCGCTGGTCACCCTGCCGCTGCTGCTGAAGTTCGTCGGCAAGATCAGCCCGGCGGGCTGGGCCAAGGCGATGTCGCCGGCGCTGATGACCGCCTTCTCGAGCTCGTCCTCCTCGATGACCCTCCCGGTCTCGATGGAGGCCGCCGAGCGCCGCGGCGGCGCCAGCAACAAGACCGTCAGCTTTGTCCTGCCGCTGGGCGCGACGATCAACATGGACGGCACCGCGCTGTACGAATGCGTCGGCGTGCTGTTCCTGGCGCAGTACTACGCCAACGCGTCCCCAGCCTTTGATCTGACGCTGGGCATGCAGTTCTTCATCGTCATCACCGCGCTGCTGGCCTCGGTGGGGGCGGCGGGCATCCCCTCGGCCGGCCTGGTGCTGAAGGCGATGATCCTGAAAGCGCTCGGCCTCCCGGACGACGGGGTGCTGCTGCTGCTGGCGATTGACCGCCCGCTCGACATGATGCGCACCGCGGTCAACGTCTGGTCGGATAGCTGCGGCGCGGCCATCATCGGCAAGTCGGAAGGCGATAAGATTCTCGCCGAGCCGGTCCCAGCCGGCTCCGCATCGCCATGACGCACGACGGCAAGCCCGACGATCCGGACGACTTCGACCCGCGAGATCTCTTCGGCGGCGTCGACGACATCGACCTCCCCGACGACGGCTCGGAGGTCCACGAGGCCCTGCAGGAGGCGGCCTCGGAGGTCGCGGCCCTGCCCGCCCTGAAGGACGGCGTGCCGCCGCAGGTGCTGGTGGTCTTTCCGCTGCGCCGCTCAGTGCCTTTCCCGGGGCTGATCATGCCTGTGGTCGCCGAGGCCGGCCACGAGACGGCCATCATGGAACAGGCGCTGGCGCAAGGGCGCTACGTGGGCCTGCTGCATGCCCCGGGCATGGACGAGGGCGGCCGGGTGCGCAAGCGCGGTGACTTCGCTCACACGGGCGTCCTGGCCGAGGTCCATAAGCGCCTCAAGCTGCCCGACGGCAACTCGAACTACGTCTGCCGCGGCGTGCGCCGCTTCGTGGTCGAGCGCTTCATGAAGATCAAAGGCGTGCCGGTGGCGCGCGTCTCCTACCCGGAAGAGGTCTACCCTTCCGGCGACGAAACCGAAGCGCTGGCCCGCAACGTGCTGGCGCTGTCGCAGAAGGTCGCCAGCCACAACCCCAGTCTGGGGGACGGCTTCAATCTGGCGGCGCTCAACATTGATCCGGCGGGCAGCCTGGCCGATTTCTCGGCGGCTTATCTGCTGCGTGACGCCGAGGCCAAGCAGCCGGTGCTCGACGAACTGGATGTCCGCGAGCGGCTGCGCATCGTCGACGAAGCGCTGACCCGCGAGCTGGTCACCCTCGAGCTGGGCGATCGCATTCAGCAGGAGATCCGCGAGCGGATCGAGGAGCAGCAGAAGGAGTTCTTCCTGCGCGAGCAGATCAAGATCATCCGTCGCGAACTGGGCGAAGAGAAAGAACCCACCGAGGCTGACCGCGAAGAGTTCCTGCGTCGCCTCGACGAAGGCGACTACCCCGAAGAGGTCGAGGCCAAGATCCGTGAGGAGCTGCAGCGGCTGTCGATGGTGCCGACCATGTCGGCGGAATACCCGGTGGTCCGCAACTACGTCGAGTGGCTATTGGAGCTTCCGTGGAACGTGTCGAGCGATGATCGCATCGATCTCGACAAGGCCGAGCGCCTGCTAGACCGCGACCACTACGGCCTGCGCGACGCCAAGGAGCGCATCCTCGAGTTCCTCGGCGTGCGCAAGATGCGCCCGGAGCACAGCGGGGCGATTCTCTGCTTCGCGGGCCCTCCCGGGGTGGGCAAGACTTCGCTGGCGATGTCGATCGCCGAGTCGATGGGGCGTAAGTTGGAGCGCATGAGCCTCGGGGGCATGCGCGATGAGGCCGAGATCAAGGGCCACCGCCGCACCTATGTGGGCGCGCTGCCCGGCCGGATCATGCAAATGCTGCGCCGCGCCGAGACCAACAACCCGGTCATCGTGCTCGACGAGGTCGACAAGCTGGGCAGCGACTTCCGCGGCGATCCTTCGAGCGCGCTGCTCGAGGTGCTGGATCCGGCGCAGAACGACAAGTTCCTCGATCTCTACCTGGACCTGCCCTTCGACCTGTCGCGGGTCATGTTTATCGCCACGGCCAACGTGCTTGAGCAGATCCCGGGGCCGCTGCGCGACCGGATGGAGATCATCCATCTGCCGGGTTACGTCACCGCCGAGAAGGTGCAGATCGCGCGCCGTCACCTGGTGCCGCGGCAGCTCTCCGAGCACGGGCTGGATCCCAAAAAGCTGAAGCTGCCGGTGGCTGCGCTGCGCGCGATCGTCAACGGCTACACGCGCGAAGCAGGGGTGCGCGGGCTCGACAAGGCCATCGCTCGGGTCTGCCGGAAGCGCACTCTAGAAGTAGCGCGGCGCAAGCGGCCCAAGCCCGAGATCGGCCCCGATCTCCTGCCCAAGTACCTGGGGCCGCGCAAGTTCAACGATGACCCGGTGCGGCTGCGCCCCGACGTGGGGGTGGCGCTGGGTCTGGCCTACACCGGCTACGGCGGCGAGGTGCTCGAGATCGAGTGCGTCTCGGTCAAGGATCAGGGCAGCGGCAACGTGCGCTACACCGGCTCGCTCGGCGATGTCATGTCCGAGTCCTGCCGCATCGCGCACAGCTTCCTGCGTTCACGCTGCAAAGCCTTCGGGCTCGAAGCCTGCGGCATTCACGAGCGCGAACTGCACGTCCACTTCCCCGCCGGCGCGGTGCCCAAGGACGGCCCGTCCGCGGGGATCGCGATCACCACCGCGATGCTCTCGCAGCTGCTCGGCAAGCGCCCCAAGGCGCGGCTCGCGATGACCGGAGAGATCACGCTTACCGGCGAAGTGCTGCCGGTCGGCGGGATCCGCGAGAAGGTGCTGGCCGCCAAGCGCTACGGCATGAAGACGGTCCTGCTGCCTTCTGAGAATGCCTCCGATGTGGAAGAGCTGGATCCGGCTTGGACGCGGGGGCTGGTGTTCCACTTCGTCGAGCATTTTGATGAGGTGGTGGAATTGGTTTTGAGGTAGGGAGGGACGGGGCCTGCCACGGTGCAGGCTCGCGGAAAAGCGGTCGGCGCACTGCGTGCGCCTCCAACGCTTTTCGCTCGCTTGCACCGGGCGCGGCCCCTCCTTCCCGTGGCCTCGGACCGCTCCCGTCACTCTGCATCAGGAACAGGTGGGGTGGTCGAGGGGAGTGGAGGGAGTGGCCCCGTGCTTGCGCCCGGTGCGGAGTCGCGAAGAGCGTAGGAGGCCGGCGTAGCCGGCCGACCGCTCTCTCGCGATCCCGCACCGTGGCAAAGCACACACCCCACACCCCATCCGCTACCCTACTCCCATGCTTCGTCGCGCCGTTCTGGTGGCCACCCTCCTCGGGTGCACCTCGCCGCATCGCGCGGCGGATCCTGCGCAGACGGCGATGGCGCTGGCTCCGCCGAGTCCGGTGCGGATCGAGCTGCCGGCCAGCGCCGAGGGATGGCGCGGCGCGCTCGAAACGGATGCGCGCGAGCTCGAGACGCTGCTGGATCAGGTCCTGGAGCGCTGGCCGCGCGAAGGCACCGGGGAGCTGCGCCTGGTGGTGCTGCCCAGCCCGGCTGCGGCGGTTGCCTGGGCGGAGCGCGCGGGGCTGGCGGGCGACGCGCGGGTGCCGCGCACCCATCCGCGCGCGCGGCTGGCCGTCGTGCCGATGGTGCGCGAGGATCGGCTGATGACGCAGCGCGTGGTGCCCCCGCGCACGCTGCGCGAGACGATTCGGCATGAGATGGCCCACCTGCTGATGCTCGATCGTCCCGGCCTGGCCGAGGCGCCGCGCTGGTTTCATGAAGGCCTCGCCGAGGCTTGGGTCGGGCTGCGCGAGATCTCGGCGGTGGACGGGCGCAGCCACGCGCTCGGCGCCTGCTGGGAGTCGGCCTTGCAGGACCGCGCGCAGGCCCGTCCGGCGGGCGCGGTGCAGGAGGTGATCGCGGCCATGCCGATCGAGCTGCAGTACACCGCTTGGGCCTCCCTGGTGCTGCAGTGTCTGGCGGTCGACCCCGGGCAGCGGCCCTGGGAAGCCGCCGTCGCCCATCCCAGCCTCGCCTCGTTCCTGGCGGACCGCTCCGCGGCGGCGCTGCGTGCGGGCGCCGAAGCGGCGCCGGGGAGTCCAGGATTCCTCTCCCGGTTGCCGCGTCCGCTGGGCCGCGATGTCGACTTCGTCGCCGGGGGGCGCAGCGTGCTGCTCGCCGCCGCGGATGGCGAGACGGTCGGGCTGGAAGCTCGGGCCTGGTACGGGGCCGAGGCGCTGCGGATGCGCGCGCGCGTCGGGCGCACCGGCGAGCCGCTGGCCGAGATCCTGCTCGGCCCGCCCGGGGCGGAGCAGGTGGCGCGCGTCCGCCTGAACGGCTTCGGCGGGCTGGTCGCCGCCTGGGAGTCGCGCGAGGCGCCGCCGCGGCGGGCGCATGTCGGCCGCCTCGACGCCGGCGACCTCGACCGCTGGCGCGATCTCGATATCCGCCTCCTGCGCCGCGAGGAGTGGGGCCACCCCGACGACCTGGGCGAGTCCACCCACGCGCTGCTGCTGCAGCGGAGCGGCGGGTCGTTTCGCGCGCTGATGCCGCTCCCGCCCGGCGTCGAGCCCCGCCCCGATGCTCCCTGGCTGCTCGAGTTTCGGGTCCGGCATGGCGTATTCGAGGTCGTGGGAGAGTCCCCGCTGATCGCCGCGCTGCGATAATCCGCCCATGCTTCGCTTCCTGCGCGAGGTCTTTGCCAGCGCGCTCGGCGTCTTGATCGCCGGGCTGATCGTGCTGTTCCTCATCATCGGCGGCATGCCCGCCGGGCCGCTGGAAGGAGTGCCCGAGCGCGCCGTGCTGGTGCTCGATCCTTCGCTGCCGTACGTCGACAACCCGGTCCCGATCTCGGTCGGAGATCTGGTCTTCGGTGGCGGCGAGACCTCGCGGGTGCCGCTCGCGCGGGTCCGCGATGCGCTGCGCGCCGCGGCCCAGGACGAGCGCATCGTCGGCCTGGAGCTGACCGGCGTCGTCGCGCCGATGGGCTGGGCGAGTCTGAGCGCGTTGCGCGCCGAGATCGTGCGCTTCGCCGCGAGCGGCAAGCCGGTCATGGCTGACTTCGCCCGTTACGACGAGGACGCGATCTATCTGGCTTCGGCGGCGGCTCAGGTGTATCTGCCGCCGCTCGGTGAGGTCGAATGGAACGGCTCCGCCGCCGAGCTCGAGTACCTCGCGCGCGCGCTGGAGCTGGCCGGAATCGAGGTGCAGGTGACGCGCGTCGGCGAGTACAAATCTGCCGTCGAGCCTTACCTGGATCAGCAGATGAGCGCCGCCAACCGCGAGCAGATCCAGACGATTCTGCAGCAGCAGGAAGACGCGCTGCTGGCCGCGGTCGCGGAGGGCCGCGCGCTGGAAGATGAGAGCGCACTGCGCGCGGCGTTGCGCGAGGACGGCCTGCTGGCGCCCGATCGCGCCGCCGAGCTGGGGCTGGTCGACGGGGTCCGCTACTGGGATGAGGTGGCCGGAGAACTGCGCGACTGGACGGGCGACGACGGCGCCGGCGAAGACGGCGACCTGGCTTACAGCAACATCAGCCTGGAGGAGTACCTGCTCGATCCGGTCTGCGCGCCCGACGAGTTCCTCGCGGGGGCCACCGTCGCGGTGGTTTACGCCGAGGGCGATGTGGTCGATGGCGGCGGCCCAGGACAGGTCGCAGCCAACGAGCTGGTGCCTCAGCTGGCCGCGCTGCGCGAGGACGAGGAGGTCGCCGCCGTGGTGCTGCGCATCAACAGCCCGGGCGGCAGCGCCTCGGCGTCGGAGTTCATCCTGCGCGAGGTCGAGCTGCTGGCCGCCGAGAAGCCGCTGATCGTGTCGATGGGCGATGTGGCGGCGAGCGGTGGCTACTGGATCGCCGCGCGGGCCAATGAGATCTACGCCGATCCGGGGACGATCACCGGCTCGATCGGGGTCTTCAGCATGTTCCCGAACATCGCGACCCTGGCGGACCGGCTCGGGGTCGACATCGAGACCGTCGAGACCGGCCCGCACGCCGGCATGTTCTCCTTCTATCGCCCGCTCGCACCCGAGACGCTGGCGATCTTTCAGGCCTCGGTGGATCGGGTCTACGAGGACTTCCTCACCCGCGTCGCGGCAGGCCGCGGCCTCGAGCGCGACGCGGTGCATGCGATCGCGCAGGGGCGCGTGTGGACCGGACGCGACGCGCAGACGCTGGGCCTGGTCGATGAGCTGGGTGGCCTGCCCGCCGCCATCCAGCGCGCCGCGGATCTGGCCGGCCTGAAGGAGGGCTACGCCACCTGGCATCTCTACCACGAGCAGGACGAGTGGGAGGCGCTGCTCGACTCCTGGCTGCGCGAAGCCGACCCGCTGGCGCAGCTGCCGGTCGATGGCCTGACGGCGCGCGCCCGGACGGTGCTGCGGGCCTGCAGCCGCGCGCAGAATGCCCGCGGGGTGTGGGCGCGCCTGCCCTTCGAGCTACGCCGGAAGTAGGGTCAGCGCACGCTCGGCGACCCGCTCGGGCAGCAGCGCGTCCATCGAGGCGGCGCGCTGGCTGCGATCGCGTGGCGGCGGCTCTTCGTCGCCGTCGATCGCCCGCAGGGTGTGCGCCCGCGGCCCGGGCGGCGCGAAACGAACCGGATCGGTCGGACCGTAGAGCGCCAGCACCGGATTGCCGCGCAGCGCCGCGAGGTGCAGCGGGCCGCTGTCGGTGCCGATCAGCAGCTGCGCCTGATCCAGCAGCGCCATCAGGTGATCCAGGCTGGGCGTGGCGGGGGCCAGCGTGGCCGAGCCCTCCGCGGCGATCAGGATCTGCTCGGCGCGCGCGCGCTCGGCCGGCGTCCACAGCAGCCGCGGCCGCTTGCCGGCCTGGCGCAGCTGCTTGCAGAGCGCTCCCCAGTGCTCGATCGGCCACTCCTTGTCGCGACCGTAGGGAGTGAAGCCGTGGTGGAGCAGGACGAATTCCGGGGTGTCGGCCTCGATCGCGGCGAGGATCTCGCGGACGGCGCTGGCTTCGAGCGGCCAGGGGGCGACGGTCGGGGGCGCGGCCGAGGCCTCGATGCCCTGTTCACGTAGAAAGCACCGCACCAGCTCGAAATCGCGCTGCGCGCGCGGCACCCGGCCCGGGTCGGGGACGCGGAGGTGGTAGCGCTTCGAGGCGCCCTCCTTCGAGACGCCCCGGTCAAAGCCGATCCGCAGCCTCGCGTCGACCTGCTGCAGCTGCAGCGAGCTCTTCAGATTGCCCTGGAAGTCGAGCGCGGCGTCGTAGCGGGGAAGATTGCGCAAGGTGCGCAGATGGCCCCACATGGCGCGCAGGCCGCCGCCGAGCCCGCCCGGCTTGCCGATGCCCGAGTTCTGCCACTGCTTGCGCGGGAAGACCAGCACCTCGTCGATCAGCGGCAGGCTGCGGACCAGACCTTCGAAGCGGTCCTCGACCAGCCAGTCGATCTGCGCCTGCGGAAACTGCGCGCGCAGCGCCGCGACCGCCGGCACCGCAAAGACCACATCACCGAGCGCGCTGAGTCGGGCGACGAGGAGGCGCTCGGTCATCCGCGGAAGATACCATTGCCGACATGGCGAAACTGCCCGCGCCGACCCTGCACGAGGCCCCGGGACGCCGGCTTTGGCTGGCTCCCGGCCTCGAAGGCGAGGATCCCGCGGCCTGGCTGGCCGGCGGGGTCGATGCGCTCGAGCAGCGCGCCCAGCAGACGGGCGAAGGCCGCGTGCTGGGCAAAGGCCGCGGCGCCGCGCGCGCGCTGAGGCTCGGCGGACGGCCCGGCGTGTGGCGGCACAATCGGCACGGCGGGGCGCTTGGGGCTTGGCTCGCGGAGCCGAAGCCGAAGTTGCT
>PAHY01000028.1 GCA_002705055.1 Planctomycetota bacterium
GCACCACGCGCGGCGGCCGTGGCCAGGCGGTCTCGCGCAGAAGACGGGCGAGCATGCGCGCGGAGCGGCCCAGCGGATGGAAGTCGGAGATCAGCACCGGATCAGCTGACGCGCAGGCGGCCAGCAGATCCTGGTAGCGCCTCGCTTCGCCGCTTCCGGCGAACTGCTGAATCCAGGCGGCGCGATAGGAGCGCAGCCCCTGAGGTGCAGCGCCCTCCTGGCTCGCCCAACGGCGATGAAGGCGCGCCTCAAAGGCGCGCAGCGCATCCACAAAAGCGAGACGGGGCCGGGCGGGCGTCACATGGGCCTATCGGCCACCCGGCGGCGTGGCTGATGTCGGTTCTAGATCGTCGTGCTGGCCGCCGCGTAGGGGGCCAGCATGCCGCGGAAGAAGTCCAGCGCCGCGGCGCCGTCGCCCCAATGCGCCAGTCCGCGGTCGGGCAGATGCTGCGGGCTGAGACAGCGCTCGGGGTGCGGCATCAGGCCGAGAATCCGCCCACTGGGGTGGATCAGGCCGGCGATCGCTCCGTCGCTGCCGTTGGGGCAGTGCGGGTAGTCACGCGTCGCTTCGCCCTGCTCATTGGCGTAGCGCAGGGCCACGCAGCCGGCCTGTTCCAGGCGCTGCAGCGTCTCTTCCGACTCGACCACGAACTTGCCTTCGGCGTGCGCGGTCCCGGCGGGCAGGATCGTGCCGGCGGGCAGGATGGCGTCCAGCGCCGGATCGGCAAGCAGCCGGCTCCAGCGGCACTCGAAGCGGTGCGTATCGTTCCAGGTCAGCGAGACGCGCGCGTCGTCGATGCCGGGCAGCAGCCCGGTCTTGACCAGCACCTGGAAACCGTTGCAGACCCCGAACAGGGTGCCGCCCGCCTCGTGCAGCTGCTCCAGAGGCTCCTTCAGATGAGTCGCGACCTCGAGTGCGAGGATGCGACCGGCGCCGAGGTCATCGCCGTAAGTGAAGCCGCCCGGGATCGCGAACAGATCACACTCGCGTACCAGCTCCGGCTTCTCCAGCAGCGCGTGCACGTGCATGTGCTGCACCTCCGCTCCGGCGAGCTCGAAGGCGTAGGCAAGTTCCCGGTCGCAGTTGACGCCGGCGGCGAAGAGTTGGAGGACGCGGGGCTTCATGACGCAGCGCGGTTCCAGCGCAGCAGTTCCGAGTGAGTGGCGCGGGCCAGCGACTGATCGCCGTGACGCAGTTCGAGGATGCCCTGGCCGCCTTCCTGCTCCAGGACCTCGCCGATCGGGGCGATCGGGAGGGTGCGGAAGACGCCGAGGACTTCGTCCAGGTGCTCGGGCGCGATCTCAATCAGGAATCGCGTCGGAGTTTCGCTGAAGCCGGCAGCCAGCGGGCTCAGCTCGGCCGCACCCGGGGCGCGCGCCAGATCGAGTCGGGCTCCGTATTCGCCACCCAGGACCATCTCGGCGGCCGCCACCACCAGTCCGCCTTCGGCGAGGTCGTGGCAGGAGGCGACCCAGCCCGCCTGGATGCACTGATGCATGGCATCAAAGACGCCCGGCGCGACGGCAAAGTCCGGCAGCGGCACCCGCGAGTCGGGGAGGCCGAGCAGCTCGGCGGCGACCGAGCCGCCACCATCGGCGAAGGTCGTGCCGACGGCGAGCAGTAGATTCCCCGGCTTCTTCAGCGGGGTGGTCGGGCAGTAGGCGGTGTTGTTGACCGGAGCCATCGCCGTCGCCAGCAGCGTCGGCGGGATCGGGGTTTCCTCGTCGCCGACGCGGAACTCGTTGTTCAGCGAATCCTTGCCACTCACAAACGGCGCGCCGTAAGCAAGCGCCGCGTCGTGGCAGGCTTCGGCCGCACGCACCAGCGAACCGAGGCGGTCCGGCTTCCGGCAATCGCCCCAGCAGAAGTTGTCGAGCAGCGCGGTGCGGTGCGGGTTGCCGCCCGCCGCGACCACGTTGCGCATCGCTTCATCGATCGCGCAGGCCGTGCCGGCATAGGGGTCGAGCAGGGCCATGCTCGGCGCGATGCCGCAACCGATCGCGGCGCCCTGCTTCAGCTCGGGGCGGGGTTTGACGACAGTGCCGTCGCCGGGGCCGTGGCCGCGCGCGCCCTGGTAAGGCTTGACCACGGTGCCGCCTTGCACTTCGTGGTCGTACTGGCGCACGACCCACTCCTTGCTGGCGATGCTCGGGTGCGCGAGCGCCGCCTCCAGCAGCGCGCGCAGGTCCGCTTCTTCCGGCCAGGCGGTATCGCCGAGCGGCAGGCGCTGCGACTCCGCTTCGCGCACCGGCTGCGGCACCGAGCCGTGCAGAAACTCCATCGGCAGGTCGCCGACCACTTCGCCGTGCCAGCGCAGCGTCAGTCGACCGCTGTCGTTGAAGGTGCCGATGACGGTGGCTTCGACATCGTGCAGCGCGCAGAGCGCGAACAGCTCCTCGCGGTGCTCGGGCGGCACGGCGAGGACCATGCGCTCCTGCGCCTCGCTGATCCAGATCTCCCAGTAGGAAAGGCCCGGGTACTTGAGCGGGGCGGTCTCGAGATCGACTTCGGCGCCGCACTCTTCACCCATCTCGCCGACCGCCGAGCTGAAGCCGCCCGCGCCGCAGTCGGTGACGGCGCGATAGAGCCCGCGGTCGCGCGCGATCATCTGCACATCAAGGACCTTCTTCTCCGTGATGGGGTCCCCGATCTGAACCGCGGTGGCGTCGACGGTGTCAGACTCCTCGTGCAGCGCTTCTGAAGAGAAGGTCGCGCCGTGGATGCCGTCGCGCCCGGTGCGGCCACCCAGGGCCACCACCAGATCGCCCGGCAGCACCTCTTTGTCGACCTTGTCGCGCGGGATCTCGCCGACGCAGCCGGCGTAAACCAGCGGGTTGCCGACGTAGCCAGGGTGGCGCACGACCGTGCCGCTGACCGTGGGAATGCCCATGCGGTTGCCGTAGTCGCGTACCCCGGCGATCACGCCGCTGAGCACGCGGTCCGGGTGCAGGGTGCCCGGGGGCAGATCGTCGCGATCCATGCCTTCGGGCCCGACGCAGAACACATCGGTCGCGGCGAAGGGGCGGGCGCCCAGGCCGGTGCCGAGGATGTCGCGGATCACGCCGCCGATGCCGGTTCCCGCGCCGCCGTAGGGGTCGAGTGCGGACGGATGGTTGTGCGTTTCGACCTTGATCGCCAGGCCGATATCATCGGTCATCGCGATGACGCCCGCGTTGTCGCGGAACACGCTCCAGCACCATTCCGGCGACAGCTTGCGGGTGGCTTCGAAGACCGTCTCCTTGAGCAGGTTGTCGAAGTTGCGCTCACGCAGCAGTTCGCCGCGCTCGTCCTTCTCGATCAATCGAACCGGACCGGTCAGGGTCTTGTGCTTGCAGTGCTCCGACCAGGTCTGCGCGATCGTCTCGAGTTCGATGTCGGTGGGCTCGCGCCCTTCCTCCTGGTAGTGCTGCTGAATCGCGCGCATCTCCAGCACGCTCAGCGCCATGCTGCGTTCGCGCGAGAGCGTCGCGAGTCCGTCGTCGTCGAGCTCGAGCATCGCGACCTCGGTGCGGGTGCTCGGGCGCGGATCCGGCACCGGGTGGGGCAGCACCGGGTAATCACCGAGCACGGTCTGCTCGATGGTCGGGTTAGCCAGCGCGCGCGAGCCGATCTCGACCAGCTGCTCGCCATCGATCGCACCTTCGAGTCGATAGGTGCGGTAGCACTGCACCGGATCCGATTCGGTCAGCGCGACATCGAGCAGACGCAGCGCGTTGCGGGTGGAGTCGGCTTCCGGATCGGCCACGCCGGGCAGGCGGCGCACCACCAGGGTGCTGGCGCCGGCTTCCGGAGTCTCGCCGGGGGCAAGGATGCGGGTGGTCTCGGTGACCGGATCCGCCAGCAGTTCGCTCGCAATGCGCTCGACCTGGGGGCGTTCAAGGTGACCGGGAAGGAGGTAACCGCGGCCCGAGCGCACAGCAGGCACCCGGTCGAGACCGCGATCGAGGAGGGCGGCGTGAGCGGCATCCCCGACCGGGTCGGGGCGGCCGGCGTCGAGCTCGAGCTCGACACGCCAAGCAGGGGAAGGCACGGACATGGCCAGAGGCGGGTCGAAGCGGGTATTCTAGAGCAGCGGGTACACCGCTTCCACGCCACCATGCCGCGACCCGACCGCAAGCCAGTCTCCGGCCCCGGAGCGCTTCCTTTCGAAAAGCCCATCGAGGATGTCCGCTCGCGGCTCGAGGAGCTCGAAGAACTGGCCGGGCAGACCACCCACGATCTGTCCGAGGAACTGGAGTTCTACCGCGATCGCCTGGCGCGGCTGACCAAGGAGATCTACGGCCAGCTCACGCCTTGGAACCGGGTCCAGGTGGCGCGCCATCCGCACCGCCCGCTGACCAGCGACTTCGTCGAGCACCTCTGCGAGGACTTCGTCGAGCTGCACGGCGACGGCTACTTCGGCGACGACCGCGCGATCGTGACCGGGCTGGCCACGATTCACGGCGAGAAGGTGCTGCTGGTCGGCCACCGCAAGGGCAAATCCACCAAAGAGCGGCTGGCCTGCCATTTCGGCTCGGCTCATCCGGAGGGCTACCGCAAAGCGCTGCGCAAGATGCGGCTGGCCGAGCGCATGGGGCTGCCGATCGTCTGCCTGGTCAACACCCCGGGGGCCTACCCCGGCGTCGGGGCCGAAGAGCGCGGCCAGGCCCGCGCGATCGCCGAGAACATCTTTGAAATGTTCGAGATCCGCACGCCCATCGTGGTCGTCGTGATCGGCGAGGGCGGCTCCGGCGGCGCGCTCGGCATCGCCGTGGGGGACCACATCGCGATGATGGAGAACTCCTGGTACAGCGTGATCTCGCCGGAGGGCTGCGCCTCGATTCTGTGGCGCTCGGCCGATGGCAAAGAGCAGGCCGCGGAGGCGCTCAAGCTGACCGCCCAGGACATGCAGGGGCTCGGCCTCGTTGACGAGATCCTCGACGAGCCCACCGGAGGGGCTCACGCCGATCCGGAGGCAGCCATGGACGCCGTCGGCCGGGCGGTCGTGGCGCGCATCCACGAGCTGAAGAAGCGCCCGCTCGACGAACTGCTCGAGGCGCGCTACCAGAAGTTCCGCCGGATCGCCCAACTGGAGCAGGCGCTCCAGACCGGGGCCGAAGCGGTCGCCGAGACGGCCGAGACAGCGGAAAAGCTGGCAGAAGACGAGGCCCCAGGCTTGATTCCTGAGGGTCAGGAAGGCGTTCCACCACGCAGAACGCCCGGTTCACCCCGCGGGAGGCGCCTCTAAGCAGATTCCCGGCTGGTTTTTCCCTCCAACACTCGGTGGCAGCGGCGCGTACGCCAGCCTGGACACCGATGAACTCCTCCGCCTTGCGATTGGTCCGCACCCCCAGCCACGACAGCCTCGAGCCCACGAGCGATCCCCGCTCGCAGCTCGCAGACGAAGAGCTGTTCGCTCTTTGCATCGACGGCGATCGGGATGCATTCCGCCTTCTGGTTGAACGCTACGAGGGCAAAGCCGTGCACACCGCACGAGGGATCGTGGGCAGCTACGAGACCGCGCGCGAAGTCGCCCAGGAGGCCTTCCTGAAGGTCTACGCGCACCGCGCGCGCTTCGATCTGAAGCGGAAGTTCAGCACCTGGTTCTACCGCATTCTGCGCAACCAGGCGGTCGACCGGGCCCGTCGCCAAAGCGCCGGCACGCCCGGCGCGGCCTCCGAGCTGACCGGCGATTGGGACGGCGGCACCTCCGAGCCTGCCCAGCAGGTCTCGGCCAACGAACGCGCCCAGATGGTGCGCGAGATCCTCAACGACCTCCCCGAGAAGTTCCGCATCGTGCTGGCCCTCCGCGACCTGGAAGGCCTGTCCTGCGGCGAAATCGGGGAGCGCGTCGGTGCCACGGCAGGCACCGTGCGCTGGCGCCTCCATCACGCGCGCAAACTGTTCCGCGAACACTGGGAACGCACCCTCGGCAAAGAAGAAGGAGCCGAATCACTGTGAGCTGCACTCTCAAGGAAGAACTTCTCGCCCTGCATGCCGGTGGCGATCTCGCGGTCGCGGAAGCGGCCGAGGTCGAGGCCCACGTGCTGCAATGCTCGGCCTGCGCGCAAGAGCTGGCTTCGTACCGCGCTGCGCGGGAGAGCCTGCTGCAGCTGCGCGAGCTCGAGCCTGCCGGCCCCGGCCTCTGGGAAGAGATCGACGCCCGCCTCGACGTCGTCGATGCCACGACCCGCCACCAGCGTCCCTGGTATGCGCGGTACGGCTTCGGCGCTCCGCTCGCGGCCGCCGCGGCGCTCATTCTTACCCTGCAGTTCCTGCCGGAGAACGGCGAAGTCGACCCGGCTGGCGTGGGCACCTCGGATGGCTCGATCGCCATGGAAGACGAGGACAACCCGCAGCTGCGCCCGGCCGACGCCAACGAGCTCGCTGAACTGCTCGAGTACGCGGTGCCGGCGCAGATCGGCGGCAGCGAGAGCGAGGGCCTGGTCTCCCGACCGGTGAACTCCAGCGAGGACTTCTAGTCCGTCCCCGTGTTCGGGTTCCTCTTCGTCCTGATCCTGCAAGGCGGCTCCCCGGCGGAGCCGCCTTCCGCGCATCGCTTGCACGCGGCCGAGCCGCTGCCGCTGGTGCAGCAGGGCGCCGAGGCCGAGGAAGCCGCGCGCATCGAGATCTACGCCCGCAACCTGCCCAGCCTGGTGCAGGTGCGCCTCGCGGCCTCGGATGCCGCCACCCCGGTCGACGCCGTCGCCTCCGAGTTTGTGCTCTCCGGGGTCGTGCTGGCCGAGGTCGAAGGCGGCGCGCTGGTCGTTGTGCCGGGCAAGTGGCAGGGCGAACGCGCCGCGAGCCTCGCCATCTATGACATGGCCGGCCGACGTTACCCGGCGGAGGGGCGCGAGGTCGCTCCCCAGCTGGGGCTCAGTCTGCTCGCGGTGGATGGTCTCCTCGTCGAAGCGCCGCTGTTCGGCTTCGCCGACACCCTGCCGATCGGCTCGCAGATCGCGCTGATCGGCAACGGCTACGGCCTCTACGGCAGCCTGTCGATGGGCATCCTTTCAGGTCGCTCGCGCCAGCTCGACGAGCTGTCCGGCCTGCTTCAGGTGACCAACCCGGTCCATCCCGGGGACGGCGGCGGGCTGGTGCTCGATCGCCAGGGGCGCCTCGTGGGGATCGCGCTCACCTCGCTCGAGGATGCGCTGCGCCGCAAGAACTCAGCGACCCCGGGCCTCGCGGGCGCAGGGCGGCCGACCGGCATCTCCTTTGTCATGCCGATCCACCAGGTCCTCGAGGCCTTCGAAGAGACCCTGCAGCTTCCGGCCGCCGCGCCACGTCCGATCATGGGCGTTCAGGTGCAGGAGGCGCCGATCCCGCGCGACCTCCGGCGATCCCTGGGGCTCGAGCAGCGGACCGCGCTGCTGGTGGGGCGGGTGGAGCCGGGCCTGCCGGCCGCGCAGGCGGGCCTCCAGTCCGGGGACTACCTGGTCGGCATTGGCGGACGCCCGGTGCGCAGCTTCGCCTGCCTGTTCTCCTGGATCCGTTCGGCCGGCGATCGTGCGCTGGTCCAGTTTGTCCGCGGCGATGAACTGCTCGAGCGCGAGGTCAAGGTCCTGCGCAAGCCGCGCGGCGAGAACGGTGCCCCGGCGAAGCCCGGCTTCAGCACGCAGGCGAGCCCGGCGCTGATCGACGACCGCGACTAGCGCGAGCGCGGCGGGCCTAGCGCTGGCCGGACTGAAACTCGCCCAGCACTTCGAGCGCGCGCTGCACCTGGCGCGAGTCCTGGCCGAGCGAAGTCTTGCCGAGGAAGCTGCGCATATCGGTTGCCGCCCCAGGCAGGTCGCCCTGGTAGTACCGAGCGAGCCCGCGGTTGAAGTACTCGTTCGAGCGCTCCGGCGCGAGCTTGAGGATCTCGGTGAGCTGCACTTCCGCGCGCTCCCATTCCTTGCCGTTCATCAGGATGCTCGAGGCCAGTCCGCGCGCTTCCACCTCCCAGGCGATGTCGCGCATCAGGCTGTCGCGCACGAACTCCTCGTTGGCGAGGGTCATCTGCCGGGTCGCCAGGGTGTTGTTCTTGAAGCGGCGCGATTCCTGCAGGATGAGGACGAGCTGGTCGAGGGCCTCGAGGCTCTCGCCGTCACGGTGCTGGTGAGCCAGGATGCTGGCCTTGTGCTGCAGCGCCTCGACCCATTCCGGGCGCCCCTCCAGCGCTTCCTCAATCAGGCGCAGCGAGCTATCCAGGTGGCTCTCCGCCTTGTCGCGGCGCTCGCGGATGTCGGCGCCCATCGTCGCGCGCGCCTGCTGGTCGGTGGGGGACTGACTCAGCTCGGAGCGCTTCTGCTCGAGGACCAGAGCCGAGCCGATCAGCAGCTCGGCGTGACGCAGGTGATACTCACCGAGCGAGTAGGCGGTCTTGAAGTCGCGGGCGACGTCGTAGGCCTCGCGCAGCTCCAGGCCGGCCAGCTGCACCGAAGTGGGGTCGCCCTTCTTGAGCAGCGTGCGGCCCAGAATGTGGCGGAGCTCGCCGTCTTCCGGGGCGATCTCCAGCCCGCGCCGCGCCTGCTGTTCGGCGCGGTTGAGGTCGTTCACGTCGTAGTACTGTGCCGCGCGCTGACGATAGTCGGCGATCAGGTCGAGCTCTTCCTGGGACAGGGAGCAGCTCGAGGAGCACAGAAGGAGCAGAGCAACCGGGAGGGAACGCATGGCGGGAAGCAAAGCGGGCCGGGCCGCCCGCAGGCGCCCCGACCCGATAGGGTACCGCGAGACCGCGGTTACTGGGCTACTCGGCGTCCCAGAGCCAGGAGGCCTGGATCGGCTCCCAGTCCTCGAGGCCGTCCGGGAAGTAGAGGCCCAGCTCGCGCTCGGCGGATGCGGGCGAATCCGAGCCGTGGACGAGGTTGTACGACTTGGAGCAGCCGAAATCGCCGCGGATGGTGCCGGCCTCGGCCTCGATACCGAAGGTCTTGCCCATCATCCGGCGGGCGACGGCGATGGCGTCCGGGCCGCGCAGCGCCATGGCGATGATCGGCGAGGAGGTCATGAAGCCCTTCAGGCCGGGGTAGAAGGGCTTGTCCACGTGCTCGGCGTAGTGGGTGTCGGCGAGCTCCGAGCTCATGCGCATCAGGCGCAGGCCAACCACCTGCAGGCCTTTGGCCTCGAAGCGGGACAGAATCTGGCCGACCAGGCCCCGGTGAAGGGCGTCGGGCTTGAACAGGATGAGGGTCGTTTCCACGATGCTGATGGGTTCCTGAGAACGGCGCGAAAGCATACGGAACGGGGCCAAGATTCGCCAGTTTCCCGTTGAAGGAAACCTGGGGGCGCATAAAATACGCGCCCTTCTTCTGACGAAGGACCAAGTCCAAATCTGGCGGGTCTGGAGTCGGCGAAGGGCCCTGCTCTTTCGTCCTTCAGGAAGAGATTGCCTGTTCCCTCCCGTGACTTCGCCCGCCTGTCCTCGATGGGCTTCGAATTCACGATCACGGTGGGACTTTTTGGGTGGCTCGGCTATGCCGCAGACGCCCGCTGGGCGGTCTTCGGCAGCTTCCCCGGCTTCCTTTTGCTCGGCGTCTTCGTCGGCATGGGGCTCGGGGTTTACCGGTTGAACTACCAGCTGGTGGCCTGGCAGCAGCGTCAGAAAGACGCCGCCCAGGATCAAGCGCCTCCCGAAGACCACGATTCCGGTCCACCCGACCGATGAGTGTCCTCCCCATGCTTCAGCTCCTGGGCTTCGCCCTCGGAGTCGCTGCAACCGGTCTTCTGCCGGATGCCCACCGCGACGGAGCGCTGGTCGGGGTTCTTTCCGCGGCCTGCCTCGAGCTCTGGAGCTTGCGCCGTCGCCTTCGCTCGGTGGACCCTCAGGCCACCCAGGCCCAGTTCGCCGCCGCTTTGGTGGGCGGCTTTCTCGGCAAGTTGGTGTTCCTGGTCGGCCTCGCACTGGTCGGTCATTTCTGGCATCTCTTCTCGGCCCCGGCCTTCCTGCTCGCCTTCCTGGCGACAGTGCTGTGGGGCGAAGTCTTCGCTGTTCTCCTCCTGCTGCGCGCCCGGCCCTCCGGGGGCAGGCCGGAAGAACCACCCTCTCACTCGTGATCTCGTTCACGCTCCCGATGCTCGCTTCGACCGTCTCCGCCGCCGCAGGTGGCGAGGGGCAGAACCCGTTCGAGTACCTGTTCGGCCACGTGGTCGCATATCAGGTCGGCGAGTTCGTCAGCCTCCCGGTCTGGCAGTTCCAGGTCTTCCAGGTCGCCGCGATTGTGGCAATCTTCCTGGCCTTCGCGCCGGTCAAGCGCGCGGTGGTCCAGGGTGGGGGCGGCTACTTCACGAAGGTCCTCGCGGGCTGGGTCTCCTGGATCCGCGACGAAATGGTCTACCCCAACCTGGGCGAGACCGACGGCAAGAAGATGATGCCCTTCTTCTTGTCGCTGTTCTTCTTCATCATGTTCATGAACGTCTTCGGGCTGATCCCCGGGGGCTACACCGCCACGGCGAGCGTTTACGTGGCTGCGGGCCTGGCCTGCATCATCCTGGTCATGATGATCTTCGGCGGCATGCTCATTCAGGGGCCGCTCAAGTTTTGGGCATCGCTGATCCCTTCGGGCGTGCCGGGCTGGCTGCTGCCGCTGATCTTCCCGCTGGAAGTCATCGGCCTGTTCATCAAGCCGATCGCCCTTACGGTGCGACTTGCCGCCAACATGACCGGCGGCCACCTGGTCCTGCTCAGCTTCATGGGCTTGGCCTTTTACTTCGGGTCCTCCTACGGCACGGCGCTCGGCCTGGCGGTGACCCCGGTGAGTCTCGGGCTTGCGATTTTCATCATGATCATCGAAGGCTTCGTCGCTCTCCTGCAGGCGTACATCTTCACTCTGCTGTCGATCATCTTCGTCAGTCAGGCCCTGCACCCGGACCACTAGTTCCCTACTTCCCAAGCAAACGATGTTGCTCACTCTGCTTCAAGAAACCGGCGTTCAGCCGTCTCACGCGATGGCCGCCATCGGCGCTGGCCTGGCTGTCATCGGTGCCGGCATCGGCATCGGCAAGATCGGTGGCGACGCCAACTCGGCGATCGCTCGCCAGCCGGAGTCGACCGGTGACATTCGCGGTAGCTCGCTGATCTTTGCGGCGCTGATCGAAGGTGTGGCCTTCTTCGGTGTCGTCGTCGGCCTGCTGTTCGCCATCAAGTAACAACACACCCAACGGGAAGTCGGTCGCCGCGCGAGCTTCGGCTTGCGCGGCCGCTGGGCCCCGCGGAATCCACCCATGTTGCACTCCCTCTTGATCCTCGTCGCGGAAGGCGAAGAACACGCTGGCATCGCCCAGATGTTCGAAGTCGGTCAGAGCTCCTTCTACTGGACTCTGGCGATCTTCCTGCTGTCCTTGCCCTTCATGTGGAAGATGGTGTTCGGACCGATCACCAAGGCCCTGGAGGAGCGTGAAGACGCTGCGCGCGAGTCTGCGCGTGCTGCGGAGGCCGCTCGCGAGGAGACGGAGCGGATGAAGGCCGCCATCCAGGACGATCTGGACGCGGCGCGCCAGGAAGCGGCCAAGCAGGTCGCCGAGGCGAAAGCGCGTGCATCGGCACGCGAGCAGGAGCTGATGGCAGCGGCCAAGGCCGAAGCCGAGCGCGAGCGCGCGCGTGCGCGTCAGGAGATCGAGGCTGCTCTCGGAGCTGCTCGCGAGACCCTGCGCCGCGAAGCGGTCGCGATCGCAGTCGAGGTCGCCGAACGCGTCATCTCCCGCGAGTTCTCGGACGCCGACCAGGCCCGCCTGGTCTCGGAGTTCGAACAGGAGTTCGCGAGCTAGGACAGGTACATGGCACAACAGCACGTCTCCTCGGCCGCGCGCCGCTACGCCAAGGCCCTCTTTGAGCTGGCCTCGGAGAGCGGTCGGCAGGACGGGGTGTTCACGCAGATCGAGGCGCTCGGCAAGCTCGCCGAGGACGCTGAGTTCCGTGCCTTGCTCCCTGATCCCCGCATCGAGTCCGGCCCCAAGGCCAAGGCCGTGCTGGGCGCCCTCGGAAACGAGGTCGATCCGCTGGTCCGTGGTCTGATCGAGTCGCTCGAGCGCCGCAAGCGCCTCGGGCTGCTGCTCGAGATTCCGGCCGGATACATCGAGTTCGCCGACGAGGCGGCCGGTCGACTGCGGGGGGTGCTCCAGAGCTCCGGCATGATGGAGGAGAACCAAGTCGTCGCCATCGAGCAGGCCCTGTCGCAGAAGACGGGCAAGCAGGTCAGTCTGCACTGCGAGATCGACTCCGATCTTCTCGGCGGGGTGCGCGTCACCCTCGCAGGCACTCGTTACGACGGCTCCGTGCGGGGTCGTCTGGACCAAATCTCCCAACGTCTGGCGGCAGCCGAGCTCGGCTGAGGCGCATCGGGTTCCCCCGCAGTTCTGAAGAAACCATCCCATGGAACTTCATCCTTCCGAAGTCACTTCGGTCCTGAAGCGCGAGATTGAGGGCTTTGACGCCTCGGCCTCCACTTCAAAGGTCGGTCAGGTCCTGCAGGTGGGCGACGGTGTCGCCCGCGTTTACGGCCTCGACGACTGCATGATGTCCGAGCTCATCGAGTTCCCCGGCGGCGTGATGGGCATGGCCCTGAACCTCGAAGAGGACAACGTGGGCTGCGTGCTGCTCGGTGACGCGACTTCCGTGAAGGAAGGCGACACCGTGAAGAGCACCGGGCGCATCATCTCGGTGCCGACCGGCGACGCCATGCTCGGCCGCGTGGTCGACGCGCTGGGCAAGCCGCTCGACGGCAAGGGCGCCATCGAGACCACCGACGACGATCTCCGTCCGATCGAGCAGACTTCGCCGACCGTGGTCGAGCGCGAGCCGGTTGCCGAGCCCATGCTCACCGGCATCAAGTCGATCGACGCGATGATCCCGGTGGGTCGTGGTCAGCGCGAGCTGATCATTGGCGACCGCCAGACCGGCAAGACCGCGCTGATCATCGACGCGATCATCAACCAGAAGAACTCGGGTGGGGGCGACCCCAGCAACCCGGATCAGGTGATCTGCATCTACAACGCCGTCGGTCAGAAGCAGTCGACCGTCGTGGACGTGCAGCGCCGCCTCGAAGAGGCCGGCGCGATGCCGTACACGATCATCGTCAACGCTTCGGCCTCGGAAGAAGCCTCGATGCAGTTCCTGTCGCCCTACTCGGCGACGGCGATGGCCGAGCGCTTCCGCGACGCGGGCCGTCACGTGCTGATCGCCTACGATGACCTGACCAAGCAGGCTTATGCCTATCGCCAGGTCATGCTGCTGCTGCGTCGTCCTCCGGGCCGTGAGGCCTACCCGGGTGACGTCTTCAACCTGCACAGCCGGCTGCTCGAGCGCTCGGCCAAGGTTGCCGAGAACGCTCACGAGCTGAACCCGGACAAGTTCTCGAAGGGCGGCGGCTCGATCACCTCGCTGCCGGTCATCGAGACCCAGGAAGGCGACGTGTCGGCCTACATCCCGACCAACGTGATCTCGATCACCGACGGTCAGATCTTCCTCGAGGCCAACCTGTTCTTCTCGGGCGTACGTCCCGCGGTGAACGTCGGCATCTCGGTGTCGCGCGTGGGTGGTGCGGCGCAAACCCCGGCCATGAAGAAGGTGGCGGGCGGTCTGCGCATTAACCTGGCGCAGTACCGCGAGCTCGAGGCCTTCGCGCAGTTCGGCTCCGATCTGGATGCGGCCACGCAGGCGACCCTCAATCGGGGTGCGCGCCTGGTCGAGATCCTCAAGCAGGGTCAGTACAAGCCGCTCAAGAACTCGGATCAGATCGTGCAGATCTACGCCGGCACCTCGGGCATGCTCGATGACGTCGCCGTCGATCGTTCGCCGGCCTTCGTCGAAGGCTTCGCCGAGTACATGCAGGCTGAGCACCCCGACCTCATGACGGAGCTCGACGGCTGGAAGACCAAGTGGAGCGATGAGCTCAAGGACAAGGTCCAAGCCGCCTGCGAGAAGTTCAAAGGACAGTTCGTCTAAGCCCAGGAGCTAAGCCGTGGCCAACATTCGCGACCTTCGTCAGCGCATCACCAGCGTCGGGAACATCCAAAAGATCACCCGCGCCATGGAGATGGTGGCGACGACCAAGCTGCGGCGCTTCCAGGAGTCCACGGTGGCGGCCAAGCCGTACACCGTCGAGATTGAAGAGTTGGTTCGCGGTCTGTCCGGCGCAGTGGCTTCCGAGCCCGAAGCCGCCGGCGACGCGGCCCCGCTGTTCTCGGCTCCCAACCCGGACGCGCCGGTCGGCGTCCTGCTCATCGGGTCGGATCGCGGCCTGTGCGGTGCTTACAACGCCAACATCCAGCGCGCGGTCGAGGATTACCTCGACGGTCTGCGCGCCGAAGGGCGTGAGTTCCGGCTGTACGTGATCGGGCGCAAGGCCATGGATCATGCCAAGCGCATGAAGTACACCGTCGAAGGCTACTTCGACACCGTCAACCTCGAGTCGATCGACTTCAGCGAAGCCGCTGCGGTCAGCAACGCTCTGGTTTCGGCCTTCCGCATGGGGCAGCTCTCCGAACTGAAGCTGGCCTTCACCAGCTTCGTTTCCATGGTGAAGTACGACCCGCAGGTCGTGACTTTCCTTCCGATCGCTCCGGCGGACTCCGACGGGCCCGCCAGCGACGCGATTCTTGAACCGGGTGGCCCCGAACTCCTCGGCCGCCTGGTCCCACGTTACCTCGAGACGCGGGTATACCACGCGCTGCTCGAGTCCGTCACTTCCGAATACGCCTCGCGCCGCTTCGCCATGAAGAACGCGACCGACGCGGCCGGCGATATGAAGAAGGACATCACGCGTCTCTACAACCGGGCGCGTCAAGCCAAGATCACCGCAGAGATCACCGAGATCGTTTCCGGCGCGGAAGCCCTCTGATCCTCCAGTTAGCCTGAACCATGAGTTCCCAAGGATCCATCAAGCAGATCTTCGGTCCCGTTGTCGACGTCAGTTTCGACGGGGGCCTGCCCGCCATCTACGAGGCGATCAAGATTCCTCGTGAAGGCGATTCGGATCTGACCCTCGAGGTCGCGCAGCACCTCGGCGATGACATGGTGCGTTGCATCGCGATGTCGTCCACGGACGGTCTGCGTCGTGGCATGCCCGCCAACGCGACCGGCGCCCCGATCAGCGTGCCGGTCGGTGAGGTCACCACCGGTCGTGTCTTCAACCTGCTGGGCGAACCGCTCGACGACAAGCTCAAGGGCGCCGTCAACGCGGAAGAGACCTGGCCGATCCACCGTCCCGCTCCGGCTTTCGACGAGCAGGAAGCGGTCTCCCAGGTGTTCGAAACCGGCATCAAGGTCGTCGACCTGCTGTGCCCCTTCGCGATGGGCGGCAAGATCGGCCTGTTCGGTGGCGCGGGTGTCGGCAAGACCGTGCTCATTCAGGAGCTGATCCGAATCACCGCGGTGGAGAAGGGTGGCTTCTCGGTGTTCTGCGGTGTGGGCGAGCGGACTCGTGAAGGCACGGACCTCTGGATCGAAATGACCGAGGCCGAGTTCACCACCGCATCCGGCGAGAAGGCGGCGGTGATCGATAACGCGGTTCTGGTGTTCGGTCAGATGAACGAACCCCCGGGCGCGCGTCTGCGCGTGGCGCTGTCGGGTCTGACCATGGCGGAGTACTTCCGCGATGTCCAGGGCAAGGACGTGCTGCTGTTCGTCGACAACATCTTCCGTTTCGTTCAGGCGGGTTCGGAAGTGTCGGCGCTGCTCGGTCGTATCCCCTCGGCGGTGGGTTACCAGCCGACCCTCAGCTCCGAGATGGGCGCGCTGCAAGAGCGCATCACCTCGACGACCAAGGGCTCGGTCACCTCGATGCAGGCCGTCTACGTGCCTGCTGACGACTTCACCGACCCGGCGCCGGTGGCCTCGTTCGCGCACCTGGACTCGACCATTCTGCTCGACCGCGCGATCACCGAACTGGGCATCTACCCGGCGGTGCACCCGCTGAAGTCGACCTCCCGTATGCTGGACCCGCAGGTCATCGGCGAAGAGCATTACGCGGTCGCCACCGAGGCGCAGCGGATGCTGCAGCGCTACGCGGACCTGCGCGACATCATCGCCATTCTGGGTATTGAAGAACTGTCGGACGAGGACAAGCTGGTCGTGCACCGCGCCCGTCGTCTGCAGCGCTTCCTCTCCCAGCCCTTCTTCGTTGCGGAGTCCTTCACCGGCACTCCGGGCCGATTCGTCTCGAAGGAAGACACCGTCCGGTCCTTCCAAGAGATCCTCGCCGGCAAGCACGACGACCTCCCCGAGCAGGCCTTCTACATGGTCGGTTCGATCGACGAGGCTGTCGAGAAGGCGAAGACCCTGTAGTAAACTGCGGCTCCTCGCATGAGCGCCAACACCCTGACCCTGAAGGTCGTCTCCCCGCAAGGGGTCCTTCTCGAAACCGAAGCTGTCTCCGTGCAGTTCCCGGGCGAGGACGGTTCCTTCGGCATTCTGCCGCGCCACGCGGCGATGACTTCGCTGACCGAATCCGGCCTGCTGCGCGCGCGCACGGCGCAGGGCGAGCAGATTGAGTACGTCATCCACGATGGCTTTGCTCAGGTTCGGAACAACGTGGTCACGGTGTTGACGCGCTCGGCCGAGAAGCCGGACGAAATCGACCTCGAACGGGCACGCGCCGCTGTCGAGCGGGCTCGTGGCCGGATGCTGGAAACCCAGGCCGAGATCGATCTGGTGCGAGCCCAAATGGCTCTGCGCCGTGCCCTGATGCGTGAGCGCCTCGCCCGCCGCCGATGAGCACGTCCGCTTCTTGGCGGACGCATCGGTGCGGAGACCTGCGCGCAGAGCACATCGGCGAGAAGGTCCAGCTGTGCGGTTGGGCGGCGAATCGCCGTGACCACGGGGGAGTCTTCTTCGTCGACCTGCGTGACCGTGCAGGGCTGGTGCAGCTGATCGCCGACGAGGATGCGCCCGCCGAGGCCGGTCCCGCGTTGGACGCGCTGCACGCCGAGGACGTGATTCAGATCACCGGCACCGTCCGTCCGCGGATCGCCGGACAGAAGAACGAAGACCGCGACACCGGCGAGGTGGAAGTCCTGGTCGAGACGGTCCAGGTCTTGTCCCACGCCCAGCGGCTGCCCTTCGAGGTGCTCGACGAGCTCGATGCCCCGGAGCAGCTGCGGATGAAGCACCGCTATCTGGACCTGCGTCGGGCGCCGATGAAGCGCCTCATGGAGCTGCGCTCGCGGGCCAACCACTCGATCCGCACCACCCTGCAGGGGCGGGACTTCATCGAGGTGGAGACGCCCATGATGACCCGCAGCACCCCGGAGGGCGCGCGGGACTATCTGGTGCCCAGCCGGGTCAAGCCCGGCTCGTGGTACGCCCTGCCGCAGTCGCCGCAGGTCTTCAAGCAGCTCTGCATGGTGGGGGGGCTGGATCGCTACTTCCAGATCGCCCGCTGCATGCGCGACGAGGATCTGCGCGCCGATCGCCAGCCCGAGTTCACTCAGCTCGACCTCGAGATGTCCTTCGTCACCGAGGAGGATGTCTACGCTCTGGTCGAGGCGGTGGTGGTCGCGCTCTATCGCGACGTGCTGGGTCGCGAGCTGAGTGCTCCCTTCGAGCGGATGCCCTACGCCGAGGCGATTCAGAAGTACGCCTCGGACAAGCCCGATCTGCGGATCCCGATCGAGATCGTCGACCTGGCCGGACCGGGCGGGCAGCTGGGCTTCATGGTCTTTGACGGCGTCCTCGAGAAGGGCGGCTGGGTGAGGGGTTTCCGTGTGCCCGGCGGCGCTTCCCTCAGCCGCAAGCAGATCGATCAGATCGAGCAGGCTGCCAAGGATGCCGGCGCCGGCGGCGCGGCCTGGTGCAAGGTGACCGAAGACGGCGCCACCGGCCCGCTCAGCCGATTCCTGGAAGGGGATGCCGGCGCGGCCTTCCTGGCTGCGCTCGAGGCCCAGCCCGGCGATCTGGTGGTCACGATCGCCGATCTCCCGCGCCGCGCGCTGGTCGCGCTGGATGCGGTCCGGCGCAAAGCTGCCGAGCTCGCCGAGATGGTGGGCGAAGCAGATCGGCTGGTCTGGATCACCGAGTTTCCGCTCTTCGAGGAGAGCGACGAGGGCGAGTGGCATCCGGCGCACCACCCCTTCACCAGCCCGGTCCTCGAAGACGTCGAGGCGCTCGCCGCTGGCCAGAAGGACGGCGTGCGCTCCCGTGCCTACGACTTGGTGCTGAACGGCGTCGAGCTCGGTTCGGGGTCGATCCGGATTCACGACCGCGATCTGCAGCAGACTCTCTTCAGCGCGATCGGCATCCCGCCCGAAGAGGCAGAGGTGCGCTTCACGCACCTGATGGAGGCCTTCCGCTATGGCGCACCGCCGCACGGCGGCTTTGCCATCGGCCTGGATCGCCTCTATGCCCTGATGTTTGGCGCGGCCTCGATCCGCGACGTCATCGCTTTCCCCAAGACTGCTTCCGGAAGCTGCCCGCTGACGGAGGCCCCGGCTCCGGTCGATTCCGAGCAACTGGCTGAACTCGGCCTCGCTCTCGACCTACCGGACACCGACGGCAATGCATCAACCGATGCGCCCTGATTCACTGAGGTAAGACCATCCCACCGCGCAAGAGAAGACGATTCGGCCCACCCGAGAAGGAAAAGTATCGGGTGAACCGCCGTATCCGCATCCGTGAAGTATTCCTGATCGATGCGGAAGGAAATCAAGTGGGCGCCATGCCCACCTCCAAGGCACTGAAAATGGCCGAAGAGGCTGGCCTCGACTTGGTCGAGGTCGCTCCCAATGCTCGCCCGCCGGTTTGCCGGATTCTGGACTACGGCAAGTTCAAGTACGAGCAGAAGAAGAAGCAGCGCGGCAAGCCGAAGACTCAGTCTTCGGTGCTCAAGGAAATCCGGGTGCGCCCCAAGATCGACATCAACGATGTCGAAATCAAGGTGCGGAAGGCGCGTGAGTTCCTGGAGGCCGGCAACAAGGTGCAGGTCACCTGTCTGTTCCGTGGCCGCGAGATGGCCTACCAGAGCCTCGGCCGCGAGGTGCTGGAGCGGGTCGTCGAGATGCTCGAGGACATCGCCAAGCTCGAGCGCTCGCCGCGGATGGAAGGCCGCCGAATGAACATTCTGCTGGCCCGCAAGGCCGGCTACGTGCCCAAGGCCAAGCCCGCCGAAGCCCCAGAGCCCAGCGAGGACGAGGAGGCCCCCCAGGTGGAGGCGTCCGAGGCCGAAGGGGCCGGCGCCGAGGCCGAAGAGGCTGGCTCGCAGCCCGAGGCCCAGGCCCCCGAGGCCGAGCCGGCGCCGGAAAAGGCGCCCGAAGGTGGGGGTGGCGCGGCTTGACCGCCGCGGCCCTTGCTGTACAATCTTTCGCTTCTTTGGACCTAAGCCACGTGGAATAGCCGTGCCCAAGCAGAAAACTCGCAAATCCGTCTCCGGTCGCGTGAAACTCACGAAGACCGGCAAAGTCAAGCGGGGTCACCAGATGACCCGGCACCTCCTGTCGTCGAAGTCTCCCAAGCGCCGTCGAAACCTGCGTCGAGCCGGTTACGTGGTCGGGAAGATCGCCGCCAACTATCGTCGCGCGATGGGCGCCTAATCCTACGAGGACAAGGAAATGACCCGCGCACGTAACGTCGTCCCCCGCGTCCGCCGTCGTCGCCGCCTGATGCGGCGCGCCAAAGGCTACTGGGGTGCCCGTCATCGCCTGCTTCGCACCGTCAAAGAGACGCTGCTGCGTTCGGGCAACTTCGCCTACCGCGACCGTCGCAACAAGAAGCGTGAGTTCCGCCGCCTGTGGATCCAGCGCGTCAACGCTGCGGCGCGCGCCAACGGCCTGAGCTACTCGAAGTTCATGCACGGCTGCAAGAAGGCCGGCATCGAGATCGACCGCAAGGCGCTCAGCGAACTGGCCTTCCACGATCCGGTCGCCTTTGGCGAGGTCGCCGAGGCCGCCAAGAAGGCTCTCGCTGCCTGATCGGAGACACGCTGCCATGCGCGAACGTCTCGAGGAACTGCGGGGCGAAGGCTTGGCCGCAGTAGAATCCGCCTCGACCGAGGCCGACCTTCGAGCAATCGAGGTCGGCCTCCTTGGTCGTAAGGGCGACATCACCGCCGCGCTCAAGTCGCTCGGCAAGCTGCCGGCCGAAGAGCGGCCGCTGATGGGTCAGCTGGCCAACGAGGTCAAGGCGGCGATTCAGGCTTCGCTGGATGCCAAGCGGGCCACCCTGGACGCAGCCGCCCTCGAGGCCGAGCTGTCGGGGGCGGGTTTCGACCCCACGCTGCCGGGGCCGGGGCTCCCGGGCGGGGGGCAGCATCCGATTAGCGCGATCACCCGCGAGCTCGAGGACCTGTTCCTGTCGATGGGATTCCGCATCGCGGATGGGCCCGAAGTCGAGCTCGAGGCCAACAACTTCGACGCGCTCAATATTCCCAGCGATCACCCGGCGCGGGAGTCGCACGACACCATCTGGATTACGCCCGAAGAGGCGCGCAAAGGGGATGGCAGCGGGGTGGTCCTGCGCACCCACACCTCGCCGGTCCAGGTCCGCGCGCTGCGCGAGTACGGGGCGCCGCTGCGGGTCGTGGCGCCGGGGCGGGTCTTCCGCCAGGAAACCCTCGATGCCACGCACGAGCATACCTTCCACCAGATGGAAGGCCTCGTCGTCGACAAGGGCGTGGGCGTCGGCCACATGCTGCATGCCATGAACACCCTCATTGAGGGGGTCATGGGGCGCAAGCTCGAGACGCGGCTGCGTCCCGGCTTCTTCCCCTTCGTCGAGCCCGGCTTCGAGCTCGACGCGCGCTGTCCCTTCTGCCAGTCCGGCTGCTCGGTCTGCAAGGGGTCGCGCTGGATCGAGCTGATGCCGGGCGGGCTGGTGCACCCGCACGTGCTCGAGTCGGCTGGCGTCGACCCGAACGAATACAGCGGCTTTGCCTTCGGCCTGGGGCTGTCGCGTATCGTCATGCTGCGTTACGGCATCGATGACATCCGCTGGTTCATGAGCGGCTCGCTCGACTTCCTCCGTCAGTTCCCCGCCTGATTCCGCCATGTTGATTTCCCTGAACTGGCTGAACGATTACGTCGATCTGAGCGACCTCTCCGCCGAGCGCATCGCCGAACTGCTCTCGCTGCACACTGCCGAGGTCGAGGGGATCGAAGAGGTCGGCGCAGCCATCGCCGACGTCGTGGTGGGCGAAGTGCTCGAACGCGCGCAGCACCCGAACGCCGACAAGCTGTCGGTGACGCGCGTCGCCTACGGTGCCGACGAGACGGTTGGAGTGGTCTGCGGCGCTCCCAATGTGCGCGCCGGTCTGAAGATCGCCTTCGCGCCGGTCGGCAGCAAGCTGCCCGGTGATCTCAAGATCAAGCGAGCCAAGCTGCGGGGCGAGGAGTCCTGCGGGATGATCTGCTCCGAGCGTGAACTCGAACTTTCGGATGAGCACGGCGGCATCCTCGAGCTGCCCGAAGACGCCCCGGTGGGCGTCCCGCTCGTCGAGTACCTCGGCCTGAAGGACTTCGTGCTCGAGCTCGACAACAAGTCGCTCACGCACCGGCCGGATCTTTGGGGTCACTATGGATTCGCGCGCGAACTGGCGGCGATCCTGGGCCGCGAACTGAAGCCTCTGAAGCTGGCGCAGGTCGAGCGCGAAGAGGCTCCCGCCGAGCCGGATGGGCGCTTCGCCATCCGCATCGAGGATCCGGAGTCCTGCCGCTTTTATGCCGGGCTTGAGGTCTCGCTCGAAGGTGAGCCCGGCCCCTCGCCGGCCTGGATGCAACGGCGCCTGCGGGCGGTCGGTCAGCGTCCGATCGATCTGCTCGTCGACCTCACCAACTATCTGCTGCTCGAAACCGGGCAGCCAACGCACGCCTTTGATCGCTCGAAGGTGCGTGGCGATCTGATTCGGGTGCGTCGTGCCGAGGCCGGCGAGAAGCTGACCACCCTCGACGACCAGGAGCGCAGCCTCCACGGCGAGGATCTGCTGATCGCCGATGCCGAAGGCGGCGTCGCGCTCGCCGGCGTCATGGGCGGCGCCAACTCCGAGGTCGGTCCCGAGACCGAGACGATCCTGCTCGAGGCCGCTCACTTCGCGCCCACACGGGTGCGCCGCACCGCGCATCGTCTGAACCTGCGCACCGAGGCGTCCAGCCGTTTCGAGAAGACCCTCGACCCGGCCGGGACCTGGCAGGCCGTCGAGCGCTTCGTCGCGCTGCTCCAGGAGCTGCGCCCGGACGCGCGCGTTCTCGGCCCAGCCCGCACCGCCGGCTCCTCAGCTGCAGACGAGGTCAGTCTCGAGCTGGATCCGAAGCGAACCGCCGAGCTGCTGGGGCTGCCGCTGGCTCCGGAGGAGGTCGTGGACCTCCTGCAGCGCCTGGGTTTTGGCGTTGAGCTCGACGGAGCTTCCCTCCGCGTCGAGGTCCCGAGCTGGCGCTCCAGCAAGGATGTCCGCAAGCCGATCGACCTCGTCGAAGAGGTGGGGCGTCTGGCCGGGTATCACCGCATTGAAGCGCGTCCGCTCGCCGCGCCGATCGAGGCGATCTTCGCCGACCCGATGCGCCAGCTCACGCGACGCCTAGGCGCGCGGCTGATGGGGGCTCACGAGGCCTTCGAGACGCAGGGATACACCTTCCTGCATGCGGATTGGGTGCAGCATCTGAGCGCCGCGCGCGGCGACTTCGTGATCGTCGATAATCCGGTGCAGGATCAGGTCGATCTGGTGCGGCAGGATTCGATGCCCAGTCTGCTCGATCAGGCGGCCGGAAACTGGCGAGCCAATCCTGCCGGAGCCTTGTTTGAGTTCGGCAAGGGCTATTTCCCTCAGGGTGATGCTCTGCCCACGCAGCGGCGCTGGCTGTCGATCCTGCTCTGGCAGCGCGGCGAGGCCAAGCATCACGGCCCCGGCAGCGCCTTCGGGCGGGCCCGGAGCCTGGCCGAAGACCTGCTGCGCACGGCGGGGGTGGCCTGGACCGCTGAGACCGTCGAGGCGGCCGCGTCGCTGCCCGGTTGGGCGCATCCGGCTCAGATTCTGGCCTACGGAGACGGCGCGATGCTGGTCAGCGCGATCCATCCGCGAGTCCGCGCGGCCCTGGATCTGAGCGAGGCCAAGCTCATGGCGGTGCGGATCGATCTCGAGGCGCTGCTCGCCGCCCAGAATCAGGAGGCCGCCTTCCGGGCCCCCTCCAAGTTCCCGGCGATCAAGTGCGATGTGGCGCTGGCCCTCCCGGCCGAGCTGCCTTTCGCCGAAGTGGACGCGGCGCTGCGTCAGGCCGGGGGAAAAATCCTGGTCAATCTGCAGCTCTTCGACGTTTATGAGGAGGGTGCGCTGGCCGAACAGGGGCAGCGCAGCCTGGCCTTCCACGCGACTCTGCAGGCCGCAGACCGCACTCTCTCCGAGAAGGAAGAGCAGAAGTTCTTGAGGAAGATCGGCGAAGCCGCCGAAAGACTCGGGGGCTCCCTGCGTTCCTAGGTGGGCTTTCGTTAGAATCCTGATTCGAACGGTGCCGCGGGGCGCTGCTTCGATCTGTCCGCGATGAGCTGGTTCCGGACCAACTTCGACACCTGTTTCATCATCCTCCAGGTGTGGGTCGATGGTCTGCTGGTCCTATTGGGCTGCTACCTCGGGTTTCAGCTATTCACCTGGGTCGAACCGGGCATTCAGCTCTCGCTCGGGACCTACGGCCAGGTCTTTGTCCTGATCACGGGCATCACGCTGGCGGCGTTCTGGGCCTTCGGCCTCTACCGTTGGCGCAAGTCGATTCTCAACGTCGAGGAGTACCAGGCGCTGTTCAAGGCGAGCGTCGCCTCCTTCTTCGTCAGCTCGACGGCGATCCTGTTCCTTGGCCCCGGCGACCAGACCACCCCGTCCGAACAGGGCAACCTGCTGTACCGCTTGCTTGAGCCGATCTACGGCTTCTTCAAGCTCGAGGGCAGCGTCGAATCGCTGTCCAGGATTCTGTTCCTGTTCGTCTTCTTCACCATCTTCGTGTTGATGGTGATTCAGCGCGGGCTGGCCTTCCAGCTCTTGAGCTGGTTCCACTCGAAGGGACTCGGCAACACCAACGTGGCGATCTTCGGCACCGAGGCCATGGCCTTGCGGCTCGAGCAGAAGCTGCGGCTCTTCCCCACGCTGGGCTATCGCTTTGTCGGCTTCCTGGATGACGACACGGATCGCCACGGCGACGTGCTGCGCGGCCATCCGATCCTGGGCGGTCGCAAGGACCTCGCGCGGCTGAAGCAGGCCTACGGGATCAGCCGGGTGTTCGTGGCTTCGCCCCGCATGGAAGAAGACGAGCTGGTCGACCTCTGTTCGCGCCTGGAAGACGTCGACATCGAGTACCAGGTCGTCCCGCGCCTTTATCACTTCTTTTCGCGCCGCATCACGGTCGACAACCTCGACTCGGTGCCGCTGATCACGCCCTCGGTCGATCCCACGCGTCCGATCTACCGGGCGGCCAAACGGATGCTCGACGTGACGACCTCTCTCTTGGTCCTCACGGTGTGCCTGCCGATCCTGTTGCTGCTCGCCTTCATGATCAAGCGTGAGTCGCCCGGGCCGGTGTTCTTCAGCCAGGTACGCGTGGGGCAGGGCGGTCGCACCTTCCGCATGTTGAAGTTCCGCACCATGTACACGCATATGTGCGGCGATGCGGTCTCACCCAGCAGCGGACAGGATCCTCGGGTGACGCGCCTGGGCAGGATTCTGCGCGCGACCTCGCTGGATGAGCTGCCGCAGTTCTTGAACGTGCTGCGCGGCGAGATGTCGCTGGTCGGCCCGCGCCCCGAGATGCCGTTCATCGTCGAGTCCTATACCGCGGTCGACAAGCTGCGCCTCGACGCCAAGCCGGGCATCACCGGGCTCTGGCAGGTCTCCGAGGCGCGACGCTCGCCGATTCACGAGAACATTGACTACGACCTCTATTACATCGAGAACCAGTCCCTGGTGCTCGATCTGGTGATCTTCTTCCTCACCGCCATGGCCGTGTTTCGGGTGAAGAGCACTCACTAGGCATGAGCGACTCGCCTTCGCAGCCTCCGCAGGAGCCAGAACAGGAAGCGCGCCAGCCGCGCCCCGGCTACTTCATCGACGCGGAAGGCAATGAGCGCCCCGATCGTCGCGCGCAGCCCACCCCTGCGCTGTCGCGCTACAGCTTCTTCGGCGGCAAGCGGCGCGGCCTGCCGTACGCCGAGGGCGGGGAGCGGACCTTCGTGGACGTTTACGGCACCAAGGTTTGGGGCGCGCTCACCCTGTTCCTGGCGCTCAACTTTCTCGACGCCCATTTCACGCTGATCTATCTGCAGCGCGGCGGCGCAGAAGGCAACCCGGTGGCGCAGCTGCTGCTCAACCTGGGAGTGCCGGCCTTCTACACCTGGAAGAACCTGGGGATCGGCATCGGCGCTCTGCTGTTCTGCCTGATGAAGAACTTCCCCAACGTGCGCAAGGGCGTGTTCCTGGTCCTCGCCTTCTATCAGCTCCTGTTCTTCTACCACCTCGCGCTGTACTTCAACGTCGGCGGCGAGTTTCTCGAGGCCTAACGCAGCGCGACCTGGGCGCTCTCGGCCCAGCGCAGGCCGGCGCGGCGGGGGACGCCAGCCGCAGCACACTCGAAGACTGTGCTCGCGCCGCAGCGCGCGGCGAAGCGATCGAGCAGCAGACGGAGGAAAGGCGGGACTTCGACCCGGCTACCCGATGGCACATCGGGCGCATCGTGAAGTTCCCAGGCGATCTCGGCGGCCGGGCCCTGGTTGTGGCAGCGCAGTCGCAGCTCCCCGCCACCGCCGAAACGCACCAGCAGCACGCGTGCAGTCTGCAGCGCGGCCGTGGTGAGTCGCGGATCGACCCGGAGCAGAAAGTCGGCCTCGCTCTCGAAGGCGACTTCGCAGCCAGCCCGCTGCGCTTCCTTCAGCGCTTCCACGGCGAGGTGTTCGCCGCTGTGGCGGCTTGGGTGCGGGCTCCAGCCTTCCGAGGCGAGGTGGAGTGACTCGAGGACGCCGTCCAGTTCGCGGGCGGCTTCGAGGGCCGGCCGCACCAGAGCACCGTTCGCCGACTCGGACTGCAGGAGCTGCAGATAGCCGGACAGACTGGCCAGGGGATCGCGGACACGCTCGATCAGTCCGTCCAGAAACTCGGCAGCGAAGGCCGGAGGCGGGCTGCCTTCCGCGGGCGGGGGCGCTGGCTGTGAGGCGGGCTCGCTGGCCTCGGCGGCAGGCGCGGTCGATGCGCTGGCGGCGAGGGGTGCCTCCGGGCGGCCCAGGATGCGCCGCAGCGCCTCGGCCGTCCAGGGCGTGGGCAGCAGGCGCAGGCCAGGATGGGCCAGCACCCACTCGGCGCCGAAGGAGCCGCGCGAGCCCGTCACCAGCAAGGCCGGGAGCTGCGGATGCTCGTGGAGCCAGGCGCCCAGCGCCTGCAGTTCCGCCGGCTCGAGGCGATCGCCAAACAGCACCAGGCCATCGGGCGGCTGGTGCCAAAGCCCGCCGAGCCACGAGGAGAGCTCGCCACGCTCGAGCACGAAGCTGGCACCCGGATACCAGGCCCGCAGCAGGGACAGCAGATCCGTGTCAGGATCGCGGCCCAGTACGAGCAGACGGGTTTCGGACGAGTCAGCGAACATGGCTTCGCTCCATGCTAGCAGGCGACCTGGGCCAAGTCAGCCGTCCTCGCAGGGGGATCCAGGATGTTGCACTAGGTCCGTGCCAAACGAGTCTGGTGCAGCAACCAGGGCACGGCCTCGGCGAGGTGTCCGGCGTAAAGATCGGGGTCCTTGCCCAGCTCGGCCAGCTTCTGGCGCGCCTGTCGTCCCTTGCCGGTCCCGACCAGCACCGAGGGGATCTCCATGGCGGCAAAGGCCTGGAGGTCGCGCACGTCGTCGCCGACGCCGGCGCTGCGCTGCCAGTCGATCTCGAAGTCCTGCGCGGCGCGTTCGAGCAAGCCAGGGAGCGGCTTGCGGCAGCGGCAGCGGCGTCGCTGCGGAGGCACGCCGACGCTGGGGTGATGCGGGCAGTGATAGTAACCATCAATGCGTGCTCCCAATGCTTCCAGTTCGCTGTCCATCTTCTGCTGAATCGCCAGCAGATCGCCGTCGTCGAGCAGGCCGCGCGCGATCCCCGACTGATTCGAGACCACGATCAGCTGCGCACCGGCGCGGTGCAGACTAGCCAGCGCCTCGGCCACGCCCGGCAGCAGCTCGGCCTGCTCGGCCGAGGCCAGGTACGGCACTTCGCGAATCAGAGTGCCGTCACGATCGAGGAACACGGTCGGACGAGCGGCCATCGGCCCTGGTAGGCTAGCCCGGCCGCGCGCTGGGGGAAAGCGAGGAATACGTCCTCCGGCGAGCCGCTACACGGAGCGATGAATCACCCCGATACGCCATCCGAGTCGGAGACCCTGACTCATCTGTTCCGCAGTCTGGGCAACCTCTACGCGCCGGGCGAACGCCTGGTCTACGTCAACCGCGATATCGACTTCAATCACATCAAGGTGGTTGGCTTCGACCTCGATTACACTCTGGCGCGTTATCGCCAAGCCGAGCTGGAGCAGCTCACGCTCGAGGTGGTGTTCGAGAAGCTCTACCGCGCCGGTTTTCCGCAGGACTTCGAGCTGGATCACGGTGAGTCCGCCTTCGCGATGCGCGGGCTCGTGGTCGATCGCCAAGAAGGCAACATTCTGAAGCTTGACCGCCACGGTTACGTCGGGCGGGGTTACCACGGCCTGCAGGCGCTGGAGCAGCGCGTCATCACCCGCACCTATCGCGAACAGCGGGTGGGCGTCGAAAAGAAGCGCTTCTCGCCGGTGGACACGCTGTTCTCGCTGCCCGAGGTCAACCTGTTCGCCAAAGCGGTCGAGCACTTCGACGCGCAGCGCGAGGCCTGGGAGGCGAACGGCTTCAGCGAGTACGCGCAGGTCTGGGACACGATCCGCAGCTGCACCGACGCCTCGCACCAGGATGACTCGATCAAGGACGCGATCCGGGCCGACCCGGGGCGTTTCATCGTGCTCGATCCGGACCTTCCCGAGATGCTGCACCGACTGCGCTCGCTGGGGAAGAAGATCTTTCTGCTCACCAACAGCGAGCCGGAGTACGCCTCGGTGCTGCTTGAGTACCTCTTCCAAGAGACCGGGCGCGGCTACACCGGCTGGGAGAGCTTCTTTGATTGGATGATCGTCGCGGCGCGCAAGCCGGGCTTCTTCACCGAAGGGCGTCCCTTCGTCGAGGTCGCGACCGGCAAGGAGACCACGCGGCCGAAGCGCAATGTGGTCTATTCCGGAGGCAACCAGTCTGATCTGCAGACGGCGCTCCGGGTGCACCCCGATCAGATCCTGTTCGTCGGCGACCACATCTACGACGACGTCGTCAAGTCCAAGAAGAACTTCGGCTGGCGCACCGCGCTGGTGGTCGAGGAGCTCGAAGCCGACGTCATGACCCGGCGCAACTGGTCGATCATGATCGAAGAGGTCGAGGCGCTGCGCGGCTTCCGGCAGAAGCTCTCACGCGAAGTGGCGCGGATGAAGTTCGGCCTCAACGCCATGGACCGCTCACGGCAGGAAGACGGCCTGCACCTCGACGGGCGGGTCATCGCCAACGAGGAGTACAACGCGGGGCGCAGCGTGCTGCTCGCCGAGGTGGCGCGCAAGCGGCGCGAGCTGAAGCAGCTCGACCGGCGCGTCCAGCAGCTGGCCAGCACCGTCGCTCAGGCCTTCAATCCCTACTGGGGCTCGCTGTTCTGGGAGGCGCACGACACCAGCCGCTTCGCCCAGCAGGCCGAGACCTTTGCCTGTGCGTACACCAGCAGGGCTTCCAACCTGCTGTTCATCGCCCCGGAAGAAACGCTGTTCGCCGGGGCGGGCAAGCTGGCGCACTCGTGGCGCCTGCCTTGATCAGGCGTCCGGGCCGTCGGCGCGCGACAGGAAGTCGCCGGTATCGGTGTGGACCTTGATCCACTCGCCGGAGTCGATGTACGGCGGGACGCGCACGGCCAGGCCGGTCTCGCAGACCGCGCCCTTCTTGTCGTTGGTCACGGTGTCGCCCTTGGCCGAGATCTCGGCTTCGGTCACCTGCAGCACGACGTGCGCCGGCAGCTCGAGCGAGATCGCGATGTCCTCATGGAAGGTCACGCTGACCTCCTGGTTGTCGCGCACGAACTTCATCTTGTCGCCGACAAGATCCGCGTTGAGGTAGTAGAGCTCGAAGTTCTCCTTGTCCATGAAGACGAAGCTGTCGCCTTCGGGATAGGAGTAGGTGCACGGGCGGGTCTGCAGGAAGGCGACCTCGAGGGTCTCGTCGGTGCTCATCTTCATCGACTTGAAGGAGCCCGTCGAGAGATGCTTGCACTTGATCTGGTTGAAGGACGAACCCTTGCCCGGCTTGCGGAACTCGTGGTCGGTGCAGACGTAGAGTTCGCCGTCGAGGATGAGGACGTTGCCCTTGCGGACCTGGTTGGCTTTGACAGTTGGCATCGTGGTGCGCGGAAACCGGCCGCGCATTCTACCCGAGCCGGTGGCGGGGCGGCCAGAGCCAGGCTGGCTAGTAGGAGCGCCGCATGGTCGAGGCCGGGATCCCCAGCGCCTTGCGGTACTTGGTGATCGTGCGGCGCGCGACCTTGATGCCGTCCCGCTCGCGGAGGATACGGACGATCTCCTCGTCGGAGAGCGGGGCCGAGCGGTCCTCGGCGTCGACGATGGCCTTGATCCGCTCCTGGATGGCCACCCGAGAGCGCTGCCCGCCGCGGCTGGTGCGCTGGCCGCCGGAGAAGAAGGCTTTGAGCGGCAGGATGCCCTGGGGAGTCTGGGCGAACTTGCCGCGGATCGCGCGGGAGACGGTGGAGATGTGCACGCCGACCGCGTCGGCGATCTCCTGCATCTTGAGCGGGCGCAGTTTCTCGGGGCCGTAGTCCAGGAACTCGCGCTGGCGCTGGACGATCGCGGTGGCGATCCGCAGCAGGCTCTCGCGCCGGTGGTTGACCGCATCCAGGAACCAGCGCGCGCGCTCGAGCTTCTTCATCAGGAAGCCGTGCAGCCGCTTATCGCCCTTGGCCTTCTCGAGCATGTCGCGGGCGGCCTTGGAGAGGCGGAGCTCCGGCAGGCCCTCGCGGGTAAGGCTGACCTCGTATTCGCCGTTGCGTTCGACGACCACGACGTCCGGGAGGATGAGCGCGCCGGTGTCGTCGCCGAAGCCGGCGATCGGGCGGGAGTCGAGCCCCGCCAGCACCTCGATGGCTTCGCGCAGCTCGGCGAGGTCAATCTCGAGGGCGTCGGCGATTTGCGGCAGCTTGTTGGCGAGCAGCTCGTCGAAGTGGTCGCGCACGATCGCCTCGGCGAGTTCGTGCGCCCCGGGCAGCGCTTCGAGCTGCAGCAGATAGCACTCGCGCAGATCCACCGCGCCGAGCGCCGGGGGCGAGACCTCGCGCAGATCCTCAAGTGCCTCTTCGAGTTCCTCGACGGGAACATCGATCATCTTGGCCATCGGCTCGAGGCCCTGCGGCAGGAAGCCGCGCTCGTCGAGCTGGGCTAGCAGCAGGCCGGCGTGCTCGATCTCTTCCGCGTCAATGTCGCGGATGCGCAGCTCGGTCATGATGCCCTCGGTCCCTTCGGATTCCGGGGCGGCGACCTGCTGCAGCGCGTCAAACTCTTCCGTGTCGCCGCCGGCGCGGCCGACCGGGCCCTCGCCGCGGAAGGCTTCGAGCAGCGGCTCGTCGAGGTCGAATGCCTCCTCGAGCGGGGTTTCGTCGGTCTCGGAGGACGACTCGGCTGGGCCTTCTTCGGCCTCGGTGCCGGATTCCAGGAAGGGGTTATCTTCCAGTTCAGCGTCGATTCGGTCGAGCAGCTCGGGGGTGGTGAGCTGCAGGACCTGCATGGCCTGAATCATCTGCGGCGACTGGACAAGTCGCTGTTCGAGTCGCAGATTCTGGGTGTATTCCAGGCGCATGAGTGCAAGAATCTTATCCCTCGCGAAAGGGGTCGGTACACCTTTTGCAGGGGCAAGGCGATGGAAGTCCTCCTGGTCGAAGACGAGAAGACGCTGGCGATCCCGCTGGCGGACGCACTCCGCGAGGAGGGGCACCAGGTCACGGTGCTGCACGAAGGGCCGGCCGCGCTGGCCTGGCTGGCTGAGCACCCCTGCGATCTGCTGGTCACGGACGTGCGCCTGCCCGGCGCGGATGGCATCCAGATCCTCGAGCGCGCGCGCAAGCAGGATCCGCCGGCGATCTGCTTGGTGATGACGGGTTACGCCACCGTCGAGCAAGCCGTCGACGCGATGAAGCAGGGGGCGCTCTCCTATCTGCAGAAGCCGTTCCCCACCGAAGCCCTGCTGGGGTTGGTGCGCCAAGCCGATGAGCTGCGCGCGATGCGCGATGAGATCCGGCGTCTGCGCGCAGGCGAAGGCGGGGGCGAAGCCGGGCTGACCGGCGATTCGCTGCAGGTGCGCGATGTGCAGGCGCGGATTGCCGCGGCCGCCGCCTCGACCGCAGCCGTGCTGATCTCCGGCGCGAGCGGCACCGGCAAAGAGCGCGTCGCGCGCGCCATTCATCGCGCGAGCGAACGGGCGGAACAGGCCTTCGTGCCGGTTGCATGCGCGGCCATCCCGGAGAACCTGCTCGAAGGCGAGCTGTTCGGTTTTCGCAAAGGCGCGTTCACCGGCGCCGACGAGGATCACGAAGGGCTGTTCGCGCAGGCCGGCGAAGGCACTTTGTTCCTGGACGACGTCGAGGATCTGCCGCTGGAAGCGCAGGCCAAGCTGCTGCGTGTCCTGCAGGAACGGGAGTACACGCCGCTGGGCTCGCCGCGTTCGCAGCCGTTTCATGCCGCGGTGGTCGCGGCGACCAAGGCGGACCTCCCTGAACGCGTCAAGGACGGTGCCTTCCGCGAAGATCTCTACTACCGCCTCAACGTGGTGCCGCTGCATATTCCGCCGCTGCGCGAGCGCGCGGCGGACATCCCGGTGCTGCTCGGCGAGTTCTTGGCCCGCCACGATCCCGAGGGGCGCTACCGCATCGCCGAAGACACGCTGCGTCGGCTGGCGCAGTACGAATGGCCGGGCAACGTGCGCGAACTCGAGAACAGCCTGCGCCGGGCCATGGCGCTGTCTGGCCGAGCCCGGGTGCTGCGGGACGAGCACTTCTTCCCGGGCGGCCCGGCCGGGGACCTGCGCAGCGAAGAAGTCCTGCCGCTCCGCGAGGTGGTGCGCCGCGCCGAAGCGGAAGCGATCCGCAAGGCCATGGCGGCGACCGGCGGCCGCAAGATCAAGGCCGCGGAACTGCTCGGCATCTCGCGCAAGGTGATGTGGCAGAAGATGAAGGACCTGGGGTTGAGCGGCGACAAGGACTGATCTCGCTGGACGGCGCTTCGCTGCCCGGCTAGCGTGATTCCATGGCCGGGTCACCTCCGAGCATCTTCAACGACGTCATCGGTCCGGTGATGCGCGGGGCTTCCAGTTCTCACTGCGCCGCGGCGCTGAGGATCGGTCGGCTGGCGCGCTCCATGATGGGCGGACGACTCGAGCGCGTGCATGTGCAGCTCGAGCGCCGCGGCGCGCTGGCGACCACCTTCGACACTCAGGGTTCGGATATGGGGCTGTTTGGCGGTCTGCTCGGCTGGGATCTCACCGACGAACGCCTGCTCGAGTTCAAGCGTGGGATGGCTGAATCGGGCATCGATCTGCAGGTCGAGATCTGCGACTTCCCGGCGCCGAGCCCCAACATCTACAAGCTGCGGCTGGAGAACGCCGAGGGCGCGCACGAGCTGATGGCCGACTCCACCGGCGGCGGCATGATCGAGGTGCTCGAGATCGACGGCGTGCCCCTCAGCCTCGCCGGGGATTGCCACGAGACGCTGATCTTCCTCGAGAGCGACGGCCGCGCGCTGGCGCAGCAGCTGGCGGACGCCTTTCTCGATCATGAGGTGCGTCTGCACGATGACGGCAAGCTGATTCAGCTCAAGGGCCACCGCCACTTGACCTCCGAGGAGCGGCAGGAGTGGCAGGGCAAGCTGCCGATTCGCTCCTGGCTGGAGCTGGAGCAGGTGCTTCCCGTTGCGTGGCAACGCGACCTGCAGCTGCCGTTTCAGAGCTGCGAAGAAATGCTGCGCTTCAACGAAAGCCGGGGGCTCGCGCTGTGGGAGCTGGCGGTCGAGTACGAGTGCGCGCGCGGCGGCCTGAGCGCCGACGAGGTCTTCGCGCAGATGCGCGAGATCGTGCTGCTGCTGCAGAACGCCGTCGAGATCGGGCTGGCTGGCACGGAGTACGATGATCGCATCCTCGGTCCGCAGGCGCCGAACTTTCAGCAGGCGCTCGAGGGTGGCCAACTGCTCGACCTCGGCCTGCTCAACGAGATCACGCTGCAGATCTCCGCGATGATGGAGGTGAAATCCTCGATGGGGGTGATCGTCGCCGCGCCCACCGCCGGGGCCTGCGCCGCGCTGCCGGGATCGGTCCTGGGCGCGGGCAAGACCCGCGGCGCGAGCGTGGATGACATGACCCGTGCCATGCTGGCCTCCGGCATGATCGGCACCTTCATCGCCACGCACTCGACCTTCGCGGCCGAGAAGGCCGGCTGCCAGGCCGAGTGCGGCGCCGGCTCCGGCATGGCGGCGGCCGCGCTGGTCGAGCTCGCGGGCGGCAACCTGCAGCAGTCCTTGGCGGCGGCCTCGATGGCCTTGCAGAACATGCTCGGACTGATCTGCGATCCGGTCGCCAAGCGCGTCGAGGTGCCTTGCCTCGGGCGCAATGTGCTGGGTGCCAGCAACGCGGTGAGCTGCGCCAACATGGCGCTGTCGAACTTCGACGCGATCATCCCGCTCGACGAGGTCATCACCGCCATGGATTCGATCGGGCGGAGCATGCCCTGTGAAGTGCGCTGCACCGGACTGGGCGGCCTCGCGGTCACGCCCACTTCGCAACGACTCGAAGCGGAGCTCGCGCAGCGATGCTGTTCCTAAGCGCGCAGGATGTCCTGGCCGCGCTCGACTGCGAGGCGGCCATGGCGGCGGTCGCCGAGGCGATGCGCAGGCAGGAAGCCGGGCAGTTCGAGATGCCCGAGCGCACCTCGATCGAGGGCGCGGCCCCGGACAGCTGCCTGCTGCTGATGCCCTGCCGGACAGAGCGCAGCATCAGCACCAAGCTGGTCAGCGTCTTTCCCAGCAACGCCCAGCGCGGCCTGCCGCTGATCGACGGCATCGTCAGTCTGTTCGACGCCGAGACCGGACAGCTGCGCGCCCTGCTCGAGGGCAAGACCCTGACCGCCCGACGGACCGGGGCGGTCTCCGGGCTGGCGATCCGTCACCTCGCCGCTCCCGATGCGAAGACCCTGGGCCTGATCGGCGTGGGGGCGCAGGCGGTCGAGCAGCTGCGCCATGCGCTCGCGGTGCGGGCGCTGGAGCGCGTCATGCTGTACAGCCGGACGCGCGCGGAGTCGGCCGCCTTCGCCGAACGCTTTGCCGAGGAAGCGCCCGGGGTCGAGTTCGAGCTCGCGAAGGATGCCGGCGCCCTGCTCGACCAGAGCGAGATTGTGCTCACCGCCACCACCGCGCGCAGCCCGGTGCTGCCCGACGACCCAGGGCGTTACCGCGGCAAGCTGTGCATCGCGATCGGTTCCTTCGAAGCGCAGGTCCGCGAGTACCCCGACGCCGTCTTCCATGACCTCGAAGCCTGCTGGGTGGATACCCCGCATGCCATCGTGGAATCCGGAGAGCTCGGGCTGCCGCTCGCCTCCGGGGCCTTGCAGGCTGCGCAGATCCGCACCCTCGGCAGCGAGCTCCTCCAAGCTGAAGTCGGCGAGCGCCTCGAGGCGCCCCAGGGGCCCGGCGAGCGCACCCGCTTCTTCAAGTCGGTGGGCATGGGCCTGTTCGACCTCTGCGTCGCCGAGGCCGCCGTGGCGGCCGCCGCACAGCGCGGCCTGGGCCAGACCCTCGGAGAGGCGTAAGCTGCCCCGGTGTCGCGCGTCCTGCCGGACCTCGTCCTGCCAGGCGGCCCGCTCGCGGTCTGGACCGATCTGCACCTGCGCCCCGAGGCGCCGGCGGAGATTGCGGCCTTCGCCGCCCAGGTGGAAGCGGTGTCGGCGGACACCACTCTGCTGCTGCTCGGCGACCTGTTTGACGCCTGGACCGGCCCCGAGACCTTCCGGTCGACCGCCTTCGAGCCGCAGTCGACGACGCGCTTGCCGCTGTGGTGTGCACGGCCGACAGCGAGAGGCGCAGAGAGCGAAGAGAAGAGAGA